>NZ_JBMPOV010000004.1:0-559762 GCF_049340405.1 Undibacterium sp. Ji42W
TGGTGGTAACGTCAACAACACTACAGTCAGCAATGCTGTAACAGTGTCTGGCGGCGCAACAGTAACAACAGGTGTTGTTGGTACATCCCCAATCAACGGTGGCGGTTCTGCTTTGTCTCCAACAGCACTGGTAGCTGGCGGTACATTCAACAGCGTTGCAGGCGTGAACGATAACTTCACAGGCTTGACAGCAACGTTGAATGGCACAACAGTCAACGGTAATCTGGGTGACACTGATGCGATCACTCTGGGTGATGCATTTGCCTTTGCCGTGAATAATGGTTCTACAGGCGGTATCATTTCCAATATCAAAACATTGAACTTGGCTAATGCTACTAACGCAGTTACTTTTGCTAATGCTACTTCCGGTATCACTACCATCAATGGCGGCACAGGTAACGATTCCGTAGACTTCACTAACACTGGTTCCACACTGCTGGCTGGTAACGTCAATCTGGGTCTGGGTAACAACACACTGACACTGGAAGCAGCTAAGACTTACTCCGGTACATTCAGTGCAGGTGCTGGCGTTGCTGATACTCTGGTTCTGGGTGCTGGTGACAACATCGCTGGTGCGAACATCACAGGCTTCGAAAACCTGACATTGGCAGCAACAGGCGTGTACACCATGACTGCAGCGCAATACAATTCCTTTACAGGCACTGTAACTGCAGGCAACACAGAAACTATCGCGTTCACTACAGCCGGCACTATCGTTGCTAACGCAGCGATCGAACGCTTCACTCTGGCTGCTGGTACTAACACATTCACTGCTGGTACTAACACAGTGAGCGTTGTTGGTGGTTCAGGTAACGATACATTCAACTACACAGCTACACAAATCGCCGGCGCAACAACGCTGGACGGCGGCTTGGGTACAGATACACTGAACATCGGTGCTATCGGTGCTAACTTGAATATCTCTGCTCTGGTAACTGGCGTTGAAACAGTGAACGTAACTGGCTCTGCTGCAACTGGCTGGACCTTCACTAATGAAAACGGTGCTGGTGTAACTCTGAATTACTCCAAAGGTGCAACAGGAGATGTAGTGGTTCTGGGTTCTGGTGGTCAGACAATTAATGTGATTGGAGCCAATGTCACACCTATTACCATCACTGGTGGTAGCGGTGTTGATACGATCAACCTGTCTTCAGTCGCAACTGGAGCTGACACGATTACGGCTGGTTCTGTGATCTCTTCTATTGACACGGTGGCAGGCTTTAAGATCTCTGGCGCTGACGTGTTCAAAACTGGCACAGCAGCAACAACATTGAACCTGTTGTCTATCGCTACTGCTGATGTATCTACTCTGGCAGCAGCAATCGCTACAGCAGCAACTGCAGCTGGCGCGGCTCTGGCAGCGAATACTCAGGCTTACGTGATCACTGTAGCCGCAGGTACAGCAGCTGGTACTTATGCTTTCCAAAACATCGGTGGCACTGTAGGTACTGTTGATGCAACTGACTTTATCGTTAAAATCATTGGCGCAGGTTCCATCGTTGCTGGCGACTTCATCGCTTAATACGGTGTACGTAGTATCAACCCCGCCTGAAGCAATTCTTGGCGGGATTGAAGTAGGAAAATCTACAAAACAAACAAGTCCGTCACAGTAAAGTGCCGGGCTTGTTTGTTTTTTCAGTTTAAGTGTATAGGGTAAATTACCTGAATTGCCTGCCAGATGGCGGAGCCGAGAAATGGGCATTCCAAATACGTCGGAATTGCCTTGCTGAACCAAAGCCTGATGCTTCGGCGATACGTTCTATTGACCAGTCAGTATTGGCCAGGAATTTCTCTGCCAGCGATAAACGCAGTGAAGTCAGATAAGTTTGTATGGACACTTCTGCATGGAGCATAAACAAGCGTGTAACATGCCGCGTGCTGCGACAGGCAAGGTTTGCAAGTTCAGTCAGATTCCACGGGTGAATAGGGTTCCTGACCATGGCATCCTGTACTTTGTGAACAATGGGATGCAGATGATTACGGTATTTGAGCCAGGGCGATAATTGTGGGTCATTGCCAGAACGACGCATGTACACCACCAGATTGCGTGCAACCGCACTTGCGGCAAAAGGGCTGGTAAGTTCGCTGACCAGATGCAAGGCGAGATCTATACCTGCCGTAACGCCGGCACTGGTACTGATGCGGCCATCTTCAACGAAGATACGGTTTTCTTCTATTTTGATTGAGCTGTCTATCTCAGCCAATTCATGCCAATGATTATGATGCGTAGTTGCCCGGCGCCCGCTCAGTAAACCGGCATGCGCTGCCATCAGTGCGCCAGAACAAATGCATACCACTCTGTGGCTTGCATGCACTTTTTCTGACAACCATCTGATGGCAATTTGCGCATCAGGTAAAGCATAGACTTCATTGCCGCCAATCAGGCCTGGCAAGATAAGGATGGCATCTGGAGTCAATTGTTCCGGCAAAGGTAGCAGCGGGCCTAGTTGCAGGCCGACAGAACAATTCACGCTTTGCTGTGAGCTGATAAAGTGAATCTCAAAACGTACTTCATCCTGGTAACGATTGGCAAACAGAAGTGCATCTGCTGGCCCGGCAATATCCAGTAGTAGAGTGTCTTGCAATAACAGGAAATAAACTGGCTGAATGCGGGGCATGGTGAATCAGGCAAACATATTGCGCAAGTTATGAACCAGTTTTGCGCCGAATACATTAATGAGCAGACCAGCCATTACTATAATAGCTCCCAATAACTGGGTTTTGCTCAGCGCCTCATCAAGTATCAGCCATGCTGCTGTCAAGCCCACTACCGGTACCATTAGCGTCAGCGGTGCGACCAGGTGGGTAGGCAAACTTGACAATAATTTCCCCCATAAGGTATAGCCGACGAGGGTCGCCGCAACGGCCAGGTAAACGATGGTCAGACCTGATGACAAATTCATATTGCGTAAACTGTGCAATATGACATCGCCACCTTCAAACAGATAAGAGAGAAAAATAAAAGGCAAGATGGGCACAAGAGCACTCCATGACACCAGGCTCAGTACATTTGTCACACCTATTTTTTTATTGATGACATTACCGCTGGCCCATGAAAATGCAGCGCATAAGGTGAGTGCAAAGCCAGCAAGCGTCACCTGGCTGGCCGAACTGGCAATGCTTGCGCTGCCCAGCAATATGAGACCTGCGGCGGCCACCAGCATGCCTAGCAAATTGCTGGGTCTTAACTTGTCGCCAAAGACCATAGCAGATAAGCCCACAGTAAAGAAAGCCTGTGCTTGCAAAATCAGTGATGCCAAACCCGCTGGCATACCGACTGCCATTGCTGAAAACAAAAAGGCAAATTGGCCAAGGCTGATGAACATGGCATACGCCAATAACAGTTTGAAAGACACTTTGGGACGTGGCAAAAACAAGATAGCCGGAAACGCCACCAGCATAAAGCGCAAAGCGCCCATCAAGAAGGGGGGTATGCCTTTCAATCCTATTTTGATCACCACAAAATTCATTCCCCACAACAGAATGACTATGGCAGCGATCAGGATGTGACGTGTGCTAAGGACAGATTTGGACATGGGTTGATTAACGCTTAATTTGTTTTTGCATGTACACGTTTGGTTGATGCAGGGTTGTTTAGCAGCTTATTTTGTGGCCTGATTGGCCTCGGGACGAAATTCCCACCACAATTCGGGCATACACCTTGTAAAGCATCCTCTACGCAGTCAACGCAAAAGGTGCATTCAAAAGTACAAATGCGGGCCTTGTCAGAATTCGGTAGTAAATCACAGTCGCAGCGCTCACAATTCGGCCTGAGTTCAAGCATGATACATTTCCTTTCTGTTGTGGGTGAATATCAAACAGAATATCAGTTTGAATGGGATACGCCAGCATAGATGGCGACCAGAGTCAGTCATATCAGGACATCTGCTAAACCTAATCACAAAGTTTTATGGATTTCAATTTTACATATCAACAATTAGTGAGTATTGCTACACGCAAAGAGCATGCGCTTAGTCGCCAGTTGGCAAAGCAAGAGAAACTGCAAGCTGTGGAAGCGCTTTTTAAGCTGCTGGAAACGGCAGCACAGAATTCAGGTTTGCAGGATATCTCAGAACTGGCACAACAGCGGGAAGCCATAAAGGTGGCGGACGCTGCTCAAAGATTGGTCAAGAAAGCTGCACAGCAAAAGGGTAAAAAAAATCTCGATTTAGCTTTGCTGCCAGCAAATACCTGGCTGGCCTGGTTCGACGGCTCGGCTGTGCCTAACCCGGGGAAATGTCGGATTGCCTGCATACTCAAAGCGCCCGACGGGCAAAATTTTGAATACATAGCTCATATGGAGTACGGCGACAGCTGTGACGCAGAATATAGTGGTTTGATACTGTTATTACAGCAAGCGAGACAACTCAGGATAGTGAATTTGCTTGTGCATGGCGATAGCCAGGTGGTCATTGATGACTTTAACCATATCAAGGTGAGTAGCTTGTTACGCATGAAGCAGTATCGTCAGCAAGCACAGGAACTGGCCTCTGCATTTGAGCAGTTGCGTGTGTCCTGGGTACCCAGGCACAAAAATCAACTGGCTGATGCGCTTACTCAGATGCGGTCAGATTAAGACTTGATTTTCAATGAGCGCACCAACAGCTCCAACATTGCAGGCCGTGGATGTTGCATCTTGCTAAGTAAAACAAGTTCGCGTGCATAGGCACGGCTGGAAATGGGTGTTAATACGCAATGTCTTGCCAATTTTTCCAAGCCTGACCAATGCGGTACCAAACTGACGCCTACATCATCTGCGACCAGCATGGCGATAGTTTCCAATGCATCCATGTCGCACATGGCTTCCAGTGGCAGGCCCTGGTCTTTAAGAAATTTCTCAGCATAACGGCCACCCCATGCTGTCGGGTCATAACGCAAATAGGGCTTTGATTGTAGCGTGGACAAGACATCGTTTTGCGGGGCTTGCCTGGAGATTAAGACCAGGCCCTCTGCTTTTATGTGGTGCACTATCAGGCTTTTTGGCAGATCAAATGGGGGCGCAACGAGTATCGCTGCATCTATCTCTTCATCCTGTACAGACTGATATAAGGAGCGGGATGTGCCAGGTACGATGCCTGGCTTCAGTTTTGGCGCATGTCTGGTCAAGTGCCGTAATACCGCTGGCAGCATACCTGTCATCGCGGTGGAGATGGCGCCGATCTTTATTGTGCCTGTCAGGCCATTAAGGTCGGCATCACCAGCCAACAGGCCAATCTCGCGCACGATATTGCGTGCCCGTGGCAGCAGATGCAGGCAAGCTTGGGTTGGCTTTGCTGCATGCGTCTGTCTCGACAATAAGGAAAAGCCCAACTCCCTCTCCAGAGCCTGAATTCTCTGGCTGATCGCCGCTGCGGTCAGGTTCTCAACTCTTGCGGCTTCAGCGATAGACCCATGTTCTATGGTGGCAATCAGGCTTTGTAGATAGCGGCTATCCATAAAAAATTCTTTCGAATGGATTGAAAATAATATGCTATCTCTTACGAAGAAATGGCGCTAGCATTCCAATATTGTAAGTTGCCATACGAACAGTGATAATTCAACACGGAGCCATATCCATGAAAGCTTTATTTCATCTTGCCTATCATGTGCATGATCTTGATCAGGCACGGCAATTTTATGCAGGCATATTGGGCTGTAAAGAGGGGCGGAGTACGGCCACCTGGGTAGATTTTGATTTTTTTGGTCATCAAATTTCTTTGCATCTGGGTCAGCCGTTCGCTACGACTAATACAGGCAGGGTAGGGGATCATCTGGTGCCCATGCCACACCTGGGTGTGATACTCGCGATGACGGACTGGACGATATTGGCCGATCGCCTGCGTGGTCATGATCTCGACTTTGTGTTGGAACCATCGATTCGTTTTGCTGGGCAACCGGGTGAACAAGCAACTATGTTCTTTCTTGATCCTTCAGGCAATCCTATAGAAATCAAAGGTTTCAATAACATGGAAAGTATTTACGACAAATGAGTTCAACTAACATTCCATTCCTGGCTGCGCCTGCTTACTCCCATACTCAGGCTTGGGTAGATGCGCTGCAAAAGAATCTACCAGACGAGCAGATTGTCGCCTTTGACAGCATGAGCGATGAGGACAAAGTCACTTGTAGAGTCGCCATCGTTGCCAATCCTGATCCTGCCCAGTTGAAGCAATTACCGCAATTGCAATGGGTGCATAGTGTCTGGGCAGGAGTGGAAAGACTGATTTCAGATTTGGCGGACACGGAGCTGAAAATTGTCCGTTTGATAGACCCACAACTGGCCGCCACCATGGCTGAAGCAGTATTGGCATGGACACTCTACCTGCACAGAGACATGCCAGCTTACGCGAGGCAACAAAAGCAGCAGCTGTGGCAGCCACGCGAATATTTGCGCCCTCAGCAAAAAACTATAGGTCTGCTGGGCCTCGGTGCATTGGGTGAGGCGGCGGCGAGTAGCCTGCTGCGTGCAGGTTTCAATGTCATCGGCTGGAGCCGCAATCGCAAAGAATTTGCCGGTGTCGAATGCTTTGCCGGTATAGATGAATTGCCAGTCATGCTGGCAAAAACCGATATCCTGGTTTGTCTGTTACCACTGACACCAGATACCAAAGGACTGATCAATGTCCAAACCCTGCAAGCCTTGCCGCAAGGCGCATCGCTGATCAACTTTGCCCGAGCGGCCATCATCAATGATCATGATTTGCATACTGCTTTAGATAGCGGGCATATCGGTCATGCAGTTCTCGACGTATTTGAAACAGAACCTTTGCCCGCCATTGCATGGCACTGGCAGCATCCGTCTGTAACGGTATTGCCGCATTGCTCGGCACCTACAGACAGGGAAACAGCTTCTTTGATTGTGGCCAATAATATCCGGCTTTATAGATCCAAGGGGGAGTTGCCTGTGACGGTAGACAGAGTAAAAGGTTATTGAAGGAAGAACTTTGAATGATATGAATGGATGATGTTTTCCATTGATATCATGGCAGAACATTAATTAGTTCATCGGACAAGGTGTTGATCAATGCATTCATCAACGCATTGATCAACATGGCTCAGCCGCCGCTCTAAGCTGCAAGCTTAAATCAGAAACCCAGCAAACCTTTCAAGACATCTGTTGCCTTGACCTTGGGTTCTTCTTTCTGTTCAGGCCTTTGCTGTTGCTCTGCTTGCGATGCATTGTTGGATCTGCGTCCGCCCATGTCCCCCATGCCACCTAGTATGGAGCTATAAGTCGATTTCATACGCAGCTTGGTTTGCCAATCCGGTTCCCAGGCAATTTTTGGATCGCTGGAACGGGGAGGGTATGCAAAATAAGCATCTGAGCCATAGGCAATCATGCGCAGCATGCCCGCTCCCTGTTCACCAAAAATACCTTTTGGAACATCGCATTTGGTCGTGCCGGAGGGCAGGATGACTTTTTCATTGAGCCATTTATCGACGTCTGCATTGGTTTGGTAATCGACCAGGCCAAAGCCAAAGTCCGGCAACTCACTGGATGTCCAGACGACGACTTCTGGATTGTCGCCACCACCCGACTGACCACCCATAACGCTAATGAAATAACCACGCGCATTTGGCACTGATTTCCACTCCAGCCCAACCCCGCCCGCCTTCTTGGTTTGTACAAGTTCAATTGACGCCATCAAATCATTGTTTGACGCCAGATTGAGTTTGAAGCTTTCAGGGATGCCGTTGCCGACAAACTGATGCTGGCCAACCAGTGAAGCAGTGTCTGGTACTTTCCTGTCATCATTCTTGTTTGGCCATGCCGGATTGCCAGGCTGCGAACGCGCGCCCTTGGTGACTTTGCCGCGCATGGTAAAGAATTTTGCATAATCTTCTGGCGATGCTTTAGCAGCATCGAGAGTACGCGGCTGCCCCGGTCTTATTGTTTCGCCGCAGCCCCAATAAATCGAAATTTTGCCTTTGGGTTTTTCATAACTGGGCTCGGATGGTGTTTCTTCCGAAGGGGTGTATTGCACTGGTTTTTCTGGAGCCGGCGCTACCAGCTTCAGACTATCACCGAGGTTCATGCCAGCGGGTATCATCTGGTTGGCATCTATCAGCGAGGTATTCTTGTTTGTGAATACGGATACATCCATGAACTTACCACTGGCAAACCCCATGGAATGCGTATTTCCGAAAACATTACCTCTGTCATTGTTACCAGTGCCACCGCGAGCCATGCCACCCAGGGCACCAAAGAAGCCACCAGATTGTGCACCCTGCATCGCCCCGCCCATCATGCCACCTGGCATATCACTGGCATTGGTGGCCAGATCGATGTAAGCAAAAGCAATCGGCGGCTTGACCACTTGCGTGCCAGCTTTTGCCGGAGCGGTTTTGCCTTGCACACTGGCAGCAGGTTTGGTTTGTGATGTCGCAGCCATCGGAATAGTCAGCAAGCCGCAGGTAATAAGTGTGGCTTGCAACAAAGTTACACTGCGTTTTTTTTGCACAAAAATCTTCATGGAATAACTCCTCTGATCGATGTTACTGCGATGTTCGTTGAAAGAGATAAGAGCCAGAAAAAATGCCTATGTTGCGGGATATTCTGACTAAAGTCTTTGAAAGGAGATTATCTTAGCGCAAAATAATCGCAAGAATAGGAGTTTGATTCAAACATCTGCTGCAAGAATTTATTTTCCTTGCGATTTTGAATGCCAGTATTTATTTTCCACGCAGATGTGATTGCCTGATACAACAAATTTGCTTTTTTCCTTACTTCGGAAGTCCGCGTAAGGCTTACTCTGGCTGTGGTAACTGTGGCGATATGAGGCCAGCCTTGAGTGACAAATAACTGCTCAGGTCAGTCGTTGTTAAGCCCTTGATGCCAGCAACAACGGATTCGGCATTGATCCTGGCGCCGGTAATATTGGTATGTGTACGTTGGTCGCTAAATAAGGTATTAATTTTTTCCTTACCCAAAGCATCATAAGTCTTACCTGTAATGACAGTCACATCAATCAAGGCAACCTGGGTTTCTTTCGCCACTGTGCTGGCCAGTATGCGGTGCAAGGCAAAATCATTGGTCCAGTCTTTGTGTGGCACTGGCGTGGCGAGGATAATAAAAATACCTTTTGCCTTCGCATCCCGTATGTATTTCTTTAAATACCAGCCATAGCTATGCACAATTTCTACGCTGGTGTCTGTTCTGTTGATGATCTCCGTATCGTCACCTGCACTGGGCAAACTGCCGCGAAAATTGCCTCTGGCATCGACAGGGCTAATGTCATTGTGCCCAAACTGTACAAGTAAAAAATCACCTGTCTTCATCTCATTGAGCAATTTTTCCCAATGGCTTTCCTGGATGTAAGTGCGGCTGCTTTGACCACTGATCGCACGATTGACAACATTAATTTTTTTGAGATCAAAATAGGGGGCAATTTCATCCGCCCATCCACGCATGGGCGCATCACTGTGAGCGGTGGAATCGCCAACAATAAAAAATGTCGGCAATACGCTCAGTTGCTTATTTGCGGGAGCAAGCGTTGTGTCATCTACTTTGGTGGCTTGGGCTGAGGCTATTGCGGCCATGGAGGCCATCCCTACAAGAAATGCAATCTGCATTGCTTTGCTAATGGACTTCATGAATATGTTGCGAATGAGCATAGGAAATCCCGCAGGCAATGGTGGCAAAATCAGTTGGAAATCAAGCTGACTCCATGACGCGCATCAATCAGCACTGGATTGCCATTCAAGCGTGCCATCATGGCAGGATTAACAATCGCAGTTTGAGCGTGCACGGATTTTACCAGACCGGACTTGATCTGCCGCACACATTCAACTATCCCGGTGGGCGACGCATTTCGGGGCGATTATTGCCCTGTCCACCAGCGCCGCCAAACTTGTACGACAGTCCGATGTAAATCAGGCGGCCGTCGTAACGCCGTGTATTGCGTTCCTTGAGGGGCTCAGTATCGATGATTGTTTCTGTTTTATTTGAGTTGAATATGTCAGTTACGTTAAGTACCAGGTTCAGGTTTTGAGTGATATTGTGGCGCAGACTGAAATTGGCAGTGGAATTGGGTTGGCGATACCCTTCTCCAGACAAGGTTCTCCCTTGTGTATTCAGGCTAAGTTGCAAATGATCCTGATCACTAAGCTGATAATTGAAGCGTCCGCGCAAACTGAGTGATGACGCAGAGCGTTGAATTTCCTGGCCGGAGGTCGTCACCACGGTTTGTTCAGTGAATAAAAGATTGCCACTGGTATTGATGGAAAACTTTGGTGTTATCTTACCGCTAAGCGTAAATTCAACACCGCTGGAATGATTGCCCCCGCCATTGTCCAATGTTGTCAGTAATACTGTATCGGTGATAAAAGTACGGCGGTACAGTATGCTATCATTTTCCTTGCGGTAGTATCCCCTGATATTCATGTCCAGCCCCATCGCCCGGGTTTCATACGCCAGTTCAAAGGAGTCTGTCTGCGTTGGTTTTAGCTTGGGATTGCCACTTGATACATTCAATTCATCGCGGTACACGACAAAGGGATTTAACTCATTGGCATTAGCACGCCGTATCCGGTGCGCATAGCTGAATCTTATAGTAGTGTCGTCGCTGGCTTTGTAACTGACAAAGAAGCTGGGAATATAATTGATGTAATGATTGGTGGCACCTATCTGCGCGGTCAGTTGCTGGATATCGATATGGGTATATTCAGTTCTTAATCCTGCGAGTATTCCCCATTTCTCATTCAGGCGTAATTGATAAGAACCATACAAGGCAAGATTAGCTTCATCAAGCGAGTAACGATTGGTGCGTGATGGGTTGATTGTCGCGATTGAGTTGATAGGGTCAACATTAAAATAATTGGTGTCAAATTCGCTTTTGTTGTTGGCTATCTTGTAGCCCATCTTCAAAAGCCCCTGATCGTCAGGACGTTCATAGTCTCCTGTAAAGTCAACGATCTTGATATTGTTGGCATTATTTTGCCTGCTATGAATATCGTTTGCACCAGCCTTGTTCACCGCATATACATTTGAATAATTATTTTCGCTAGCATTATCCGATGCTGAAACGCGTAGATCCAGGCGCATGAGTTCACCATTGATCTCGCCCTTGTGATCATAACGTCCACCCCAGCTATAGTTGGTGCTTTCGCCTGTGCGCTGCGTGGACCGTAGATAATCACTATATGGATTACCCTGCTCAAGGGTAAAGTAATGATCTGTCGATTTTTGATCATTACTCCGTCTGGCGTAAGAGAAGTTCGCACCCAAGGTATCTTTGGTGTCAAGATTGTAAGTTACCGTCCCATTAATACCAGCGGAATCATTCAAGCCTGCAGAATTAGATGATTGCGTGCTGTGTTGATTATTAGTGGTGATAGGGTTGATACCGTCACGTACTGCTTCGCCAACAGAATTCCTGCCATCATGGCGAAAATTAACTCCGCCTTGTATCCCAAACGGGCCTTCATGATAACTGCCCGATACTGCCGTATTAAAGCGGCCCGCTGAGCCAGCATTGGCATTAACCACGCCGTATCCACCGGGCTGGCGATTGCGCCGCATGACCAGGTTGAGAATAGGCCCACCGCCACCTTCATTGCCAAACTGTGCACCAGGATTATTGATCACTTCGATGGACTCTATGTCATGCGAAGGCATGGCATTCAATGATGCACCACGGTTATCGCCCTGCATCATGGCGGACGGTTTGCCGTCGATCAGAATCTGCACTTTGGTGCTGCCACGCAGGCTGACGGTACCGTCTGGGTCAACCGATACGGAAGGAATATTGTTGAGTGCATCAGCCGCTGTGCCATTTGTGCTGGCGACATCTGATTTAACATCATAAACCTGCCGGTCTATGCGATTGCTGGGACGCTCTGCCTGTACCGTGACGGAGGGAATGTCGGCATTGTCAGTTGGCTTGCTTTCAGTTTTATTGAGCGTCGTCGATTTATTATCAGCGTCTTCTGGTTTGTTTTCTGTTTTAGCTGGCGTTGTCGGATTGCCTGTTTTTGCTGCAGGAGTAGTGGAGGGCTGGGCTGCCACAGCAGGTTTGACCACGGCCTGGGCAACTGCAAATTGCCCACTAGAGAGCGCTTCGGCGATCAATACAGCAAGGACCAGTTTTTTTGTCGTTTTACTGCCTGAAGTCATGATTTAAATTTATTTAAATGCTGATATGAAAAATTGCCAACACTATGCCGCAAAAAAGTTAATGTCACCTGACTTGGTTTGTATCAGTATGTTATGTGCCAGGTTTAACAAATGAGCATGTTAAAAACCAATATGCTGACGCAATTAATGGATATTATTAGAACTCATTTTTTACCTTGAAAGCCAAGTGCCATGTCCCGATTTTGTTATCGCATTAACCCGTTTCGACGCGCAGTTGGGGCTGCCTTTGTAAGTATATTTGCCATTGCAAGCCAGGCAGCCATCGCAGGCGATCTGTTTAATGGACGTGATTTTCAGGGGTGGGAAATTGTCAGCGCACCCTCAAGCGCTATAGGTGAAGTGTTCAGTATCAAGCCCGATGGTGTAATTGCCTCTGCTGGCAAACCCTCTGGTTATATCGCTACTAAACAAATCTATAAGAATTTTATTCTTCATGCAGAATGGCGCTGGGTTGCAGTGCCTGGCAATAGTGGCGTGCTGATACATATTAGCTCCGGCCCCAAAGACAAGGTTTGGCCACTCAGTTTGCAAATTCAGACCAAGCACAAAAATGTTGGTGATTTGCTCCCTATGGCGGGTGCAAGTTTTGCTGAGCCGCTGACTACAGCCGAAGGCGCATATCCACTCATCAAGGCAAAAATGGCAGATAGTGAAAAACCGGTTGGAGAATGGAATAGTTGCGATATTCTTGCCAAAGATGGCATGGTTGAAGTCAGCATCAACGGCATCGTCCAAAACAAGATCAGCAAGGCGAGCCCAGATTCTGGTCAAATCGGTTTTCAGCTTGAGGGAACAGCATATGAGCTGCGCAATGTGCGTGTTCAAAAACTGGATTGAGGTGGGCTGTTGCTGCAATACGATTGCGGGTAACACGGCTTATTTGCATCAAATACACATATAAAAAAGGCTTGCAGATAAGATATCTGCAAGCCTTTTTGTATTCATTGGTCGGGGCGAGAGGATTCGAACCTCCGACCCCGTGCACCCCATGCACGTACGCTACCAGGCTGCGCTACGCCCCGACACTGAGCGAAAGATTATAGTATATCGTGGCGAATTTTGCTATGTTTGGCCAGAAACTTCTTAAATGCTTGCCTTGGTGAAAATATTTGTCCGATTTTATTCATTATTTGACTGAAATATTTTCATAATTGAGAAAAAACTGTGAAAATACTCAACCTAGGTCGCCGTATTACTACGGTGCTTAAAAACATTTCTGAATAATTACAACATGACAATTAAAATCAGTCAGAACTTCGACGCGGGAGCGATCGAAGTCGTCAAGGCGGAACAGGCGGGGGCCATCGATTTAAATTTGCGCAAGGATACACATGCCGACATCTGGCAATGGTTTCACTTTCGCTTGCAGGGTGCGCGCGGTCAAGAGACTGTCATGCGTATCCTCAATGCGGGTGATGCTACTTATGCCAAGGGCTGGGAAGGCTATCGCGCAGTAGCCAGTTATGACAGGGCCAACTGGTTCCGCGTCGATACCGAGTTTGATGGCAAGGTCATGACCATACGTCATACGCCTGAGCGCGACAGCGTGTATTACGCCTATTTTGAGCCTTACACCTGGGAGCGTCACCTGGCCTTGCTTGGCGGGGTAGAGAATTCTTCTGTTGCCCGTGTTGAAGACCTTGGTAATACCATTGATGGCCGTGACCTGAACCTGATCGTTGTCGGTGACCCCGCGGCTGAAAAGAAAGTCTGGATCATTGCTCGCCAGCATCCAGGTGAGACCATGGCTGAATGGCTGGTGGAAGGTACTTTGAATGCCTTGCTGGATCCATCCAATCCAATCGCACGCAGCATCCTCGATAAAGCGGTTGTGTATATTGTGCCTAACATGAACCCGGATGGTTCTGTACGCGGCAATCTGCGTACCAATGCCGCAGGTGCCAACCTGAACCGTGAATGGATGACACCGTCACTGGAAACCAGCCCGGAAGTGTATTACGTCAAGAACAAGATCCATGAAACTGGTTGCGACCTGTTCCTGGATATCCATGGTGATGAAGCCTTGCCTTACATTTTCGTGGCCGGTAGCGAAATGCTGGCTGGTTTTAGCGAAAAGCAGATGCAAGAGCAGCAGCATTTCGTTGACAGCTTTTGCCTGGCAAGTCCTGACTTCCAGACCAAATACGGCTATGAAGCATCGAAATACAATGAAGATGTGCTGAAGCTGGCATCCAAGTATATTGGTCATACTTTCAAGTGCGTATCACTGACGCTGGAATTGCCATTCAAGGATAATGCCAATTTGCCAGATGCTGAAGTGGGCTGGGATGGTTCGCGCAGTATCAAACTTGGTGAAGCAATGTTGCAACCGATTTTGGCGACATTGAGTGCATAATTCCGGTATTTAGTGATCGGAGTAGTGATGGGCGTAGAAATTGAACGCAAATTCCTTGTTGTAAATCAGGATTTCAAGCAACAGGGGCAGGGCACATTTCTGCGCCAGGCTTATATTTGTTCTGACCCAGGTCGCATCGTACGGGTACGCATAGAAGCTGAGCGTGCGATGCTGACCATCAAGGGTATATCGACTGGCATTAGCTGTGGCGAATGGGAATATCCCATCCCACTGGCCGATGCGCAAATGTTGCTGGACACAGTCTGCCAGCAACCCCTCATAGAAAAAACACGTTATCGCATTACTCTTGCAGGTCTGGTCTGGGAAGTGGATGAATTCATTGGTGATAATCTTGGCCTTATCGTTGCCGAGGTCGAACTGGAATTTGAACAGCAGCAATTTGACCGCCCGGCATGGCTGGGTGAAGAAGTCAGTCACGACAGGCGCTATGCAAATGCGAATTTGCTCAAGCATCCATACAAGGATTGGGCATAATCATGGCCAGGCTGATTTTCACCCAGCAACTCAGTCGCTTTATTGAAGTTCCTGAGGTGGAAACTGTAGCTGATAATCTGCGTGATGCGTTGGAGGCTGCATTTCAGGTCAACCCTACTTTGCGCGGCTACATCCTGGATGAACAGGGTGATCTGCGTTTTCATGTGGTGGTTTTTATAGATGGCAACCGTGTTCTGCAGCGCAGTGGCTTGCGCGACCCTTTAGATTCAAATAGCAAAGTCTATGTCTTGCAGGCTCTTTCAGGAGGTTAATGATGAAAGCAATGGTAGCAACCCGCAAGGGTTTGTTTGAATTGATCCATATGGATGGCAAATGGAAGCTGGATCAGATCAGTTTTCTGGGTGAACCTCTTAGCATGTGCCTGCATGACAAACGCGATGGCGCTCTGTATGCGGCATTGAACCTCGGACACTTTGGGGTAAAGCTGCACAGACGCGATGAAGGTCGTGACGACTGGACAGAGATCGCCGTGCCAGCCTATCCTGAACACGCAAAGACAGACGACGATGTCGAATGGAAGTTGAAGGCCATCTGGTCTTTGGAAGCGGGTGGCAGTGAAGAGCCGGGTGTGCTATGGGCCGGTACCTTGCCAGGTGGCTTGTTTCGTTCAACTGATCGTGGCAATAGCTGGGAGTTGGTGCGCAGTCTATGGGATAGGGAAGAGCGCAAAGAGTGGATGGGCGGTGGTTATGACACACCTGGCATACATTCGATCTGTGTCAACCCGCGCAATCCTCTGCATATCTTGCTGGGTATCTCCTGTGGCGGTGCCTGGAAAACTGAAGATGGTGGTAAGAACTGGGGATTATGTGCATCTGGTATGCATGCCGCCTATATGCCGCCCGACATGGCAGACAAGCAAAATATCCAGGACCCACACCTGATCGCTCGTAGCAAATTCGCCAGCCATGTTTTATGGTGCCAGCATCATAACGGCATCTGGCGCAGTGAAGATGATGCGGCAAGCTGGCAACAATTGCATTTGCCTGAAGGTATTCCAGACTTTGGCTTTGCGGTAGCTGCACATCCGCGTAACCCCGATGTTGCATGGTTTGTGCCTGCCGTAGCAGATCAAAAGCGCGTGCCCTTGCATGGTGCCATGAGTGTCACCCGTACACGGGATGGTGGCAAGACCTTTGATTCTTTGAGAAGCGGACTCCCACAACAAGATTGCTATGACCTGGTATATCGCCACGGTCTAGCTGTGTCAGAAAATGGCAAAAATCTGCTGATGGCGTCGACTACGGGCAATTTATGGGCAAGTGAGAACGAGGGCGATGACTGGTACCAGATATCAGCTAATTTGCCACCGATTTACGCCGTCAAATTTTATTGATCTCGTTCACATGAGGCATTAAGGCCAGAGTATGCACTCTGGCCTTAATGCATTTCAGACGCTGGGTCTTTGTGGTATTCGCTGCGCAGGATCATAGAAAAAGGTTTCTTCCGCTATGCATTCACCTTCCCAGCGCTGATAGGCAAGTTCTTCCATTTGCGTAACACTGTCGTCCAACCACTCGAATCTGAAAATCCAACGGATGACGACATGATCGCCATTCACCAATACCGGATGTACGCAGGTAGAAGTGACTGATCTGGCGCGAGACATGACCGCATGTTCAGCATCCACATGCGCCGCGCGGCCTATCCTAGGCTTGCCCTGATTTTCCTGCATACTGGAGTTTTCAGTATAGAATTCTTCGCACGCTGCTGCGTGCTGGTTTTCTTCTACCTTGGCGATGAAGCGTTTCAATGTGTCTGGACTTGGCATGGATTCGTTCTCAGATAAGTGTGCCGTTGCATATTAATAGCAGCGTGAAATCGATTCTGCCACGCAGACTGGTTTATCCTGGCCTTCACATTCTATCGTGACTTCCCATGTGAATTGGGCACCATCCTTGATGTCTTCGATTTCCAGCAGTTTCAAGCGGGCGCGTAACTGGCTACCAACAGGCACAGGGGAGGGGAAGCGAACTTTATTGAGTCCATAGTTCACGCCCATTTTGACGTAAGTAAGCTTGATGGCATTGGCAACCAGCATGGGGAGCAAGGATAAAGTCAAAAAGCCATGCGCAATCGGGCCTCCAAAAGGGGATTCACGTTTGGCTCTTTCTACATCAATATGTATCCACTGATGGTCGCCAGTGGCATCAGCAAAGGTATTCACTCTTTCCTGGCTGATTTCTACCCATTCTGATTGCGCAACTTCCTGGCCTATCAAGTCTTTTAATTCAGCAAGGCTATTAAATTCTCTCATCATGTCTCCTTGTTTTTTTGTTTTAATCAGTCGGGGCGGCGGCCAAACATGCCCATGCCAGTGATCGTGCAGACCAGTTTTCCTTCCTGGTTATGCGCTTTCCATAAAGTGTTGATGACCCCGCGGTCTGGTTTTGAGGTAGAGAGTTTGCTGCCCGTGGTCTCGGCTGTGACCGTCAGCGTGTCGCCAGGGCGCACTGGCAGTATCCAGCGTATCTCATCCACGCCAGGCGAGCCCATGCTACTTGAATTGGCCAGGAAGCCATCGACCACCATACGCATGATCATGCCGCAGGTATGCCAGCCGCTGGCGATGACGCCGCCAAAGATGGAATGACTCGCTGCCTCTTTATCGACGTGAAATGATTGCGGGTCAAATTGCCTGGCAAATGTAATGATTTCCTCTTCCGTGACTACGCGCTGCCCCAGTTCTATAACTGTGCCGGGAACAAAGTCTTCAAAATACCAGCGATCTGCTTTGATGCTCATAGTGTGTCCTCGTTATTTGCTGACTGTTTTAAAAGGCAAAAAAAATCCCGAACACAGTCGGGATTTTTCTACAGCAATCAGGCTGCGTTTTTAAAGCCGGGTTGTGCGACAAATCTGGCCAGGTGATGATCAGTGTCACCCAGTGTCAGCTCTATTGTGGTCAAGCGTTTGAACATATGGGCAACCGGCAGTTCATTGGTGACGCCCATGCCGCCATGCAATTGCACTGCTTGCTGGCCTATGTATTTGGCGGCCTGCCCTATTCTGGCCTTGGCGGCGGATACCGTGCGGCGGCGTTCTTCCACATCATCAGAGGCTATCTTGACTGCAGCCAGTGTTGCCATCGAACGTGCCTGTTCCATCTCCATGAACATTTCTGCCATACGATGTTGCAAGACCTGGAATTTGCCGATAGGCACGCCAAATTGCTGACGGGTTTTCAGATAATCGAGGGTGGCTGCGGTAATCGCTTCCATGATGCCTATGGATTCTGCGCACAACAGGGTAACGCCGTAATCGGCCACCGCATCCAGCAATTCCCAGCCGCCATCCACTGCATTTAACAGTGCATCCTGGCTTACTTGTACGTTGCTGAATGTAATATCAGCAGCTCGATAACCATCGATAGTGCGGTAATCGCGACGGCTAATACCTTCTGCATTAGCATCAACCATAAACAGGCTGATGCCATTCGTATCGCGTTGCGCTCCACTGCTGCGTGCAGAGACGATCAGTTTGTCTGCCTGGGCGCCGTGCAGCACCACTGTCTTGCTGCCATTGAGGACAAAACCATCGCCATTTTTGCCAGCGGTGGTGGCAACGTCAAACAGGTCGTGACGTGATTGTCTCTCGCCCAGTGCATTCGCCAGTTTGACTTCACCAGCAGCGATGTGTTCCAGTACATCCGCATGCTTGCCGGATTTTTTCAAGAACTCTGCACCCATGACAGTGGCAAAGTAGGGCTCGATAACAATGCCGCGCCCCAGTTCCTGCATGATGACCAGCATGTCGATGGCAGAACCATTGAAGCCACCTTGCTCTTCAGGTACAGGCAAGGCAAGCGCGCCCAGTTCTGCCAAACCACCCCACGCCTTTGCAGATACACCTTCAGCCGATTCTATAATCTGTTTGCGCTGTTCAAAGCCATAGTCTTTTTCTACCCAGCGGCGCAAGGCATCAGCAAACTGTGTTTGTTCTTGTGTTAAGTTGAAATCCATTTTGCTCTCCTCACAGACCCAGAATCATCTGGGTGATGATATTTTTTTGAATTTCGTTGGAACCGCCATAAATGGAAGTCTTGCGGAAATTGAAGTAATATGGTGCCAAAGGCGCAGCATCATCGTCGCCGACTATGCTATGTTCAGTCTCGCCGTCGAGGAAGGCTGGGTCAAATGGCAGGCCGTAAGGGCCAATTGCTTCTACCATCAACTCAGTCAGCCTTTGCTGGATTTCCGTACCCTTGATCTTCAGCAGGGATGCTTCCGGGCCAGGACGGCCACTGTCCTGAGAAATGACACGTAGTACAGTAATTTCCAGCGCCATTAATTCCACTTCCAGGCTGGCGACCTTGCAGGCATACACCGCATCATCAATCAGCGGTAAGCCGTTCTTTTGATGTTTGGCGGCGATGCGTTTGAGGAATTGCAGTTCCCGTTTGGCACGGCCCACGGCAGCGATATTCGTGCGTTCATGGCCGAGCAGGTATTTAGCATAAGTCCAGCCCTTGTTTTCTTCGCCTATCAGGTTCTCTACCGGAACTTTGACATTGTCGAAGAACACCTCATTCACTTCATGCTCTTCGTCAAGCATGATGATCGGGCGCACGGTAATACCAGGTGTTTTCATATCGATCAGCAAGAAGGAGATGCCTTCCTGCTTGCGTACGCCAGTGTCTGTGCGCACCAGGCAAAAAATCATGTCGGCATGCTGGGCCAGGGTGGTCCAGGTTTTTTGGCCATTGACGATGTAGTGATCGCCTTCGCGCTCGGCGCGGGTTTTCAGGGATGCCAAATCAGAGCCTGAGCCTGGTTCTGAGTAACCCTGGCACCACCAGTCTTCGCAACTGAGTATGCGTGGCAGGTAGTAGTCTTTTTGTGCCTGGTTGCCAAAGGCCATGATGACAGGGGCCACCATATTCACACCAAATGGCAGGATGGCTGGCGTGCCAGCGCGGGCGCATTCTTCTTCAAAGATATGGCGTTGGGTGGCTGTCCAGCCTGTGCCGCCGTATTCTGCTGGCCAGCCTGTAGCTACCCAGCCCTGTTTGGCCAATATCTTGTGCCAGCGAACAAAGTCTTCTCGGGACAGGCGTTTATGATTCAATACTTTTTGCTGCAGGTCTTGTGGAAGATTGGCTTCCAGGTAGGTGCGTACCAGATCCCGGAAGGCAAGGTCTCCTGTCGTATAGTTTAAATCCATGTTGTCTCCTGTTTATAATGGCCGCAGCAAGCGATTAAAGAAAAAAAGCAGAAAAAAGCACGACCGTTCAAAACTAATTGTACAACGGATTTTCACAAATGTGCCAAGCAAAATTGGCAGCTCGCATTTGAGCAGTAAAAACTTGCTAACGATGAGCTTATGGCATTTGCATGGGCAAAAAAGCAATCCCATGCATTTCTAGTATCTCACCTTTAGCCATGAAGCCAAAGCGCTCATCAACAGGAATGGTATTCAAGGAGGAATTGACAGTGAATTACCTGTATGCCCTTGTGCGGAAGCACGATGGCGGGCACACTGCCATAGCTTGCTTGCCAATTTTTGCCCCTGATATGAGGGATGGACGAAGAGGTGAAACAGATGGCTCAGGTCGCGCATGGCGATGAAGCCAGCCAGCGATTCTTCATGCCACGCAAGTATGAAACGATAGCGTGTATCTGAGAGATAAGAAAGTTCGGCAGATTCTGATACTGACTGAAAAATTAAATCGGCGCCGCTGCCATCCGGATTGACGCAAAAATCCCAGGCGAACGAAGCGATCAACTGACTGATGATCAATGCGTCAGCAGCCAAGCCATCTCTGAAATGAAATTCAGGGCTCATACGAGAGATGGCTTGCTCGCTTGCATTTGTGTGTCTGTCTATGGCTTCCATCCATCACATCAGGCTATACAAATGTCAATGCTCAGTGAAAGTGTGTTGCACCTGGAGTTGGTGCGTCATCCGGCATTTCTGTATGTACCAGATCATTTTCCCGGTCTGCAAACAAGGGTGTGCCGCAATCATCACAGAATTCCATGGCAAAAATTTCTTCCAGTTGCAGGATGTCAGTGACACCGCATTCTTGCAAGATGCCTGGAATTTCTCCGGCAAGTTGTTCATTCTCGTCCTGATTGACAGCAATGATCTGATCTTCTGCCTGATACAGAGGCCAGACTACGCCATAGATCACTTCAGGCGCATCACGCAGGCAAAAACTGATGCGGTATTCATCAACTTGCCCGGGATTTTCCTGCTCTCCAAAAGATGCAATGATGACAGTGAACTGATCTGCCTCTTTACCTAGAGTTTGCGTGAGATAAAACATGGCAGAGCGTATCGTCGCTGGACGTATCCTGATATCTGCTTCACGACAGGCGGTGTAATAAGCTTCGGGCAGTAAAATTTCTATGCCACATCCGGGTAATAGGCGCTTGATGGTTGCGTCGGTTTGTTGCTGCCACCCTAGCAAAGCATCACTCTTGGCTTGTGCGCAATCATAGGGTGCGTCAATAGTTTGCCACTGGAAGAGTGGAGCCCCTTTTTTGACAAGCAGCACACCAAGCACATACCGTATATCTGCCAAAAATGGAATGGTATGAGCACGTTCAGCTTCTACCGGTGCAGGCAGATGTTTTAGCATGGCCAGACTATGCCGCTCCAGCAAAGCATAGGTTTCTACATGGCTGCGCGGCAATTGATCTATGGAGTACAAACCTGGTAGCAAGCATAATTGCGCTTCATCTGCTAGCAAATGCGCATTTAATTGCGTGTGCAATATGCTCAGCGTTTCTGTCGGGATGCTGCCCGAAGCAATTTCAAAGCGCGTCCATGCCAATATGGGGGCGGCGATCAGCAAGCTGGTATAAGATTGCCCATCATGCTCAAACTGCGCGCAGGTGCTCACAGATTCCAGCGTTTCAGTCAGGACCTCATAGCCATTGGGGTGAGTTTGGAACAAATGTTCGGTGGCTGCCTCCAGCATATCCTGATGGTGTTGTTTGAGGCTTTTGGTTACCAGTGCATCCAGTTTGGCCTGCCAGTCCAGGTCTTCTAAACGGCTCGCAGATTGTGCAACTGCAAGCGCAAGATTGGCGACGCGCTGGCTTTCAGCGGCGAGTTTAAGACGATTTTTTTTTATAGGGCGACGCATACTGAAATAGAGTAGAGGGGGTTAAGCCCATTGTAACGGCAATTTGCCTCGCCCCCGGTGAATGAGTTTATTTCTTTGCGTACTGTGTTTTTCCAAACAAAACTTCTCTTGCCTTGTCATTATTTTCCAGCGGTTTGCGCAAGTCAGCTAATACTTGCACGCCGCGTTGTACTGCAGGGCGTTGGCTGATGGCATCAAACCAGCGCTTGGCATTCGGGAATTCTGCCCAGTCTACACCCTGATTGGCGAATGAACGTGTCCATGGGAAAGTTGCTATATCGGCGATGCCATATTCCTCTCCCGCCAGATAAGTGGTTTTCTCCAGCTGTTTATCGATGACACCGTAGATGCGCTTTGTTTCGTTGGTATAGCGGTCAACGGCATAGGCTATCTTTTCAGGCGCATAGATGCGGAAATGATGCGCCTGGCCCAGCATGGGGCCAACACTCCCCATCTGGAACATCAGCCATTGCAGCGCATTGTATTTTTCCCTGTCGGTTTTTCCAAGGAATAAACCCGTTTTACCAGCCAGGTAAATCAGGATTGCGCCCGATTCAAACAAGGCGATAGGGTTACCATCAGGGCCATTTGCATCAACGATGGCAGGAATCTTGTTGTTCGGTGAAATTGCCAGGAAATCGGCTTTGAATTGATCGCCAGCGCCAATATCAACTGGAATGGCGCGGTAAGGCAAGCCGCATTCTTCCAGCATGATGTGTACTTTGTGTCCGTTTGGTGTCGGCCAGGAATAAACGTCTATCATTGCTTCCCTCTTTAATGGGTTGATGAAAACAGCAAGTATCCATTATGCATAGATTCATGCATTTGCGCTTTAATCCAAAATAAAAGTGCTGCACCTGTATCTGACATATTGCATGAACGGCTTATACTTCGGCTTTATAGTTGGCGCACGTCAAGCAAATAGATGATATGAGAAAAACTGCACTGCCTGCTTTATTTGCCCTGCATATTGCCGTGTTTTTATTCGGTGCTGCAGGCGTGCTTGGCAAGTCACTGGCCGTCAGTTCTTTAATGCTGGTATTTGGACGTACCTTGTTTGCCGCTCTTTGCCTGATACCAGTGTTGGCATATCAGCGGCAATTGCATGTTCGAGATGTTTCAAAGAGTGACGTCCTTTGCGGTTTTCTATTGGCTATGCACTGGCTGACTTTTTTTGCCTCACTCAATTTTGCACCGGTTGCTTTTGGCTTGATGGGCTTTGCCAGTTTCCCTCTGTTTGTCGCATTGCTGGAACCCTGGTTTTTTAAAGAGCCGAGGCGGACACATGACGCCTGGGCCGCCATATTTGTAGTCATCGGTATGGTGGTGATGGTCAGCGCCACATCATGGGGTGATGGGGCTGTTTATGCTTTAGGCCTGGGTATATTATCCGGCTTCAGTTTCGCCTTGTTGGCAATGGTGAATCGCTGGCAAGGTGGGCATATTCCTCCATGTAAACTGGCGTTTTTGCAAAATGGTGTGGCAGCTATCTTGCTTTTCCCTTTGATATTAGTGACAGGTGACCTGGCAGGCAATAGTGCACAAGTCTGGTCCGGACTGATTTTGCTGGGTGTGGTGTTGACAGCCTTATCTCATGGTTTGTTCATGTTCAGCCTGCGTCATTTATCCACCAGTTTCGCTAGCATCGTGACTTCGTTGGAGCCGGTGTACGGCATGTTGCTGGCATTCCTGTTTTTACAAGAAATGCCTGGTATGCGTGAATTTGCTGGTGCTTTCATCATACTAGCGGCGACTGCTTACGCCAGTTATCAGCATCAAGTGCACTAGCTTATTCTTACTGCTAGCTTTCCATTCAACCCTTCCGCTTGTATCTTTTTAGCACTTATTTAATTACGCCAAGAAGTAGACAAAATAATCTAGACAAAGTTATCTAGACCATATAATCTACATCTTAATTAATTATCGACGAGAACAAGATATGGGCAACATAATTTCACGTAAACCGACGACAGCAGAGTTGGATTTGTTGCGCTTGATGTGGCAATTAGGACCATCAACTGTCAAGGATGTACATCAGGCTGCGGTACAAGACAGGCCAGAACTGTCATATGCAACCGTATTGCGGCTCATGCAGGTCATGCATACCAAAGGTCTGCTCAGCAGGGACGAGACCCAGCGTTCCCATGTGTATGCCGCAGCGCAGGCACAAGATTCCTTGCAAACCAATCTGCTGAAAGATTTGATCCATAAGGCTTTTTCAGGATCAGCCAAGGATCTGGTTATGGCGGCTTTGCGTGGCCATGTCAGTAAAGAAGAACGGGAAGAAATTCAAAAATTACTGAATGAGGACAAAAAATGAGCCCATTTTTTCAACAAGCTGTGAATGCGCTTGGTTGGGCATTATTGCATTTTGTCTGGCAAGGCCTGTTGATCGCGCTGCTATTGGCTGTGTTATTGAATTTTATAGCGTCCGCTCATGTCAGAACGCGTTATGCCACTGCGTATATTGCCCTGATTACTTGTATCTGTCTTCCAGCCAAAGAGTTTTTGTTCAGGATGAGTGAGAAATATGCGAGTAAAGAGGCTTCGGCATCGAGTGAAATACCGATTCAACTTGGGCTTGATACCACATCAATCTGGCTTGATTTCATGACTTGGCTGGACGTGCATATGAACGATATTGTAGTCGCATGGATGATATGCGTCGCAGTTCTGGCTATACGCATGTGCATGGGCTTGCTTTGGATAGCTGCTTATACCCACCCCAAACGCAGCAAACCTGACCCATTCTGGCAGGCGCGTATCGATCAGATGAGCCAGCAATTTCATATCCGCAGACGAGTGATATTCAGGGTAGTCGAAGATTTGGATGGCCTTGTCACGGCAGGTGTAGTTCGCCCTATGATTATGTTGCCTGCGGCAATGTTGAGCGGCATGCCAGTTGATTTGCTGGAAATGCTGCTGGCCCATGAAATGGCTCATATCAAACGACATAATTATTTACTGAATTTGATTCAATCTGTCATAGAAATGATTTTGTTTTACCACCCGGCAGTCTGGTGGATATCAAAGCAAATTCGCAATAACAGAGAGGAAATTGCGGATGATCTTGCCGCAAGAGTCACAGGCGAACCGCGGCGTCTTGCTCTTGCACTTTCTGAATTGGCCAGTTTCCAATTCGCAACTCCTCAACTAGCCCAGGCGGCACATGGAGGAAATCTTATGTCTCGTATCAAACGTCTTGTCAAACCCGAAGTAAGCACAGTCAACTGGAGGGCCGCGGTTGCCATATTGGGAATTGCTACCAGTTGCCTGGCAGTTTACGCCAATGCGAATGTACCTGTAACAGCAGTCGCAGTAGTCGATATTAGTCAGCAAGCCATGGATGCAGCAAAGTTGGCAATTGAAAGAGATGGAGATAAAAAACCAATCATCGATTTTAAAAACTGCAAGCCAGAATATCCCAGGGGGTCAATCAGGCGCGAAGAAAGTGGTGTTGTCCAAACATCGGTATTGGTTGCTTCAGACGGACGGATTTTAAAGGCTAAAGTAGATCGTTCGACTGGATTTCCTGATCTGGACAATGCGGTTACTACTGCCCTTGAAAATTGCGCTGTCAAGGCGATTCCAGGTCAGGTGAATGGTGAAAATGCCATGTTGTGGGTGAAATTACAGTATGTCTGGAAATTGAAGTAAGTGCCATGCTCTGCTGGTAGCGGTGCGTCTGTCACCAGCGTTCAATTAAAAATAGCAAAGATAATATGATGTTTCGCCATTTCAGGTTTTTTCTTTTCGCATTGATTTCCATAAGTGCAGAAGCTGGCACATTACCTGCCTATCCCTTCATCCACGTCAATGGAAGTGCCACGATTACTTTACCGGCCAACATCGCCGAAATGGATTTTGAGCTGACATCTTTCGAGGCAAGTGCAGATGAAACGCTGACACTGTTAAATGCACAATCCAGTGAAGTGCTGGAATTTTTGTCAGCTTATCAGATTATCGCCGCGGATATTGAAGCGCATGACACCAGGAAATTAGTCGCGCGAACGAGATGCAGACAAGCGACCAGCGCCTGCAACGTCATCGCCTGATCAGAACTTTTCATATCTACGTCAAAAATCTGGTGCAATGGAATGCCATGACGCAATACCTGCTTTCCAGGCCTTATCTAGGTAATTTCTCAGTGCGGTTTGGGCGGACAGACTATACGGAAATTGAACATCAACTGACATCCAAAGCGGCAGAAAATGTCAGGGACAGGGCCAGAGAATTAGCTGCTGGCTTCGCTGTAAAACTGCTGGGGCCAACGGCAGTTTCAGAGCAGGCTTTGAGCCGGATAGACAGTGAGCTAGGGTTGGATGGAGCCAGGCTCGTGCAAAATAATGCCGGGTCAAGTGTCAATGCGGGCGACAAACCTACCATGAGCGATTTGTCACTGCCTGGTGCATTGATGTACAAAAAATCTGTTAATGTGATTTATCGTATCAAATAAAATCAGATGATAGTCTCGTGCGCAATTCATGTTGTTATCGAATTGCGCACAAAGTCAATCTGGTCTTGCTTGCTTAAGAACGGGTAATCGGCAAGCCCAGATCTTCAGTCAGGCTGATATGCTTGGCCAGTTCCAGTTTTGCAATCGCGTTTCTGTGTACTTCATCCGGGCCATCTGCCAGGCGCAAAGTACGATTGCCAGCCCATTGCGCCGCCAGCGGGAAGTCGCCAGAAACGCCACCAGCGCCGTGAGCCTGTATCGCCCAGTCCAGCACTTGCTGGGTGACATTTGGTGCCAGGACTTTGATCATGGCTATTTCTGCCTGCGCATGCTTGTTGCCTACCGTATCCATCATGTACGCGGCCTTCAGGGTCAGCAGACGTGCCGTGTCGATTTGTATTCGCGATTCTGCAATGCGTTCACGCCAGATGCTTTGTTCAGAAATTTTTTTGCCAAAAGCAGTGCGGCTGTTCAGCCGCTTGCACATCAATTCCAGCGCACGCTCCGCGACACCTATAGCCCGCATGCAGTGATGGATGCGGCCAGGGCCAAGACGGCCTTGGGCAATTTCAAAACCACGGCCTTCACCTAAAAGAATATTCGATGCAGGCACGCGCACGTTCTCAAACAGGATTTCGCAATGACCATGAGGTGCATCGTCGTAACCAAACACGGGAAGAGGGCGGACTACCGTAATGCCAGGGGTTTTGGCATCCACCAGTATCATAGACTGCTGTGAGTGGCGGGCTGCATTGAAATCAGTCTTACCCATCAATATATACACAGCGCAACGCGGATCCCCGGCACCGGATATCCACCATTTGTGGCCATTAATGACGTAGTCATCACCATCGCGGTCTATGCGGGTTTCTATATTGGTGGCATCAGATGAGGCAACCCCAGGTTCTGTCATGGCAAAGGCAGAGCGGATTTCGCCGCGCAACAGTGGCTCCAGCCATTGCTTCTTATGCTCTTCGCTGCCATAGCGTTCTATGGTTTCCATATTGCCGGTGTCAGGTGCTGAGCAGTTGAATACTTCCGGTGCCCAGCTTACACGACCCATGATTTCGCACAAGGGAGCGTAATCCAGGTTCGACAAGCCTTCTGGCGCACGTACCGATTTTGGCAAGAATAAATTCCATAAACCTTGGGCACGGGCTTTTGGTTTTAAATCTTCAATGATCTGGGTCGCGATCCAGCGATTACCTTTTTCCAGTCCATTGCGGTCGATTTCTTCCTTATAGGCTTTTTCATTGGGATAGATATGCTCATCCATGAAGCGCAAGAGCCTGCCTTGCAAGTCTTTACAGCGATCTGAGTATTCGAATTCCATATTGTCTCCAATGATATTGTCGTTTATTTGCTGCTTTGGAACTGAGAGAATGTGCTGTCTGAATGGATGATTATTTTTTAGCGTAACTCCACCCCAGCTCAGCCATGGGGCGTGCCGCTTCACCAGATTTCTTTGCCTGCGCGCTGGATGCCGTGCCATCGACATAGCGTTTCATGATGCCTTGCAAAATCCCAGCCATCCGGAACAGGTTATAAGCCAGATAAAAATTGAAATCTTCCTGACGTATGGTTTTGCCTGTACGTTCGCAATATTTGGCAATGTATTCCTGCTCACTGGGGATGCCTAACGCCTTGTGATCAAGACCAGCAATGCCACGGAACTGGCCTGGCGTGACATGCCAGCTCATGCAGTGGTAAGAGAAGTCAGCCAGTGGATGGCCCAGTGTAGACAGTTCCCAATCCAGTATCGCCATGATGCGTGGCTCGGTCGGGTGGAACATCATATTGTCGAGGCGATAGTCCCCATGCACGATACTGGTGTCGTCGCCAGGCGGTATATTGTGTGGCAGCCACTCAATAAGATTGTCCATCGCTTCTATCTTTTCAGTCTCGGAAGCGCGATATTGCTTGGTCCAGCGGTCTATCTGGCGGGCAAAATAATTGCCAGGCTTGCCATAGTCCGCCAGACCAATGGCGGCATAATCAATGGTATGTAATTGCGCGATGACGCGGTTCATTTCATCGTAGATTTCGCCGCGCTGAGCAGGCGTCATACCAGGCAGTGATTGATCCCACAGTACACGGCCATCGACAAATTCCATGACGTAGAAGGCGCGGCCTATAACATCTTCATCGGTGCATAGTGCATATTGGCGTGCAGCAGGAAAGCCTGCCTTGTTCAAGGCATTCATGACCTTGAATTCACGTTCTATGGCATGGGCAGAAGGCAGCAGTTTTGCAACTGGGCCAGGTTTGGCACGCATGACATAACGCTGGTCGCCCGCACTGAGTTTGAAAGTAGGATTGGATTGCCCACCCTTGAATTGCTCCACCACCAGCTTTTCTGCCAGCGTAGCGTCGAAACCTTCCACATGCTGACGCATATAGTCTGCCAGTGCCGCTACATCAAATTTTTGACGCTCTGCCACTGGCATGGTGCCCATGAACTCTTCAAACATCGGTGTCTCCCCATTGTTTCAGTTTTTGTATGATCTTACTCCTGGCACAGATGGATGTGCTGGATGAGCTGAAACTATTCTAACTCAAATAATAGAACGTTCGTACTATTATTTGAATCGCATTTGTTCATCCCATTGATACCGTTATATTATCTGGAGATGAATTTTATATAAGTGGAAACGAGTTATGGGAATACGCGTTCAATACCAGTTGATAGGAGCCGATGGATTCAGAGAGTGCTTTCTTGCAAACATCAAGAAATTTTCAGAAGAAATTTTTCCAATTATGGAAGAGTGGTCAGACGATTTCCCTAAATTATTTAAAGAGAAAGTATTGGACATTATTGAAAGAGGAGCGGATGCGCTCATTACTTCGAATATCGAAGAAGCAGAACTCATCGATGTGATTACTTTTGAATATTGGGATCTGTTCCATAATGAACAAAATGATTATATTAGCTCGTCTATAAAATACTATCGCTATCCGGGCGTGCTTTCAGATGCTTTACCTGCTTGCTCTAATCGCGCATCCGATTACTATCAGATGCTTTTATTTAAAGGGCGATCATTAGCTGAATACCCAGATTATTCTTTCACTTCACGTCGTGGAACGTTTTGCTTATCTTGGCTCTATCCCCATGAAATTGTCGAGTTAAAAGCTGAGCTTTCTTCTTTCGAAGATATTTTAAAAGGGGAAGATGATGATGTTAGGACAGTTAATTCGCTACTTGATGCCTTAAGAGAAGCAGAGCAAAGTCATTGCTGCCTTCTGGTCACTGTCGCTTAGTGAATAAGCTAATAGCACCCTGACCTTGGGGGCGAACCATTAATTCCTCTATATTTGATAACAAAAATCGTAATCCTGCCTATTCACCGAATTACTTGGAGTTGATATTCTCAGACAAGCTCAATTGAATGAGTGGCTTACGTTTCTTTAACAATCACTGCGCAAGCTACTGAACAATTTACTTTAATTAAAGTAAATTCAATACCCCATCCAGCCCGACAAAATTCAAAGCCACATCTGCCTGCGCACGCACCACAGGCTTGGCCCTGAATGCGACTGACAGGCCAGAAATTTTCATCATCTTTAAATCATTTGCGCCGTCACCCATGACAATAGCCCGGCTGGCAGGAATACCCATCTCGGCACAAACGCGTTCCACGGTTCTTTGTTTTTCATCAGCATCGACGATAGTGCCTATGACTTTGCCAGTCAGTCTGCCATCCTGGATTTCAAGTACATTGGAGTGGGTGTAATCCAGATTAAGGCGGGACTTCATGCGGTCGGTGAAGAAAGTAAAGCCGCCGGATACCAGCAAAGTCTTGAGACCAGCTTGCTGTATGGTCTTCAGCATCTGGTCTGCCCCCAGAGACAATTGCAAACGTTCTTCATACACGCGTTGCAGGGCGCCTGCATCCAGCCCTTCAAGCAAGGCGACACGACGGATCAGGCTTTCCTGGAATTCCAGTTCGCCGCGCATGGCGGCTTCGGTAATTTCTGCCACTTGCGGTTTCAGGCCCTGCATGTCGGCGATTTCATCGATGCATTCTATGGTGATCAGGGTTGAATCCATGTCCATGGCGACCAGCTTGAAATCTGCCAGACTACGTTGCCTGTCCAGAGCCGTGACATCCAGTTGGGCAGCGAAGCAGCACTCGCGTATTGCGCTCAAGGTCTGTTCATCACATTCTGCATCATCGAGACGCACTGCCTGGGCATTCAATTGCACCAGTTTCGCCCTGGTCTGGCTGGCGATGTCCTGAACGAGTGCGATGTTATTGCTGAGCGTGTTGTTCAGGCCTTGTATGGTCAAATGCATGGTGGTCTCTTTTTATTCACTTATTTTATTCACTTATTTTATTCGATTATTTAGTGCAGCGCCTTGATGGTCGCCTTGATCTGGGCCACGCGGCTGGCAAGGTCGGGCATGGCGGCTGTGATGCGCAACTTGTCCTGGCCATTGAGTTTGATGTGCTTGTTTTTTTGCACCAGTTCTATGATGCGCATGCCATCTATTGGCGGTTTGGGTTCAAATTGCAGGGTCGCGGCTTCGCTATGCGCATCGATTTTGATGATGCCGAGCGGCTTGGCTGCGACGCGCAGTCTATGCGTTTCCAGCAGTGATTTCACGGGTTCCGGCAGTTTGCCAAAGCGGTCTATCATTTCTTCCTGCATGTCATCAATAGCGTTTGCGCTGCTGCAATTGGCCAGGCGCTTGTAGATGGACAGGCGTTCATGCACGTCACCACAGAATTCATTCGGCAGCAGGGCAGGGATGTGCAGGTTGATTTCTGTCGTGGTTGATAGCGGTGCAGCCAGATCGGGTTCTTTGCCATTCTTCAGCGAGCGTACTGCTTCACTCAGCATGTCGGAATACATCTGGAAGCCTATCTCATGCATTTCGCCAGACTGATTGTCACCCAGTACTTCGCCAGCACCGCGGATTTCAAGATCATGCATGGCCAGATAAAAGCCGCTACCCAATTCTTCCATCTGCTGGATGGCTTCCAGACGGCGATTGGCCTGCTTGGTCAGACTCTGCACGTCATGCACCAATAAATAGGCATACGCCTGGTGATGCGAGCGACCGACACGACCGCGCAATTGATGTAACTGCGCCAAGCCAAATTTGTCGGCTCTGTGCATGATGATGGTATTGGCGGTGGGGACGTCGATACCGGTTTCGATGATCGTAGTGCACAGTAAAATATTATGGCGCTGGGCCACAAAGTCACGCATGACTTTTTCCAGGTCACGTTCATGCATCTGACCATGTGCCACGACCACGCGTGCCTCTGGCAGCAGGGCTTCCAGCATGGCCTTGCGGTTTTCTATGGTTTCGACTTCATTGTGCAGGAAATACACCTGGCCGCCACGTTTTAGTTCACGCAAGCAGGCTTCGCGGATGACGGAATCATCTTCGCCGCGTACAAAAGTCTTGATCGCCAGGCGCTTTTGCGGCGCGGTAGCAATGACGGAGAAGTCACGTAAACCCTCTAATGCCATTCCCAGGGTGCGTGGAATTGGTGTTGCTGTGAGCGTCAGTACATCGACTTCGGCACGCAGTGCTTTTAAAGCTTCTTTCTGACGTACACCAAAGCGATGTTCTTCGTCAATAATCACCAGGCCAAGGCGGGAGAACTTGACATCGCCAGACAGCAGTTTATGCGTGCCGATGACGATATCGACAGTGCCGTCGCCCATGCCCTTCATGGCAATGCTAATTTCCTTTCCAGAACGGAATCGTGATAATTCAGCAATTTTCACTGGCCAGGCGGCAAATCGGTCTGCAAAGGTCTGGGCATGTTGTTCGGCCAGCAGGGTGGTCGGCGCAAGGATGGCGACTTGCTTGCCACCCATGACGGCAACAAAGGCAGCGCGCAAGGCTACTTCTGTCTTGCCAAAGCCAACGTCGCCGCAAATCAGCCTGTCCATAGGCTTGCCTGAGGTCATGTCGCCAATGACAGCGGTGATGGCGGCTGCCTGGTCTGGGGTTTCATCAAAGCCAAAACTATCGGCAAAGGCTTCATAATCACGCGCAGAATATTCAAACGCATGGCCCTGGCGCGCAGCGCGGCGAGCGTACAGGTTTAACAGCTCGGCAGCGGTGTCACGGATTTGCTGCGCCGCTTTTTTCTTGGCTTTTTCCCATTGGCCTGAACCCAGGCTATGCAAAGGTGCATCATCAGGCGAAGCACCAGAATAGCGAGAAATGACGTGCAATTGCGATACCGGCACATACAGTTTGGTATCTTTGGCGTATTCCAGATGCAGGAATTCGGTTTCGCCTTCGCCAAGATCCATGCTGATCAGGCCCATGTAGCGCCCTATGCCATGGTTGCTATGGACGACAGGATCACCGATTTTCAATTCTGACAGGTCGCGCACCATGTGCTCGACCTGGGTGACTGCTTCCTGTTTTTTACGGCCTATGCGCTTGCCACTGCCGGCATAAAGCTCGGCCTCGGTAACGAAGGCCAGGCCATCGGCCAGCACAAAGCCAGCGTGCAGGGGTGCAACGCCCAGCATGAGCTTGGCATCTGCTGTGGCAAAGTCGGTATAACCTTCACACAGGCTCAGGCGGATATCGTATTCAGTGAAATATTGCTGCAAGGTTTCTCGCCGGCCCAGCGTCTCGGCGCAAATCATTACGCGTTTATCTGTTTGCAGCAAGAAAGAACGCAAGTTCGTCAGCGGATCATCCGCGCGGCGATTGACGGCGATATCTGGTAAAAAGCTGGATACTTCAGAGGCGCCAGCAGCCTTGTCCGCTTCTGCGATAGTCCAGCGCGCCAATGGCTTCATGGCGGCAAAGAAGTCTTCGTCGCGTAAAAATACAGTTTCCGGTGCCAGCACCGGGCGTTCGCGGTCGGACTTTAAAAACTGGTAACGTGAGCGGGTATCGTTCCAGAAACGTCTAATCGCATCGTCGATATCACCTATCAAGGCAAAATGCGGCGCTTCAGGCAGGTAATCAAACAGGGTGGCGGTTTGTTCAAAGAACAGCGGCAAATAATATTCTATACCGGCTGAGGGGATGCCATTGCCTATATCCTTGTAGATGCTGGATCGTGACGGATCACCTTCAAAGGTCTCGCGCCAGCGACTGCGGAAGGCTGCGCGCGCGGGTTCATCCATAGGGAATTCACGCCCGGGCAGCAGGCGCACTTCAGGCACAGGGTAGAGCGAACGCTGTGTATCGGCGTCAAAGGTGCGTATGGTTTCTATGGTGTCGCCAAACAGGTCCAGACGGTAAGGCAAGGTCGAACCCATGGGGAACAAGTCGATCAAACCACCACGTACAGAATATTCACCCGGCGACATGACCTGGTTGACATGGCTATAACCTGCCAGCGTCAGCTGAGTTTTTAGCTTTGCCTCATCAAGACGGTCACCTTTTTTGAAAAAGAAGGTGTAGGCTGCCAGAAAAGAGGGTGGTGCCATGCGCAGCAAGGCCGTCGTTGCCGGTGCCAGCAAGACATCGCAATTGCCATTCTGGATTTCATGTAGGCTGGCCAGGCGCTCAGACACCAGGTCTTGATGTGGTGAAAAGGCGTCGTAAGGCAGGGTTTCCCAGTCTGGCAGCAAATGGCAGCGTAATTCCGCATTAAACCAGGGGATTTCATCCAGCAGGCGCTGGGCATCTCCCGGGTTGGCGACAAAAATGGTCAGCATGCGCTTGTCTGCCTTGAGCGTCGTCGCGGCTTGTGCCAAGGCATAAGCATCGGAAGAACCATGCAAATTGGGGAGTGCCAGTTTATGGCCGGGTTTTGCTAAGGATTTGCTGAAATCAAATGACATTGCGGCTATACATGTGGAATGCCGTAAAAGCTGCTTACGGAACAAGATACGCGGTTAAAATGAGCGCCTAATTATAAACGAAGGGGCTCTTTCTTATCGGGGCAGCTTCAAGAGCTTGTGGCATTCATGGAAAAACAATTGCAAGAACATCATTTTGAAGTTGAAAAGGTGGCAAATACGCCTCGCTATATTGCGCTGATTCCCGCTGCGGGCGTGGGCTCGCGTATGGGCTCAACAACACCTAAGCAATATATGCGTATAGGTAGTAAATCAGTCCTGCAGCACACTGTCGATGCATTTCTTGGGTTTTCAAACATACAGCATACCTATGTCGTGGTCAGCCGAGATGATGCTTATGTTGATGAATGCCTTGCAAAAGCGAAAAACCTGAGTGTCTTGCGTTGCGGTGGTATTAGCCGTCGTGATACGGTCAAAAATGGCTTGAGCAAAATAGCCAGCGAACTAACAAGAAATGATTGGGTACTCGTACACGATGCCGCCAGGCCAGGTTTGACATCTGACCTGCTGCAACATTTAATTGATAGTGTTGCTGACGATAAAGTCGGTGGCCTGCTGGCCTTGCCGATAGTAGATACCGTCAAACGAGTGGAGAACGGCAAAGTACAAACCATACCTCGTGATGGCTTGTGGCTGGCACAAACCCCGCAAATGTTCCGCTATCAGCTATTGTGCGACGCTCTGGATGCGGCAGATCAGGTCACTGATGAAGCCGGTGCTATTGAAGCTGCTGGCCATGCCCCCATACTGATTGAGGGGCATGTACGAAACATGAAGCTGACTTTGCCCAGCGATATGGCATTGATTGCCCAGTATTTGAATAGCCTGCAAGAATAAAGGAAGCTTGATGCAACATAAGATGTTACCGTTCAGGATAGGTCAGGGTTATGACTGTCACGCACTGGTACCCAGTCGCAAATTGATTATTGGTGGAGTGACTGTCCCGCATACTACTGGCTTGCTTGGTCATTCAGATGCGGACGTGTTATTGCATGCGATTACCGATGCGCTGTTCGGTTCCGTGGCCTTGGGTGATATAGGTAGGCATTTCCCGGATACCGATACCCGTTTTGCTGGTGCAGATTCGCGTGTTTTATTGCGTGAGGCTGTCAAACGTATTCATGCTGCCGGTTATGAAGTGGGTAATCTGGATGCCACCATTATTGCCCAGGCCCCCAAGATGGCGCCGCATATTGCAGGTATGGTGGCAAATATTGCAGAAGATATGCAGGTCGATATCAATCAGGTCAATATCAAGGCAAAAACCAATGAACGTCTTGGTTATCTGGGTAGGGAAGAGGGCATTGCAGCCGAGGCCGTGGTACTGGTTTTTCCGAGAATTAACAACTAAACTCCAACTAAGCTGCAACTAAACAAAAAATGTTCCATCAAGGAGATATGATATGAAACAAGAGCAATTAAAGCATTTGCTGGGCCTGTTGCATCAAGAACTAGCGAGCACTGAAGTTGTTGATGATGAGTTGAAGTCCTTGCTGGAGAAATTGAACGAGGATATTCACCACGTCCTCGCAACGACGCAGAATCATGATGACCCTGTATTCGCTGCCTTGAGTGAGCGATCGCAGGCCTTGTCAGCGAAATTCGCTGCGCAACATCCGAAGCTGGAACCGGCTTTGCGTGAACTGGGCACCATGCTTGAAAAAATTGGTGTTTAATCCATCAAGCTTAATATCCCCCTTCACTCTGAAAAACCGCTGCGGCGGTTTTTTTATTTCCTGTTCAATAATAAGTCTTGCAATATATTATCTGAATGCTACCCTTTTTATGGTGCTTGGCAATAAATTCCAGAATATTCTATAATTTCAGTAATTAGTGAAAATTCAGAAAATTGGAGAAATTGAAGATGGAAACGCTAAGTCCACTAACACAAAAATTCATCTTGCACTTTGGCGAAATGGGCAGCCGCTGGGGTATCAACCGCACAGTCGGCCAAATCTATGCCTTGCTATATGTGCAAGGTCGAGCTTTAAATGCGGATGATATTGCCGAGGCGTTGAGTTTTTCGCGCTCTAACGTCAGTATGGGTTTGAAAGAGTTGCAAGCCTGGCGTTTGGTCAAGCTTTTACATAAGCAAGGTGACAGACGTGAATACTTTGAGCCACCCAAAGATATCTGGGATATTTTCAAAGCCTTGCTGGAAGAGCGCCGCCGCCGTGAAATAGAACCGACCTTGTCCATGCTGCGCGACGCCTTGCTTGAAAGCCCGGCCAGCGAGGCTGACAAGCAGGCGCAAGAACGTATGCGGGAAATGTATCAACTTATTGAGCTATCCACCTCCTGGTTTGACGATGTGCAGCGCCTGTCGCCAGAAACCCTGGCATCGTTGATGAAAATGGGGTCCAAGGTCAAAACCATACTCGATATCCGCGATAAGTTCCGCTTTGGCGGTGGTAGCCAGGCAGAGACCGAACATGCGACAGAAGAGGTCGCAGTGAAGCGGAACGAATAATGCTGGCGACCGATAAACCCAGGGCTGCCTGGCGTTTGCCTTTGTGGGCAGAAATCACGCTGGTCTTGCTGGTGAAGGTCGTCATACTGACATTGCTTTGGAATGCCTTCTTTTCCAAACCGCAAACAAAACACATGCGTTTGCCCACAGAAAAAGTCGAACAGCAACTCTTGAGTAAAACGGATTCGAATAATTCTAAAGAGCTGCCAGGGACGGCTATGCAAAACAATAACAAGTTAGAAAATCAACCCGAATTGAGAGAAAAAAATGGCTCCCATTGAAGAAGTTGTCAACCTGTCGCGCCTGCAGTTTGCTGCGACAGCGATGTATCACTTTCTGTTTGTCCCCTTGACGCTGGGCTTGTCCTGGATATTGTTCATCATGGAAGCTGTCTATGTCATGACTGGCCGCGAAATATACAGGGACATGACCAAGTTCTGGGGCAAGCTGTTTGCGATTAACTTTGCCATGGGAGTCACGACAGGCATTACCCTGGAATTTCAGTTTGGTACCAACTGGTCGTATTACTCACATTATGTTGGTGATATCTTTGGTACGCCGCTGGCAATTGAGGGCATGATGGCCTTCTTTCTCGAATCCAGCTTTGTTGGTCTGATGTTCTTTGGCTGGAACCGTTTATCCAAACCAGCCCATCTGGGAGTAACTTTTTTGGTTGCTCTCGGTTCCAACCTCTCAGCCCTGTGGATATTGATAGCCAATGGCTGGATGAATAATCCCGTTGGTGCAGATTTCAATTTCGAGACCATGCGTATGGAGCTCGTCAGTTTGAAAGACGTCTTCTTTAACCCTGTTGCTCAAGTCAAGTTTGTGCATACCGTAGCTGCCGGTTATGTCGCTGCATCGATGTTTGTGCTGGGTGTGTCCTCCTATTATTTGCTCAAGGCAAGGGATACGGCATTTGCAATCCGTTCATTTGCGGTAGCCTCAGCCTTTGGCCTGGCATCAACCTTATCAGTAATCGTACTGGGTGATGAGTCTGGTTATACCGCTGGTGAAGTCAATAAAGTCAAGCTGGCAACCATAGAGGCCGAGTGGGAAACTGTGCCCGCACCTGCACCTTTTACTGTTATTGGCTTGCCGAACGATCAAGAGGAACGTATCGACTATGCCATCAAGATACCCTATTTGATGGGTTTGATTGCGACCCGTTCTCTGGACACGCAAGTGACAGGCATCAAGGATTTAAAACAGGAGCATAAGGCGCGCATTATCAATGGCATGGCTGCTTATGCCGCACTGACACGCTTGAAAAGTGGCGATAAATCCCTGGAAGCGCGGGCAGATTTTGAGCGTTTAAAAAAAGACCTGGGTTATGGCTTGTTGCTGAAAAAATATACGGCAAATGTGGTGGATGCAACGCCAGAACAAATTGATAAAGCCAGTCACGATTCCATTCCCAAGGTTGCGCCCATGTTCCTGGGCTTCAGGCTAATGGTGGGGCTGGGTATCCTGTTTCTGTTTATTTTCTCCTCATCCTTTTATTTTTTAATACGTCGTCGGCTGGCTAAGCAAAGATGGTTATTGAAACTGGCGCTGTATAGCATACCCTTGCCCTGGGTGGCCATCGAGACAGGCTGGATAGTTGCTGAGTATGGTCGCCAGCCCTGGACTATCTCTGGCATTTTGCCCACGCACTTGTCTGCATCGACTTTGCAGGTGAATGATCTGTATTTCAGCCTTACGGGGTTCATGGGCTTTTATACGCTACTGCTGGTGCTGGAATTGTATTTGATGTTCAAGTACGCCAGACTGGGGCCTAGCGCCTTGCATACTGGCAAGTACCATTTTGAGATTGATCTGGCTAATACAGCTCTACCCAATGAACCCGCAAAGGCATAAGGAATCATCATGTTTGACTACGAAACATTAAAGATCATCTGGTGGGCTTTTGTCGGCGTCCTGATTATCGGCTTTGCCCTGATGGACGGGTTTGATTTTGGCGTGGGTATGTTGCTGCCATTCGTTGCCAGGAAAGATATCGAAAGGCGTATCGTCATCAATTCCATAGGTCCCACCTGGGAAGGTAATCAAACCTGGTTCATTGCTGCGGGCGGTGCGCTGTTTGCTGCCTGGCCACTGGCGTATGCAGCAGCGTTTTCGGGGTTTTATGTAGCGCTGATGTTGCTGCTGTTTTCTCTGTTCTTTCGCCCTGTGGGTTTTGATTATCGTAGCAAGGTGCAAGACCCACGCTGGCGATCAGCCTGGGACTGGGCCTTGTTTGTAGGCGGTTTTGTGCCACCGCTGATCTTTGGGGTAGCTTTCGGCAATCTGTTATTAGGCGTGCCTTTTCATTATGATGACACCATGCGCCTGGAATATATAGGTGGCATTCTTGGCTTGCTGAACCCTTTTGGTTTGCTGGCCGGAGTATTAAGTGTGGCCATGCTGGTCATGCACGGCGCAGCTTTCTTGCGCTGCAAGGCTGACGGTATAGTCAGGGACAGGGCAAAAGTCATGTTGCTGGCCGCAGCCATTGTGACTTTCCTGAGTTTTCTTATCGAAGGTATCTGGATAGCTTACGGGATTGAAGGCTATCGCATCGTTAGCATGCCAGATGTGAATTCATCTTTCATGCCGACCATGAAAACCGTAGAGCGTGCTACTGGTGCCTGGCTGGATAACTATTCACGTATGCCCTTGCTCTGGTGTTTGCCAGCAATAGGTCTGCTGGCCAGCGTATTTAGCCCGATATTTGCATACAAGAATAGGGACGTTACGGCATTTTTATGCAGTGGCATTACCGTCGCTATGGTGATTTTGACAGCGGGTGCATCTATGTTCCCGTTTGTCATGCCATCATCGCTGCATCCATCCAGCAGTTTGACCGCATGGGATGTGGTTGCCAGCCATAAAAGCCTGGGTGTGATGTTCTGGGTGGTAGTTATCTTTTTGCCCATCATCATCGTCTACACCGCGTGGATTTATCGTATCTTGCGCGGCAAGGTGGGCGAAGCGCATATCAATGCTAACGAGCATTCGGCATATTAGACTGAAAAAAATAGCTAAAAAGGATTAAATCATGTGGTATTTCAACTGGATACTGGGTATAGGCCTGGCGCTGGCTTTTGGGATTATCAATGTCATGTGGCTGGAAGCAAATTATGCCTTTGGCGACCGTGACGAGGCATTGACCAAAGAGCGTTTCGAACAGGCAAGACAGGACTATAAGGACAGCAAACTCAGTAAATAGAGGGCAGCTCTGCTACAATACGCGGTTAGCCTATTGAAATGGGTGCTTGTAGGCTATATATATTTGGATATCTGGGTTACTCATTTCAACCTTGTCGCAATAATGCGCAATTACTCTATTTATTTGTCATGCAAATTACACAAAATACCGCTGTCACTTTGAATTACACCATGTTCAGTGCTGAGGGCGAGGTCATAGACCAGAATCAGCAGCCCATCGTTTATTTGCATGGCGGATATGATAACATTTTGCCAGCAGTTGAAGCAGCGCTGGATGGCAAAACCGTAGGTGACAAAGTCTCTGTGACGTTGGCTCCCGAAGATGGCTTTGGTGAATTTGACCCAGAGTTCGTGCGTGAAGAAGATATCAGCGCTTTCCCACCTGATATCGACGTTGGCATGATGTTTGAAACACGGGAGCCAGAAACTGGTGAAACCATGCAGTTCCGCGTTACTGCAATCGATGCAGGCGTGGTCACTGTCGATGGCAACCATCCCCTGGCTGGCATGACCATACGTTTCGATGCAGAAGTGCTGGAAGTACGTGCAGCCACTGATGAAGAAGTGGTGCACGGTCATGTGCATGGCGAACACGGTCATCACCATTAAGACGCATTTACAGGAGTAGCTGATTCTGGCTTGCTCCTGCAGAGGGGAAGCCATGCAAGTGGTTCCTCTTGTTCTTCGCTGCTGATCTGCAGTATCAATTCAAGTCCTAGTGCAAGCCAAAGGTGTGTATGAAAGACTATTACTTTATTCTCGGTATCGCTACCAATGCCAGTCTGGCAGACGTCAAGAAGGCGTTTCGTCAAAAGGCGGCAGAGTTTCATCCAGACAGGAATGATTCTGAGCTGGCACCGGAAAAATTCCATGCGGTCAAAGAAGCTTACGATATTTTGTCGGATGAAGCAGCGCGTACTGCCTACGACGAAAATCGCAGGCGCAATTTGCTGGATTCTCCTATAGAGACAGCGACCGAAATCTGGAAAAATTATTTATCAGGAGTACTGCAGTGAAATTGTCGCGTTTTTTCGAAGATATTATTCCGCTCTACAAAGCTGAATTGGAGGATTTGAAGTCCGATTCCGAGGGCAAGAATGTGCTCAAGGCCAGATTGCGCGAAAAGGCCGAACAATTGCCTATGTTGCTTCCCATGATGGCGAGCAACCCTGAAATGTTGGCAGTGGCTTTTCATGAGGGCTTTATTTTTATGAACCCGCTAATCATGGAATCATTGATTACCAAAGAAGCAGGCAACTTCCCTTCATGGAAAACTGTATCGGCTGCAGTCAAGCTGGAGCCATGGGCGGAACCCTTGAGCCGCATCGTCTTGAAAGACCCTGATGGTGAAACTTTCCTGGTGACGGCTGCAGCGCTGGAATATCTGAATCGTAGCAATGTCACACGTAAAGCTGGTGCCAGTGATACTGCCGGTGCTGACGAGGATGAAGATAAAGAAGCCAACGAGGAAAATGAAGAACTGAAAGAACATGGCGATCTTGATGGCCGGTACGGCAGGCATGGTCGCGATGACGGTGATGATGGTGATGATTATGATCTGGGCGAAGCCGGTGCAGACTGGTTGGCTGAGCAAGGTTTTGACCGTAAAGAATAAGGAGTACAGATGAATTATCCTGCATTAATCGAAGCCCAAAGCCTGGTCAAGGCCGGAGATATCGCCGGTGCTGAACACGCCCTTGCCAATCTTGCCGAAACTGAAGGCGACAAAGCACTGGTAGCCGCCTTGGATGAATTTCCAGCCAAAGATCTGCTGGCAATTATCCGTGAATACGATGCATCCAAAGAGTCTTTGGTCAACCTGCTGGTCACGCCTGAGCAATTTGCCCAGGCCGTGGTGCTGGAGCGTCGCTATGGCGACCAGACTCATGAGCAATTGCGTGGCATGGTCAATTCCGTCATTTTCCGTGAAGGTGCTGATCCGGCAGAATTTTTGTATGAAATCGCAGAAGTGGATGGCGGTTATGATGCGCTTGTCGATTACCTGCTCGACAGGGCGCAAATGGTAGAGCATTTCTACCGCTATGCGACCTTTGACTTGTATGAGTACGGCGACGACAACAAAACCCAGGCGCTGGATGATGATTTGTTGAATCTGACGCGCGACACCGAGAGCCTGGCGTCACCGCTGGATATGGCAAATCTGGAAGATCATGACTGGATGCAGGTGACTTACATACTTCGTTATGAATTGCCAGAAATTTTCCGCGAAGTGCTGATGAAATTGCGTGCACGTTACAAAGCTTATCAAGCAAGCCTGGCGCAAGATGAATTATTGGAAGGTGGCGAGGGGATTGCTGAAGAAGAGCAGGAAGAACGTCCAAAAAACAATGATGATGGCGACGACAAGGATGATGACGAAGAGTCTGCCTTGTAATCCTTGATGTTATTTGTTTGATGTTATTTTGATGCGTGTGGCAGGCAGGAGTTTTTCTGCCTGCCTTTCAATTCCATAGCCTGCCTCTATTCTGGTATTTATGCCTGAAAATACTTTTGAAATTGCCCTGCTTGATAATCGCCCTTATTTTGAATTAGCGTTACGCTATGGCGTGCAAAAGGCAATTATCCCTACAGCCAAGATTGCTGCTATTGAGGCCGAAGCCCCAAAAGGTATGGTGCAGATAGCGGATGCTTTCGGCAGTAAATACCTGCGCCCTGAAATTGAAGCGGCACGCAAACGTATCGTTAACCTGACCAGTTTGTATCTGATCGAGACCACCAAAGGTGATTTGGAGTTGGCCGCCAAGATGATACGTGACAATACCTTTCTGACTTTGTCTCGTGGTGGCTCAGGTTTGCTAAAGGCTTTGTTTGCCATGCCTGAATATGCCTTGCTAGGGCACGAGGCCAAAGGGAAGGTCGAGGATTTTCTGGAAGCCTGGTCACTCAAGGAAAAACCGATTGAGTACAGGAATACTCTGGAACACCGGCAAATGAATGCGTTGGAAATCGAGGCTGGCTACTGGTTTGGCGAGGAACTGGGCTTGTCTGCCAGTTACCTGAAAGAAGAAGATGTCGAGGCCGTATCTGTAGTTCGCACTGCCTTGTTGCTGCAGATGTTTGGTAAGCCTGAGGCTACACTGCAAAACCAGGTGGAGTTCGCCAGCCTGATCGACGCTATCCGCACATATACTGTGGCAAAGTTGAAAAAATCTTTGTCCGCGATTGATCTGGCTGATATCCCAGAAAAATTTCATGCCATCGTTGAGCGCGTGCTGGGTGAAATCAAATCCCATGATCTGCCGCGTCTGCAAGATAAATCTGCCTCTCTCGACAAGTTGGTGTATGAACTCAAGGATCGCTATTATTTGCGCGACCATGAAGTCGAAGATACTTCTGAATACGATGCCCTGGTGTCCAAGGAGTGGACGAAATTGACCAAGGGTAAAACCGACATCGATTCCTTGCTGACTTTGTTTGTCTGTATTGTCGGTGGCATTACACCAAAAACGACCTTGCCAGAAAAAACGGCAAAAAGCCTGGTCAAAAAATTCCGTGATGAAGGATTTAATCCTGAACTGGCCACAGACTGGATTAAAACAGCAGCACCTCACGAAAAGCAGGAAGGCTTGCTGGAAGACTGGAATAATTTCGTCGAAGAAGCAGGTAATTATTTAATGGATGATTGGGATACCAATTACACCGGGGCCATGCGTTTCCTGGATGCGAATTGTCATATTCAAAAAACAGTCAAGAAATAAATCCTGATGCCGGATTAAGTTCTGGCTGCAATTTAATCCGGCATGCTTCTGGATCATTTCGGGCCTGACAAGATACCGTATCAGGTCGATATTTTTCGGTTTGAATTTAATACTTCATTTCTGACCTGCCTTGGCAGTTGAGGTATTTTGCAGGTCCGGATGCTCTGCAAGCATTTGACTTTGCATGGCAGTGATGCGGCGTAGTTTCTCTTCGCCCTTTGCAATATCTGCTGCCGGAATGCCCATATCGCGTGCCCGGATTATTGCTTCACGCAGGCGTGGTATTTCCTCATCTGCAGCTTTCACATAAGCCGCATACAGGCGGCTATTTTGCCTGTTTTCATATTGCTGGTAAGTCTTGGCGTCGGCAAGCTCGGCTGCCGTAGGTGTTTCCGGCATCGGTTCCTCATGCTGGATGGGTGGCGTGCGCGGATCGCCATCGCGGGTTGCTACCAGGCTCTGGGCCGCAGAAAGCTCAGGCCCGGTGGGCAGTAGTGGAACGAATTTTCTCTCCTCTATCGATTCAGGAAATGGTGGGGGCCAGGAAGATGTTCGCATCTGTCCAGGTTTTCCGGTTGTAATGGCGCTGGATGTAGACACTGCTCCTGGGCGACTGACTTGGCTATCTTCAGCTTGCGGCCAAAATTGCAAGATCATCACTGTTGCAGCTGCAAGGATGGTCATTGTAATGAGTATGTCTTTGTTCATGAATACATTGCCTCACAATTTCAATTAATTTGCCAGTACGGTTTTGTTAACGTCAATTCTTGCGCTTTTACGTAATTGTATTTGCAGAACAGATAGCTGGCTGATCGCTTTTTCCTGCGCTAGCGCCCGGCTGGCTTGATAACGTACCTCTTCTGAGCCTGGGTCTTGGTAGCCTACATTGCGTTGTTCCACCAGAACGATTTCCCAGTGGGCTTTTTCATCAGGTGCAACCGCGGCGCGAATGGGGGCGGACACTTTGCCAGGCTCCTGCATGTAAGCCAGTTGCTCCAGCCAGGACAATTGCCCGCTGTGAACAATCATGCCCATGTCGCCACCTTCCCGGGCATCGACTGCGGTGGAATATTGCTGTGCCAGACTGGCAAAATTGTTGCCTTGGCGCGCCAGTTCGGCTACCTGCCTTGCCTGTGCTTCATTGTCGAGGCGGATGTGGCGCGATCTGACAGAAACAATACGTTTAAATTCTTCCTTATGGCTGCGAAAATAGGCTGACACTTCTTTTGGTCTTACCTCAGCAGCGAGCTGGTTTAAAAGCCGGCTTTCTGAATCGGTATCAGCGCCTATACCATGCAGACTCTTGATAGCTCTGACCGAATTTTGCTCCTCAACTGCCTGCCGTAAATCTTTGAGTGCCGCATCGCCAAAACGCAGTCGCGCCCAGTCAAGCACATACAGGTTGGCCAGATAAAGCTGGGCTTGCTGACGGATGAAGTCACGGTTGCGGCTAAAAAATTCTACTCGCCCTTGTACATTCTGGCGGCGGAATACATCATAAAGGCTGATGGTGGTGGCGGCTGCAAAGTTGTAGCGCAGTACGGTCACTTGTGCGGCGGCAGCCTGTTGGGCTGTGCCCAGGGTATAGTCGAGTATCACTCTGTTCCTGGCACCAAAAACACTGTTCAGTTCATCTTCTCCCAGCTTGCCCTGCTCCTGAATCAGTGCATCTAGCTTGGCACCCGGAACCTTGCTGATGGAGATTTCCAGATCCTTGCGATAAACGGTGCGCAAATAACCGCTTAGCTGATTGTCCAGCACCACATCAGGTTCAAAGGCTACCCGGCGGGACGCTTGCAGTTCTTCATCAGAAAACTGGCTACGCGTTTTTTCAGTGAGCAGACGATTATTGATGATGTTGTCAAGGATATCAGTGCTTCTGGTTTTGGGTTTCTCCAATTTGGCCATCTGGGTAAGCACATCCAGTGTCAGCCTGTAAACCGGCGCGCCATTGAGATGTGCGGCCAGCTCGGGCTGCAGTGTTAGTTGATTCAGTTTCGTCGCTGGGGCAATATCTACCGCCACGGCGGCGGCAGACATTGTCAGACACAGGACAGACAGGCAGCAGCCTGTAATGCGTATACTCCATTGCAGGCTATGACCTGGTCTGTACATAGTAACCTCAGCTATTGAGACGGTTGGCAGCGCGGTTCAATACATGAACCATCATGGCAATGGCGTGCGGCACTACAAGGCGACCAACGCGGACGCGGTCATTCTGGTCGGTGGAGGAGAGCACGATGCCGCCGTTTTGGTAAGAATATGTGCCACCCTGTGTCAGCAACTGACGTATGTCAGTCGCATTTGCAGCCAAAGGAGTGAAGTCAGCCATCGCTGCAGCAACCAGAGCTGGGTCATTCAGTTGTTGGCTATCGTAATAGCTACTGACCCATTGCTCCCAACCTGAATGATTGCGGGCTGATGTAGTCCAGGTATGATGAGGCTGCAACAAGTCGGTGGAATGCATGACAAACCCCAGACTTTGCAGGCTGGGGCTGCCCAGAAACTGCTGGAACCAGTATTGCGCCAGGTTGTCTATGGGCTGGAATGGGATTTTTTCAAAATCAGCATACTGACTGGGTGTGGAGTAGCCGCCCAGACGGTAATGCGCTTCGGTGACGCCGTAAGTGTTGTACTTGCTATTGTCACCAAACCAGCCCTTCATGCCGCCAGGACCGTCATCAAGATAATCGCCGACCAGCCAGGACGCTGCCAGATTATCCACATCGCCAGCGACAGTAAGTTTGGCATAGTTATAGCCACCAAATGGATTGCCATGCACATCAGGGCCAGCGGTATGGTTTTGGAAATGCCAGTAAGAAGTATATTTGACGATACTTTGTGCTGCGCCCCAGATGGGTGCCAACTGGCAATCGCCGGTCACTGCACCGCAAATGTAAGTATCGGCAAAATCATCAACATCATAGGCACCCTGGCCCATGGCCGTGGCGAACTGATCCACGGTAATACCTGCGCGCGCGAGGCCACTTGCCAGTGCTTTGTAATTGGTTTTGTCAGGGTTGTTTTTCATGAAGTTGACGGCATCAATAGCGATACGGCGATGGGTCTCTTGCAGGAAAGCATGTGCAGGGGTGAAACAACAGAGCAAGGCGGTGACAGCAGCCAGTTTAAAAACGGATTTCATGGAACGTCCTTCAGGTTTGATTTGTGAAAAGGAGCGAAACTCAGACCGCTGAAATGATTGCCATGACAAACTCCCGCCCTCTACAGAGCGAAACCGGAAGCAGCCGCTGGCATGTGCAGATATTGGAAATTAAATAATTTCAGCGAATTAGCGTTTTAACATGGACGAAAACGGCGGCATTACTGTTTTTTCTAGAAGGTGACCTCTAGTTTTCCGTAATCAATATGTCATTTTTTGTGCGTAGATATAAGAAAAAACAATCTTTTTGATTGCTGTGATGCAAACTTTGGGATGCGTGCAATGGCGTTGAGCCCCAGGCGGAATATGAGGTGGAGGCTGACTTGTTAGTGAGTTGCAGTGCAGCAGATATTGCTTGAGGGATGGGATAGGAAGGAAGGGTCTGTGATGAAAATTTCAAAAATCGCAGAAGGTGATGTTGTTAAAACGTAACGGTAGCATTTGCCGGGATTTGCCATCCTTTCATTTCAAAAGATGGCAAATCCCATGTATGCACGTTATAAACTCAATTCCAATACCTGACGGCTGACATCCAGCGTCACATCACGTTTCTCACCCAGGCTGACCATACGATGGGTTTCCAGTGCTGACAAGATAGGTGCAATGTCGTCGCTACCGAGTTGATAATCGCTGAGACGGGTTTTGACACCCATTTGCTCAAAGTAATCTTGCATGCGGCTGATGGCAGTTTCTATGCGGTTGTCTTCATCTCCATCGTGCAAGCCCCAGACTCGCTCGGCAAATTGCAGCAGCTTTGCCCGTTTACCTTCCTTTCGCACCCGTAACATGCTAGGCAGCACGATAGCCAAGGTTTGGGCGTGATCGATATTATGCAGGGCTGTCAGTTCATGACCTATCATATGCGTGGCCCAATCTTGCGGCACGCCAGTCGAGATCAGGCCGTTCAGGGCCATGGTGGCACACCACATGAGATTGGCGCGCACGTCGTAATCTTCTGGATCCGCCAGGGCTTTAGGGCCTTCTTCTATCAAAGTCAGCAATAGACCTTCGGCAAATCTGTCCTGTACTGGTGAATTCACTGGGTAGGTCAGGTACTGTTCCATGATATGAACAAAGGCATCAACTGCGCCATTGCCTATCTGGCGTACTGGCAGGGTGAAGGTCTTGGTTGGATCCAGGACGGAGAATTGCGGGAAACAATGGCGGCTGGAGAAAGCCATTTTTGCCTTGATCGATTTGCGGGTGACGACGCCGCCATTATTCATTTCAGAACCAGTCGCCGGCAAAGTCAGTACGCTGCCAAATGGCATGGCCTTGGTCACATTACTGCCACGTTTTTCCATGATGACCCAGGGATCATCGCCTTCAAACAAGGCTGCAGCGGCGATGAATTTGGTGCCATCGATCACAGAGCCGCCGCCAACTGCAAGCAAAAAATCTATCTTGTTTTGCTTGGTGAGTTCGACAGCCTTCATCAGGGTTTCATAGCTGGGATTTGGTTCTATGCCAGTAAATTCCGTCACCTGGCGTGTGCCAAGTGCGGCGATGACTTCATCGTAAACACCATTTTGTTTGATGCTGCCACCACCATACAGCATCAGCACATGGGCTTCAGCCGGGATGGCCTTGTTCAGATCGGCTATGCGCCCTTTGCCAAACAGAATTTGTGTCGGGTTATAAAAATCAAAATTCAGCATGTGCATTCCTCCAGAAAAAGACATCTTAGCGCAAATAGAAAAAATCGACCGGTCGTGCGCTTTTTAATTGCTCAAGAATAAGAAAACTGTCGGTTTTTTATGGAAATCAGGGCCTTGTTGCTTGCTCAAAGTGTTTTTCCATTCGGCAGCAGTTTTTGTTTGCAATGATTCGGTGTCAAGGCTCAAATCTGTTGCCACGCATATCAGGGTGCCTGGATTGCAGTGATTGCTCAGTGCTTCCAGCATGGCTGCATTGCGGTAAGGGGTTTCTATCAGTAATTGCGTTTGCTTCTCTTTTTTTGATCTTTCTTCGAGTTCTTTAATGCGTTTTGCCCGCAGCGCGGCATCTGTCGGCAAATAACCATGAAAAGCAAAGCTTTGCCCGTTCAGGCCACTGCCCATCAAAGCCAGCAGTAGCGAGGAAGGGCCAACCAGAGGGCGCACCTTGATATTGCGCTGGTGAGCGAGCCTGACCAGGTTGGCACCAGGGTCAGCAACGGCGGGCACACCAGCCTCAGATATCAAGCCCACGTCATGACCTTGTAGTAGGGGTTGCAACAGGCCTTCCAGTGCTTGCGCAGGCGTGTTGATATTCAACTCGTTGATTTGGATTTCCTGCATGGCTTTTTGCAGAGGATGTGCCTGCGACAGGTATTTCAAATAAGCGCGCGTGGTTTTGGCATTTTCAGCGACAAAATGGCTGAGTTCTGCTGTCATTTTTTGAACGGTATCAGGGATGATGCTGGCAAGTAAATTAGCTTGCTGATCTTCGTTCAGACCCAGGGTATTGGGGATTAAATAAAGCGTGCCTGTCATGGGTTCAATTTTTTATTTTATGAAATGGATAAAGCGATAAGTTCAAAGATTGAAGAAGCTCAGACCGGTATTGCGCAACATACCGGTCAATGCAATAAGTGGCAGGCCAGTCAGCGCTGTAGGGTCATCACTTTGGATACTTTCTATGATAGCGATGCCCAGACCTTCATTCTTGGCGCTGCCTGCGCAATCATATGGCTGTTCTATGCGTAAATAAGCATTCAGTTCTGCATCGCTTAAATTCCTGAACCTGACCTTCGTACAGATATCCTGAATTTGTACAGGGACTGGTGCGTGTTGACGGTTATCTAAAACACACAAAGCTGTGTGGAATGCCACTTTACGCCCGCGCATGAGCTGCAATTGTTTTAAAGCTGCATCATGATTGCCAGGCTTGCCAATTTGCAGGCCGTCTAGCGTTGCGACCTGGTCTGAGCCTATGATAATGGCTTCTGGCTGATTTTTTGCTATCGCTTCAGCCTTTTGTTGTGCCAGGCGAAGGGCGGTTTGTTCCGGGCTTTCACCAGACTGAGGGCTTTCGTCGAGTTCAGGTGCTATACTTTCGAACTTGAATTGCAATCTTGCCAGCAATTCACGGCGGTAAACTGAGCTTGATGCAAGTATCAACTTGCTTTGCTGCTTATTTATTTGCATTGTGAAAACATTTTCTATGATTTTCATAGCTGTGGCGTTAAAAAATCGCGCCAATTCTTTGACTACTTAGGTGTAATCCTGTTATTATCGCAGGTTTTCTGGGTTCAAATAATCCTATGCAAGCATTTGTGATTGACGCTTTCACGTTCTCCCGGCTCGAAGAGCAGCGTTCGGGAAGCATTTTAGTCGCAGATTTACCTCGCCTGTCAGAAGAAAGTGCAAACACCGAAGGTGAGTTGAACTGGTCTCTGCAGGGTGGAAATGACAAGCTGGGCCATGCGCAGTTGAAATTGTCTGTGAATGGTTCGGTACAGTTGATGTGTCAGCGTTGTTTGACACCGTTTGCATTTGATATTGACTCTGAATCCAAATTGATACTTGCCAAAAACGAAGAAAATGCAGATGAAATTGATGCATTGCTCGAAGATGACGAGATCGATGTTGTAGTAGGTAGCAAAACATTCAATGTCATGGATTTGATAGAGGATGAGGCGCTACTGGCAATACCCCAATCGCCCAAACATGCAGTATGCCCGGATCTACCGTTGGCTTCAGCAGATACTACTGCAGCGATTGACGCGGAAGTCGGTAAAAAAGCTTCACCTTTTGCCGTGCTGAAGAAAATTAATGGGCGTACCTAGTGGCATTATTCTGAAAAAACACTCAGGTCGAAGTATTGTTAGGGATTCTTGGTTGGCGATGTTCGCATTCTTCAACCAGGCGTGTTAAATTTTAGAAACATTTTTTTGAAGTATTAGGAGTTATCATGGCAGTTCAGCAAAATAAAAAATCCCCATCCAAGCGTGGCATGCACCGTTCCCACGATTTTCTGGTTGCACCGCAACTGGGTATCGAGCCAACAACTGGTGAAACACATCTGCGTCACCACATCAGCCCTAACGGCTTTTACCGTGGTCGTAAAGTATTGAAAACCAAGAACGACGAGTAATCTCTGTTCCTGGTAAAGAAGCGGCGTGACGAGTCCCTGACTTGGCGCCGCTTTTTTGCGTTAACATTCTGAAATAACTTGTCTGCTGCATGGCTATTGCATTCTTGCAGAATCAAGTGAGTCCTTAATTTACTTTTTTGATTGAATTGTTGTCGGTGAGTCTTTGAATTTTTGAGATAATCCTGCTTTTGAAAAAATTAATTCGGGATGATGTCTGTTCCGGTTTGATACACTCATTGTTTCAGATTGAAGTTTCGTATCACTACATGACAATTAAAATTTCCATAGACTGCATGGGCGGAGATCATGGTCCGGCAGTTACAGTGGCAGCAGCCGTTGCTTTTGCCAATCGCGAACCTGATGTCGAATTTCTCCTGGTGGGCTCTGAATCTATCATTCAGGCCGAGCTGAAGAAGCTACATGCCGGTGCACATACACGCTTAAAAATTATCAATGCCACAGAAGTGGTGGAGATGGATGACCCAATAGAAGTTGCCTTGCGCCGCAAGAAAGATTCCTCTATGCGCGTCGCTATCAACCAAGTTAAGGAAGGCACTGCCCAGGCCTGCGTTTCTGCGGGCAATACGGGTGCGTTGATGGCGGTTTCCCGCTATGTATTGAAAACCATGCCTGGGGTCGATAGGCCTGCAATTTGTAGTATCTTGCCGAATCAGAAAAATCTTCCTACCTATATGCTGGATTTGGGCGCAAATGTAGATTGCGAGCCTCTGCACCTGCATCAGTTTGCCATCATGGGTTCTGCCCTGGTATCTGCGCTGGAAGGCAAGGAAAAGCCCAGCATAGGTTTATTGAATGTAGGTGAAGAAGATATCAAAGGCAATGATGTCGTCAAAAAAACAGCGCAATTATTACGTGCCGACCATGAGCGCGGTTTGCTGAATTTTTATGGCAATGTCGAAGGCAATGATATTTTTGAAGGAACGACCGATATCGTCGTTTGCGATGGCTTTGTCGGTAACGTCACCCTGAAAGCAGCTGAGGGTATGGGGAGATTTGTAAAAATTACCTTGACAGCCGCTTTCAAGAGCAATCCCCTAAATATGTTAGGTGCTATTTTTGCCCGGGGCGCTTTGAAATCCATCTCGCGTACCATGAACCCCTCCAACTACAATGGCGGCAGTTTGTTGGGCTTGCGTGGCTTGGTATTTAAAAGCCATGGCAGTGCAGACAAGTATAGTTATGAGTGGGCGATACAGCGCGCATTCGATGCCGCTAAAAATGATGTATTGTCACGCATTGCAACTTCAATGGCAAAATTGATGCCGATGGCAGATGCTGAAGTAGTTGCTCCAGACAATAATGAACTCTTGGTACAGAAAACCGCATGACTTTCTATAGCAAAATTATAGGTACAGGCAGTTACCTGCCTCCCAAAAAAGTAAGTAATCAGGAATTAACTGATCAACTGGCGGCGAAAGGCATAGAAACTTCGGATGAATGGATATTTTCCCGTAGCGGGATTTCCTTCCGTCACTATGCTGAACCTTCTGTTGCAACCAGTGATATGGCGGTGGAAGCTGCAAAGCGTGCGTTGGATGCCGCCAACATGCAGGCCAACGATATTGATCTGATCGTGCTGGCTACTTCCACCCCTGATTTTCTCGGCGGCTTCCCCAGTACTGCGTGCGTAGTGCAAAACAAGCTGGGCATCACCAATGGTGCGGCCGCAGTTGATGTGCAGGCAGTGTGCAGCGGCTTCATGTATGCCATGTCCATCGCTGACAGCATGATCAAGGCTGGCAACCATAAAAACGTACTGGTGATTGGTGCTGAGGTATTCTCCCGCATCCTGAATTTTGAAGATCGTACTACTTGCGTTTTGTTTGGTGATGGCGCTGGTGCGATCATCATGTCCCGTTCAGAAGAGCCTGGTGTCCTGGCGACCAAATTGCATGCGGATGGCAGCTATGCCAATATTTTATGCGTGCCAGGCAATGTCCAGAGTGGCGTAGTTGAAGGCAGTGCATTTTTGTATATGGATGGACAGGCCGTCTTTAAGCTGGCAGTTAATTTGCTGGAAAAGGTCGCCAACGAAGCGCTGGAAATCGCTGGCCTGACTACAGATCAGATCGACTGGCTGATACCGCATCAGGCAAACATACGCATCATGCAAAGCACGGCAAAAAAAATGCGCATGCCTATGGATAGAGTGGTGGTTACCGTCGATCAGCATGGCAATACTTCTGCAGCTTCGATACCACTAGCTCTGGATCTGGCTGTGCGCGATGGCAGGGTCAAGCCTGGCCATACGGTGATGCTGGAAGGCGTGGGTGGTGGCTTCACCTGGGGTGCGGCCATCGTCAAGATGTAAATTTTCCGCAAAAAGAATTAAGCAATCAATAATAAACATTAGAGATAAGAAATGACGCAATTTGCATTTGTATTTCCTGGGCAGGGTTCGCAAGCGATAGGCATGTTGAATGGCTTTGCTGATAATCCTGTCGTGCAACAAACCATTGCTGAAGCATCTGATGCGCTGCAACTGGATTTGGGCAAGATGATTAATGAAGGTCCCAAAGAAGCGCTGGACCTGACTACCAATACCCAGCCTGTCATGCTGACGGCAGCCGTAGCTTGTTACCGTGCCTGGGTCGCCGCAGGTGGTGCTGCACCCAAACTGGTGGCTGGTCACAGTCTGGGTGAATATTCTGCCCTGGTCGCAGCTGGCGTTATTGCGTTTAAAGACGCCGTGCCTATGGTGCGCTTTCGTGCGCAAGCCATGCAAGATGCTGTGCCCGTAGGGCAGGGTGGCATGGCTGCCATTCTGGGTTTGTCGGACGAGGATGTACTGGCAGCCTGTGCTGAGGCAATGGCCGCAGTGCCAGGTGAAGTAGTTGAGGCAGTAAATTTCAATGCGCCAGCACAAGTGGTCATTGCCGGCAGTAAAGCTGCGGTGGATCGTGCTTGCGAGATTGCCAAAGCAAAAGGTGCCAAGCGCGCCTTGCCTTTGTCAGTGTCCGCTCCTTTTCATTCATCCTTGCTCAAGCCTGCATCAGACAAGTTGCGTGACTATCTGGCAGCCATCCCATTTTCTGCGCCAGCAATTCCATTGATTAATAATGTCGATGTTGCCATTGTGAATGATGTGGCAGCGATCAAGGATGCGCTGGTCAGGCAGGCGGCCAGTCCCGTACGCTGGGTAGAAACCATTAACAAGATGCATACCGATGGCATCACACATGTGATTGAGTGCGGTCCGGGCAAGGTTTTGACCGGCCTGACCAAGCGTATTCAGTCAGAATTGACCGGCGACACTGTATTTGATCAGGCAAGTTTGGAAAAAGTATTGGAGCTCTTGAAATGACTCAACAATTAGAAAATCAAGTGGCACTGGTTACTGGTGCATCCCGCGGCATAGGCAAGGCAATCGCTATTGGCCTGGCCAAGGCAGGCGCTAAAGTTGTAGGTACTGCGACGACGGAATCTGGCGCAGCGGCAATTACTGCTTATCTGGAAGAATTGGCGCCGGGCTCAGGCAAGGGCGTGGCTTTCAATGTCAATGACATAGAGCGTACTGCTGGCCTCGTCGATGAAATCCAGAAAGAATTTGGCAGCTTGTCCATTTTGGTCAATAACGCCGGCATTACCCAGGATCAATTGGCCATGCGCATGAAGGAAGAGGAATGGGATAGCGTTATCACTACCAATCTGACTTCGGTCGCACGCTTATCGCGCGCTGTGTTGCGTGGCATGATGAAGGCCAAGCATGGCCGTATCATCAATATTACTTCTGTAGTGGGCTCTTCTGGTAACCCCGGGCAAATGAACTATGCTGCTGCCAAGGCCGGTGTGGCAGGCATGAGCCGTGCATTGGCAAGGGAAATAGGCAGCCGCAATATTACGGTTAACTGTATTGCTCCTGGTTTTATCGATACTGACATGACCAGAGCCTTGAATGAAGACCAAAAAGCGGCCATTTTGCAGCAAATTCCACTCGCCAAACTCGGTCGTCCGGAAGATATTGCCGCAGCAACAGTGTTTTTGGCATCGCCAGACGCTGGGTATATCACGGGAACGACATTGCATGTGAATGGCGGGATGTACCTGGCCTAATCATTTTGTTGATTTTTATAGGCAACTTCGACGAAAATAGCAGGAGTTGTTGCCGGGGATCAGAGGCTTGCTTTTTTTGCTCACAAACCTGCTAAAATGCGCGCACCTTTCTGTAGGCCCTTATTTTTTTGATTTTTTCACTGGAGACACACATGTCCGATATCGAACAACGCGTTAAGAAAATCGTCGCTGAACAACTGGGCGTCGCTGAAGCTGACATCAAAATCGAATCTTCTTTCGTAGATGATTTGGGTGCAGACTCTTTGGACACCGTTGAACTGGTGATGGCACTCGAAGACGAATTCGAAATGGAAATCCCTGACGAACAAGCTGAGAAAATCACTACTGTTCAACAAGCGATTGACTACGCTAAAGCCCATCTGAAGGCTTAATTAGTCGAATTTTTTCAAATCCAGGAGAAGCGCTTGAGTCGTTCGCTTAAACGTCGAGTCGTTGTAACCGGGCTCGGTTGTATTTCGCCAGTCGGCAATAATGTTGCAGATGCCTGGAGTGCCATCACTTCAGGTAAATCCGGCATCGCAACGATTACCAAATTTGATGCAACTCCTTTCACGACGCATTTTGCAGGTGAGGTGAAGGGCTTCAATGTCGAGGATTATATTCCGGCAAAAGAAGCGCGCAATATGGACACCTTTATTCACTACGGCATTGCCGCAGGGATGCAGGCGTTTCAAGACTCTGGTCTTGTCGTCACCGAAGAAAATGCAGAGCGTATTGGCGTCATCGTAGGCTCAGGTATTGGCGGTTTGCCATTGATAGAAGAGACCAAGGAAACCTTGATTGCGCGTGGACCACGCCGTATCAGCCCTTTCTTTGTTCCGGCCTCGATCATCAATATGATTTCTGGCAATCTGTCGATCAAGTATGGTTTAAAGGGCCCTAATCTGTCCATCGTCACGGCTTGCACGACAGGTTTGCATTGCATAGGTTCTGCGTCCCGCATGATTGAATACGGCGATGCTGACGTGATGATTGCCGGTGGTGCCGAATCAACGATTTCTCCTCTGGGTCTGGGTGGTTTTGCTTCGGCAAGAGCGCTTTCAACCAGAAATGACGATCCTGCTACGGCCTCTCGTCCGTGGGATAAAGACCGTGACGGTTTTGTTCTCGGTGAGGGCGCAGGTGTTATGGTCCTGGAAGAATATGAACATGCCAAAGCGCGTGGTGCCAAGATTTATGCCGAAGTCATTGGCTTTGGCATGAGTGGTGATGCTTATCACATCACGACACCGACCATGGATGGCCCACGCCGCAGTATGATCAATGCCATGAAAGATGCGGAGATTAACCCTGAGCAAATCAGTTACCTGAATGCGCATGGCACCTCTACATCAATTGGTGATCAGAACGAAACGGACGCAATCAAGGCAACCTTTGCTGATCACGCATACAAAATGACCATTAATTCGACCAAATCGATGACTGGGCATTTGTTGGGCGGTGCTGGTGGACTCGAATCCCTGTTCACGGTTCTTGCCCTGCATAACCAGGTTTCACCACCGACCATGAATATCATTAATCAGGATCCGGCATGTGATCTCGATTATTGCGCAAATGTTGCGCGTGATATGCAAATAGATTATGCGATGAAAAATTCGTTCGGTTTTGGTGGAACGAATGGCACGCTGATATTTGCAAAAGTCTGATTTTTTAAAAATTAGCCTTGGCACTTCATTTCAAGCGAAATGAAGTGCCATTTTTTTTGCCATGACGATAGCGCTCCATATAACTACCCGGGCTTCACGCAGGCTACTAATGGCATGCTTTTGCATGCTGGCATTGGTGCATATGAGTATATGGCTTCTATTGAGCTACAAGGCAATGTCGCTGGTTTTTATTTGCTTGATTGTCGCTAGTTCATTTTGCTGCAGCTACTGCCTTGTTTTCAGATATTGGCAGGGTATCCAACAAATCCGGCAATTGAGTATTTCTGCAATGGGTGAAATGATTTTGTATTTGCTGCCCCAGCCAGAGATGCAAAAAGATATGCAGATGAGGGAAGTAAGGGCACTAAAGGGGTTGAATGTGCGTTTAAGTCACAAAAGTCGTATTTGGCCATACTTTTTATCAATTTTTTTACTTGATGAAGCTGGCAAGGAACATAAGTTGCTTATACTGCCAGACTCATTAAGTCCTGCTGCATTCCGGGCATTAAGAGTGAGCTTGATATGGATTAGTCAACATCAGACGATGTAACATGAATTTTACTTCTGCCGAGGAACTTTTAGGAATGATGCGGACTCTGACAGTATATAAATCGCGTATGTTGACGGTAATAACATGCATTTGGGGTGGGCGTTTCTCTTCCCATGCAAATCTAGGAATGAATGAGTGACGACAGAACGCGAAATTGATCAGCTATTGGTTGAGCGCGTCCAGCGTGGTGACAAAAAAGCATTCGAGCTTCTGGTTTCCAAATATCAAAGGAAATTAATGCGGCTCGTGTCCCGGCTCGTCTATGACCACGCCGAAGCGGAAGATGTGGTGCAGGAAGCATTTATCAAGGCGTACAGGGCATTACCGAATTTTCGTGGTGAATCAGCTTTTTATACCTGGTTATACCGTATCGGGGTAAATACAGCGAAAAATCATTTGGTCACGCAAGGGCGCAGGGCTCCCACATCAACAGAATCTGATGTGGATGAAGCAGAGTCCTTTGTTGATGCAGATGGACTAAGAGATATTAATACGCCGGAATCCTTACTGGCGAGCAAACAGATAGCTGAGACCGTGAATTCGGCCATGTCCACCTTGCCGGAAGAATTGCGTAATGCAATCACCCTGCGGGAGATAGAAGGCTTGAGCTACGATGAAATTGCGGAAGTCATGCTATGTCCGATAGGGACAGTCAGAAGCAGAATATTCAGGGCGCGAGAGGCGATAGCAGAGAAATTGCGCCCCTTGTTGGGGACGACACTGGAACAACGCTGGTAGAGCATGGGTCAAAGTCTGTATCCAAATGAAAAGTAGTGCAAACGAATTTAAAAATAGTGGTAAAAGGTGAAAATGATGAACAAAAGCACAAATCAACATGAGAGCATTTCAGCCATGGCAGATGGCGAATTGAGTGATGCCCAGCTGGATTCCCTGCTTGCGAGTTTAAATGACGCAGAAAGCAAGGATGCATGGGAAATGTATCATCAGATAGGCGATGTGCTTCGCTCAGAGGAATTGGCAGTCACTTTCAGCGCTGATTTCTCTCAGCGGTTTTCGGCAAAATTGAGTGCCGAACCCGTCATCCTGGCACCAACAGCCATGCAAAAGACAGATGCTCATGACAAACAAAGAAAACACAAGTTTCTCGGTGCTTATGCAGCCGTGGCCAGTATGGCAGCCGCTGCCGTGTTTGCTTTTATCATGATCCCGCAATTGCAGTCCTTTCAGGCTAAGCCTGATGCTGCGAGTCAGATCAGCAGCAGAGCGGTAAACCCGGGTAGTGTGCAGTTAGCCAATCATACCAACAAGCAGAACGCTAATACTATGGCAGTAAATGAGCAGGCCAGGGAACCTGCCCAGCTTGCACAGGGCAGCGATAAAAAAGTCGCAGAACTGGATATGCTGCGCGACCCCAGAATTGACAGCTATCTGATGGCGCATCAGCGTTTTTCTCCTGCCATCAATAACGGAGCACAATACGTTACGCACGCTAACGCTGTTTCATCTGCTTCGGAAAAATAAATATGATGTGCGTATGGCGTTTTAATATCGCATTGGTTGGGTCCGCGTGCCTGCTGGGGTTATTGGCACCAGCCATGGCACAGGACACAGTAGACGATAAGCGTGAAGTGCATAGTGTGTTGCGTAAAATGCAGTCTTCGGCACAAAAAATGAATTATTCAGGTACCTTTGTTTATCAGCAGGCCAATCAAATCAGAACTTCCAGAATCACCCATGTTCTTGATGGGAATAATGAACTGGAAAAACTGGAAATTCTTGATGGTCAACCCCGTGAATATTTGCGAAAAAACGAAGAAGTAACCTGCTATCTGCCTGAAAGCAAAACCTTGCAGATAGAGAAAAATGCGACACAAGAAGTATTCCCCGCCTTGCTGACCTCGAATGCGCAATCCCTCCCTGATTTTTACGCAATAAAAAAAGCTGATCTCAGCCGAGTAGCTGGTATCGAATGCCAGACGTATTTGCTGGATCCTCGTGATGGCTTTCGCTATGGTTATCGACTCTGTGTAGAAAAAAATTCTGGCCTGCTGCTGCGTGCGCAAACTGTCAATACCAAAAATGAAGTCATAGAGCAAATCGCCTTTACTCAGTTGACTATTGGCGACATCGATAAGCAGAGGGTAAGACCTACTTTTCAAAATACTTCACAGTGGCAGGTTGAAAATTTGACGGTGCAATCCAATATTCATTCAGGATGGGTTGTGAAATCCCTGCCAGCCGGTTTCAAGAAAACCCGCGAAATGAAGCGACTGATTCCTGCTGCCGGCAATGCAAAAAACAGTGATGGAAAAGCGATCAAATCGCATCAGGTAGTGCAAATGATTTTTTCTGATGGTCTGGCAGCGATTTCCGTTTTTATTGAACCGGATAGTGAAAACCGTACTGAAGGCAGTTTGCAACAAGGCGCCATGACCATTATGGGCAAGCGCCATGCAGAATACTGGCTTACAGTCGTGGGTGAAGTGCCAGCCACCGCAATCCGGCAAGTAATGAACTCAATTGAATTTAAACCTAAATAAGCGAATGACACCATGAAAGCGAATAAACTTTTTCCAATTGAAAAAATTGCTTCCACCCTGGTCTTGAGTGCCTGTGTGGGTTTTATTGCACCGACCGCAATCAATGCCACTCCTGTTGCAGAAGCCGCTGCCACAGTTGGCTTGCCTGACTTTACCGAGCTGGTTGAGAAATCTGGCCCGGCTGTCGTGAATATCAGGACTACAGAAAAGGTTCAGGCAGGACAAAATGGCGGTAGTGCCGAAGATGAGCAGATGCAGGAATTTTTCCGCCGTTTCTTTGGTACCCCTATGCCTACGCCAAAACAACAGCCCACTCCAAAAGGCCGCAAACAGACGCCTCAGCAACAAGAGGAAGAAGTACCGCGTGGCGTAGGTTCAGGCTTCATCATTTCTCAGGATGGCTATGTATTGACCAATGCGCATGTGGTTGAAGGAGCCTCCGAAGTCTATGTCAAGCTGACAGACAAGCGCGAATTCAAGGCTAAAGTGGTTGGCGCAGACCGCCGTACTGATGTAGCAGTCTTGAAAATTGATGGCAGCAAATTACCCCGCGTTACCATAGGTGATTCAGACAAGATCAAGGCGGGTGAATGGGTGATTGCCATCGGTTCTCCTTTTGATCTCGACAATACCGTGACTGCGGGCATTATTTCTGCCAAGGCGCGTGACACTGGCGACTACCTGCCATTGATACAAACTGATGTGGCGGTCAACCCAGGTAACTCTGGTGGCCCCCTGATTAATATGCGTGGCGAGGTGATAGGCGTGAACTCGCAAATTTACAGCCGTTCTGGTGGTTATATGGGTATCTCATTCGCCATCCCGATTGATGAAGCCATGCGCGTTGTTGAGCAGTTGAAGTCTGCGGGCAAGGTTGTACGTGGTTATCTGGGGGTAGAGCGTATCGACGTACCGAAAGAAGTGGCAGAAGGCCTGGGTCTGGCAAAAGCACAGGGCGCACTGATACAACGCGTCATGCCAGGCTCGCCGGCTGAAAAAGCAGGTGTCGAAGTCGGGGATGTGATTCAAAAGGTTAACGGCACTGTGATTGATAAGGCGGTTGATTTGAACCGTGTAGTCGGTGATATCAAACCTGGTGGTAAAGCAACCGTGACAGTGTGGCGTAAAGGTGGTGCCAAAGATATCATCATTACCGTAGCTGAAGCCGATGCAGAAAAAGCTCCGGTGAAAACAGGCAAGCAAAAAGTTGAGCCAGCTACCAATGTGTTTGGACTGTCGATTACTGACCTTACTGAAGCACAGAAACGTGATGCCCATGTCAATGGCGGTGTGATCCTGGAAAGCGCTGAAGGTGGTGCGGCCCGTGCTGGTCTGCAAGCTGGTGACATCATCACGCGTGTCTTTAACACGGATATCAGGGATGTCAAGGAATTCGCTGCTGTGATGGCGAAAGTTGATCAAAAGAAACCTCTTTTGTTATTGGTCAAGCGCGGTGATGTGTCTAAATTCGTGGCAGTACGTCCGACCAATCAATAAACTTTTCAAGTAAAGTAAGGCCACCTGCATTGCGGGTGGCCTTTTTCTTTTGTAGGTCTCATAGGGTAGACTTATAATGGAGTCATGGGAATGCGCATGTATTCTTGGCGTACCCACCACTTTAGGCAAAAATGATGATTCAATTTACCCTTTATTCACGCAGTTATTGTCATCTCTGCGATGACATGCTTGAGCAACTGCAAGCCTATAGCCCTGAATATGGCTTCACCGTCAAGGTGGTCGATGTCGATCAGGATGATGAGGTGCTGGCCTTGTATGATGAGCTGGTGCCCGTCCTGGTAGGTCAAAAAGAAGGCCAGAATCAGCAAAGAATTTGCCACTACTATCTCGACACCGCAGCACTGAAAGCTTTTTTCCATGCATGACCTGACACCTGGTTTATCTCTGTTTGATTATGAAAATGAAGTGATTTGCGGTGTGGATGAAGCGGGCAGGGGGCCATTGGCTGGCCCTGTCATGGCAGCAGCTGTGATCCTTGACCCCAATCACCCCATTGCAGGCTTGCGAGATTCAAAAAAACTCAGCGAAGCAAAGCGTGAATTGCTGGCGGTAGAGATCAAGGAACACGCTTTGGCCTGGTGCATTGCAGAATGTTCTGAACAGGAAATTGATGACCTAAATATCCTGCAAGCCACCATGCTGGCCATGCGCCGTGCAGTAGAAGGTTTGTCCATCACGCCCACACTTGCACTGATCGATGGCAATCGCTGTCCTGTAATGGCGATCGCTTCTGAAGCCATTGTCAAGGGTGATGACAAGGTGCCTGCGATATCGGCTGCATCCATACTCGCAAAAACCGCCCGAGACCATGTCTTGATGCAGTTGCATGAAACCTATCCTCAATACGCGCTTGATCAGCATAAAGGCTATCCAACAGCCTTGCATCTGGAGCGTTTGCGTGAGCATGGTGTGTCACCGATACACAGAAAATCTTATGCGCCAGTGAAAGCCTTGCTTAAATAAATGAAATCGATTACTTCCCGCGACAATCCTCTCTACAAGGAATTCAAGCAGCTTGCCACCAGTTCGCAGGCGCGGCGCAAGGCTGGTCGCACCTTGCTTGATGGTGTCCATCTGTGCGAAGCCTACTTTCAGCATCTTGGTGCTCCAGAGTATTGCATCGTTGCTGAAAGCAGCCTCCATCATGCAGAGGTGGCCGCAGTGTTGGTACAAAGCGAGCAACAGAGAGCGCAATGTATTTGCCTGCCAGATGCCCTGTACAAGGCGCTCAGTCAGGTCGAGCATGGGGTAGGCGTGATGTTTATCATTACTACGCCTGCACCTGAATTTCCAGCAGCCTTGGCTTCATCTTCTGTCGTGCTGGACAACTTGCAGGACCCTGGCAATCTTGGTTCCATCTTGCGCAGCGCGGCGGCGGCGGGTATTCAAAATATATTCTGTAGCCCTGGTACCGCATTTGCCTGGTCACCCAAAGTCATGCGTGCAGGTATGGGGGCGCATTTTTTGTTGAATATTTTTGAAAATGTCGATTTGTCAGCATTGCTGAGTAACGCCACGATACCAGTGCTGGCCACCAGTTCTCATGCCAGGCAGACTATTTATCAAAGCAATTTAAACCAGGAAGTAGTCTGGCTGTTTGGTCATGAAGGAAAGGGTGTTTCACCTGAGTTGATGTCCATGGCCACCAGCACAGTGACTATACCCCAGCAAGCGGCGATAGAGTCACTGAATGTGGCTGCCAGTGCTGCCATCTGCTTTTTTGAGCAGGTACGGCAGCAATTGGACGTAAGAACTCAGTAAATCCGTACGTCAGACTTAATTTCCTGCAAAATCGTGGTTGAGATCTCTTCTATCGATTTTGCAGTGGATGACAGCCAGCGTATGCCTTCGCGCTTCATCATCAGTTCCGCCTCGTTGACTTCATAGCGGCAGTTTTCCAGTGAAGCATATTTACTGCCGGGGCGACGTTCATTACGAATTTCTGACAGGCGTTCAGGCGCAATGCTCAAGCCAAAAATCTTGCCTTTAAATTCAGGCAATGCCGATGGCAACTTGCCGCGTTCAAAATCATCAGGAATCAATGGATAGTTTGCTGCCTTGATGCCATATTGCATGGCCAGATACAAGGTAGTTGGGGTTTTGCCTGAGCGCGACACGCCCACCAGTATCACATCTGCCGTCGATAAATTTTTGTTGGATTGACCATCATCATGTGCCAAAGAGAAATTGATGGCTTCTATCCTGTTTTTATATTCTTCAGAGTCCGTAATATTGTGGCTGCGCCCTATGGTGTGGGTGGATTTGACACCCAATTCCTGTTCCAGTGGTGACACAAAGGTTTGTATCAAATCCATGTGCAAGCCCTTGGATTTAAAAACAACGCCAGCGAGGTCAGCTTTGACCAGTGTGGAAAAGACGATGGGGCGATTGCCTTCAGCCGTATAGGCATCATTGATCTTGCGCACGGCTTCGTGGGCTTTTTCCAGCGTATCGATAAAAGGCAGGCGAATTTGCTTGAATTTCAGGTCAAATTGCGTCAATACCGAGTGACCGAAGGTTTCCGCAGTGATACCAGTACCATCAGAGACGAAAAAGACGGTACGGTTAGCTGCAGGCCGTGCTTGCTGGGGAGTATCTGACATAATAGTTTTATATGAATAATGACAATAGACTGGACGGAATATATTTGTACTCTTAGAAACAAAAAAGACTGCAAATTCTTATTCCGTTTAGATAAATCTTGCAGGACACAATGTAAAATGCTGCAACAGCATGTCCAGCGTAGCTCGCCTCAAGAATAACAAAAAAACAGCGGGATACGAAGCAGCACGGCTTTAAATAGCATGGAACAGCAAAGATTTCTTACCATCAAAAAGAGGTTGTTATGTCCAACGCAGCAATTACTGAAGCAACTTATGTTGCCTCGTTTGAGCATTTACGCATGACGGATGTTGAATCCGTCGGCGGAAAAAATGCTTCTTTAGGCGAAATGATCAGCCAACTGGCAACTGCCGGTGTGCGGGTTCCTGGTGGTTTTGCCACCACGGCACAAGCTTTTCGCGATTTCCTGACGCATAGTATTGATGGCGGTTTGCCACTGGAAAAACGCATTGCCGACCGCCTTGAGGGCCTTGATATCGACGATGTCAAGGAACTGGCAAGAGCCGGTGCCGATATCCGCCAATGGATCATCGACACGCCATTTCAGCCACGCTTGCTGACAGAGATAGAAGAGTTCTACAACAAGCTGGTATCTGACTCTACGGCTGAAATGTCATTCGCAGTACGTTCTTCTGCTACGGCAGAAGATTTGCCTGATGCGTCTTTCGCAGGTCAGCAAGAAACTTTCTTGAATGTTGTTGGAATTGACAACATTCTGGAGGCAATGAAGCATGTATTTGCCTCGCTGTATAACGACAGAGCGATTTCTTACCGTGTCCATAAAGGTTTTACCCATGCTGAAGTCGCCTTGTCCGCCGGCGTGCAGCGCATGGTACGTTCTGACCTGGGTGCCGCTGGCGTCATGTTCACGATAGATACAGAATCCGGTTTCAAAGACGTGGTCTTCATCACGTCCAGCTATGGTCTGGGCGAGACAGTGGTACAGGGCGCAGTCAACCCCGACGAATTCTATGTCCACAAACCTATGCTGGAATTGGGCAAATTGCCAGTTATCCGTCGCAATATCGGTTCCAAGCTCATCAAGATGGAATTTACTGGCGAAGCCAAGGCTGGCCGTTCGGTAAAAACTGTGGATGTGCCAGTTGAATTGCGTAACCGCTATTCATTGAATGACACTGAAGTGGTAGAGCTGGCCAAATATGCGACCATCATCGAGAAGCACTATGGCCGTCCTATGGATATCGAATGGGGCAAGGATGGTCGTGACGGCAAACTGTACATCCTGCAAGCTCGTCCAGAGACCGTTAAGTCGCAACAAAAACCTACTGATGCGCAACAGCGCTTCAAACTGAAGGGCAGTGGCACGGTATTAGCTTCTGGCCGTGCGATTGGTCAAAAAATTGGTGCAGGCCGCGTGCGCGTTATTCATGACCCATCCGAGATGGAAAGAGTGCAACCTGGCGATGTACTGGTTGCCGACATGACAGATCCTAACTGGGAACCTGTCATGAAGCGCGCCGCCGCGATTGTCACCAACCGCGGTGGCCGTACCTGCCACGCAGCGATCATCGCCCGGGAACTGGGCGTGCCTGCTGTCGTTGGTTGTGAAGATGCGACTGATGTACTGAAAGACGGCACTCTGGTCACAGTCTCTTGTGCCGAAGGTGATGAAGGCAAGATTTACGATGGTTTGCTGGAAACTGAAATCACTGAAGAATTGCGGGGTGAGTTGCCCAAGTTGCCTTTGAAGATCATGCTCAATGTCGGCAATCCTCAACTGGCATTTGACTTCCAGTCTGTACCGAATGAAGGTGTGGGCCTGGCACGTCTGGAATTCATCATCAACAATAACATCGGCGTACATCCAAAAGCGATACTGGAATATCCGAATATTGATGCTGACTTGAAAAAAGCGGTCGAGTCTGTGGCCCGTGGACATGCCTCCCCAAGAGCCTTCTATGTCGACAAACTGGCAGAGGGTATCGCCACCATTGCTGCTGCATTCTGGCCCAAGAAAGTCATCGTTCGCTTGTCTGACTTCAAATCGAATGAATACAAGAAACTCATAGGTGGATCACGCTACGAGCCGGATGAAGAGAATCCTATGCTGGGTTTCCGTGGCGCTGCCCGTTATCTGGCACCGGATTTTGCCGAGTCATTCGAAATGGAATGCCAGGCAATGAAACGTGTACGCAATGAGATGGGCCTGACCAATGTAGAAATCATGGTGCCTTTCGTGCGTACTCTGGGTCAGGCTGAAAAAGTCGTCAACCTGCTAGCAAAAAATGGTCTCAAGCGCGGGGAAAATGGCTTGCGTTTGATCATGATGTGCGAAGTACCATCGAATGCAATTCTGGCGGAAGAATTCTTGCAATTCTTTGATGGCTTCTCTATTGGCTCCAATGACTTGACGCAGTTGACGCTGGGCCTGGATCGCGATTCCGGCATGGAATTGCTGGCAGCAGATTTTGATGAGCGCGACCCTGCAGTGCGCGCCTTGCTGTCACGCGCTATCGCTGCTTGCCGCAAACTCGACAAGTATGTTGGTATCTGTGGTCAGGGCCCATCAGATCATCCTGACTTTGCTGAATGGCTGATGAAAGAAGGGATAGAATCAATTTCCCTGAATCCTGATTCTGTGATTGATACCTGGCAGAAACTGGCTGCAGTTGGAAAATAAATAGTTCTGGTCTTGAAGTAAAAACGGGAATGTCTTGCAAAAGAATTCCCGTTTTTTCTTGTTGGTGCGCCGCAACATAGGTCAATCGAGGCCCTTGTATATTTTTAAATTAAGACTAGACTACTGTTGTCGAAATTAAAGAAAAAGAAAATCAATACTTCAACAAAATTCCTGGAAAAGCCCTCGTTACCACGCTAGGTAACGGGGGCTTTTTTGTGGGTAAATTTCTACGGCGATTACCGATGAAAAATATAAGCCAGTCGTGGAAAATGCAAAAGTAGCAGAATTTATAAATACAAAAATTGATAAGGAGAATAAGAATATGAACGGATGGATGATGTGGATGATACTGGCGGGCATAGTCGTGATATCTGAATTGTTCACGGGTACGTTTTACTTGTTAATGATTTCAATTGGTCTGGTTGCAGGGGCTGTAGCTGCTGTTTTTCAATTGGGCACAGAAAGTCAAATGATCGTAGCGGCTGTTGTTGGCGCACTCGCGACTGCAGCCTTGCACAAGAGCAAATATGGCTGGAAAGAAAATGCCAATGCGGCCCGTGACCCGAATGTGAATATGGATATCGGTCAAACCTTGCAAGTCAATGAATGGAAGGAATTAGGTAATGGCAAGTTTGCCGCGAGAACCATGTATCGCGGTGCCATGTGGGATGTTGAATTACAGCACTCGGCAGGCTATCCCGGTGCTTATGTGATTGAAGAAATACAAGGTAGCCGTTTGATAGTGAAACCTTCATAGCAGTACAAAAATCAATATAGATCAATATAAGACAGTCTACATAACAATAAAGGTAAGGATATGGAAAATATAGGTGGCGTCGCTCTGGTTTTATTAGTGTTGGCAATGGTATTCGTTTTCAAGACCATCAATGTCGTACCACAACAGCATGCCTGGGTAGTGGAACGTCTGGGTAAATATCATGCCACACTGGGGCCAGGCTTGAATATCGTGGTGCCTTTTGTTGATCGCATCGCTTATAAACACATACTGAAAGAAATCCCGCTGGATGTACCTCCACAGGTTTGTATCACCAGGGACAATACGCAGTTGCAAGTGGACGGCATATTGTATTTTCAGATCACGGACGCCATGCGCGCCTCATATGGTTCTTCAAACTATATTGCGGCGATTACTCAATTGGCGCAAACTACCTTGCGTTCAGTCATCGGCAAGATGGAGCTCGACAAGACTTTTGAAGAACGTGATCACATCAATACCACGATCGTGAATGCAATTGATGAGTCTGCTGCCAACTGGGGTGTCAAGGTCTTGCGCTACGAGATCAAGGATTTAACGCCACCAAAAGAAATTTTGCATGCGATGCAGGCGCAAATTACGGCAGAACGTGAAAAACGTGCCCTGATCGCCGCATCAGAGGGCCGCAAGCAAGAGCAGATCAATATCGCGACAGGTGAGCGTGAAGCGTCGATTGCCAAATCTGAAGGTGAAAAACAGGCATCGATCAACCGCGCACAAGGTCAGGCTGCCGCTATTCTTTCGATTGCGGAAGCCAGCGCAGAAGCGATACGCAAGACTGCCATAGCAATACAATCACCAGGTGGTTCTGATGCAGCGAACCTGAAAGTCGCTGAGCAATATGTCGCAGCATTTGCCAATCTGGCCAAAACTAATAACTCGATTATCATCCCGGCCAATCTGGGTGATATGAGTGGCTTGATCGCCACTGCCATGCAAGTTGTCAAATCTCAAAAACCTACCGTCATCGAGTCGCCACGACGACCCGTCTGATCCAATGAGGGGCGTGACAGGCTCCTCATTATCGTAACACTACCTACACAAATCCCCGTTGTACTGCTGGCATCTACCAGATGCCAGTAGCGCTGCTGCATGTCCGGAACAAACCGGAATTTTTAAAAAGAAGAGGCTAAGTATGTTTGAAATTATTTTGGCAACCATCGTTGTTGTTCTTATTTTGCTGTTGTATAGCAGTAATGTGCTCGTATATATCTCGAATGAAAAAATCGGTATCGTTGAAAAGAAATGGTCGGCCAGTGGTTCTGTCCAGCATGGGTTTATTGCACTGAATGGCGAGGCTGGTTTCCAGCCTGAAGTGTTGCGTGGCGGTTTCCATATGTTCTTCCCGTTTCAATATTCCATACACAGACATGATCTGGTGACGATACAGCAAGGCACTCTGGCTTATGTATTTGCCCGCGATGGGCAAGCCATGGCTCCTACACAAAATCTGGCTTGCAATAAGGAGGCAAATGACTTTACCGATGTCCGCAGCTTCCTGACCAATGCTGGTCAAAAAGGTTTGCAACGCAAGATACTGCGTGAAGGTACTTACGCGATCAACCTGGCACAATTTGTGGTGCTGACTGCTGAGCGTGTCTATGCCTTGCCTCTGCCTGGTGACGGGAATATCAGTAACGATGGCATCGTCGTTGGCCAACTGGCAGAAATGCTGGATGAACTGCGTACACGTAATGGTTTCCTGCCCTTGGTGATACGCGACGATAAACTGGCGGTCATCACCACGCATGAAGGACAGTCTTTGCCCGAGGGTACTATCGTTGCCCCAGTGGTGGGAGCTGATCCGCATGAAGGTCGCAACTATCATCATGACTTCCAAAATCCTGAAGTGTTTATCGAAGCTGGTGGCTACAAAGGCCGTCAGTTGCAGGTATTGGTGGAAGGCACCTATTATCTGAACGCACGTTTCGCCAGTTATGAAATAGTAGAAAAACGCGTAGTGCCGGTTGGCTATGTCGGTGTCGTCGTGTCTTACACCGGTAAGGCAGGTAACGATGTGACTGGCGACGCATATCGCCACGGTGAACTGGTCAGCAGTGATGAAAAAGGTGTACAGGTATCTCCACTGTTGCCCGGCAAATATGCGCTGAATCCCTATGCCAAACGTGTCATCGATGTCCCAACAACCAACTTCATCTTGAAATGGCAGTCTGGCCAGGTTGGTTCGCATGAATTGGACAAACATCTGAGCGAAGTGTCATTGATTACCAAAGATGCGTTCGAGCCTGACTTGCCTTTGTCCGTTGTAGTCAATATCGACTATAAAATGGCACCGCTGGTCATACAAAGATTTGGCGATATCCAGAAGCTGGTAGAGCAAACACTGGACCCGATGGTAGCGGCATATTTTAAGAACATAGGCCAGGGCAAGACACTGATCGAATTACTGCAAGAACGCTCAGACATACAAGAGCGTGCCAAAGCAGAAATGCGCAAGAATTTTGAAGGCTATAACTTGACCCTCAATGAGGTTTTGATAGGCACACCGCGCGCCAAGAATGGTGACACCCAGATTGAAGTTATTCTGAAACAATTGCGCGAACGCCAGGTATCGAGAGAGCAACTGGAAACTTATAAAACCAAGGAAACCGCGGCAGTACAAGAACGTATCTTGCGCGAAGCAGAAGCTCGCGCAAAACAGCAGACCTCTATCACCGAATCAGAACTGGCTGTCAAGATTGCAGAAAATCACGGTAGTGCCGCTGTGCAAAAAGCCATCAAGGCAGCAGAAGAAGCGCGCCAGGTTGCTTCTGGCGCGGCAGATGCCAAACGTACCCTGGCCAATGCCGAGGCTTACCAAATCCAGCAGATAGGTGAGGCGCAGGCGAAAGCGACGGAGTTAAACGTAGAAGCGTATGGTGGTCCAGAACTGCAATTCCAGCAAACAGTTTTGCTGCGCTTTGCTGAAGCGATAGAAAAAGGCCATATCGCCATGGTGCCAAGCATACAGACTGGTGGGAGTGGTAGCAGTTCAGCCGTCGATGCTTTCCTGGCACTCGCTGCAAAAGACTTATTGAATAAAGGGGAGGGCAGGACCACAATTATTAATGCCGGTTAAATTTGCATTTCAGAAGTGGCTTTTATCAGGTCAAAGCCACTTCTTCTGTCGTCAGCAGGCCAAGCGTTTGGGCCTGTGGCTGCCACAGACAAATATCTGCCAGCAGTGCTTTAATATCCAAACCGGTTTCTTGTGATGACTTGACTGCGCACTCATGTATATCTGGATTGGTGCAAGCAGCCTGTAAAAAATGATATTGCCATGCAAGCAGGGGGATCAGTTGCACGCGGTAATTCTGGCGGGTAAATGCGAGGTAACTGGTTTCTGGTTCTGGCGGGACTGGTAAATCCTGGTCGGCAGGCGCATGTTTGGCCTGCTCCCAATACTTCAGTAAAGGAAAGCTGGTTTTTAGCAGGCGTACGCAGGCCGGGATATGGATGTCTGCATTTGAACCCATCAGCAGGTCAAGCGCATTGTGGATTTTGATGTTACGGTTATTCTCCAGTCCAGGTGCCCGTATTACCTCGGTAAATGCCCGTTCCATGTTTGCTATCTCGACCGGAAACTGCAATAGCAGGTCTGCTTCCCCAGTCTTTACTCCATCTGTATTTTTGGGTTGACTCTGCAGAAGGAATCTGGCAAAACCAGCACCTAAATCATACAAAGAAGGCGCACGGGAAGGATGTCGCCAAATATAGTTATGGGCAAAAAAATTAAACAACTCATCGCCCATCAAGCGATGTAAAACTGGGAAGTCAGCTTGCAGGCATTCCTGCAAACGCAGGATGTAGCCATGTGCATAAATATGCATGCGAGATTGCTTGCCTGACGCGATTTTTATTACGGCCAACTCGTCCAATCCCAGATGTTCCTGTGCCAGCGACAAACCTCTCGCCAGGCCACCGGGCGCAGTCATCACCGTTAAAAACCAGTGCTGCAATTGCGATAGCGATGGATCAGGCGCAGATTGACTCATGAGGTGCTGAGTTCTTCCAGTTGAAAATGCAGCGGCGTAGAAATGCTTGTACCTGATGCAGCATTGATTTTCATCTCTGGAAAATGACCAGTCATGACCAAGCGTGCCTTATCCAGTTCTGCCAGCAAGTCAGGATAAGCCGGGATGTTGGCATCCCATTCCAGCAGTGTAGAAACACCGCCCGTCAAGGTTTGTGCCAGTGCATATAAATGCCAGACTGGTGTTGGCACAGGCTGATCATGCGTATCTATCATATAGTCACCATGATGACTTGGCCCCGCCAGATGAATTTGCACGATGCGGTTCGCAGGCAGGTTGCGTATATAACGCTCAGCATCAAAGCAGTGATTGTAGGCCGACACATAAACATTATTGACATCCAGCAGTAGCCCGCAACCGGTTTTTTCAGTTAAACGACTTAAAAATTCATCCTCTGCCATGTTTGACTGTTCAAATTCTACATAGGTACTTGGGTTTTCTATAATCAATGGACGTTCCAGAAAATCCTGCACTATGCGTACACGTTCAGCCACATGCGCTAGCGTGGCTTCATTCAATGGTAGTGGCAGCAGATCATGGGTATTCATCGCTGCGGCACCTGTCCAGCACAAATGATCTGATACCCAAACTGGTTGTAATTCCGCTGCCAGTTGCCTGAGCTTTTTTAGATAGTCGAAATCCAGTGCATCTGTACTGCCTATGGATAACGAAACACCATGCATGACGATAGGACAGGTTTGCGCGATGCGTTCCAGCACATGACGTGCATAACCATGGTTATCAATGAAATTTTCTGTAATCACTTCAAACCAGGCTACTCCGGCACCATGTTCAAGTATGTGATCAAAGTGCGTGTTGCGCAGACCAACACCCAGGCCCAGGTTGGGCAGGCCCAGACGTGGCTGCAAAGTGTACATAGAATACTGCTCAGGCATGTTTAATCATCAGGTTGATGGTGGCAAAGCCAGGCGCAAATCATTTGGCTTGGGCATTTCACCCGGATTTTTATGACGCGTTGTCATCACCGTGCTATAGGCTGCCCAAGCTGTGTCAAAAACACTGTCGCCTTGCTTGAATTTGATGTTCTTGTTCAATAGATGCTCTGCATGAGGCGGCGCGTCATCAAAAGTATATAAAGTCATTGTGCCACTCGCGGGAAACAGTTGCGATGCAGAGATAGGCACAGCACAGCCGCCAAACGTTCTGCAGCGGTTGTCACTTGGCGCGCTATATAAGGTGCCGGTAGGTGGAGGACCCGGCGGCGCGCCGCAAATGCCGTGCGAGCCGCGGTCTGGCGTTGCGATCAGAAGCGGCTCTTTTTCAGGTTTAACAACCATGTCTATCTGGGCAAAGCCACAGCCACCCTGGGCCTCACAACTATTTGAGCCACGGCAGCTGTGATAAACCGCAATTGCAGCGCATTGATTATTTGCTTCTTCTGAGTCTGTTACCTTGTTGGCGTTGAAATCCAGACCCTGACAGGAGTGGTACAAAATATTCTTGTCTGGTAGCGGAACGCTGACTGATAAGTCCGGTGAGCAACCTGTAATCGCCCAGCAAATCGACATACGGTCACCTGATCCGACCATGGATGGATAGGGGAAAGCTGCGTCCTTATTTGTCCAGTATTCATCCAGTACCGAAGTGATGCCGTAAATCGCACCTGCAGATACGCTACTTAACATCTGCACGGTTTTTTCGCCTTCGCTTTTCAGGCGGTTCAGCGCCCCGGCAACATCGTCAGGTGTCGGGATATTTTTTGGTGCTGAGGCTGCATCGTAATCCTTATTGGTCAGCATGGCGGCGGTCCAGTGATTGCCTGCAACCGCGTGCCATTGTTCCCAAGTAAACAAGTGATCAGAGGTGCCTCCTCCAGAATGCTCCATGTCTTTCCTGATATCTTCGAAGCGTTCATAGTGGTCAAATGCCGCGCTATGGAAACGTGCTGCTGCATCTCTTGATTCGTCTAATTTGCCATTGCCATCATACGAGGGATAATCTACCTTCAGGGCTTCGTCAGATTCACGATAATCGGGCTGAACGGCACGCAGCAATTGCGTGCGACGGTAGTGCTTGATCCCTGCGGAATTACCTTCGCCCTGATCGGTAATAGCGCACATCATATCAATAGCTTTGTTTTGCGACCCAGCCTTGCCGCCGTCAAGATCATCAGGGCCGAACAAGGTGTCAAATTGCGGGTATTCTTTTTCGGGATGACTGTCGTTAGGATCTTTAGGCGTACTGTGAACATTGAACATGTCTTTTTGTACGGCACTGTTATCAAACAGTTTTTCCCACAGCGTCTGACCGTCCGTATATTCCATGCTGATGTATTTGGCATAGCATTCATACATATAGCCTATAGTGCCGAATAGAGGCAGGTCAGCAAATCCCTTGTTCGGATTCCAGTTAGCCAGTGGTATATCAGGGAAATATTTATCGGCATTGTGGCGCAATTCTTCGCGTGCCTGTTTTTCTGGCTGCTCGATTGCCAAAAACAGTTGAATCTGGTTTTTATTCAATGATTCCAGATTGACCCTGACATCTTTGTAGCTGTTGGTATCCCTGAGATCAACAATGCAAGGTATGGTGTGCTTATCTGGACTGTAGCAAATCCAGCCACGCTCACTGTTTTGCAGACCTGATTTTTCAGTGAAGCTGGGGTCAACACCAATAGCCGTGGCGATATTGGCAGCCATCTGCAAGTGCAGCATTTCCTGGATGAAAACACTGAAAATAATATTGAAGGCACGCTCGTTGGCGGTAACGGCTTTTGCTGTGGTCGCCATTCCTGGCCATTGGCGTCCCTTGTAATAATTATTACCCTTGGAATTGATCTGATGCGTGCCAAAGATCGAATACATGGAATTCATGTACAAGGGTATCGTAAATAATTCGACACTGACAGTCGCCTGGGCAATTGCCCTCACGGCTGCGGCATCGGTGTTGAATTCTGAGAGGGGACGATTCTTGATGGCGTGCTGCGGTGTTTCAGGTATGGCTGCGAACATGAGACGACTCCTGCGCTGGCTTGATATGATTGGGGGATATGCAGACGAAATGCGGCAGTAAAAAATGAACAAAACGTAATGACTTTAACATAAAAGAATATGTGCTTGAAAATATTTGAGCGCACCTGATTCTTTTAAGACTGTTTGTTTTTTGCGGCATCTTCACAATTTTTGGAGCAATCGATATGAAGGAAATTATCAGTCAATGTCAGCTTAGCTTATCGTCGCTTGCAGACCCGGTACGCGCACAGGCCATGCGTACCTATATGAAAAACCGTTTTGAATTTTTGGGTATTCCCGCACCTGACAGACGCAAGGCGTGTGTAGATATTATCCGGCAATTGAAAACGACTGATGCGGATGAACTTTTACAGATCGCAAATGACTTGTGGGCCTGTGAACAGCGCGAATATCAGTATCTGGCAGTGGATATCCTGGTCAAGCATTACCGGCGCTTACGTTTGGAAGATGTGCCAGCCTTGCTCGCATTAGTGCAGCAAAAATCCTGGTGGGATACTGTCGATGGTCTCGCCAGTGTGGTCGGTGACGTATTGCGGCAAAATTTGATAGCGAGCCGGGATATGCAAGCTGGCATGGACAAAGCGCTTGGGCATCCCGATTTTTGGGTAAGGCGCATCGCCTTATTACATCAGTTAGGCTGGCGCGAACAGACCGACGTGAACAGATTATTTGCCTATGCCCTGGCGCTAGCAGATGAAAAAGAGTTTTTCATCCGTAAAGCGATAGGTTGGGCCTTGCGTGACTATGCCTGGCATGATCCTGCTGCCATACGAGACTTTTTGCAAGAAAACCAGGGTCGCTTCTCTGGCCTGACATACCGCGAAGCTGCTAAAAACTTGGAGAAATTAGGGAAATAGTTACAAAAAACTTTGCAGTTCCTTCCGCAGCAGCACATTAAGCAACCATGCTGTATGGCATTTGCAATATGATATCGCTTGTTTGTTAATTGCCAGCCTGTATTTTTCCTGATGAAACCTCAAAAACTTATCTTGTCTGCCATCGCCGTTATTGGCGTGGCTGTCGCTTCTTATTTTGTCGTACAAAAATCTAATCAGTCTCCAGAGAGCAAAGCGGTAAGCTCCCAGCTTGAGCAAAAAGATGCATTTGATCCTGCCAAATTGCCAGAAGACTTGAATGGCTTGTTGGTTGCTTATCGCAAAATCATCATCTTGCTGGCCGATGAGAAAAAACTTAATCCCAAAGAGCGTAATGAGGCAAATCGGGTAGGGCAGGCTTTGTTCCATGAAAATCTGGTCAGGCTTAATGATCTGGACACTTTTTTCAGTAAATTGAAGTCACTCAGCAATGCCAAGCGCGAAGCCAGCTTTGACACTATCCTGACCTATATAGAATCTGGTGAAGATTTATATGATGCAGACCGTCTAGCATTCCGCGAAGTTTTGCTCAAGATGCAAACACTGATAGCGACAGAGCAGACCCTGCCAGCTATCAAGTTGCACAAGCGCGTCACCGACGACTTGATTGCACTCAGTGAAATCGAAAAAGAATACGACAAAGAACTCAAAGAAATTTTCTCGCGTTTTGAATCCCGTTCCATAGAACTGAAGCGTGAGCGCTGGGATGACTACATCGCCAAACTGCGCAAGCTGTATAACCGCGAACAAATCCTCAAGGATTACGGCTTCATCCTGCCTTACCCGGAAAAACCGGAAGCCGCCGATGAAAAGGATAAGGAGATCTTTGGTCAGGGCTTGCCGCCAAAAACCGTCGTGTTGACCTTCGACGACGGTCCACATGCTACCTATACCGATGAAATTGCAGCGATACTCAAACAATACAATGTGCCAGGCGTGTTTTTCCAGGTGGGTAAGAACGTTGGTAGTGTTGATGCGCAAGGCAAAGAATCACTGAATAAAAATGCCGCAACCAGCAAAAAACTGCTGAGCGCAGGCCATGTGCTGGCCAACCATAGCTTCAGTCATGCCTTGTTGTCCAAGCAAAGCGGCAATAATCTGAATGCAGAAATTGAGCAGACAGATAAATTGCTGAAGGCGATAGACCCTGCAAGATCAGCTCTGTTCCGTTTTCCTTACGGTGCAAAGAACAAGGAGGGTATGCAAATCCTGCACAAGCTGGGCTTGCGCTCAGTCATGTGGAATATCGATTCCCTGGACTGGGCTGACCCAGTACCTAATTCGATTGCAGGTCGTGTACTTGGCACTTTGGAAAAAGAGCAACGCGGTATTATCCTCTTCCATGATATCCATGAACGTACAGTAAAGGCCTTACCGTTGGTGTTGGATAAACTGATTGCTGACGGTTATAGTTTTGCATCATGGGATGGCACGGACTTCAAGATTGCCAAAGGCGGCAAACCTACACCTGAAAAAGTCAGTATTAGTACCGACTATCAAAATAGCTGGGCTATCGTGATTGGTATCAACGACTATGCTAAGTGGCCCAAACTGCAATATGCTGTGCAAGATGCCAATGCCATCCGTGACACCCTGATCAACCGCATGGGCTTTGCCAGTGACAAGGTATTGACACTGACCAATGCAGATGCGACCCGCAATAATATCCTGGCCTTGTTCCATGAAAAACTGGGACATGGTCAATTGAAAAGAGATGACAGGGTCTTCGTCTTTTTTGCAGGCCATGGTGCAACCAGAAAGCTGAGTTCTGGCCGTAACCTGGGTTATATCATCCCCGTTGATTCTGACCCTGAGCAATTGTCTGTCGATGCCATCCCCATGACAGATTTGCAGAACATTGCCGAGAGCCTCAATGCCAAGCATATCTTGTTTGTCATGGATGCATGTTATAGCGGGCTGGGGTTGACGCGCGGTGGTGGCACCAGTGCATTCCTGCGTGAAAATGGCAAGCGTCTAGGGCGTCAAATGCTGACTGCAGGAGGTGCAGATCAACTGGTTGCTGACGGTGGGCCGAATGGGCACTCTGTCTTTACCTGGACTTTGCTGCAAGCCCTGAGTGGCAAGGCCGACATGAATGGCGATGGCATGATCACTGCAACAGAGTTGGCCGCTTATATTGCGCCCGCGGTATCAAGCGTGTCGCAACAAACCCCGGCATTTGGAAGTTTGCCAGGCTCTGAAGGCGGAGAATTTGTTTTTGAAATACGTGGGGAAGGTGAATTCCTGAATGCAAAAACCAATCAGTTGTCTGCTGATGCCATTGCGCTTAACAGTAAGCTGGATGGGGCAGCTAAAGCAGGCGGTGATACCCCTATTGTCATTAAGAACCTGACTGGCGGTGAGCAAAAAATCGCAGCACCCAAAATGGTGGATGGTTCATCAAGGCAGCTGGCACAAAGAGCCAATGACCATGGACTGCAATTATATAAAGAGAAGCAATATGCCCAGGCAGAAGCGGCATTTACCGAGGCTTTAAAGTACAGGCCTGACTTTGGTCTGGCAGCAAACAACCTTGGCTTTGTTTATTTCAAACAGCAAAAATATGCAGAGGCAGCGCGCTGGTTTGAAAACACTTTGCAGATTGATCCTTCCCGCTCAATTGCCTATTTGAATCTGGGAGATGCCAGGGCGCTTTTGAATGACAATGAAAAAGCCAAAAAGGCATACACGAGCTTCCTGGAGTTATCGCCAAATAGTCCGAATGCCAGCTATGTCAAAGAAGCTCTGAAAAAATTGAACTGATATTTTTGAGGGCATTCAGAGATAACGATAATTGAGTAAGGGATAAAAATGAATGGTGTAACTTTAAAGGCTATCCGCAGTTTGCTACATTTCAGCCAACATGAAGCGGCTGAGTTAATCGGTGGTGTCACGTTACGCAGTTGGAGTAGCTGGGAGGCAGGTACGCAACGGATACCGCAAGATGTGATATCCATGATTAATTACCTCATGGTGTGCCGCAAGAAAGCAATTGCAGAGACGCAGGCAGCGATAAAAACCTACTACCAGCAAATGCCGCCTGGTGTCAGTAAAAAGCCAGTAGCACTTGTCTGGTACGACAGCTTTGAAGACTGGTGCACCTTGCCATATCGTGAATCGATCATGTGGAGGCCGCAGCAGTCTGTGGTAGCGCATCTGATCTCGGTAGAAAAATGCAACGTCGTGCAGTTTGATGGCCTCGGTTTTGAAAATTGGCTGGGTCGTCGTATCGATAGCGATGCCATGCGCAATCAATGGGCAGATGAGCAAGTGCCCGCCTGATAAAAAATCAAGGCTGTGATTGCACAGTCTTGATATGTGGCACATAGCGCATGCTTGTTGACTATCTTTGTCCTATCCGGGTATCGCCAAACAGGTTTTTCTGATCGCGCGGTTGTGAGCGCCAATACTGCTTTGGCGCATCTACTTTAGCTCCCAATTGCGCTGCTGCATGCCAGGGCCAATGTGGGTCATACAAAATGCCACGGGCGATGGCGATGGCATCTGCTTTACCTGCTGTAATAATATCTTCTGCCTGCTGGGCATCCGTGATCAGGCCGACTGCAATGACGGGTATGCTGCAATGCTGTTTGATTTCTTCTGCCAGATGAACCTGATAGCCTGGGCCCAAGGGAATCTTTTGTTCTGGTGAAACCCCACCACTGGAAACGTGGATAAAGTCACAGCCGCGCTCCTGCAATTTCTGGGCAAAGAGTTTGCTTTGCGAGATATCCAGACCACCTTCCACCCAGTCTGTCGCTGACAGACGCAGGCCAACTGCCATGCTGTCTTTGGGAACTGCCGCCCGCACAGCATCAAATACTTCCAGGGGAAACCGTAAACGGTTTTCGACCGAGCCACCATATTGATCTGTGCGCTGATTGGAAATGGGAGATAAAAATTGATGCAGCAAATAACCATGTGCTGCATGTATCTCAATTGCATCAATACCCAAGCGGTGCGCGCGTACCGCAGCATCAACAAAAGCCTGTTTCACGCGTTGCATGCCAGCATCATCCAATGCCAATGGTGCGCGCTCAGCTTGCGCATGAGGTACGGCAGACGGTGCTACCATTTGCCAGCCACCATCTTCAAGTGAGATTAATTGACCACCATGCCACGGAGCCTGGCTCGAAGCTTTACGTCCAGCATGCCCCAGTTGTATCGCAATAGGCATGGCAGAATGCTGACGTATCGATGCCAATACGTTAGCCAGCGCAGCTTCAGTCTCATCTGACCATAAACCCAGGTCGCCAGGAGAGATGCGGCCTATGGCTTCAACGGCAGTGGCTTCGAGTATCAATAGCCCAGCACCTGACAAAGCAAGCCCACCCAGATGAATGAGATGCCAATCAGTCGCCTTGCCATCCTCCGCAGAGTACTGGCACATGGGTGCAATGATGATGCGGTTTTTTAAACTCAGCGAACCAAGCTTGATTGGAGAGAAGAGGGCGCTCATGTTTTTGAAAAATACCTGAATGAAAGAAACAATCTGATTTCTTCATTATGCCTGCGCTTTTCTTTTGCTGCAGGAGACAGAATTTTCTTTAACTTGCTTCCAGTGCTTCAACAATTTCTTTGATTTTGACTGCTTTTTCAAAATGATCGAACTTGTTTTCCATAATCCACCAGATAGCAGCTTCCATCAATAAGTGCGGGTCATCGTTTTTATTGGCAAAGAAAGCGTAAAAGGATAGTCCAACATTACTGCCTTTTTGTTCGATCTTGGTATCGCATACTTCTATGATCTTTTTTCTCAGACTACTTCTCATTATTTATTCGTATTCAAGGTTAATGCGTGCAACCCACGGTAAAACGAGGCAATATGCAGCGCTTGAGAGAACTCGTTGGATTCAATTTTTTGCTGTATTTCACGAATTGACAGAAAATTGAATTCTATATCTTCAGATACATCTAGTTGCTGTTGCCCCATTAAACTGAGCCCGGTAGCAAAAAACAAGTGAATGGTATTAGTTTGACGGGCCGGGTTGGCATACATGGCTCCTACCGATTGCCAGTGAATAGCGCTATAACCTGTTTCTTCCAATAGTTCTCTTTGCGCGGCAATAAGAGGTGTCTCACCTTCATCAATGACTCCGCCGGGTAATTCTATGCAAATCTCTTTTGCCGCATAACGAAACTGTTTTACCGTCAATATACTGCCATCATCGGCTTGGGCAAAAACATGTACCCAGCCTGCTTCATGAAGCACATAATAAGGTTCGATTGTTCGTCCATCAGGGAGTTGGCAGGTATCTGCTGTCAGTTTTAACCATTTATCGTCGATTAGTAATTTTGAGCTTAAAGTTTCCCAGTATTTCATAGTAAGGCCCAAGCTTGTGATGGAAAAAATCAATGCATCGCATGTTCCCATGAAATTATCTTACTCATATTATTTAATGCCATGTGATCTGATAAGCTGATTTTCAAGAGCCAGGCGCTTATATATTAATTGCTATTGAGTTTGACTTCGTCACGCCCATTTGCATCTGACAAACGAATGTTAGATGAAAATCACATTCGCAATCCTGATTAGGTTGTTGATATGGAATGGCTACTCATTATTATTGTTTTACTCGTATTTGGCATTGTTGTCTTGCCCAAGCTGCGTTTGCGACATGTTCTATCGCAGGCCTTTCCGCTGAATTATTCTAGAATTTTGCGAAAAAACCTGCCAGGCTACACGCGTATGCCTACTGATCTGCAAATGCAATTGAAAAAGCGTATACGTCAATTTCTCTATCAAAAAACTTTTGTTGGTTGTGGTGGTTTGACTATCACTGATGAAATCAGGGTAACGATCGCCGGCAAGGCTTGCTTGCTGTTGCTGAACCGTGAATCGGATGTGTATCCGCAGCTCACACATGTGCTGGTTTATCCGTCGGCATTTGTGGCACCCAGAACACAAATGAATCATGATGGCATCGTGACGCATACCAATCAGGGGCTCAGTGGCGAATCATGGAGTGATGGCCGTGTCATTCTGGCCTGGGATCAGGCAGCGCATAATCCTGATAATGAAGCGCGGGGGCAGGATGTTGTCATCCATGAATTTGCTCACCAGCTTGATAGTGAAACGGGAGCGACCAATGGCGCGCCAGCCTTGAGGTCAGTAGCAGCTTATAAGGCATGGTCTGCGTTGATGGAAAGAGAGTATGCCCAACTACATCAGGCAATAGCCAACGATATTCCTACTATCATTGATCCTTACGGTGCGACCAATCCGGCAGAATTTTTTGCTGTCGTGACTGAGGCATTCTTCAAGAAAAGCCGTGATCTTGCGCACTACCATCCCGATTTGTATGGGCAGTTGCGGGCGTATTATCAGGTTGATCCATGTGACTGGGTGTAATTCTTGAATCAAAAAACAAGGGACGCTGTATGCGCCCCTTTGCTTTATTCTACTGCTTCCAGAAACTCCTGCTGCTCCAGCCAGTCAGCTTCTATCTGCCCGAGTTCCTTGACGACGTAAGCCTGATCAAGTAACAAGGCTTTCAGCTTTTCTTTGTTGGCATCGTTATAGATATCACCGTCTTCAAGTTGTGCATCTAAGTCTTTCTTTTTGATATTCAACTTGGCCATCTGTTCTTCCAGACGCTTGATGCGTGTTTCTATAGGTTTGCGCAGATTAGCAAGGCGCAGGCGATCATCAGCGTCGCGTTTGCGCTGCTCCTTGTCATCTGGCTTGGCAACAGGGATAGGTTTTGCCAATGGCAAAGCGGTTTCCTGAGCCTTGGTTTTTTCTGGCAGGGAAGGGGCAGCTTTTTCCAGTTTATTCTTGAACAGCCAGTCTTTGTAGTCGTCCAGGTCGCCATCAAAAGGTTGCAGCTTGCCATCGGCAACGATGATGAACTGGTCCGTCGTGGCGCGCAGCAAATGCCTGTCATGTGAAACGACGACCAGCGTCCCTTCAAACTGCGCCAGGGCATCAGTCAGGGCCTCGCGGGTTTCCAGATCCAGATGATTGGTCGGTTCATCGAGCAGCAAGAGGTTGGGGCGCTGCCAGACGATCATTGCCAGTGCCAGGCGGGCTTTTTCACCACCTGAGAATGGCTTGATCGGGCTGCTCACCATGGTGCCAGGGAAGTTGAAACCGCCGAGGAAGTTGCGCAATTCCTGCTCACGCACATCCGGGGCAATATGCGCCAGATGCCACAGCGGCGATTCATCATGGCGCAGCATCTCAACCTGATGCTGGGCAAAGTAACCGATGGACAAGCCTTTGCCGGTTTGCATGACGCCATTTAAAGGAGCGATATCACCAACGATTGTTTTGATCAGGGTGGATTTACCCGCGCCATTCACACCTAGCAAGCCAATACGCTGGCCAATTTGCAGCGTGAACTTGACATCTCCCACGATTTTTTTCTCGCTGAAGCTATGATCAGTTTCTGATTCTACACGGTAGCCACAATCAACATCTTCCATCACCAGCATAGGGTTTGGTGCGCTCAATGGCTCGCGGAATTCAAAAGAGAACTCGGCAGCAGCCCGCAAAGGTGCCATTTCCTCCATGCGCGCCAGAGCCTTGATACGGCTTTGCGCCTGCTTGGCTTTGGATGCCTTGGCCTTGAAGCGGTCAATAAAGGATTGCAGATGGGCGCGCTTGCGGGTCTGTTTCTCCAGCATGCCTTGCGCCAGTTCCAGTTGTGCCGCACGCTGGCGTTCAAAGCCGGAATAGTTGCCGCCATAGCGCTTGAGCTTGCGCTCATCAATGTGGACGATCACATTCACTACACCGTCGAGAAAATCGCGATCATGGGAAATGATGATCAACGTACCTTCGTAGCGCTTGAGCCAGTCTTCCAGCCAGATGATGGCATCCAGATCCAAGTGATTGGTTGGTTCATCAAGCAACAGCAAATCGGATTTGCACATCAGCGCCTGCGCCAAATTCAAGCGCATACGCCAGCCACCAGAAAAACTGGCGACTGATTGTTCCAGTTCATTGATCTTGAAACCCAGGCCCAGCAGCAATTGCTCTGCACGCGGGCGCACGGTATAGGCATCGGCATCGGCCAGTGCACCATACATATTGCCGATGGCAATGCCGTTGTCATGACTCTCTGGCTGGGCTTCCAGCTCTGCCAGTTGCGCTTCCAGTTTGCGCAAGGCGACGTCACCGTCTATTGCGTAATCAATGGCGCTGCGTTCTAGTGGCGGCGTTTCCTGCGCAACGTGGGCAAGCTGCCATTTGGCAGGGAAATCGATGCTGCCCTGATCGGGATGCAATTCGCCACGCAACATGGCAAACAGGCTGGATTTGCCTGCACCATTGGATCCGATCAAGCCTATCTTGTCGCCGGGATTGAGCGTCACATCGACGCTGTCAAATAATGGTTTAATGCCGCGCGCCAGGACGACTTGTTGAAGACGTATCATATAAACTTAATTAATAGGTAATGCTGTTTTGTTGATGCAAAAAAATGGAAAAACGGGCAAAACTGGTTTTGCCCGTCTTCAATGTACTTATTACACTGAGTTACATAAATTTATGCAGTGAAATTTGTCAGTTGGTCAGCCTCTACCAAAAATACCATGTCGTCACCGGCACTGGTACTCAGCCAGGTCAGGTTCAGTTCTGGGAAAGCGGCTTCGGCAAAGGCACGTTCATTGCCAATTTCCACCATCAGCAAGCCATCTTCGGTCAAGCGTCGTGATGCGCCCGCGACGATCTTGCGTACCAGGTCCATACCGTCATTACCACCAGCCAGGGCGATTTGCGGTTCGTGCATGTATTCCTTGGGCAGTTTTGCCATGGAGCCAGAATTCACATAGGGTGGATTGGTGATGATCAGATCATATTTTTTATCCGGCACATTGCTGTACAGGTCAGACTCAATCAGGGTAATGCGGTCCTGCAATTCATAGGTCGCCACGTTACGTTTTGCCACTTCCAGCGCGTCCTTGGAAATATCGACTGCATCCACATGTGCTTCAGAGAACATATCAGCCAGCATGATGGGCAGACAGCCAGAACCGGTGCACAGCTCGAGGATATTGGTGATGGCTTCCGGGTCTGTCACCCATGGTGAAAAATGTTCGGGTATCAGTTCGGCGATGAATGAACGCGGCACGATGACGCGTTCATCCACATAGAAGTTGTAAGTGCCGAGCCATGCTTCATTTGTGATGTAGGAAGCAGGTACGCGGTCTACTGCACGCCTGTCAATCACGCGCAATACGGCGTCTATTTCTGATGGCAATAAATGGGCATCGAGGAAAGGTTCTATCTTGTCGAGCGGCAGGTGCAAAGTATGTAGCAGCAAATAAGCGGCTTCATCCAATGCATTGGCACTGCCATGGCCAAAGAACAGTTTCTCTTTATTGAAACGGGTGACGGCATAGCGCAAAAGATCGCGCATGGTCAGAAAGGTAGTAGCGGGTGTAGTCATATTGTTTCCTTATCGGCCAGTGGTAAGCTGATCAGGTCAGCAGGTTTTCCAGAGTGCGGCGATAAATGTTCTTGAGCGGGTCTATGTATTGCAGCTCTATGTGTTCGTCAATTTTATGGATGCTGGCATTTGGTGGGCCAAATTCCACCACTTGTGGGCAGATCTTGGCGATGAAACGGCCATCAGATGTACCACCGGTGGTAGAGAGGTCGGTTTCTATGCCAGTTTCAGCACGTATTGCATCGCCCAGTGCATCACTCAGGCTGCCTTTTGGTGTCAGGAACGGATGTCCACCGATTGTCCATTTCAACTCATATTCCAGGCCATGTTTATCGAGTATGGCATGCATACGCTGTTGCAAGCCCTGGGCTGTGCTGGCGGTGGAAAAACGGAAATTGAAGTCGATAACTGCTTCGCCAGGTATGACATTGGAGGCACCGGTGCCAGCATGGATATTCGACATCTGCCAGGATGTTGGCAAGTAATAGTCATTACCTTCATCCCATACTTCAGCAACCAGTTCTGCCATGGCAGGTGCTGCCAGGTGGATAGGGTTTTTTGCCAGTTGTGGATAGGCTATATGGCCTTGCACGCCTTTAACAGTCAGTTTGCCCGACATGGTGCCGCGACGGCCATTCTTGATGGTGTCGCCCAGCTTGTCGACGGATGTTGGCTCACCAACGATGCAGTAATCAAGCCGTTCTCCACGCGCCTTGAGTCTTTCGCAGACAACAACTGTGCCGTCCGTAGCCGGGCCTTCTTCATCACTGGTAATGAGGAAGCCGATAGAGCCTTTATGATCTGGGTGGGCAGCCACGAATTCTTCTGTCGCTACGACAAACGCAGCGATTGAGGTTTTCATATCGGCCGCGCCACGACCGTATAACTTGCCATCCCTGTGAGTCGGTGTAAATGGGGCAGACTCCCATTGTGTCACCGGGCCGGTGGGTACAACGTCAGTATGACCAGCAAACACTAGCAAAGGCTGAGCCTGGCCACGTCTGGCCCACAGATTGGTCACATCACCGGATTGTATGGTTTCGCACTGAAACCCCAGAGGCTCCAGCAGGGCGATCAAAGTGTTTTGACAGCCTTTATCTTCAGGTGTGACCGAGTCCAGCGCAATCAGCTGTTCGGTCAGGGCTAGTGTTTTACTCATGTTTACTTATGGAAAATGGACTGGTACTGCGGCACGGAAAAACCGACATTGACTTGGGATTTGCCATCATTATCGATTAGCAATACCGGGCGTTTGATGACAGATGGTTTATCCAGCATAAGTGTAATGGCTTGTTCAGTATCTGTGGCAGAGGCTTTTTCTACATCGCTGAGCGCGCGCCAGGTTGTACCTTTGCGGTTAATCAGTACATCCGGGTTTTGATGTTCCAGCCATGTTTCTATGGCGGCACGGTTCAGTCCTTGTTTTTTGAAATCATGGAATTCAAAAGCCAGTTCCTGTTCTTGCAACCAGGTACGGGCTTTTTTTACGGTGTCACAGTTTGGGATACCAAACAAGGTAATGCTTCGCGTCATACTTTTTATACGTTCAGGGTAAATTCTGTGAAAGAAGCTTCTTCTTTGGTTTCTGGTTCTGGTTCTGGTTTTGGAGCAGTAACACTTGCTGCTTCATTGTTCAGCAACCATAACAAGTTATTCGCAGAGTCAGAGTTGGCCAGACCTTCTTCCTGGGTGATCAAGCCTTCCCTGATCAAATGCATGAGGGCGCGTTCAAAAGTTTGCGAGCCAGGCGACAGACTTTTTTCAATCGCTTCCTTGATCTGGAAGATATCACCTTGTTCTATCAGCTCAGCCACATAACGGGTATTGAGCATGATCTCGACCGCAGGCGCGCGGCCACCATCTTTAGCGCGTATCAGGCGCTGGGAGATGATCGCACGTATGGAAGACGACAAATCCAGCAGCAAGGCACTGCGGGTTTCCATAGGGAAGAAACTGATGATACGGTTCAACGCCTGGTAACTATTATTGGCATGCAGAGTCGCTAATACCAGATGGCCAGATTGTGCATAGGCAATCGCTGCCATCATGGTTTCCAGATCACGAATCTCCCCAATCAGGATGCAATCTGGCGCCTGGCGCAGCGAGTTTTTCAACGCTGTTTTCAGACTTTCAGAATCGCTACCAATTTCACGCTGGTTGACGATGGATTTTTTGCTGCGGAACAAAAATTCAATCGGGTCTTCCAGCGTCAGGATATGACCGGTTTTGACTTCATTCCTATGGTCCAGCATGGATGCGATCGTAGTTGACTTGCCTGAGCCGGTAGAACCGACCAGCAAGATCAAGCCACGTTTTTCCATAATCAACTCAGCCAGCACCGGTGGTAAGTGCAAGGTATCTAGTTTTGGGATGTCCCCAGGAACGTAACGGAAAACAGCAGATATCGAACCACGCTGGCGGAAGGCCGAAAGACGGAAACGGCCTATGCCTGGCGCGCCAATGCCGATATTCAGTTCGTTTTTTTCTTCCAGTTCCTCCATGTGCTCAGACTCTACTACTTCACTGAGCAGCGACAGGATGTTTGTCTGATCCATCTTCTGCTGATTGATAGGGAGCAGATTGCCATTGATTTTCAAATGTATGGGCGAATTCATCGCGAAAAACATGTCAGAGGCCTGTTTTTCCTTCATCAATTGAAATAACCTCTCCATCGCTGCCATGATGTGTCCCTAAGCTGAGCTAATTATTAAAAAACAACGTAAAAATGACGCGAAAAAGTACTAAATCAAGCGCCGCGCAACAATTCATTGATGCTTGTTTTGGAGCGTGTTTGTGCATCGACACGTTTCACAATCACTGCGCAATACAGGCTGTATTTGCCATCGGGAGATGGCAAATTGCCGGAAACAACGACTGAACCTGAAGGTACACGGCCATAGCTGACTTCGCCAGTGGCACGGTCGTAAATCTTGGTGGACTGGCCGATATACACCCCCATGGAAATCACGGAATTTTCTTCAACGATCACGCCTTCTACGATTTCTGAACGGGCACCGATAAAGCAATTGTCTTCAATGATAGTAGGATTGGCTTGCATAGGTTCCAATACGCCACCGATGCCAACACCACCAGATAAGTGCACGTTTTTACCAATTTGCGCGCATGAACCGACTGTCGCCCAGGTATCAACCATTGCGCCTTCATCGACATAAGCGCCTATATTGACATAAGAAGGCATCAACACTACGTTTTTGGCAATGAAGCTGCCACGGCGTGCTACTGCCGGTGGCACCACGCGGAAGCCACCTTTGATGAAGTCTTCAGCCGTGTAATTGGCAAACTTGGTTGGTACCTTGTCGAAGAATTGCATATGGTCGCCAGTAGGCATAGTGATATTGTCTTCGAGGCGGAAAGACAGCAATACAGCTTTTTTGACCCATTGATTGACTTGCCAGCTACCTTCTATTTTTTGCGCAACGCGCAGAGTGCCTGCGTCAAGTTCGCTCAAGACATGGGCAACGGCTTCGCGGATTTCTGCAGGTGCAGATTTTGGCGAGAAATTTGTGCGGTCTTCCCAGGCTTGATCAATGATTTGCTGTAATTGTTGAGTCATGTTGAGTGTCTTCAAATGAAAATGTAAAAAATATAAAGCGAAATAATCTTGTGTGTGCTGTCTGGTCGCAGTATCAGACTGGTACTGGCCTAAAATTCTTGCAAAAACTCACTATCCTTTGCGCTGCTTCCAGGCATTCTTCAGGCTCAGCCACCAAAGCCATGCGTATGCGGTTTTGCCCAGGGTTGATGCCATGGGCCTCGCGCGCCAGATAACTGCCGGGTAGCACTGTTACATTATATTCCTCGTAGAGGCGACGGGCGAATTCTGTATCCGACAAACCCAGGGCATCAGGAATTTTCGCCCAAAGGTAAAAGGCAGCGTCAGGCAGCTTCACGTCCAGCACTTCTTGTAGGATGGGTGTGATTTGGGCAAATTTACGTATATATTCGTCGCGATTTTCTTGTACATGTACTTCGTCATTCCAAGCCACGACTGATGCAGCCTGAATGTTCGGGCTCATGGCGCTGCCATGATAAGTCCGGTACAGCAAGAATTTTTTGATGATTTCCGCATCCCCCGCTACGAAACCGGAACGCATGCCAGGTACATTCGAGCGTTTTGACAGACTGGACAAGGTAATCAGGCGTTGATACTCGTTCCTGCCCAGTTCGTGCGCGGCCTGCAGACTACCCAGAGGGGCTTCTTTTTTAAAGTAAATTTCGGAATAGCATTCATCTGCCGCAATGACAAAACCATAACGGTCTGACAGGGTAAATAGTTCTTTCCAGTCATCCAGATCCAATACTGCACCAGTAGGGTTGCCAGGTGAGCAGATATACAGTAGTTGTACGCGCTGCCAGATTGATTCTGGGATGTTCTTGTAGTCCGGTGCAAAATTACGCTCAGGATCAGCATTGGCAAAGTAGGGCTCAGCCCCGGCCAGATAGGCTGCGCCTTCGTAAATCTGATAAAAAGGATTGGGGCATACCACTAATGGCAGCCCATTTTTGCAGTCACTGGGGTCTATGACAGTTTGCGCCAGGGCGAACAGAGCTTCGCGTGAACCGATGACGGGCAAAATCTGGGTTGCTGCATCCAGCGGCAGTATATTGTAGCGACGTCCCAGCCAGGCAGAAATGGAGGTGCGCAGGGCATCTGATCCAGCAGTGGACGGATAACTGGCAAGACCTGCCATATTGTCGACGATGGCATCCTTGATCAAAGCGGGAGTAGGGTGCTTGGGTTCGCCTATGCCTAGGCTGATGGCTGGAAACTTGGAATTTGGCACAACATCGGCAAACAGGCGTTTCAGTTTCTCGAACGGATACGGCTGCAACTTACTGAGGTAGGGATTAAATGTCATTTTTCGAATTGTTGTCGACGCTAAACAGGCTTTTTAGCTTATTTCTCTGGTCTGCTTGATTTTGCTGCTTTTTATTTGTAATCCGTATTATAGCGTCCTGAGGATTCTATAGAGAAAGGCTTTCACCTGTACTTGCGTGAAATACTGATTAATATGTAAATTGTGTCATAAGTTTGAAAACTGAAAATTTTGCTCTTACGATGGTATGATGCAGCGATACAGGAACGCGGCTGGCATTGATGGCCTTGGCATATATACGATACGCGGTAGATTTGACTGCAAAAGATAATAAAATTATATAAAGTGCGATTAACTTCTATTAAATTAGCGGGATTTAAATCTTTTGTAGATCCCACCCATTTTCAGGTTCCTGGCCAACTGGTTGGTGTTGTCGGCCCTAATGGTTGCGGCAAATCCAATATTATTGATGCTGTGCGCTGGGTCTTGGGTGAATCCAAAGCCTCTGAGCTGCGTGGTGAATCCATGCAGGACGTTATCTTTAACGGTTCTACCCACCGCAAACCCGCTGGCCGCTCGTCGGTAGAGCTGGTTTTTGATAACAGCATGGGCAAAGCTGCTGGCCAATGGAGCCAATACGGTGAAATTGCCGTCAAACGTACCTTGACCCGTGATGGTACATCCACGTATTACATTAACGGTCAGCCAGTGCGCCGCCGTGATATCCAGGACATCTTTCTCGGTACCGGTTTGGGGCCGCGCGCCTATGCGATTATCGGTCAGGGTATGATTTCGCGCATCATCGAAGCCCGCCCAGAAGAATTAAGAATTTTCCTTGAAGAAGCTGCCGGTGTTTCCCGCTACAAAGAACGCCGCCGTGAGACGGAAAACCGCATCCATGACACCCACGAGAATCTGGTGCGTGTTGAAGACATCCTGCGCGAATTGAATAACAACCTGGACAGGTTGGGTGCGCAAGCCGTCGTTGCCAATAAATTCCGCGAATTGCAGACAGACCAGGAAGAAAAGCAAAAGCTGCTGTGGTTGCTTCGTAAAAAAGAAGCAGAAAATGAACAAAAAAAGCATTTTGCCGAGATAGAAAAGACCCAGACCGACCTCGAAGAACAAACAGCCAAGCTGCGCCATGTCGAGCTGGAGTTGGAGCAAATGCGCCAGGCGCACTATGCAGTCGGTGACCGTATGCACCAGGCGCAGGGGCATTTGTACCAGACCAATGCCGAGATTGGCAGCCTGGAAGCGCAAATCAAGTTCGTCATCGAATCGCGTAGCCGTTTGCAATCACAATTGCAGTCACTGACTGCGCAACGTGATCAATGGCAAAACCAGAGCCGGCAATTCCAGGATGATTTGTCTGAGGGCGAAATCCATGTCGAAGAGCTGGCCATGCGTGCCGAGCAGGCATTGGAAGTCAGCCAGCAGCAGCAAGACAAGCTGCCCGCAATGGAACAAATTTGGCGTGAGTCGCAATTAAAGACGACAGAATCACGCGCCAAAATCATGCAGATGCAACAGCAGATAGAGCTGGAATCTGCCCATCAGCGCAATGCGTCAAATATCCTGAACACCCTGACAACCCGGCGCGAGCGCCTGATGCAGGAAAAACAGGGCCTGATGTTGCCGGATACGACGCATCTGGACAATCTGTCCATGCAGCTTGAAGAGAAAAAGCAAGTACTGGAAGAGCTCACCATGCAACTGGAGGAGGCGCAAGAGCGCTTGCCTTTGCTGGAAGACGAGCGTAAACAGGCACAGCAACAAGTCAACCAGGATAGCGCTGAATATGCGCAACTGGAAGCTCGTCTGCTGGCCTTGAAGCAATTACAGGAAAAAGTACAAAGTCAGGGCAAGGTGCAGCCATGGCTGGAAAAACACGAATTGAGTGGCTTACCAAAAATCTGGCAGAAATTGCACATCGAAGCTGGCTGGGAAACCGCGCTGGAATCCATTTTGCGCGAGCGAACTGCCGCGCTGGAAATGTCGAATCTTGACTGGGCCAAAGCCTTTTTTGGTGATGCGCCGCCTGCCAAACTGGCTGTGTGCGCTCCCACGATAGTGGTAGAAAGCGTTGCACCTCTGGCTGGTTTCAAGTCCTTCATCGACTTGCTGCAACTCAATGACGCAGGTTTGCGCGGTTTGATGCAGGACTGGTTGCATCAGGTGTATATCGCTGAGGATATTACCTCTGCCTTTATGGACAGGGTTAAATTGCCAGCCGGTGCCTGTTTTATCACCAAACAAGGTCATGTTATTTCCCGCTCAAGTGTGCGCTTTTATGCTGCAGACTCTGAGCAAGATGGCGTGTTGGGACGTCAGCAAGAGATAGAAAACATCACCAAGCAATGTCGTGCCAAGCACATGCTGGCGGACGAGTCCAAGACCCGCGCCGTACGTTCGGAATCTGCTTACACTCAGGCCACGCAGCAATTGCAAGACTTGCGCCAGCGCGTGGGCAGCCTGACGCAGACTACGCATAGTCTGCAAATTGAATTTATGAAATTGTCTGAAGTGCAGGAGCGCTTTAATCAGCGGAGCACGCAGATAGGCACTGACCTGGCAGAAATCGCTGCGCAAGAGAGTGAGCAGCAGCAAATCCGTGCCGAGTCCGAGCAAAAATTTGAGCAACTAGATATGGACCTGGCAGAGTTGCAGGAAGCCCATGAAGAAGGTCAGACCGCTTATCTGGAAAAAGAACAGCAACTGAATGAAGCCAGGCAGCGTTTGCGCGACCTTGAACTGGCTGCGCAAGAAGCTGCCTTTGCAGAAAAATCCCATCGCAGCAAGATGGAGGAGTTACGTCGCAGTATTGCAACGGCACTCGAACAATCTGCACAATTGTTTGCCAGTATGCAACAAGGTCAACTGGAGCTGGAGTCTATGGATGACCAGACTGCACAAGCCGGCTTACAAGATTTGTTGGACAGGCGTAGCTCTCAGGAAGTGGCCTTGGCAAATGCCCGCCACGAACTGGATCAGTTGACACAGCAATTGCGCCATCACGAAGAATCAAAAATGCAGGTGGAGCGCAGCCTGCAACCTCAGCGTGACCGCATCGTCGAATTGCAATTGAAAGAGCAGGCCGCACGTCTGAGCCAGGAACAATTCTCAGAGCAGTTACGCAATTTTGAAGTTGATGAAGAGGTACTGGCGCAAAAATTGCATGATGATCTCAAGCCATCTTATTTACAGGGTGAAGTGACCCGTCTGACCAATGCGATTGCAGCACTCGGTGCAGTGAACATGGCTGCTCTTGACGAGCTGGCGCAGGCAACTGAACGCAAGACTTTCCTGGATGCCCAACATGCTGATCTGACCGAGGCAATCACGACTTTGCAGGATGCCATTCACAAGATTGATATTGAAACACGCGACTTGTTGCAAGATACCTTTGACAAGGTGAATCATCATTTCGCTGAACTTTTCCCGATTTTATTCGGCGGTGGTCAGGCGAAACTGATCATGACTGGTGATGAAATTCTGGATTCTGGTGTGCAAGTCATGGCGCAGCCCCCTGGCAAAAAGAATGCAACCATTCATTTGCTGTCTGGTGGTGAAAAAGCTTTGACGGCAACGGCACTGGTCTTTTCGATGTTCCAGTTGAATCCTGCACCTTTCTGCTTGCTGGATGAAGTTGATGCGCCGCTGGATGACTCAAATACCGAGCGTTTTTGTAACATGGTGAAACGCATGTCGGCAAACACACAATTTTTATTTATCTCCCATAACAAGATTGCGATGGAAATGGCACAACAATTGATTGGTGTCACCATGCAAGAACAGGGGGTTTCACGAATCGTGGCGGTAGATATGGAATCTGCCGTCAATTTTGCTACTGAGGTTCAAGCAGCATGACAGATCTACAAATCAGTTTGTTGGCAATAGGTGGAACGCTGGTAGTCGGCGTCCTTATTTTTAATAAATGGCAAGAATACAAAGCCAAAAAAACCGTTGAAAATGCGTTTGGTGATGGACATGATGATGTCCTTATGAATCCTGATGCACCAGTGGAATCCATAGTCAGGCATGAACCTAGCCTTGATGGCGATGTGCAACCAGCTGAAGATGTGCAACAGCACCATGTGCCCATGCATGCAGATGTAGAGGCTGAAATGGAAGCTCCGGTAGCGATTCAGGATAAAGAATTGCCAGTCGATGAATTGATCGATTGTGTGATTCCACTGGAATTTGAAACACCGGTACGTGGTGAGAAAATCCTCGTGGAAATTGCTGACCTTAAATATGTGGGTAAGAAACCTGTGCATTTCATAGGCCAGAGTCATAGCGGCGAGCGTGATGTAATTGCCGTTGGTGGAGCTTACACTTGCCTGTTTGCCGGCGTGCAGATGGTCAGCCGCAACGGCCCGCTGAATGAATTGGAATACTCTGAATTCATCATGAAATTGCGGGCGATTGCTGACAATCTGAGCGCGCACCCAGATATTCCTGACATGAATAAAGTCATGGTCAACGCTCGCGAACTACATCAATTCGTTGCTGAGCATGACGCACAATTGAGCGTCAATATCACTGCCAATGGTGCGCCATGGGCATTGAATACTTTACTCGCAGCATTGGAGAAAATGGGTTTTGATCAACGGCCTGATGGCCGTTTGATGATGCCTGATGGCGATGGCGGCAGCCTGTTTACTTTGTCCACTAATGTCAGCGTCAGTGAGACCATGACTTCGCGCCTGACCCTGCTGCTGGATGTACCCTGCGTTGCTCCTGCGCGCGACGGCTTTGGTGCCATGGCCGCTTGCGCCCGCTCATTGGCTACCCGCCTCAGCGGTACTGTGGTCGACGATGGCAATCAACCCATCTCCAAACTGGCACTCGATGAGATATCTGGCCAGGTTCATGAATTTTATGCAGCAATGGCAGAGGCGCAGATTCCAGCTGGCTCCTTGCGTGCGCAACGACTATTTAGTTAATTATTGTAGACATGCAGAATGATCTTTTGGATGCTGCCGCCAAGGTAGCAGACACCTCAACAACAGCTGCACACGCAGAACAACTGCGCGCAGAGTTGAACAGGCATGCACATGCCTATTATGTGCTGGATAACCCCAGCGTGCCAGATGCTGAATATGACAGATTGTTTTCAGAGCTTCAGCGACTGGAAGAAGCGCATCCCGAATTAAAAACGCTTGATTCACCCACCAATAGGGTAGGCGGGGTACCTTTGCCAGAATTTGGCCAGGTGCAGCATGCCGTGCCGATGCTGTCGCTAAATAATGGCTTTGAAGATGATGACGTCATCAATTTTGATCGCCGTGCCCGCGAGGGGCTGGATGTTCAAAATGAAATTGTCTACGCGATAGATTTGAAGTTTGATGGCCTGGCCATCAATTTGCGCTATATCGATGGCGTCTTCACACAGGCAGCAACGCGTGGTGATGGTTTTACTGGCGAAGATGTCACTGAAAATATCCGCACCATACGTAGCATCCCGTTACGCTTAAGGGTAGAAAACCCGCCAAAGATACTGGATGTGCGTGGTGAAGTATTGATGTTCAAACGCGATTTTGAAAAACTCAATCAACGCCAGCGAGATGCTGGTGCCAAAGAGTTTGCCAATCCACGTAATGCGGCGGCTGGCAGCCTGCGTCAGCTTGATTCAAAAATTACTGCCCAGCGTAGCCTGCGTTTTTTTGCCTATGGCATAGGTTTACTGGAAGGCATGAGCGTGCCTCTCTCTCATCGTGCCTTGCTGGACTGGTATAAACAGGCAGGCATCCCTGTCTGTGAAGAAAATGCCTTGGTCAGTGGTGCATCTGGTTTACTGGAATTTTACAAGGCGATTCAAACCAGGCGTGACAACCTGGATTATGAGATCGATGGCGTAGTCTATAAAGTCAATGATTTTGCCAGCCAGCAGTCGCTTGGTTTTGTATCCCGCGCGCCACGTTTTGCAATCGCTCACAAATTCCCCGCGCAAGAAGCCTTAACTTCTGTGCTGGATATAGAAGTGCAAGTCGGCAGAACAGGTGCGATTACGCCTGTGGCCAGACTGGCCCCGGTCTTTGTTGGTGGCGTCACTGTAACCAATGCGACTCTGCACAATGAAGAAGAGATACAGCGCAAGGATATACGCATAGGTGATACGGTTTCTGTGCGTCGTGCGGGGGACGTGATACCGGAGGTTGTCGCCAGCATATTGGAAAAACGCCCGGTGGAGTCGCGCCAGTTTGTCATGCCAGTTGAATGTCCGATTTGTGGCTCACCCATACAAAAACCGGAAGATGAAGCGATTGCGCGTTGCAGCGGCGGTTGGATAAAATGTACAGCACAGCGCAAGGGGGGCTTGTCGCATTTTGCTTCACGTAAGGCAATGAATATTGATGGTGTAGGAGAACAGCTCATTGATCAGTTGGTTGACAAGAATGTGGTTACAACTGCAGCAGATTTGTATAAGCTTGGTCTGCGCGCGCTGGTTGAGCTTGACCGTATGGCAGAGAAGTCTGCGCAAAATGTATTGAAAGCGTTGGAAACCTCAAAGCTGACTAGCTTCCCCCGCTTTATATACGCACTGGGTATACGCCACGTTGGTGAATCGACAGCAAAAGATCTGGCAGCGCATTTCGGTAATACGGATGCATTGATGATAGCGACAGAAGAACAATTGCTGAAAGTATCGGATGTTGGCCCTGTGGTTGCCAAGTCGATACTCCGCTTCTTTTCTGATCCGCTTAATGTGGAGCTGGTGGAGCAATTGCTGGCGTCTGGTATACGTTGGACTGAGATAGAAGTGCAGGAAAAAAGTGAGCAGGTATTGGCTGGCAAGACGTTGGTGCTGACAGGAACGTTGCCTACGCTGAGCCGCGACCAGGCGACAGAAATAATAGAAAAAGCCGGTGGTAAGGTATCAGGCTCAGTATCAAAAAAAACCAGTTATCTGGTTGCTGGTGATGATGCAGGAAGCAAGCTGGTGAAAGCGCAAGAATTGGGTTTAACTATTTTGACAGAAGCAGAATTGCTTCAACTTTGCTCCAGGAGCTGAAATGAGAAAAATTAAAAAAGCCGTATTCCCAGTAGCTGGTTTGGGTAGTCGTTTCTTGCCTGCCACGAAGGCACAACCCAAGGAGATGCTGCCTATCGTTGATAAGCCACTCATACAATATGCGGTTGAAGAGGCAGTAGAAGCTGGCATTACTGAAATGGTGTTCATTACCGGCAGGAACAAGCGGGCGATCGAAGATCATTTCGATAAAGCCTATGAACTGGAAAGCGAACTGGAAGCAGCAGGCAAAGAAGCATTGCTGGATCTGGTCAGGAACGTCATCCCCAAGAACATCAATTGCATTTATATCCGTCAGACAGCAGCTCTGGGTTTAGGTCATGCGGTTTTGTGCGCTCGTCCAGTGATTGGTGATGATCCATTTGCAGTCTTGCTGGCGGATGATTTGATGGATGCGGATGTTGGCCAACCTTCTGTCATGGCTCAGATGGCACATCAGTATGAAGCTGAGGGCGGTAGCATTATTGCTGTACAAAACGTACCGCGTGAATTTACCCGCCAATACGGTATCGTCAGTGGTACGCCTTACACCGATAGCCTGGAGAGAGTGCAGGGCATCATTGAAAAACCTATGCCCGATGTTGCTCCGTCTACTCTGGCAGTAGTCGGTCGCTATATTTTGTCTGGCCGTATTTTCACTTATCTGGAAAACCTGGGGAAAGGTTCTGGTGGTGAAATTCAATTGACGGATGGTATTGCTGCCATGCTGAAAGACTTCCCGGTCTATGCTTTCCGGCCGAATGCAACCAGGTATGATTGCGGTTCAAAACTGGGTTATCTGAAAGCCAGTGTTGCACTCGGCTTGAAGCACAAGGAAACCAGTGCGGAGTTCTCTGAATATCTGCAGTCCTTGAAGTAAGTAACATGAAAGCATGGCCAGGCACTATCTGGCCGTGGTTTTAAATATAGCCATCCATTAAATAATTTATACAAAATCTGGTGCACCATGATTCATCCTATCCTGAAAATGGGCGACCCACGATTGTTACGAGTTGCCGAACAAGTTACAGCGTTTAATACTCCAGAATTGCATGAGCTCATCAAGGATATGTTCGAGACCATGATTGCCGCCAATGGCGCTGGTTTGGCAGCGCCGCAAATTGGCGTGAATTTACAACTGGTGATTTTTGGTTTCAAGAACAATCCGCGCTATCCTGATGCGCCTGTAGTTCCAGAGACTGTACTCATTAATCCAATTTTGACACCTTTGTCTGAAGAGACGGATGATGCATGGGAAGGATGTTTATCAGTGCCAGGCATGCGTGGCCTGGTACCGCGCTGGAGTGCATTGCGTTATGAGGGCTATGACCAGTTCGGTGTGCGCATCTCACGCGAAGTAGATGACTTCCATGCCCGCGTCGTACAACATGAGTGTGATCATCTGAATGGGATTTTGTATCCAATGCGCATACGTGATCTGACACAATTTGGTTTTACTGAAGTCTTGTTCCCGGAGTTGTATCCAAACGACGACGAATGAATCGATTGAATCTTCAGTATCAAAAACAAAAGGGCAAGAATCTACATTCTTGCCCTTTTGTTTTTTGAAGAGTGCAAATTAGAATTGCTCATCTTCGCGGAGGTAACGCCATTGGCCCTCTGGCAATTTACCCAGCTTGATCTTGCCTATGCGCACGCGCTTCAGTCCTATGACTCTCAAGCCCACCATTTCACACATACGCCTGATCTGGCGCTTTTTGCCTTCACGCAGGATGAAATTCAACTGATCTTCATTTTGCCAGGTGACTTTGGCAGGCAAGAGTTTCTTGCCATCGAGTGACAAGCCATGATTCAGGCGACGCAGTTCTGCATCTGGCAAACGTCCTGGCTTGCTATATTGCACCCGCACCAGATATTCCTTTTCCACCACAGTAGTTTCGCCTATCAGGTGTTTGGCGATGCGGCCATCCTGGGTTAGCACCAGCAAACCGACTGAATCGATATCCAGGCGGCCAGCGGGCACCAGGCTGCGCAATTGGGTAGGGTGGAACTGGGTATCAACCTCATCTTCTGCCCAGCGGTTTTCTGGTTTGATCAGGGCGATTGCCGGTGTATAACCATCTTCAGCCTGGCCACTGACGAAACCGACGGGTTTGTTGATGAGGACTGTCACGCGTTTCGATTGTTCTGCGGCGGCTTGTCTTTCCACCGTCACCTTCTGGTGAGGCAATACCTTGCTGCCCAGTTCTGAGATGACATTGCCGTCAACCCTAACCCAGCCGCGTGCTATCCATTCATCGGCCTCACGGCGGGAGCAAAGACCAAGTTCGGACATGCGTTTGGAGAGTCTTACAAGTTCAGTCATGATGCTTTTAGAGTAGTCTTGCCTGAGTCTGGTTGCGGATCAGGCAAGAGTGTTGATTATTCGGTTGTAGTATTGCGTTGTCAGCGTTTAAATTCTCAGCGCATCCAGCAAGTCGGTTTCAAACTGTATCTGGCTGCGGGCGCCTTGCAAAGCCTGGCCATCGACGATGAAAACGTCTTCCACCCTTTCGCCCAGGGTCATGATCTTTGCAGTATGTAAATTGATTTTATATTTGGTTAGTATATTTGCCACGGCATACAACAAGCCATTTCTGTCATTCGCAGAGATAGACAATAAATAATACTGGCCGCGATCATCTGGCCGCAAATCGACTGTAGGCACGATAGGGAAAGTACGTGACATGCGCGACAAACGTCCACGGTTAGGTGGAGAAAGAGGTGTCTGGCGTGTCAGAATCTCTGTTAGCTCGTGCTCTATCAAATTAATGATGTCACGGTAATTATTTGCAAAAGCAGGCTCTATCACCAGGAAAGTATCAAGGGCATAGCCGTTTTTGCTAGTATGGATTTTTGCATCAAGAATACCAAAATTCTTGCCATCAAAATAATTGCAGATGCGTGCAAACAGGTCGGGCTGGTCTTTGACATAGACAGTGATTTGCAAGCCTTCACCTATGGGTGATAGGCGACATTTCACCACCGGTGCCTGACTGTCTATGCGGTCATGCAAGGCGCGCGTTTGCCAGGCGATATCAGAGGAGTCGTGACGCAAGAAATACGCGACATCAAGTTGCTGCCAGAATTTTTCATGCGCATCAGGTGCCAGACCATACAGGCGCAAGGCTTTTAAGGCTTCTTCCTGACGATTCTTTAACTCCCTGTCCTTGCTCGGCGTTTCACCACCCAGTACACGCAGTGTCATGCGGTACAAATCTTCCAGCAGCTTGCCTTTCCAGGCATTCCATACTTTGGGGCTGGTACCGCGGATATCAGAGACTGTGAGTAAATACAGCGCGGTCAAATGGCGTTCATCCCTGACCAGATTGGCAAAATTCTGCACCACGTCTGGATCAGATAAATCCTGTTTTTGCGCCACATGCGACATGGTCAGGTGTTTTTCCACCAGGAAGATAATCAACTCGGTATTGGCTTTGCTCAAACCATGGTCGTAGCAGAATTTTTTTGCATCTGCCATGCCCAATAGCGAATGATCACCACCGCGCCCCTTGGCTATATCATGGAATAAAGCTGCGATATACAAAACCCAGGGCTGATTGAAATTCGCCATCAACTGGCTGCAAAATGAGTACTCATGCGCATGCTCGGGCATGGTGAAGCGGCGCAAATTGCGTACAACCATGAGGATATGCTGGTCTACCGTGTAGGCATGAAACAGATCATGTTGCATCTGCCCTATGATGCGGCGGAAATTGGGCAGGTAGCGACCCAATATGCTCATCTGATTCATGCGGCGCAAGGCATGGGTAATCCCTTGCGGCGATTGCAGAATTTGCAGAAATAGCGAGCGATTGAAAATGTCATGGCGGAATTCAGCATCAATCAATAACCGCGCATGCCACAGGGCGCGCAAGGTTCTGGCCGTCATGCCTTTGAGTTCAGTGTGCCTGGCCATGACCAGAAATATTTCCAGTATGGTCGATGGGTTGGCTTCAAAGGTGTCATCTCTGGCGATATCGATGAAGCCGTTTACTTCATTGAAGTGTTCATTAATAGGGCGGGGCACTGAAGGCTGTGGAAATAAAACGGCTTCTATGTTTTGCAGTAACACGGTATTTAGCTGGGTGACTGCCTTGGCTGCCCAGTAATAGCGCTGCATCAGGTGCTCGCTGGCACGCCTTGACTCTGTGGTCTTGAACCCAAATGTTTCTGCTATTGCTGTCTGCACATCGAAAATCAGGCGATCTTCACGGCGTCCTGCATAAATATGCAGTCGTATGCGAATATCCTTGAAGGCGCGCTCATTGCGTTTCAACTGCCGGGCTTCAACATCGGTGATCAGTCCGCGCTCTGCCAGTTCGCGCCAGGAATTGCCAAGATTGGCCGCCTTAGCCACCCAGAGTATGACTTGCAAATCCCTCAGCCCGCCCGGGCTTTCCTTGCAATTGGGTTCCAGGCTATACGGTGTATCTTCATATTTGACGTGACGCTGCTGCAGTTCCAGCAATTTTTCCTGGAAAAATTTTTGCGGATGCATGGCTTCCGCATAGTGCTGCTGCATTTCCTTGAATAATTTGCGGCTGCCTGTTACCAGGCGCGCTTCCAGTAAACTCGTTTGCACGGTGATATCGGCTGCAGATTCTTGCAAACATTCATCAATGGTACGTATACTATGACCAATATCGAGGCCTATATCCCAGAATAGCTGCACCAGTTTTTCCAGCTTGTCGCGCAAGACGGCGTCTGGCCTTTGCTGCAACAAAATCAGTACATCAACGTCGGAGTAGGGGAATAATTCGCCGCGGCCATAACCACCAACAGCGACCAGCGCCGCTTCTTTCGGGAAATCAAAATGACGCCAGATTTTGCTGAGCTGCTGATCTACATTCCGGCACAAATCATGTAGCAGTTGTTCTGCCTTATGATTTTCCTTAAACGCATTGATGACGATCAGTTGCGCTGATTTCAGTTCTTCCTTGAAAGAGAGTGCCGGTGTCTGCATGTGGCCAGGGTCTTAAGCGAGTTTGATGAATTCCGGAATAGGTGGGTAACCTGCCGACAAAGTCAGCACTTCATAGCCGGTTTCCGTCACCAGCACAGTATGTTCCCATTGTGCCGACAAACTACGGTCCTTGGTCTTGATGGTCCAGCCATCAGGCATTTCCTTGATGTCGCGGCGACCAGCATTGACCATGGGTTCTACTGTAAAAATCATGCCTGGTAACAGCTTTTCCATGGTGCCCGGTTTGCCATAATGCATGACTTGAGGTGCTTCATGGAATATCTTGCCTATGCCGTGACCGCAAAATTCACGTACGATGCTGTAACCCGCACGTTCAGCGTGCTGTTGAATAACATGACCAATGTCCCCCAAATGTGCGCCAGGTTTGATTTTATCGATGCCCAGCCACATGCATTCATAAGTAATAGCATTCAGACGCTTGGACAAGATAGATGGCTCGCCCAGCAGGAACATACGGCTGGTATCACCATGATAGCCATTTTTGATAACGGTAATGTCCAGATTGACTGAGTCGCCATCTTTCAAGACCTTGTCGCCAGGAATGCCGTGGCAGATAACATCGTTGACCGATGTGCAAATGGCTTTGGGATAAGGTGTGTAGCCTGGCGGGCAGTAATTCAGTGGGGCAGGGATGGTGTCTTGCACATTGGTCATGAATTCATGGCAAAGGCGATCGAGCTCACCAGTACTCACACCGACTTTGACAAATGGCGTGATGTAATCAAGGACTTCCGAAGCCAGTTTGCCGGCAATGCGCATGCCGGCGATATCTTCCGGCGTCTTTATAGTGATAGCTTCCATACGTTTTCTTGTCGTTTGCCAAGACTTGCGTAGCGAACAGATGACATAGACCAGGCATTTTGCCGGCGCTGCCAGGTTCGCTGACCAGCTAAAGTCTTGGGCTGAGTAAAATTGCGAAAGTGTTGCAGAACCGGAATTATAGTCTATGAAAGGCTGTGCCGCATTGCCCTGACAGTACTACTGTACTGGCTTCTTGTTCGGAGCACTTGAGGAAAATACTGTTTTTATAGTAGAATAGATGGTTAGCTTGTAGATGTATAGAAATGCGGTACTTGCTAATTTATATTTTATCAATCGAATCCGGTCGAAAAGGGTGTCTTGCAGCGTTAAGCTTAGGTAACTATTAAGCCGCTCAGATCACTGGCTGGATTCAAGACCTAACCCTGGAGTTATTATGTCTGTAACAATGCGTGAAATGCTCGAAGCCGGCGTGCACTTTGGCCACCAAACTCGTTTTTGGAATCCAAAAATGGCACCGTACATCTTCGGCCATCGCAACAAGATTCATATCGTCAACCTGGAAAAAACTCTGGCAATGTACCAGGACGCGATGAAGTACATCCGTCAATTGTCTTCCAATCGCGGCACAGTGTTGCTGGTTGGTACCAAGCGTCAATCCCGTGACATCATCGCAGCAGAAGCACAACGTGCTGGCATGCCTTTCGTTGATCAACGCTGGTTGGGCGGTATGTTGACTAACTTCAAAACAGTCAAAACATCCATCAAGCGCTTGAAAGACATGGAAGCTTCCATTGAAGACGGTTCTGTTGAGAAACTGTCCAAAAAAGAAGCTTTGATGTTCCAGCGCGAAATGATCAAGCTGCAAAAATCCATCGGTGGTATCAAGGATATGGGCGGCATTCCTGACGCAATTTTCGTAGTTGACGTTGGCTACCACAAAGGTGCGATCACTGAAGCGGCGAAACTGGGTATCCCGGTTATCGGCGTGGTTGATACTAACCACTCCCCAGAAGGTGTTGCATACATCATCCCAGGCAATGATGATTCCTCCAAAGCAATCGCTTTGTATGCTCGCGGTGTTGCCGACTCCATCCTGGAAGGCCGTGCAAACGCAGTGAACGAAGTTTTGGAAGCTGTTAAGCCAGGTTCTGATGAGTTTGTAGAAGTAGAACAAGCTTAATTGCCTGTTCTGGCACATGGTTTCAAGCCGCCTATGGCGGCTTGAAACAAAAAATGGGGCAACAGTCGTTCGCCCTTTTTTTTAAACAAAATTTGATATCGGTGTTTTTTTAAACACCTTTGAACTAGGAGAATGACATGGCAGCGATTACAGCAGCTTTGGTAGGTGCACTGCGCGCAAAAACAGATGCGCCAATGATGGAATGCAAAAAAGCGCTGACAGAAGCAGAAGGCGATATGGACCGTGCGGAAGAGATTCTGCGTGTAAAACTGGGTAGCAAAGCTTCTAAAGCATCTTCCCGCATTACTGCAGAAGGTGTTGTCGCATCTCACATCGCTGGTAATGTTGGTTCCCTGATCGAAGTTAACTGCGAAACAGACTTCGTGACCAAGAATGATGATTTCCTGGCGCTGGCAAATACTTGTGCAAAACTGATCGCTGAGCACAATCCTGCTGATATCGCAGCATTAGGTGCGTTGCCACTGGATGGCAAAACAGTTGAAGAAGTGCGCGCAGCACTGGTTGGTAAAATCGGCGAAAACATGTCTTTCCGTCGTTTTGTTCGCTTTGATACAACTGCCAAGCTGGTTTCTTACCTGCACGGCACACGTATCGGCGTGGTCGTTGAATTTGACGGTGCGGATGAGCAAGTTGGTAAAGACGTAGCGATGCATATCGCTGCGATGAAGCCAGTCTCCTTGTCTTCTGACCAGGTGCCCGCTGATCTGATCGAAAAAGAGCGCTCTGTAGCGGCTCTGAAGGCAGCAGAATCTGGCAAGCCAGCAGAGATCGTTGAAAAAATGGTTGAAGGTTCCGTACAGAAATTCCTGAAGGAAGTTTCTTTGCTGAATCAAACATTCGTTAAGAATGACAAGCAAACAGTTGAGCAGATGTTGAAATCTGTTAATACAACTGTCAAGGCATTCACTATGTTTGTAGTTGGTGAAGGCATTGAGAAGAAGCAAGATGACTTCGCCGCAGAAGTGGCCGCGCAAGTGGCTGCAGCAAAACAAGCGTAATTGCCGAAATAAAAAAACGGGCCGAAAGGCCCGTTTTTTTAAATCCAGCGATTGTAAGTATTTGTGTCTGAGCATCAAATTTAGGTATTCAGGTGTAAATATGAGCGGATGGTGCTCCATTTGCTTTGTATATTGCCTGGCCGGGCTAGTTTACAAATCAAATGGTCATTGAAGCGCCTTATCCAGGTTGCTTCATCCAGTACGCATTTCTTTTAAACTATTTAAACTACCAGAAGGAGTCCTATCATGACAAAACCTGCTTACAAGCGTGTGCTCTTGAAGCTCTCTGGCGAAGCCCTGATGGGCGATGATCCGTTTGGCATTAACCGTGCGACGATAGAGCGCATGGTGGCTGATGTGGCCGAAGTATCAAGAATGGGCGTAGAGTTGGCCATCGTTATCGGTGGTGGTAACATTTTCCGTGGTGTTGCGCCTGGTGCGCAAGGCATGGACAGGGCTACTGCTGACTACATGGGTATGTTGGCGACAGTCATGAATGCACTGGCATTGTCGGATGCAATGCGTCAGGTTGGTTTGACTTCACGCGTCATGTCAGCTATCGCCATTGATCAGGTCGTTGAGCCTTATGTACGCCCTAAAGCCTTGCAATACCTTGAAGAAGGCAAAGTCATTGTATTTGCTGCAGGTACTGGCAATCCTTTCTTTACTACCGATACAGCCGCTGCTTTGCGCGGTTCAGAAATTGGCGCTGAAATCGTCTTGAAGGCAACCAAGGTTGATGGTGTGTATACGGCCGATCCTAAAAAAGATCCTGCAGCAACGCGTTATACGACGATTTCATTTGACGAAGCCATTGCCCGTCACCTGCAAGTCATGGATGCGACTGCCTTTGCGCTTTGCCGCGATCAGAAGCTGCCTATCAAGGTATTTTCCATCATTAAACCGGGTGCATTGAAGAATGTCATTCTGGGGGGAGACGAAGGCACCTTAGTGCACGTATAATCCTGCACTTTGGATTGTTTCATATTAATTCGGCAAGGAGCGCGGCAAGGCCCGCCGCTCATGCCAAGATGTACAGGAGAGCGCTATGAGCGTAGCAGAGATTAAAAAAAGTTCTGATCAGCGTATGCAAAAGTCCATTGAGACTTTGAAAGCTGATTTGTCTAAAGTCCGTACTGGCCGTGCCCACACCGGCATTCTGGATCATGTCCAGGTTGATTATTACGGCACACCTACCCACATTACCCAGGTTGCCAACGTGACTTTGATTGATGCGCGCACGATTGGTGTGCAGCCTTGGGAAAAGAAAATGCTGGGTGCGATTGAAAAAGCCATCCGTGATGCAGATTTGGGTTTGAACCCATCATCCCAGGGTGAGCTGATTCGTGTACCAACCCCGCCGTTGACAGAAGAACGCCGCAAGGAAATGGTCAAGCTGGTCAAGACGGAGGGCGAAAGTGCCAAGATCGCGATACGTAATATTCGTCGTGACTCTAATGAATCGTTGAAGAAGTTGCTGAAAGAAAAAGAATGCTCGGAAGATGATGAGCGTCGTGCACAAGATGATATCCAGAAGTTGACAGACAAGTTTGTTGCCGAAGTGGACAAGCTGCTGGCTGACAAAGAAAAAGAAGTGTTGACAGTATAGTCGTCGCCCGCGTATCAACACATTCTGGATTTACATGACCCATACAAGTTCCACCAAGGAAATTCCGGCAGTTGGCGCAATTCCTCAACATATCGCAATTATTATGGACGGCAACGGGCGCTGGGCGACCAAGCGCTTTTTGCCCCGTGTCGCCGGGCATGTAAAGGGCGTTGAGGCGGTCAGGGGTATTGTCGAAGCCTGTGCCCGCCGCGGCGTTTCTTATCTGACCTTTTTTGCCTTCAGCTCAGAAAACTGGCGCCGTCCTGCCGAAGAAGTTTCATTATTGATGCGTTTGTTTGTGACCGCTCTTGAAAAAGAAGTGGCGAAAATGCACGCTAATAATATACGTCTGAAGGTGGTTGGAGACCTCACGCGCTTTGACCCGCAATTGCAGAAAATGATAGCTGCTGCAGAGCAAAAAACTGCCGATAATCAAGGCTTGACTGTGACCATCTGCGCCAATTACGGCGGGCGCTGGGACATCATGCAAGCCATGAACCACTTGCAAAAAGAGCGGGTAGCAGCAGGGCAAACTGATCAGGAAATAACAGAAGACCAGCTTGCAGCCTATCTGTCGATGGCTTATGCGCCTGAGCCGGATCTGTTTATCCGTACCGGCGGTGAAACACGCATTTCCAATTTCCTGCTCTGGCAACTGGCGTATAGTGAGCTGTATTTTACGGATACGTTCTGGCCTGATTTTGATGCAGCTGCTCTGGACTTGTCTATATTATCATATCAAAACCGCGAACGTCGCTTTGGACGTACCAGCGCGCAAGTAACCGAACAATCTGCCCAGCAAGAAAGCAAGTAATGCTTAAAACCCGTGTCCTGACTGCTCTGGTTCTGCTGGCCATTTTGCTGCCAGTACTGTATTCGGCTAATTTTTATGCTTTCGCTGTATTGGCGGTCGCTTTTTTTGCTGCTGCGATGTGGGAATGTCAGCGACTGTTTAAAAAGCCTGGCCCCATCATCATGGCAGTGCTGTGGGTAGGCTTGCTGGTGTATTGTTTATTCCATCTGACAGATTTTTCCTATCCCTTGTTATTTGCGCTGAGTACGGCATTTTGGGCTTTCAGATTGGTTCCTACGCTGGCAAGAGGCTTGCCTGAGACGCATAATTTTTCCAGCGGCATGCTGAGTACCTTGTATGGCATCAGCATTTTTGCCTGCTTCGTGGCGATTGCTGTTTTCTTTAAGCAATCACCAATGTATCTGTTTTCTGTCATGTCCATCGTCTGGATTGCTGATATTGGCGCCTATTTTTCTGGCAAAACTTTCGGCAAGCGTAAACTGGCGCCAACAATTTCTCCCGGTAAATCGTGGGAGGGGGCTATCGGCGGCTGGATCTGCGTACTGGCACTGGCGACAGCGACCAGCTTTATTCCCGCTTTGGAAAATACTTTCACTGCGCAATTAGTTGCCAGAAAAGGCTGGCTTATCTTTGTTGGTGCCATGACTTTGATTACTGCGGCCAGCGTAGTGGGCGATCTGTTTGAATCTTCATTGAAACGCCGTGTCGGTATGAAAGACAGTAGCAACCTCTTGCCCGGGCATGGTGGTGTACTCGACAGGATAGATGCATTGATACCAGTGCTTCCCCTGGCAGCTCTGGTCGATTTGTGGCGATAAAATACATGCAGAAAAAACAGCAGCTTTGCATCTTAGGTTCTACCGGCTCCATAGGCGTATCGACTTTGGATGTGGTCGCACGTCATCCTGAGCGCTATGGCGTTTTTGCTTTGACTGCACATACCCAGGTAAAAAAACTGGCTCAGCAATGCGCGCAGTTTTTACCTCAGGTTGCAGTGGTTGGTAATGCGAAGGCTGCTGATGAACTGGCGATTCTGTTAAAAGAATTAAATTTGTCTCAAATTCAGATATTGTCTGGCCCTGAGGCCTTGTGTGCCGTTGCCAGTGCAAATGAATGCGATAGCGTGATGGCAGCCATTGTTGGTGCGGCCGGTTTGCCTGCGTCTTTGGCTGCTGCAAAGGCAGGTAAAAAAGTCTTGCTGGCGAACAAAGAAGCACTAGTTATGTCTGGTCAGCTGTTTATCGATGCCATCAAAGACAGCGGCGCTGCTTTACTACCCATTGATAGTGAGCATAATGCCATTTTTCAATGCTTGCCTGGCAACTATAACCGTCAACCTGGCCAGCATGGTATATACAAGATATTATTGACCGCCTCTGGCGGGCCGTTCTTGAACAGGGATGTCAATACCCTGGATGATGTCACGCCTGAACAAGCCGTGGCTCACCCCAACTGGGTCATGGGTCGTAAAATCTCGGTCGATTCAGCGACGATGATGAACAAGGGGCTGGAGGTCATCGAGGCGCACTGGCTGTTTGCTACGCCGGCAGAGCAGATTGAGGTGGTGATCCATCCACAAAGTGTGATTCATTCCATGGTGTCTTATATGGATGGTTCAGTGATAGCGCAAATGGGCAACCCTGACATGCGCATCCCTATCGCTTACGGTATGGCCTATCCTGAACGCATAGACTCAGGAGTCGCACCTTTGGATCTGTTGAAGGTCGCCAGCCTGAATTTTATCAAGCCAGATTTCCAGCGTTTCCCATGCTTGCAACTGGCCTATGATGCTCTAAAAGAGGGGAAGTCTGCCGCAACCATATTGAACGCAAGTAATGAAATCGCTGTCCAAGCGTTTTTGGACAAGAGAATAGGCTTCCGCATGATCAATCAGGTTATAGACTATACGCTGAGCAAACTTGCTGCTAGCGAGACGCCGGACTTGGAAAGCATACTTGCCTGCGATACTGAAGCACGCCGGGTTGCAGAGGCGATGATCTCCTTATGACATGGCTACAAAACGCACTGGCCTTTCTGGTGACCCTGGGCATACTGGTCACTATCCATGAATTTGGACACTATATTGTTGCACGCTGGTGCGGTGTCAAAGTTCTGCGTTTTTCCCTGGGGATGGGGAAAGTCATCTACTCCAAGCGCTTGGGTAAAGACCAGACGGAATGGGCCATTTCCCTCTTGCCACTAGGCGGTTACGTCAAAATGCTGGACGCCCGTGAGATCGGTGCAGAAAAAATCGCCCCAAATGAACTATCCCGCGAATTTTGCCAGCAATCGGTCTGGAAGCGTATAGCTATCGTGGCTGCGGGCCCTTTGGCCAATTTTTTATTGGCGATTTTCCTTTATACCGCTTTGTTTGTCCATGGTGTGCCAGAAGCAGTTTCCAAAGTACGCGTAGCATCAGAGGCCTCTATCGCTTATAAAGCGGGATTGCGCTATGGTGACCTGGTTACTTCTATCAATGGTGAGCAAATACAAAGCTGGTCAGAGTTCCGCTGGAAAATGATGCAGGCCGGTGTCAGTAGGCGTAATCCAGTACTTGAAGTACAGCATGCCAATACTGGCAACATTAGTAGTAACGCACCAATTTCTGTAGAAATCCCACTTCAACAACTAAGTTCAAGTGAAGTTGATGCTGATATTTTGCAGCATATTGGCTTGAGTCTTGCTGGAAGCAGTGAAGTTATACTGGAGGAATTTTTGCCGGATAGTCCCGCGAAGCAGGCAGGTTTGCAGGTTGGCGACCGTATTCTGGCAATAGGACAGAAAACCTTGCTTGATATAATAGATTTCCGGCAAATCGTCAACGCTAATCCTGATAAGCCGTTGAGGTTGATGGTGCAAAGGAATGGCAGCAAATTTGAGGTGGAAGTCACACCTGTCAGTCAGGAAGTAAGCGGGCAGACAGTGGGATTGATGAAAGTGAAATTGCAGCCTATGGTTCCGGAAATGACGGTGGTACAGGCTAACCTGCCACAGGCATTTGTCAAGTCTGTTGAAAAAACCTGGGATACCAGCATCTTCAGCCTGAAAATGATGGGGAAAATGCTGACGGGTAGTGTTTCTCTGAAGCATATAACCGGACCTTTGACCATCGCTGATTATGCCGGGCAAACCTCCAGAACTGGCATGATTGTCTATCTTGGCTTCATTGCGGTGATCAGTATTAGCCTTGGCGTGATGAATTTACTACCAATACCCGTTTTGGATGGGGGGCATTTGTTGTATTATTCGCTGGAAGTTTTGACTGGGAAACCTTTGCAGGACCGTTATGTCGAAATGGGGCAGCGTGCCGGATTTTTTTTGTTATTGACGATGATGGCAATAGCTTTTTTTAATGACATTGCCCGACTAATGTCATAATAGCTGGCTTGATGACAGAAACTCATTTTAGATAGCAATATTGAGAGTATTGAAAGAAATTTATACCCAATGAAATTACATATCGAGCAGTTCACTTTAGCCCATTTTCGTCGTCATGCTTTATCTTTGGCTGCATTAGCACTTTGCACCGGAAACGCATTGGCGATTGAGCCCTTCACCGTCAAGGATATACGTGTAGAAGGCTTGCAACGGACGGAGGCTGGTACCGTATTTAGTTATTTGCCAGTCAAAGTCGGTGAGCAATTTGATGACGCAAAAAGTACAACTGCGATCAAATCCCTGTATGCAACGGGTTTCTTCAAGGACGTTCAGATTGAAGTGCAGGACGGCATCTTGATCGTCTTGCTGGAGGAACGTCCTACCATCGCTGGTGTGGAGTTCACTGGCACTAAAGAATTTGAAAAAGATGCACTCGTCAAAGCCTTGAAAGACATAGGCGTTGGTGAATCACGTATTTTCGATAAGGCAACAGTGGACCGTGCCGAGCAAGAACTCAAACGCCAATACCTGTCCAAGGGCTTGTATGGCATGCAAATCACGACCACCATTACGCCGATAGAACGTAATCGTGTGAATGTTACGTTTGCGGTAGATGAGGGTGAAGTAGCCAAGATTGCCCAGATTAATATCATCGGTAATAAAGATTTTTCTGACGGTGAAATCCGTGATCTGTTGACCTTGACGACACCGGGTTGGTTTACCTGGTATACCAAGGCAGATCAGTATTCCAAGCAAAAACTCTCCGGCGATATCGAGACCTTGCGCTCGTTCTATCAAAACCGTGGCTATCTCGAAATGCAGATTTTATCCACACAGATTTCCATCACGCCAGACAAAAAAGACATCTACATCACGATCAATATTGATGAGGGCGATAAATATACCGTCTCCGATATCAAGCTTGAAGGCGATACTATGGGCAGGGAAGAAGAGTTAGCCTCTTTGTTGCTGCTCAAAAAAGGCAATATTTATAATGCTGCCCGTCTGACGGAAAGCACCAAGCGTATTTCGGAACGCATGGGTAATTTTGGTTATGCGTTTGCTAATGTGAATGCAAATCCTGTCTTGAATAAAGAAAAGAAAGAAGTTGCTTTCACCATCTTTGTTGATCCGGGCAAACGCGTTTATGTGCGCCGCATTAATCTGGCTGGTAATACCCGCACGCGTGATGAAGTTATCCGTCGCGAATTCCGCCAGTTTGAAAGCTCCTGGTATGACGGCGAGAAAATCAAAACCTCACGTGACCGTGTAGAGCGTCTTGGCTATTTCAAAGATGTCACTATAGAAACACCTGAAGTGCCAACCAGCGTTGATCAGGTTGACGTGAACCTGACGGTCACTGAAAAACCTACCGGTAATCTCATGTTTGGCGCCGGCTACTCCAGCGCCGAAAGATTGACGCTGACTGGCTCTATCCAGCAAGCCAATGCTTTTGGTAGTGGTGATACGATAGGCCTTGATATCAATACCAGCCGCCAAAATCGTACAATTGCGCTGTCTCATACCGATCCTTATTTCACGGACGATGGCGTTAGCCGCAATGTGGAAGTTTATATCCGTACAACGCGTCCGATTATCGGCAGTGTCGGTGACTATAAAATTCAGACTACCGGTGGCGCGTTGCGTTTCGGTGTACCATTCTCTGAAGTCGATACGGTGTTTTTTGGTCTTGGTTTTGAACGTACCAAGGTTGAAACTTACTTTGGCAGCCCATACCGTTACCTTAAATATGTTTCGGATTACGGCACTGGTTCCAAGGATACAGCCGCGATTGACTATGGTATTGGTGAGGCTGTAACTAATTCATTTCCATTGACTGCAGCCTGGCAAAGGGATAGCCGCGACAGCGTGTTGACGCCTACAATTGGTCGTTACCAAAGGGCTAATCTGGAACTGGCAGCTGTAGGCAGCTTTAAATATTATCGTGCAATTTATAATGCACAATTATTCCAGCCTATTTATCGCTCTGTGGTTTTGGCATTGAATGGCGAAGTTGATTATGGACATGGACTGGGTGGTAAGCCTTATCCACTGTTTAAGAACTTCTATGCGGGTGGTATAGGCTCAGTACGTGGTTATGAGCCATCTTCTTTGGGTACTAAAGATCCAAATGGTGATGCTCTTGGTGGTGCTACCCGCTTGCTGGCCAATGTGGAATTGCAGATTCCTTTCCCGGGTGCCGACAAATCTTTGCGCTGGTTCACTTTTGTGGATGGTGGTAATGTATTTGATGAAGGTCAAAAAATTCGCGCGAAAGACTTACGTTTTTCCGCTGGTATAGGTATAAGCTGGATATCGCCAGTTGGCCCATTGAAGCTGAGTTTTGGTAAAGCTTTGAATGCCAAGGCAGACGACAAGAAGCAAACATTCCAGTTCCAGATGGGTACTGGTTTCTAATTGCTTATGTTTGGCTGTGTTTTTGTTTTAGTACGTGTTACGGAGATTATTTTGAGTCAACATATTACCCCGACCAAATTGTTGCAACGCTTGATGGTTTGTGCGGCTTGCGTTTTCAGCGTTGCTCAAGCCCAGGCGCAAGATACCAAGATAGCCATCTTTGATTCTCAAAGAGTGATGCGCGAATCCGTTCCGGCAAAAGCGGCGGAGGCCAAACTGAAAATTGAATTTCAAAAGCGTGGCGAAGAACTGGAAAACCTGGCAAAGAAATTAAAGACGACAGCTGAAAAGTATGAAAAAGACGCGCCTTTATTGTCAGAATCTGATCGTGTTGTCCGCCAGCGTGAAATTACTGAACTGGACCAAGCTTTCAAGCGCAAGCAGCGTTCTTACAATGAAGATGTGAATCAGCGTCAGAATGAAGAAATTGCCTCATTGGTAGAACGTGCGCAGAAAGTGATTAAACAAATTGCAGAAGCCGAAAAAATTGATCTGGTCTTGCAAGATTCTGTTTATCACAGCGCCCGTATTGACATTACTGATAAAGTTCTTAAAGCACTCTCCAAATAATTTCTATGACCGCGAGCATTCGGCTGGGTGAATTGGTCGATCGCTTCGGTGGTCAATTGACTGGTTCACCTGATATTACTGTCACTGGCATTGCCCCTCTGGATGAGGCCAGTGAGCAGCATATTACCTTTCTGTCCAATCCCAAGTTCCGTCACAAGGCAGCGGCTACCCAGGCTGCTGCATTGATGTTGACGCAAGCCGATTTCGAGCAAATTGGCAAAGACTATGCTGGCATTTGTCTCATTGTCCCGCAACCTTATGTGTATTTTGCCCGTGCGGCGCAGTACTTTGCGTCACTCAATGCAATACCCGCAACGGTCGGCGTGCATCCTGCGGCATGGGTCAGTCCTCACGCGATAGTCGCTGCCACTGCCAGCATAGGAGCTAATGCCAGCATCGATGCTGAAGCAGTGATTGGTGAGCATGTTGTCATCAAGCCGGGTGTGGTGATCGGCCGTGGCGTTGTGATTGGTGACCATAGTCTGATTCATGCAAATGTCAGCATTTATGACCATTGTGTCCTGGGGCAGCGTTGCATTATCCATTCTGGTGCAGTAATAGGCGCTGATGGTTTTGGTTTTGCCAATGAAAAAGGCCAATGGATAAAAATCCCGCAAACGGGCCGGGTGCTGATAGGTGACGATGTCGAAATCGGCGCGAACACCAGTATAGACCGTGGCGCTTTGGCTGATACCATCATAGAAGAAGGCGTCAAGCTGGATAACCAGATACAGATAGGCCATAACTGCCATATAGGCGCGCATACTGCCATGGCTGGCTGCGTAGGCGTGGCGGGTAGTGCCAAGATAGGCAAATATTGCACATTTGGTGGCGCAGCCATGGTGCTGGGTCATCTGACCATCGTCGATAATGTACATATTTCTTCTGCCAGCATGGTGTCGCGCTCCATACTGGAGCCGGGGCAATACACTGGCTTCTATCCCTTGGCGAAAAATGCTGACTGGGAAAAAACTGCTGCTATCGTACGTAATTTATCGGGTATGCGCGAAAAGATGCGTTACCTTGAAAAAACAATGAAAACACTGACTGAAAAAGATCATGAATAGCCTGGACATTAATCAAATCAAAGAATACCTGCCACACCGTTACCCGATGTTGCTGGTGGATCGCGTACTGAGCTGGGAAAATGGCAAGACCATTACCGCTATCAAGAATGTCACGGCGAATGAAGAATTTTTTAACGGGCATTTCCCGAACAAACCCGTGATGCCCGGTGTCTTGATGATAGAAGCGATGGCGCAGACTGCTGCCATACTCTCATTCCTGACCATGGGCCAAAAGCCGGATGAAAATACTATCGTGTATTTCCTCGGCATTGACGGCGCACGTTTCAAGCGTCCGGTTGAACCTGGTGACCAGCTGAAGATGGAAGTTGAAATCATCAAGGTTGCACGCGGCATCTGGAAATACAAGGCCAGGGCAACTGTGGATGGCCAATTGGCAGTAGAAGGTGAACTGATGTGCACCATGCGTACGAAAGATGAAGCCAAGGAGGGCTAGACAATGCATATCCACCCAAGCGCGCTGATTGACCCTAAAGCCAAGCTGGATAGCACAGTGGAAGTGGGTGCCTATTCCATTATCGGTCCCAATGTGACGATAGCTGAGGGGACTAAGATAGGTCCGCATGTTGTTATTGAAGGGCATACAACGATAGGCCGCAACAATACTTTTTATCAGTTCTCATCGATAGGTGCAGCACCGCAAGACAAGAAGTATGCGGGTGAACCTACACGTCTGGAAATAGGTGACAACAACGTTATTCGTGAATTTTGTACCTTCAATCTGGGCACAGTTCAGGATAATGGCGTGACCCGTCTGGGTAACGATAACTGGATCATGGCCTATGTGCATCTGGCGCATGACTGCCAGGTTGGTAACAACGTCATATTCGCCAATAACGCCGCTTTGGCTGGTCATGTACATGTGGGTGACTGGGTGATTTTAGGTGGTTTTACCAATGTCCACCAGTTCTGCAAGATAGGCGCACATGCAATGTGCGGCATGGGTACCTCCTTGTTGCAGGACGTGCCGCCGTTTGTGATGTTGAACGGCAATCCAGCCGCTGCCCATGGCATTAATGTCGAAGGTTTGAAGCGCCGTGGTTTTAGCCGTGAGCAAATTGCAGCCATACGTCAGTCTTATAAACTGATTTATAAATCTGGACTGACTCTGGAAGAAGCCAAGGCAGCGATAGATGAGCAGATCGCTCAGCTTGAAACCGATGTGGCGCTTCATGTACAGTCCATGCGCCATTTCCTGAATGCTGCGACACGCGGCATAGTGCGTTAAGCTTTATTGTGACGAATCAAGCTAATCGTCCCATCATTGCGATGGTTGCCGGAGAGACTTCCGGCGACATGCTGGCTAACCGGCTCTTGTCAGGTTTGCGTCCGGCCTTGCCTGATGCGCATATGCACGGCATAGGCGGCGCGCGCATGGCGGAGCAAGGCTTTATCAACGACTGGCCCATGGATAAACTGTCCGTGCGCGGGTTGTTTGAAGTACTGGCACATTACCGCGAGATCAGCGGCATACGCAAGCAATTGCGCGAACAGTTATTGCTGGAAAAACCGGATGTCTTCATCGGCGTTGATGCACCAGATTTTAACCTGGATCTGGAAATCCAGTTAAAGCGTGCTGGCATTCCTACCATACATTACATCAGCCCATCGATCTGGGCATGGCGTGGTGGGCGCATCAAAAAGATAGCTGAAGCAGTTTCCCATATGCTGGTGGTGTTTCCCTTTGAAGAAGAGATTTACCGCAATGCTGGCATACCAGTGACTTATGTGGGCCATCCGCTGGCACAAGTCATTCCCATGGAAACCGACATGGCTGCTGCCAGGGATGAGCTGGGCCTGGATAAAAATGCCAGAGTGGTCACGATCTTGCCAGGCAGCCGCATGTCCGAGATCAAATACAATACTGAAGCCTTTATCCAGACGGCCAAGATACTATGCCAGCGTGACCCGCATTTGCAAATTGTCGTGCCTATGGCAGGTGAAAAGCAGCGCAGTTATTACATCAAGCTGGTGGTTGATGCCAAGCTCGATAACGTGCCAGTGTTGCTGATTGATGGACGCTCTCATACTGCCATTGCAGCGGCAGATGCGGTACTCGTTGCCTCTGGTACGGCATCGCTGGAAGTGGCCTTGTTCAAAAAGCCCATGGTGATTGCCTACAAAATGATGGAAGCCTCATGGCAAATTTTGCGGCACATGGGTTACCAGCCTTGGATAGGCTTGCCGAATATCCTCGCACATGAATTCCTGGTGCCAGAATTTTTACAGTCAGCCGCCAGGCCGGATGCGATGGCAGATGCCTTGTGGCAGCAGCTAAGTGACGAAGCCTTGCAGGAACGCTTGAAACAGCGCTTCATCGATATGCATCATTCCCTCTTGCGCGACACTGCCAACGTCTCGGCGCAAGCCGTATTACAATTGATCTCAGCATCCTGAGCTTGTTTGCATCAGGTATTTGCTGACCGATCAATCATTGCATCAAATTTCTTTAAGAGTAGCAAGCATGTACGTTGATTCCCATTGTCATATCAATTTCCCTGAGTTGGCTGAACGTTTGCCGGAGATATTGGGCAAGATGCAGGAGAATGGTGTGACGCACGCACTATGCGTCTCGGTTGACTTGCCTGATTTTCCACAAGTGCTGGCATTGGCTGAACAGTATCCCCATATCTATGCCTCCGTTGGCGTACATCCTGATTACGAAGAAACAGAAGAGCCAACAGCAGAGCAATTGGTTAAGCTGTCTGATCACGACAAAATCATTGCCATCGGTGAAACCGGTCTCGATTATTTCAGATTGAAGGGTGATCTTGAATGGCAGCGTGAGCGTTTCAGACAGCATATTCGCGCCTCCCGCATTTGCCGCAAGCCACTTATCATCCATACCCGTGCAGCGGCTGAAGATACCATACGCATCATGAAAGAAGAGGGAGCAGGCACAGGGCAGGGTGGGGTAGCAGGTGTGATGCATTGCTTTACCGAGTCGCTGGAAGTTGCGCAAGCAGCAGTGGACCTTGGGTTTTATATTTCCTTCTCCGGCATTCTGACTTTCAAGAGTGCCAAAGATTTGCAGGCAGTAGCAAAAGCTTTGCCGTTGGACCGCATTTTGATAGAAACTGATTCACCTTATCTGGCACCCGCTCCGCATCGTGGCAAAATGAACGAACCTGGTTTTGTACGGCATGTGGGTGAATTTCTGGCAGATTTGAAAGGTATTTCTGTCAAAGAAGTGCAAGAGACTACGACGAAAAATTTCTTCCAACTGTTTCAATTTGCCCATTAAGGCCTGATATGCAAACAGCCTTGTCATCTGCATTGTTCTCATCAAGAAAATTTCATTTGCGTTGCCTGGCTTGTTTGTTACTGTGGTTATCTTGTGCCTGTGCCTGTGCTTTTGCGAATGAGCAGGAAGATTTGATTTTTGCTGTACGCTTTGATCAGGTTGATAAGGTGAATGAACTATTGCAACGTGGTGTGAGTGTGAATATCACCGAAGCAATTCGCGGCGAAACTCTGTTGATGATCGCTTTGCGCGAAGATTCAAAAAAAGTTTTCCAATTCTTGCTTGATCGCAAAGATATCAAACTCGAAGCCAGAGCCAGTAATGGCGACACTATTTTGATGTTGGCGAGCTACCTTGGAAATTTCCCCTTTGTTAAAGCTGTGATTGAGCATGATGCCGAGATCAATCAAGTTGGCTGGTGTGCCTTGCATTATGCTGCTGCTGGCGGCAATAAGGATATTGTTGCATTGTTACTGGAAAAATCGGCCTACATAGACGCTGAATCCCCTAACAAAACCACCCCGTTGATGATGGCTGCCCGCTCTGGCAAGCATCTTATCGTCAATCTTTTGCTGGAAGAGGGCGCGGATCCATTTCTCAAGAATGATCTGGGCTTAACCGCCCTTGATTTTGCGATTGAAGTTGAACAAAGAGAAATTGCTGCTGTTCTGAAAGAGCGCATGCAAGCTACAAAAAAATAAGCTTTTTGCGTTGCAACATCTTGCTTGCAAAACAAAGTCTATGTTAAAGTTCGCGCATCTCATTTTCGGAGCACGTTTGTGGACAGTTATAGTTGTCGATCTTCACTCAACTTGGCAATGTAAGCACAGATTTTCTCTTGCTACCTTGCCATTTGGCGGGTAGTAGTCTTTTGCAGCAGTCATGCTGCCCTCTACTTTTACCCCTGTTTTAAATTTTGCGTGGCGCTGGCTATAGTCAGCATGCATGTGCGCAGCCGCGCAGTTCATCTTTGTCCAGACTTGATGTTTGTGACAGGAGGTATGCTATGGGCCGTTTTTTTGCTATCGCTTTGATTGAACAAAGGAGCATTCATGTTTGAATTGTTCCGTCAACAAGGGCGTGATGTTGTTACCGGGGATAAAGGCCCAAATCGCTGGGATTGGGCTTTGCTCCCTTTAGTACTGGCTTTGTTGGGTATTTTTGCATTTGCCGCCATGCAGATGAGCCGTCCTTTCGCCGTGGGCGAGGCTTTGCAAATCAGTCTTGATCCCTCTTATCTGCCTTATTATTTATTGCGCACCATCTTACGCATGTTCACGGCGTTGGCTTTTTCCCTGATTTTCAGTTTGATTTTTGCGGCTGTCGCGGCCAAATATGCGGCGGCTGAAAAAGTCATGATACCGGCGCTGGATATCTTACAATCTGTACCTATTCTTGGTTTTCAAGCGATTGCGATTGCCCCTTTTATTGCCTTGTTCCCCGGTAATTTGCTGGGTGTTGAGTGCGCAGCCATTTTTGCGATTTTCACTTCCCAGGCCTGGAATATGGCATTCAGCCTGTATCAATCCATACGCAATGTGCCGCCCGAATTAAAAGAGGCAGCGCAGATATTCAGATTGTCTGGCTGGCAGCGTTTCTGGCGCCTGGAATTGCCGTTCGCCATGCCAGGCCTGCTCTGGAATATGATGATGTCCATGTCTGGCGGCTGGTTTTTCCTGGTGGCGGCTGAAGCTATTTCTGTCGCAGGACAAGACATTAAATTGCCTGGCATAGGATCCTATATCGCCGTGGCGATTGAAGCCAGGGACGGCATGGCCATCACCTGGGCGATTGCCGCCATGCTGATCGGTATTTTGCTGTATGACCAGTTGTTTTTCCGTCCCTTGTTGGCCTGGGCTGACAAGTTCCGCTTTGAAGAAACCCAAGGCGACACTGCGCAGCAATCATGGTTGCTGGACTGGATGCGCAGCAGCCGTTTATTTCGCGCCTGGATAGCCAGGTTCTGGCTTTTTCTTGGGCGTGGTTTGTCATGGTTTAGTGTGCAGAGTGATGGCACCAGCGTGCAAGTGAATCAGCGTTTTACTCATCCAGCGTGGCCCAAAGTTTTGGATGCAGCTTTGTTGTTGGCTTCAATTTCTGCCATGTACAGCCTATTCATTTTTATACACAGTGTGGTGGGTTGGGCCGAAGTGGCACATGTGCTGGGTCTGGGATTGATTACCCTGGTGCGCGTTATGTTGTTGATCGCCCTGGCTTCCTTGTTTTGGGTGCCAGTGGCAGTCTGGATAGGTTTGCGCCCACAGTATTCGCAAAAAGTGCAGGCGATGGCGCAGTTTTTGGCGGCTTTTCCCGTCAATCTGATGTTCCCCCTGGTAGTGTTTGCCATGGTGACGTTTAAACTGACGCCAAATATCTGGCTTAGCCCCTTGATGGTGTTTGGTACGCAGTGGTACATCCTGTTCAATGTCGTGGCTGGTGCTGCCACCATCCCCAATGAATTACGTTTGGCTGCTGATAATTTGGGTCTGAAAGGATGGCTGAAGTGGAAGCGCGTGTACTTGCCGGCTGTTTTTCCTAGCTATATCACAGGCGCAATCACAGCCAGTGGCGGCTCATGGAATGCCAGTATCGTGGCTGAATATGTCACCTGGGGTAAAACCACGTTGGTAGCCGATGGCCTGGGTAGTTATATCAAGCAAATGACGGAGACGGGCGACTTTCATCGTATCGCTTTGGGTATAGGTGTCATGTGCGTATTCGTCATGCTGCTGAACCGCTTTTTCTGGCGCAAATTGTATTTGCTGGCCGAAGACCATCTGCGTTGAACAGTCGCGCTGACGCCTGAATTATTCATCAAGGAATTCAAGATGACTCAAAATTTATTACTCGACCTGAATCAGGTCGCCAAATCCTTCAAAGCAGCAGATGGCAAGTCGCGCCTGATACTGGACAAGGTTGACTTTCAACTCAAAGATGGCGAAATCGTCGCTTTGCTGGGCAAATCCGGTTCCGGCAAATCCACCTTATTACGCATCATGGCTGGTTTGATACCGGCAGATGCAGGCAAAGTAGCCTATCGCGACAAGGCAATTGGTGGGCCAGTGGCAGGCATAGCCATGGTGTTCCAGTCATTTGCTTTATTCCCCTGGCTGACTGTGCAGCAGAATGTGGAACTGGGTTTAGAGGCCCAGGGTGTCCCAGCGGCAGAGCGCGAACAAAGAGCCGATGCCGTCCTTGAATTGATCGGCCTGGCAGGTTTTGGCGGTGCCTTGCCGCGTGAACTTTCTGGCGGTATGAAGCAGCGTGTGGGTATAGCCAGGGCACTGGTCACCAATCCTGATGTATTGCTGATGGATGAGGCTTTTTCTGCCCTGGATGTGCTAACAGGTGAAACCCTGCGTAATGACATGCTGGAGTTGTGGGAAGAAGACCGCATATCCACTAAAGGCATCTTGATCGTTTCACACAATATTGAAGAAGCCGTCATGATGGCAGATCGCATCATTATTTTATCCAGTGACCCAGGCTCGGTCAGATGCGAAATCAAGATCGACCTGCCCAGGCCGCGTGATGTGGATACGCTGGAAGTACGTGCCTTGATTGATGAAGTATATGGCTTAATGACCATGCGTGCCACCCATGAGGCTGCCGCTGATACGCCAAATGCACGTCACCTTGGCTATCGCTTGCCTGAGACGGATGTCAGCCGCATCGAAGGCATTCTTGATTTGCTGGCAGAGGCACCATTCAATGGCCGTGCCGACTTACCACAACTGGCAGAAGAAGCTGAATTGTCGGATGAAGAATTATTCCCGACCTATGAAGCTTTGAGTTTGTTAGGTTTTGCCGTGCTGGAAAAAGGCGACATCATGCTGACGCCGCTCGGTAAAAAATATGTAGAAGTAGAGCAGGCGCAAAAGCAGGAATTGTTTGGCCAACAATTGCTAACGCATGTGCCGTTGGCGGCACATATACGACGTAATCTGGAAACGGAAACCAGTGGTAGTCTGTCTGAACAACCGCTGATAGATTTGTTGGAGGAATTTTTGAAATCTGACGAAGCAAAACGGGTACTTGAAGTCGCCATCGAGTGGGGACGTTATGGTGAAGTGTATGAATATGATTATCATACTGGTCGCCTGACTTTGCCTGATGGTAATCAGGCGTAATTGCTGCATATTTCTATATAGAGCAGGGCAGGGGGAACTTAGCAAAAGTTCCTGCTGCCCACTTCCAGTTGCCCCAGAAGATGTGACATATCCACTAAGCGTTTGGCAACCAGATGCCTGACTTCGGCTTCGCATTGCCAGATACCATATACACCCAGCAGTGGCGCACTCAAGACTTCACTACGCTGTTTTTCCAGTACATTTGGCCAGATAATCACATTCACCGGGCCGGTTTCATCCTCTATGGTGATGAAGATGACGCCGTTGGCCGTTTGTGGTCTTTGCCTTACCGTGACCAGGCCACAACCGCGCGCAAATTGCCCTTGTTGAAAAGTATTCAGCATTTCTGCTGGCAAGAAGCGCTTGGCCAGCAATTGTGGTCGTAGCAAAGCAAGAGGATGGCGCTGTAGGCTGAATCCGGTTGCATGATAGTCGCTATAAATTTCTTGTGCTTCTGAAGGTGCTTTCAGTTGAGGTACTTGCTCTTGTATATTGGTGACGCGCAATAAATCCTTATCCGGCATTGCGCCTACTGCCTGCCACAGTGCCTGTCTTCTATGTCCAGCCAAAGCTGACAAGGCATTGCCAGCAGCCAGTACATGCAAATCATGCTGGCTCAGTTGAGCGCGCTTTGCCAGATCATGCACATCAACAAAAGCCTGTTGCTGGCGTGCCTGCATGATACGCGAGGCAGCATCCTCGGACATGCCATATAACAGAGAGAAACCCATGCGTACGATGGGCTGCAAGGTCTCGGTAAAACTATTGAACTGCATCTCTGTCTCAAGTGAAGAGTCCCAATCGCTACAGGTCACATCGATAGCACTGACTTGCACATCATGGCGACGCGCATCCTGTATCAATTGCGAAGGCGAATAAAACCCTAATGGCTGAGAATTCAACAGCGAGCATAAAAACACTGCAGGCTCATGGCGCTTGATCCAGCTACTGAAATACGCGAGGATGGCAAAACTGGCTGAATGACTTTCAGGAAAGCCATAATCACCAAAACCCTTCATTTGTTCGTAGATCCCTTGAGCAAAATCACGCTCATAACCATTCTTGACCATGGTCTCTACTATCCTGGTTTCATAGCCTTCCAGGCCGCCTTTCCGTTTCCAGGCCGCCATTGCGCGGCGCAAGCCATCTGCTTCTCCTGCCGTAAAGTCTGCCGCATGCATGGCGATTTGCATGACCTGCTCCTGAAAGATAGGTATCCCCAGTGTGCGTTGCAGCGCTGCCCGCATACCCGGATTTTTGTGCATTTCTACAGGCTGCTTGCCCTGACGTCTTTGCAAATAGGGGTGCACCATACCGCCTTGTATAGGGCCGGGCCGTACAATGGCAATTTGTATCACCAGATCATAGAACTCTCTTGGTCTCAAGCGTGGCAGCATGCTCATCTGCGCCCGGGATTCTATCTGGAACACACCAATGGTATCTGCCTTGCAAATCATGTCATAGGTCAGCGGATCTTCGCGTGGCACATCCTGCATGCACTTAGGTTTGCCTGGCAAGCTAGCCATCAGATCAAAAGCCCGCCGTAATGCCGACAGCATGCCAAGGGCCAGCACATCAACTTTGAGCAAGCCAAGGGATTCAAGATCATCCTTATCCCATTGGATCACATTGCGCTTTTCCATCGCTGCATTTTCTATAGGCACCAGCCTGGATAATTTGCCGCGTGCGATGACAAAGCCACCGCTGTGTTGCGATAAATGGCGCGGAAAGCGCAGCAATTTGCCTGTTAACAATGCCCATTGCTGGGCGATAGGAGAATTGATGTCCAGACCGCATTCTGTGAATCGCTTGAATAACTCTTGCTTGCTATCAAACCAGCGATGCGATTTCGCCACGGCATCGACGATCGCCAGGTCTACGCCTAGGGCTTTTCCCACATCACGCAAGGCGCCGCGCGGGTGGTAAGTGTGTACAGCAGCAGCTATAGCAGCACGGTCACGCCCGTATTTATCGTAGATATACTGCATGACTTGCTCGCGGCGCTGATGTTCAAAATCGACATCGATGTCAGGGGGCTCACCTCTTTCCTTGGACAGGAAGCGTTCAAACAGCAGAGTATGTGTTTCTGGATTAACTTCGGTGATATGCAGGCAATAGCAGACGACAGAATTGGCTGCCGAGCCCCGTCCCTGGCAGAGTATTTCCTTTTTCCTGGCAAAATTGACGATATCAAACACCGTCAAAAAATAAGGTTCATAAGCCAGATCATTAATTAGGTGCAGCTCATGTTCTATTTTATTTTTTACTGATGAGGGCAAACCTTGTGGATAGCGCAGATCAGCACCTTTATAGACCTGAAGCTTTAAATAACTGGCAGGCGTATATCCTTTCGGCACCAGTTCGTGCGGGTACTCATAGCGTAATTCATTCAATGAAAAGCTGCACAGCTCCGCGATTTTCACTGTCTCGACCAGAGTATGCGGCGGATAAATCGTCGCCAGCCGCAAGCGGGAACGTAGATGCTGCTCTGCATTCATCGCCAGGGTGTAACCACATTCAGTGATGGGCTGGCACAGGCGTATGGCAGTCATCGTGTCCTGCAAGGGCTTGCGGGATCTGACATGCATGGTGACCTGGCCAATGGCAACGACGGGTAATTGCACAGTCTCAGCTACCGTATCAACTTGCTGCTTTTGATATTCATCTGCAATTTGCATCAGTAAATTCAACCCTATCCAGGCGCGGCCAGGGAAGTGTTGCTTCAACCATTTGGCCTGTTTCAGTAGCGCATTACTTTCTGCGGGGTAAGCTGGTACCATTATCAGCAGGCAATCCGGCAAGCCAGACAAATGCTCCAAACCCGACGGTGGCGTGACGAAATCCTTGGGCGTCAATAAGTAACTACCCTTGGTCGCCCGGCATCTGCCAAGAGTAATCATTTCAGATAAATTGCCATAGCCCTCGCGGTTTTGTGCAAGGGCAATCAGATGCACATTATTTTCAGGTGCTTCTGCATCTTCCAGTTTGAAGTGGGCACCGATGATGAGATGCAAGCCGGTATTTTTTGCTGCCGTATATGCTCTTGCCACGCCAGCCAGGGAGCATTCATCGGTAATGGCCAGGGCGCGATAATCCAGTTTAATGGCGCGCGCCACCAACTCTTCTGAATGTGATGCTCCATGCAGGAAGCTGAAATTGCTCATGCAAAATAATTCGGCATACTCGGGCAGAAAGGCACTCATATTGATATATCCCAAATACTATCCAAAAATGCCGTGCAAGAACCAGACAGGTTCTTCACTGTCGGGGTCATTGGCTCGCTCTCGATAAATCCAGTAGCGCACATGGCGCTTATCGACAGCGATGTAGTAATCCCGAGTTTGTATTTGCTCATGCCACCATCCTGCTTCTATACGCTCAGCCGGAGAAACAAGTTTGAGTTCTGATCCGTAATAAGGGCGATGTTCGTGGATATCCAGCGCCAGTGGTTGGGGCAATAACCAGTTGGGGCGCAAGGCATAAGCTGCCAAAGAGAGGGGCGGGCAGGGTGGCGGAGATTTCTTGATGACAGAAATCCAGTGATTGGCAATGTCGGCTCTATGGTCTGCCTGTGGTGCTGGCTGCAAGACATTCTCTTCGCCCAGACGGGCGACCAGAAGTTCAAGCAAGCGCTTATGTTCATTTGCTTGTCCACCCGGCTCGGGGAACAAAGTATAGCTTTGTGCTTCACGCACCATGGTCTGCTTTACTTCCAGCAGCATACCAATGACGGCACTATGCAGTTTGAGCTGGCTGAGTTTTTCTTTGAATAAACTGAGCAGGTGCGATTCTTGCCAGCATGCTTGTGCCAGTTGCAGGTCAAACATGGTTGGTGGGATCGCTTGGCGGCCACGTTCATGCAATAATTCCATGTGAATATGCGTAACCGCCAGTTGCTGCGCAGCCAGCCATCCCAGCAACTGGGCCAGCAGGCTGCGGGCAAAAATGAGAAGTGATTCTGCAAGCTCTATACGGTCTGGCAGTTCAATTTTGACTTTGAATTCTGGCGCCGCCAGATACCATTCGTGTACTTCGGCCTGCGCACCATAAGCTTGATCCAGCTCCATGAGTAAAGCTTTGCCGCAACGCCTCTGCAAGCCAGGGCGTGGTAATTGACGTAAATCTCTGAGGCTATAACAGGCGATGCCCTGCAATAACTCAGCCAAAGGCTGAGCTGAAGTGAGTAATTTGACCGGTAGCCTGTCCAGGCGCTGACTCAATCTTTGCAGTTTAAAGACATGCTGTCCTCTAGGTAATTTGCGCGATGCCTGCTTGGCCAATAACCAGGCAGCCCTGGCAACGGGAGCAATGCCAGTCGTTGCCGTATAACCCAGAATGCGCATGCTTTCCAGCATGCGTTTACGCAAAGCGCGTACACCCCCAAACAAACTCAGACTGGCACTGATATCAACCAGTATGCAATCATCTTCTGCCAGACAGACTTGTGGCGAGTATTGCAGCAATGCAGTTGCCACTGCCTGCAGTGCCAGTTTTTCTTTATTGTGATCACGCTGATAGTACTCAGCATCGGCAGACAGCATTTGCACACCACCCGCACGCATATTCAAGCGTATGCCAGCCTGATCGGCAGATTCAGACATGGACGTTACCCGACCTTGATGGAGTATCACACTGACTTGTGTCTCTTGCTGAGCAAACAAGGGAGTGACAAACACCTCAAGCTGGAGTAAAGGCAGGTGAACGGCTATCCACAGTGGTGGGCAAGTTGCCATAGTTTGTCGCAAGTTTTTCTTTGCCTGGATGAGCATAGGCATACAAATAAGGATGATTGGGCACATGTAGTGCCAGCGGCGCATCGCGCTGGCTGCCACGGCGTTTGAGTATGCCCAGTTCCAGACCATATTGGCTGGTTTGCACACTTAATCGCAAAGGGGCAGGAGAGGCTTGCTGTGCTGCCCGCATGTCACGCATCAAAAAGAATAAAGTCTCCGAGCTTTGCGCGGCCAGATGCAAACGCCGCAAAGCTTCACTACGGATGCTGGATGTCCAGAACAACAGCGCGCCACAACTGCTATTGCGCAACACCTGTTCAGCCGCCCACAAAGCATCAATATGCTTCTGGCAGCGTATCCATATCAACTGCGATGATTGCAAACCTGTACATGCAAAAGCCAATGCTTGCGGTATATAAGGAGGCGTCAATAACACAATGGGACGCCCATCAAGCTGGCTTAAGGCGGGCTTGAGCAAGCTGAGCTCGGCAGTGCCAATCTGCGCTAGCAAAATCTCGGTTAATTGCCCCTGTGGCCAGCCATGGCCCGGCAGTTCATTATTGAGCTCAGCATAACCACTGGGCAAATAACCACCCTGACCACGCGCCAGTTGCGATGCACGCCACAGTGCGGAGTGTATGCGTTCAGGAGGAAGTGAGGAAACGTGGGCCATATTACATATACTGATTAAATATACAGTATATGTAATATGACGGCAGACTTCAAAGTTTATTTTATGTGCCCGTGTTATGTGACTGGAGCAAGAAATTACAGAGAGGTGAGAAAACCACAGTTTTAAAATACTGATTGCGCATACAGTAGTTTGTGTTAAAGTTCGTCCATGGATGAACGCATGGCTGTTTTGATGACTGTTCCTCTATCACATACCAACCGATATGGAGATTGAAATTATGGCAAACCTCGAACAGTCTTTTGATACACGCTTCAGCCTGCAATTCGCACCTAGCTCTTTTGTGATGCGCCTGGGGCGTCGCGAAATTTTTGTCTGCCGCGACTTCCGTCAGCGTTCTTACTATGTCAATCCTGTACTCGATTGCAGCACAGGCATACAAGCCGGACATCTGGAAATGCTGGTACTGCGCAAGTGGCTGGTTACTTTGTCCAAAGCAAATTGGTAAGTTCAGGCTATCAATTTATCTGTCAATGGAGTGAACAAATTTCTACTGCAAACACGCCCCAGATATTGCGGGAGTGTTTGCAGCAGTTTGCTCCCATCAGGATAAATGTTTAGCTGATATAGATCAGAATAAGATCTGAATATTCCAATCTAAGCCCGCAAGAATGGCCCGGATCCAGGCCAGGACTGATCAGTAATGGGGGCTGCCAATGCTTCGTCACATTCCCCTGCTGCACTCCACGCCAGGTAGCGGCTGCAGCGCTGGGTATCTTCCAGTGTATGGACGTAGGTGATTTTGCCCCAACGCATTCGCATGAATTGCATTACCACATTCTTGTAGGGCCCATCCGGCTGGTGCGGAACGATAAAGTCCAGCACTGCATGGATACGGGTATCCCACGGCGGCCCGATGACAGCTACTTCTTTTACCTCAAATTGCAAGCCAGGGAACAAACGGTATAAGCGCTCCCACCATAAAGCCATAGACGCGCGTGAATTACGCAAGCCAGAAATCGGCGAATCTCCTTCAAAGCGATAGACAAAATCATTAGCCAGGCTATCCAGCATCAGACTGACATCGCCTGCGTTGATAGCAGCAAAGGTTTTGCGGAGTTTGTTCTCGACGATATAAGCATACATGGCTGACTTTCACTGGCATAATGCAAGCAATGTAAACAGTTAACTTGCATCAAGCAAGCTAAATTATGGAGCGCAGTTCTTTTTCTGATTTTTCCTGCTCGATTGCCCGTACACTGGAAGTCATTGGCGAGTGGTGGACGCTACTGATTTTGCGCGATCTGTTTCTGGGATTCGAGCGTTTTGACGATCTCCAGCGCAATCTTGGCGTTGCCTCGAATATCCTGACAGCCCGACTGAAAAAAATGATGGAGCAGGGCATAGTGGAACGGCAGACCGACGCGCAGGATAAACGTGTCTGGCGTTATAGCCTGACGCAGCAAGGGCGGGATTTATATCCAGTATTACTGGCATTGACTGCTTGGGGAGATAAATGGCGAACAGCAGAAGGGCAGCAACCCTTACTAGTACGCCATCAACATTGTGGCCACATTACCACTACCGTACCGGCTTGCGCTAATTGCAAAGAAGAACTGCAACTTAAGGATATACGATTTGAAGCTGGGCCCGGTGGCAGGGAAGCGCCAGGAACAGCCTTACTGGGACAAGTCTTGGGACGACCAAAACAGGATCAGCAAAGTTGACAAAAATAGCACTGTGTCAACCCATTGCTGATCGGTCTTGTTAGCTCAGGTAGTCTGAACCGCATTTTCAGACGGGATAGAATCTTTCGCCGTTCTATCTCCTTCGTTGTGTTTTCTGTCTCCAGATATCTCAAGGGCAATGCCTGCTGCTGCTTCAGCAGGCATGCCGTCTGTGCGGCGCAAGTATTCTGCCTCACCGACGATATCATCCCTTTGCACAGCCAGGTCCTTGGGCTGCAAGCTTTCGCCAGGCAATTCAACCTTCAGTTCATCGATCAACATAAGCAGCGTCGCCGCGACTGGCAATGCCAACAAAGCACCTCCAATACCATATAAAGTGCCACCAGCGATCAAAGCAAACAACACTATTGAAGAAGGCAACCGTAGTGCACGTCCATAAACGACAGGGATCAATACCCGGCTTTCAAACTCTTCATAGCACAGCAACAAAACACCTACCACTGTTGCGGCAACGCCACTGACGGCTAAAGCTGCGAGTACTGCCGGGACCATGGTGAGGAAAATACCGACAAAGGGAAGCACATCCACGATACCGCCAAAAGCAGCAATCGCTATTGCGTTTGGTACGCCACAGGCGGTAAGTAGAATAAACAGAAAAACCGTCATCATGGCGCAAGTGAGAACCTGACCACGTACGTAACCACCAACGATGGTTTCAAGATTGAGCATGATGCGCGCCAGTTTAATGTGATGCGCACGAGGTATCACCGCAAACAATGCGCCGCGCAAGCGGTCGCGGTCTATCATAATGTACAAGGCGAGAAAGAATGACCCCGCACCATACGCAATGATTTCAAATAAGCCCCTGGAGAAAGCCATGGCTTCACTGCTATAAGATTTAAATAGCGCAGCGTATTGGATATGTCGCAAGCCATCTGCCAAAGATGTTGTGAATGGATACTCAGCGAGAAATTTAATCAGGCGGCCGCGCAATTCGGGTTCTTGCTGCACAAGGCTGGCGACTTGGGCAATAAATGGCGGCACCGTGAAAATGGCCAAGCCGACCAAGACCATCATCAAGACAGTGAACACGATTGCTATGCCACCAAAGCGGCGAATATTGCGGCGCTCAAGCCAGTCAACCGCCGGATTAAGGGTGCCAACCAGCATCAACGCAGTGATCAGTACCAAAATGACAGGTACCAACTGAGAGAGCAGTGCAAAGCCCAGCACCACACCAACAATCGCTACAATAGTAGATCGCGCCAACTCTATACGGATCGTTTTCTTCGGTTGAGAAGACGTCGGTTTTTGTGCAAAATTTTCTGGGTATTGTCTCATTAGCGCTTTTGCTCTTGGTCATCTCGCGCAAGTTCGGTCAACTTGCTTAACGTCACATATCATGACTGCATTTCCTGACAGCATCTGTGCGCTATCCCGCATCCGGTGTAAATCGACAGCACTATAAGCAAGATGATAATGGTGGCACATAGCTTGATAAGCGCAGGAGATTCTACACATTAGCGCAAGTCTGGCTTGCCATTTTGAAATGAGCAAACCAGTTTGACATGCATCAATCAACCTCCCGTCATGGCAGCAGGACAGCCGTGCCAGCTGGAATTGGCCGGAATATATTCTCCCTTCATCACCAGTGTCATTGCACCAAGGCTGGCACCATCTGCTACCACAGCGCTGTACAACACCGAACTGCGCGGGCCCATGTAGACACGTTCACCAATACTGACATGGTCAATTTTCATGACCCTGTCTTCAAATAAATGTGTTTGCGGACAGGTCAGGGCATTGATTTCGCTATAGTCACCGATGCTGACGCAGTCAAACTCGGTAATGTCGGTAGTGTCCATGTACACGCCGCGCCCTATTTTGCAACCCAGCAAATTGAACACCAAAGGCAGCCAGGGCGTACCACGCAGATAACGCATGAAGTTTGGTACTGCAATACCTTCATACAGATTGGTGATGCCTTCTGATATCCAGACAAAAGGTGTCCACATGGGCACACTGCTTTTCTTGTAGCGGAAAATCAAAAGCCATTTCAAAGCCAGCACAAAAGCAAAACTTCCTACGCCATATAATAAGCCGGCAACAACCAGATAATATAAAACCTCGCTCCAGCGATCATCACCAGCCAAAGGCATCAAATCCAGAACGATGGTATAGCCAACGGCGATCACCATCGCATGCGGGGCAATGATGCGGAAAGCTTCTATCAGGCCTCGTCCCAGACGTCGGATAAGGGAAGGGCGGAAAGTGAGATTTTCAGGGAACCCCCTGGTTTCTTCGCGGGCTGGCAAATGGATAGCCGGTGAACCCAGCCAGGTATCGCCCTCATGCATTTGTTCATTATCCGGCGCACTGGTATGTACACCTATCAATACATTCTCAGGCAAAATCGTACCGTCCGGGATGTAAGCCCCATTACCGACAAAGCTGCGACGAGAAATGACGGTAGGGTGCATGCTCATCCAACCGCAATCAATTTGCTCGTCACCCAGCAATACGGCATCGGCAATGAAAGTATCATCACCTAAAGTCAACATATCCGGAACGACACCTAAAGCCGTTGAAATCTCTGCACCACGCCCGACTTTTGCACCCAGCAAGCGATACCAGAACGGGGCATATACTGTTGCATACACACCATGTAACACATTCAGGCTCGATTCCTGAATCTGATTGACCAGCCATTTGCCGCAATAAGTATTGCCATGTACAGGATATTGCCCTTCCTTCAAGGTTGGTAAAATGCTCCAGCGTATGCCAGCAGATAAAAGCGCAGTACATACAATCAGCACTGCCGTTGCCGGGAACGCCAGCAGAAAATATTTCGCTAACTGGAAAATCACCGAATTGCTTTGCAAACCGGGGAAGAGCTCAGAGTTATCAAACCAGTCTATCGTCACAAAACTGGGGAATACCGGCATGAAAAACAGGGCACTGATTAATAGCGAACCAAACACGAAAAATACAGCTTCACCTGCCAGGCGTAAGCGTGAAGCATGCGGTCTTGGCGGATAAATCGAGGCATCAAATGCGCCGGCATCTCTGGCAGGTGAGCCTTTCCAAATCCTGGATTTTGGTATGCGTTGTCCTGCGCTCAGAGCAGATTGCCCATCAAGATGGCCACCAGCTTCTATGTGTACATTGCCTTCCAATACCGCATATGAACCAGCGTAAGCATCATCCTCCAGGGTGATGGTCCCCAAGATTAATTCGCCGTGTTGTACGCGTGCATTTTCAAAATTACTCGCACTACCTATACTGCAACGGTCACCGATGCGTAGCAAATCAGGCGCACGCAAAGTCATCGAACCGATCACCACGTCAGAGCCTATCTTCGCTCCCAACGCACGTAACCACCAAGTGTATAAAGAAGAGCCGCTCAGCATATATGTAGGCGCAGCCTCCACTAGCCTGTCTGCTAGCCACCAACGGTAATAAGTCCATCCCCAAAGAGGGTAGCGACCAGGTTTCAAGCGTCCGGCAATCAGCCATTTACCTATAATGGCAACGGCAAATTCAGTTAGTGTCAACAACAGGAAAACGCCAACAGACAAGAACACCGCCCTGGCAATGGAGTCCTCAGGGTCACCAGTGAAAAAGTGATAAGCAAAAAATGGCGCCAGCCATTGCACCATGCGCATGGCCACCAACCAAGGTATGGCTGCCGCTTGCCCGATGCCACAAAGCCAGCGCTTCCATTCTGGCGCAGTGGCCCATTGTTGATTGCTTGACGCTACCGAAGCATCTTGGGTTTGTCCTGTGGATTCCAGGACTTGCAGCATCCTGGCGATCACGCGATGCGTATAGATGTCGCTAATTCTGAAATAGGCAAAACGCGGATGCTTGCGCAAGATCGACACCAGTTTTGCTGCCATCAGGGAGTGACCACCAAGATCAATAAAAAAATCTGACCCGCGTTGTATAGCCTGCCCAGGGAACAGGCTGGCCAAAGCGTCAAACAACACCGCCTCAGTCTCGTTCTCAGGGAGATCTGATGCGTTGTTCGCGGCCTGTTTTGCCAGCGTCAGTTTTTTAAGCGTATTGCGGTCAATTTTGCCAGATGTCAGTCTGGGCATTTCAGCCAGATATTCAAAGCGGGCAGGCACCATGTAAATAGGCAAGACCCGGCTTAACTCGGTGCGCAAGACAACAGCATGCTGTGCAAACACGTTTGCATCAGTATCGGCAGGGAGTTGATCATTGATGATGAAAGCCACGATCTGGTCAATGTCTTCATCCTTACGCAAGACAACTGCCACTGCGCCCACCCCAACTTGTTTGGCTAATACTGATTCAATTTCACCCAACTCAACCCTGAAGCCGCGGATTTTCACCTGGTCATCGGCACGCCCAAGACACTGCACGCTACCATCAGGGTTAAAACAAGCAAGGTCACCAGTACGGTACAACCTGGTGTCATGTGAATGTCTGCTCCAGGGATTGGCCAGAAATTTTTCAGAAGTAAGATCAGGTCGGCCAAGATAACCTATCGCCACACCAGGGCCAGAAATACAAAGTTCGCCGATTTCACCAAACGGTAGCAGACGCAGACCATTTTCAACATCCGTTGCAATAACAAGCAAGGAATAATTAGGCAAAGGTCTGCCTATGTTCACAGCTTGATCGGCGTGTAACTGTGCCAGGCTGGCCGACACACTTGCTTCGGTCGGCCCATAAGTGTTAAACATCTGCCGTCCTGGACGCGACCAGCGCTTGACCAGCACCTCAGGACACATCTCGCCGCCCAGATTGATCAGGCGCAGGCTATCAACGTCATGGCTGAATAAAGCGAGCAGGGTGGGGACAGCGTGTAAGACACTGATGTGGTTTTCATTCAAAGCCAGCGGCAGGGCATCTGGATCAGCTGTAATTTCTTTTGGTGCGAGCCATAAGGTCGCGCCAACCAGGTAACTGATCCAGATTTCTTCAAATGACATATCAAATGCCAATGAAAATCCCTGATACACACGGTCATCATGACGTATGCCCAGTATGTGGTTTTCACTGCGCAAAAAGTGGCAAATGCTGGCCTGGTTCACCAATATACCCTTGGGCTTGCCTGTCGATCCCGAGGTATAAATCACATAAGCTGGGTCGCTGCCTTTGATGGCTTCACGCTTTAAGATGGTTTGCCCAACATCGGCTAGTGCATCTTCAGCCAGCCATTTTCGACAGTCCAGCTCAGTCAACTGCACTTCAAAAGCCGGACAGCTCAAGACTCCAAAGGCATTGGCATCATTAAGGCAGACAGCAATCCTGTCTATGGGAGTATCTGCGTCAAACGGCAGCCAGGCAGCACCAGTTTTGGCAATGGCCGCCTGCATGATCAACAAATGTATGCCACGCGGCAGCCACAAGCCAATAATATGCCCGGGCCGCACACCTGCAGCGATCAAAACAGAGGCGACACGATCTGCATCAGCATTCAATTGCCGGTAGCTGACAGATAATTCACCAGAGATTAATGCGATCTTATCAGGAAAAGCTACCGCGCTTGCCTCCAGCAAATCAGCCAGCACTTCCTCTCGTAAAAAATCGCACCTTTCTTCACCGTACAAAATTTCTGGGTTTGTTATTGTATTTGTGCTGCTAAACGATTGCATAAAAAATCTAAAAGAGAAAGGTCACTTAATATAGGCTAAATTTTGGCATCAAAAGCCAAATACTTTCTCATGTTGAGAAATCACAACTAAAGTACTAGTTTACCATTTTGATAAATCCATTCTTGGGAAATATGCGTAACGAATTATTTTGTTTCAATTGTTCATTCTAAAGCTTTGATTCGTGACGAAGTCATATTGTAATGCCATTCTTAATTTCGCATAATTTATATTATGTCAAATGCGCGCTAAATTAAGAATACCAAGCATTATCCCGGTCTTTTTAAAAAATCAATCTTCCCTTCCGGCCTGCATTCTATGCTACTGGCCAACAGAATTCAAAATCCATATGTATCAAGATGCTACCGACCTATTTGGCGAAGTCGTTGTGACTGAAAACGACCTGTTTTTATGGGTGTCCGCAGTGAGCCCGCGATGGTTGACGCCTGAGCGCTCATACAGGAATTACCTGCGCACGTATAACGTCGTGGGCAAGGTGCAAGCCGCCAAGCTGCGCGGTACGTTTGACGAGACTGTAGAGGATGTCTACAGGCCATGGCATGCGCGCCTAGCCTTAGACCTGATTACATGATGATGTTCTTTGCCTTGTCATACCAAGGCGCGTAATCCATTTGCGGCACCTGTACAGGCCTGTACATGGGTTCCGGGTCAATGCTGGGTGGCGTGTCTACAGCGTAGCCTGTGGGCTCACCTACAGCGATGGTCTTAGGCGTAGCAATGACACCCGTACCGATGGATTTCTTTACCAGATACCGGGTGTACACATACCAGCCTATGCCGCCCACGACGGCGAGTTTCAGCAAGTCCATTATTTGCGCTTGCGCTTGCGGAACTGGCCGTTAGATTTACGTGGTGGTGTTTTTCGCTTTGTCATTTGTTCAGCCTGTCAAGTAAAACTTCTATCTGTGTCTGCATTTTGGTAATGCGACGCTCAAGAATGATGATGTAACCAAAGGCCGGAATCACCAGCACGTTGCTCAACTGGAGGATATCGGCCAGTGTCATTTATGCCGCCGCTTTTTCTGCTGCTGCTTTTTCCGGGATGACGCCTGCCAGCGCTGCCGCTACTGCGCTGATGCCATGCAGGTAGAGACCGTATTGACCTGGCACTATATTCGCCAAGACTTGCGCCATGATGCCCAAACCTGCCCAGGTGGATGCTTCTGTTAATCGTTTCATGATTGCCTTTCGTTATGCGCCCATGCCACCAATGGCAAGGGCATCAAGGATTTCTGCTTGTTGTTGCGTGATGCCTAAATCTTTCTGCAAACTGCCCGTAGTTTCCACCACGTTGAGAGCGCTATTTTTTGTAGCGCCGTACACAATCGGTTTTGCGATTTCCACCCCGGCACTGACTACCGAGTTCACCGCATCGCCTACCACACCAAACAGGCCGCGCCTGTAGACGTAGACGCCGACGACCACCACCGCGCCGACCTTGATCAGCGTTGCATAGTTGTCGAAACTGAGTTTCATTAACCTACCGTCCAATCCTGTTCAAGGCCTGTGGTGGACAGGTTTGCCGGGACAATCACATCCGGGCTGGCCTGGTCCCATGCAATTTCTTGCACGGTCTGGTTATTCAGGTAGTTGGCGCTTGTCAGGTAGGCGTATTCGCTGCCACCAAGGATAGGCGCACCAGTCGCAGTCTTGGCAGAGCCACCGCCGAACATGCCGGAGATAAAGCTGCCGAGCGCACCGCCCAAGGCCTGTGATACGCCTGTACCCGCGCTTGCTGGCATGGAGCCAGTGCCGAGCGGCGCATTCGCCTTAAACAGACTGCCAGTGCCACGCGCCTGAGCGCCCCGGCTGTACCAGATTGCGCCCGCTATCAGGACGATGCCTAACAGCGCGTCATTGTTTTTCATGGTGGTCATGCATATACCCCGTTCTCAAATAGGTTAATCTCCCGGTTCCGTCTGTTACGGATGCCGTTTTTGTATTCTGTTGCTACCCAGCCGATAGACTCAGCCGCAATATCCCGTATGCCCTGCCCTGCGTTGACTGCATCCGCAAATTTCTTGAAGCTGCGCGGGCTCATGTTGTAGGCGATATGCACCAGCGCATCAAACTGAGCCTGATTCACTGGCACGGTCACATAGAGGCGTACCCATTTGGCCGCACGGTTTTCTAAGTCGTCGTCAAACATGGCTTCCGCTTGCACCTGGGTGATCGCTGACAATGGCGATGCAGACCAATGACCATAGCCGACCGTGTAGCCGCCGTCGTTCAGCTTGTAGGGCTGAAGCTTCAGGCCTTCACTGCCTTTAATGTCTCGTTTAATCTGGTCGCTGGGTTGCATGTCGCTTAATTCCTGTGAGCCTATATATCCGGTTACTTCGTCCATCTTGTCGGCTAGTACGTCGGTTAGCCCGTAGTCTTCGCCTGTTGCTGCTGCCACCTCTTGCGCTGCCTGTTCCATTGTCGTGAGGATGATGTAGGCCGCGCCGAAGATGGCCGCGCCAAGCACCAGCCGCATTACAGCACCGTGTACTGAAGCATTCGAAAGAACCCGCTAGGGTCGCCTACTGTCCGATACCAGATCGCTTGCCCTGCTGGTACCAGTATTGAATTCTGTAGCATCACATCACGACCGCCGTAGTTACCTGCCGCTCCTACCGTGTCCTGCGACAGAATGACCGTGCCGTCAAAGATGGCTGTCGGTGCTGTTGCTTTGGCGATAAACGATTGTCTGCCGCTACCAGTCCATATCAATTGCGCGTTGTGGACAATGACGCCGTTCACATTGGTTGCTGCTGCCACAATTTGCAGGTTTGTGTTTGCTGTCTGTGGCGACGTGTCTGCATAGCTTGTCGTTATCGCTTCAGGCCTGTAGATGTCGCGGACAAGTCCGGTAATGCCCACCGATTGACCTGGGGCTATTACTGTCGTGCTGAAAATGTTTGAGTCACCAAAGACGCCGTCACCGATGACAAACTGGCCTGCAATCGTGCTGACGCCATCTTTGCTGGCGATGTACCACGTAGACACGTTTGACGGCAAGCGCATCCATTGACCGGGCTTCAGGTCGAAATCTTCGCCGCGTTCCGGTTTGATGGTGATCGTTGAATTGCCTGTGCTGGTCCCGTTCACGTAGTAAAACGCGAACCCGGCGACCTGCAACATGGTTCTGTTCATTGCCGCACTGAGCGCAAAATCATAGGTTTTCATATCGGCAATTTTCCTTTAGAGACGGCCATCACTGCCACCAATCCCGCAGCCACAACAGCCGCGATGATCAGTTTCTGGTTTGGGTCTGCCTTGCTTGCTGCAACCTGGCTGCCTACCTTATCAATGGTTTGCTGGGTGAAGCCCATCACATCCGCTGCACTGGTCAAACTGTTGGCGCTTGACCTGGCTGCAAAATCAAAGGCGGTCTTCATGACATTCATGTTGTCAGCCGTGGTCTGGTTCAGGTTGTCAAACGCCTTGCCGATCACCGCACCATTGTTCGATATCGCGCCGGAAGACATGGCCGTCACGGAGTCGAGCGCCTTACCCAAGAATCCGAAGTCAGTCACCTGCGTAGAGCGGTTACTGTAGTCCGTCATGGATGTGCTACTAGTATTTGTCGAGCGCGAATCCTGTGTGCTGATTCTGTTGTCAGCGAAATTGGTAGACCTATTGCTATTGTCCGTAAATTTTGTACTGCGGTCTGACGCGTCGGTCATGTTGGTAGACCGATTAGACATGTCAAACATGTTCGTACTACGGTCTGACGTATCGGTCATGCTGGTATTGTTCACAGCACTGTTATCAACGACGTTATTACTGCCATTGATGCCCGTTCCATGGTCGCCCATGGTCATACTGTTGTCAGTATTTGTTGTGTTGCTGCTGGTAGTAGTCGTGTTGCTGGCGTCGCTGTTGGAGCTGCCGCCAATGTTGTACCGACTGCCATACCGGGCTTTGTAGAGTTCGTAGCGGAAATTCATATTTTCTTTTTCATCCAGTATTCAGCAATTTCGTATCCGTGCTTTTTGGCCTGCTTTACCAGTCCCGGTCTTGCAGTGCGAAACATGATTTCTGTCACATGCCCCCGGCTTACCTTGTCCATATGTCCGGCCAAGAAGTCGCACAGGTTAAACGACGCCCTGCCCGCTGCCGCTGTTATCCAGAGAGTTTGCCCTTCCACTTCTGCGACAAAAGCACCGACAATTTGCCCGCCCTCTTCCATCTTCCAGCAGGTGCCTTTTTGCATGAGCTTTTCAACGTCATGCCGTGCGCCTGGGTTTGGCTTTTTGCCCTTCAGAGGCGCGAGAATGTCGCGCACCTCATCCGGGTTACTCAGCGCAACAACAACCATGCGCCCGCAGCTATTGCAATGTACAAAATCGGGATACCGCCAACACTGCCAGCAAGTGCGCCCATGTCACCAGCGCCCCCGGCATTGCTGGGATTACTGGTTCCGTCTGCGCTTTGGCTGCTGCCCTGCGTATGACTTTGCACGTTATGGATTGATATCCATGGCATGTTCATGCTGACAGGGATAGCCGCCGAGCTTTTCGCATCGCTTGGCCCACCCCCACCCGCCGAAATGCTCGGTATGGTGAAAGGGAGCGCCATTACTTTTTACTCCCAGCCAGCACAACAAGCAGAATGCCGCCAATGATCAGCAGATTCATGGTGTTTTTATCTGCCGTCACCTTGACAGTGCGGTTTTGCTGAAGCTGGCCGTCAGCATATGCGCCGTTGACCATCGCGCCTATGGCATTTTGGGCAGCGCCCTTGATGCCTTGCGACACGACATAACCCCAATCGACCGCACCATCAGCGCCCGCATTAAGCATGTTCGCCGGGATTGCGCTGTATCCGTCGTTTTCGCCGAACAGCGCGTTACTTTCGTATGACATGCTGTCCCCTTTTTACAGGTTTGTAGCAGCGTCGAGAACTTCCGCGATAGCTGTTACTGTTGCGCCGCCTGCATCCGCTATGTACGCATTGAATTCAAACGTGTCATAGATCAGTGAGCCTGCCGCGTTGCCGTTGCTCAGACGGCGCATTGTGGTGATATGCGCGTCGTGGTTATTGTCGATGATGAAATCAGCGACGTATAAGCCAGCTTGCGGTACTTTCTTGAAATTCGCCTGGTCAAAGCGATTACCCAAGTCAGTTTGGTCAAAGAAGACCAGACCGTTTTTCTTGATTTCCAAGCGACTGACGTTACCGTTAGTCGCGCCTGTCCAGGCTGTACCGGAGTAAAACAGCCAGATACGTTTCATGACAGCGCCGCGCATGTTCAGCGGCAAAGTGAATTTGCCCGCAGAGTTTGTGCTGAAGCTGAATGGCACGAATTTGAGTACCGCTGGATTACCCTGCGCGCCTTCAAAATAGCCGATAGCGTCGATTGTCGGAGACACCGCAGCCGCATTGATGTAGAACTCGAAGTAGACCTCACCCAATGGCAGCAGGGCCATCAGATCGAAACCGCCCACCTCCTTGACCGGGAAAATCGCTTGGTCACGTTCTACAAAATTCAGGTACAGCACTTTCGTGTTGTCTGCTTCGTTTTTGTAGTTGTTGACGGCATTGAATTGCGCATAGGTCAAGTCCCAGATCACGCGGGAACCTACCTTGATGCGGACACGGTCAATCAGTGTCTTAAGAAAATTCAGATTCAGCTTGAGGCCTACCAGCGTGAAGGCTTCAGCCGGGACGCGCAAAGTAGCGATGGAGCCAGCAGCCACGCCTACGACTTGTTGCATTGGTTTGTTAAACATGGCCTTAGTTTCCTGTCAAAGCGCGTTGAATGAGATTGCGAGTAATCGACACTTGATTACCCACGTAGATGACGGCCAGCACAATTGCGGCGGTCTTCAGAGCTTCTTTTAAATGTGGCATGTCAGCCCCTTATTTCGGCAAAAAGTCACTGACAACCGGGATTGTCATTGTGTTGTTGAGCTTCTTTGCGATGGCGAATACCAGCAAAATAAAAGCCGCGTTTTTCAGATAAGCTGCCATTTGTTTTCCTCACGTTTGGCTGTTGTCGTAATTTTTTATGAGCGCTTTTAGCCGGGGACTTGACGCCACGATGATGGCGACAATCACAAGACCGATTGCATAACTAATCGTGTCCTGACTGACTTTTTGTAGGCTCGGTAAAAACTTGTTCATGTAGCCAAGTTAACGAGTTTCAGACGTGAAAAATAGTGATGGTGCGATGCCTACGGATACGCATACGCCTAGGCAGAAAACGGGGTCTCTTTTATGCGTCCTGTCGTGGTTATGACGCCACTTTTCAGGCTTCTTCCCTTGCGCTCCCACTCGATGTAATGCAGGTCAGGCAAATCATTGATGACGTCCGGGGATATGTTCATGCGTTGCGCTATGGCTTTCCGGTGTGGTTCCTCACCCAGCCAGCCGCAATGCACCAGCGTGGCATTGGATAAAAATGCCTTGTCCACCTGGGCCGGGTACTGGCTGCAACCGATGACATGCACACCCTCATGGCGTCCGCTGTTGCACATGCGCCGCCACATAGGTGGAGCCCATGACGGCTTGGTGAAATTGCTCAACTCTTCCACCAGCAGGGTGCAGTTTCCCGCCATGTATGCCAGTTGGCAGACGTGACTAAACACCTTATCGAAATGCTCTTGCGGGCAGTCTTTCGGGAAGACGTAGCGGACACGGAACCCGCCGCCCGGCGCTTTGACTACCATGCGCGTCATGTCGGCCATGCTTGTGAACGGGCTGGCAAATTCGCCGTATTCGTCCTGGGGATCAAGGATGATTATTCGCTTAGGTTTGAGCCTTCGTAGTTCGCGCTTTATCCACAGCCCTTTACCGGTGCCGGACTGCCCCATGACAGCCCATATTTTCGCGTCGTTATCCGTTGCCATCAGCGCCCTGCCCTATCGGCTTGCTTTGCTCAGCCTCCCGCAATTCCTTGCGCTCTTTGTAGGCCAGCACAGCAGGCATAGCAAATCCGATAGCCGCCATACCAAGCATAATTTCAGGACTGGACACACCAGACCAGCCGTATTTATCCGCTACAGGCACAATTGCCCGCGCCAGATTCATCTTGGCTTCATCTGTGTAGTAATGCGCCGTCTCAGGGAATGCCGTGGTAATTGCCCATGCAAGACCGGTAGGCACGATCAGCCATTCCATCGCTGCCGCGTCAGGGTCTGGAGGCATAACACCTGGCAATTGCTGCGCTTCTTCCATGGCGATGGCCGCGCCAGCGTCGATATTTTCGCCAGCCGCCAACATCGCATTAATTTCTTGTTCGGTCATGGTCTTCCCCTAGAAAGGCAATCCTAAGAACTCAAAAACGGGCTTTTGAGCGGTTTTTATGGGTTCCGGTACGGATACAGGCTGCGCGGGCTGTTCGTTGACTGGCTGCGCGATTTCCGGCGCTGGCAGGTCTAATTTTTCTTTCCGGGTGATCTTGAGCAGATGCCTTGCCTGTTCGTCGTTCTTTGTGTGAAGCTGGCACCCGCAGCCACGGCAATGGACGTATGGATACGCCTGGCCTGTGGCCTTGTCGTTCTTGATTTTGACGTGGGCAGCATCGTGCCCACAATTGAGGGGGCAACTTGTTCGCCCCAAGATATCGCTTGCCATACTGGTTCCTCATTCACCACGCCCGGTAAGGCGTGGCTTTGTGGTTGCGCTTTTGGTCTTGTGGACCTGGACGCGAAAAGAGAGCCCGAACTTTTTACGCTTGCGCCGGTTCCGGCAATAGATGCAGGATGACGCCGAGATGTTCTTCGATGGCATCCAGTTTTTCATTCACCACCGGGTCGTTCACGTAGACCAGCTTTTCGACCTCTACCGGTGGCAGAGGCGCGGAGGCGTCCGGGGCAGCTACTGCCGCCTCAACTTCCTGCTTCAGCGCCCTGAATTCTGCGTCGTCGTAATTGATGCGCCCGTAGTTATCGTAGATTTTGCTGAACAGTGCGGACACTGCCAGCAGTGCATTTTGCTTTTGACTCATTTCAACTCCTGAAAGAGAGCATCCCAACCGAGTAGGCCGGAAAGCTTGATTAAAAAACCCCTTATGGGGGTAGGCATCATCATGCGATATTGCTTGACAATTTTTATTGCATCCTGTTCCAGCTCTTGACTGATCAGTGTCTTCTCTTGCATTTGGTCGCTATCTCATAAAGCCAATGGGCGAAGGCTTCCGGCGTCGCCTCCCGTTCCCGTTTTGTTATCTCTGGCCGGCGCTTTTGCCGCGTACCGTTCTTGCGCCGGCCAGAGCTGGCAACCACACAGGGAGCCTCACCCATCACAAACGGGATTTCAGGCAAATCACCTGGCTCTATCCCGACTATGTACAAAATCGTTTTCTTTTCTGCCCTATGCCCCCACCAATGCTGGTTGACGATGATGGAAAAGCCGCCCCATGCATCCCTTTCACCTGGCTGTGGCAGTCCTGCAGCTGCCCACAGTTTTGACTTGGCCGGATGCTCAAGCACCCCGCCCACTTCCCTGATTTTCCAGACAGCGAACAGGGCCAAGTCCTTTTCGTCATCGCGTGGCTTTGCCATGTGCGCCAGTTGCCCCCATGCGCGGCATGGTGGATGCGCGATAACCGGCGCAACGCCGTCGTATTTGCGGGCATCGCGCTCAATATCGTAGCAATCTGTACCTGGCATGGCCTTGTAGATGGAGTCAGGTCTGACGAACAGGGCTGCAATCATTGGCGTAGCTTCCAGTTCTTAATAAATTCGTCCACTTCGGACGAAAAATTTTTATTTTTTGGGTCGTATTTGATCGACACCCACGGAGGAATTGCAGGTTTCTTGGTACAGTTATTTACACCAGTCCAAGGAAGGTCAAGAGCAACACCATGCCCCGCTTTACCATCCACTCTTTTCCACTGAAAACGCCGAGACTCGTACACAGCAGCAGGATTAGAAGCGCAATACACACCGCACGGCCTGTCATGTATGTACGTCGCATACTTTCCCGACACCTCGACATCTCTTGTTGCAATTCGTATATCGAATCCCTTGCCACATCTTGACTTTCCTGCCCGCCAAAAGTCTGCGAAATTCGCAAGCGCGTCTCCCACTCGCTGTACTGATCGCCAAGCGCGCCGTAATGAATCAGGAGCGCGAGAAATCGAATCAAATTCCACACGACGCAACTCACGCCACACACCAACAGGAGCGCCGCCAATTTGCTGAAACTGTCGAATTCCATGTAACTGACTCCAGTATGTAACCCGCTGGCTTGGTGTGATTTCTTCATTGCCTAGCAAGTCGGTCGTGACAGTCCAGCCGTCACTTGTTTTATGGTCGCCCACATGAGCGCCATCGATATTCTTTGCAACGTATTTGGCTATGTAGCCCGCAGCAGTACCCTTGCCTGCGTCAATGTTGACCAGCTTCACGCGGTTTTCTTTTGCGCCGTGTTCCTGGCCATCTTCTTTCAGCGCGTACTTGCGGATGATGGTTTCCATCATGACGGCATGTTCCGGCGCGACAAACAGCAGCATGTGCCAGTGCGGGCAACCGTCGTGATGTGGTTCAGCGATGCGGAAGCCGTAGGGCTGTATCCCGCGCTTATGCAATGCGCTACGTATACGTGACCATATCTTGCATAGGTAGGCTTGTGCCTGCCTAGGCGTAGCCCCGCAGTATTTCGGGTTCAGGTCGCCGGACTTGCTTAAGATGGCGTGGTACTTTGAAGGGGCTGTAATCGTCCAGAACATGCCGGAGTGCTTCAGGTCTTGCGCGATCTCTTCAAAGCCGCGTATCCGGGTCATGAGTTCGCCGCGCCTGATGGCCTTGTTGCTTACACCGAGTTCGGAAAGTTCGGCCAGTGTATAGCGGTGGCCCTCTTCGTTTTCCAGCTCAACCTTTGCCAGTAGCGCCGCATTGTCTGCGTTACGTTTGCGCTGGCGTGCTGCGGATTCATTGGACAGGTATATGCCTGCTTTGTAGGAAGTAAAACCAAGCTGGATAGCGACGTGCTCAAACCGTCGCGCATGCTCTTTGCGTATTGATCGTACCCACCAGTTGCGATCAAGCGCACGCTTAAGGCGCTCTTCCTCAGTCGCCCCCAGAGGCACTGGTATCCCATGGCGTCGGCAGAGAACCCCGATAGCAATAAGCACATATTCTTTCACCTTGTGAATGTCAATGTAGGAATAGACCTCTTTCACGGCCATGTCAGCCGCGCAGTACATCTGGTCTTCTGTTGCGTCAATGGGCAAGCGGTCGCGCTCAGCCTGGACGCTATGTATGACGAATGATTTTTTTGGATGCCAGTCGGTATCCCGCGACAGGATGACACCCATCCGGCGCGGGAACCCGTTGACGTAGGTTTGTTGCATCAGTGATGCACCTCACACACACCCGGCAACGAACCGCCTTGCATGCATTTGCTGATCACTTCCATTTCATTCATGAGTCGACGCATCGCCACATTTATTTTGCCGCGTTCCAATGCCGTGAACTTGTTCAGGGTATCGTCAGCGCGTTCTTTAGGCAGGTTTGCCGACATGACCGCGATACGGCGAACGGCAATGCTTAGGCGGTTCCAGTGGGCGGCTCTTACCGCCTCCCGGTCAGTTTTAAGCAATGCAAAAGCCGCATCGATAGCGGCATTTGCATTTGCGTGGGAAATTGCGTCCTGTTCGTCGGCAGTGGTTTTCATTTGCTCTCACCTTGCAGCTTCAGGCATTTTTTGCACGTCACTTCGCCGGACACCTGCCACCAGCAAGGATGACGCCCACGCAAAGCAATCTTTCCGCAAATTGCCGCCGCCTCACCTGGCCGCTTCAAATGGACGGAACGACCGCCTTTTGCTGTTACTGTTACAGGGGCACTCACAAACGAACCCCTTCATGTACTGGATTCACTGCGAAGGATGTAACGTTTGCCATCACAAAATCATGATCAACGTCCGCTATAACACCCCTTGTAGCAACCATCATTGCGTGCGCCGCATTACGAGCATCTACAGCCGTCGAATACACAACGAAAGACCCACTGTAAAACGTTACGCTATACCTGTACGTTGTCATGGCCGCACCTATGCGTGAGCGTTGAGACGGGTATTGATTGCAGCCAGACGGCCACCGCGTTGAGTCAGTGCCGCCAGCGTCGTGGCGTCTTTGGCCTGCTCAGCAAAGAAATATTCGTCTGCATTGGCGATCAGCGCGGAGCGCATGACGACTTTCAGCAGCGATGCTTGTTCTGTCGTTAATTCAAGGGTAACGATTCCCTGTTGTTTGTTTGCCATGACTGAACCGTCCTAGGTTTTTTCCTCTTAGGTCGCCTAATGGGGGGCGGGCAGTCTTTGCGTACCTAGGAGGGTGGATTGATTCCCGCCCCAGATGCGAAATATAGACCATCGCTGATTGTCTAGTCAATCGTTAATTGTCGGACATTGGACAATTGTCTGTTGTACGACACATGATAATTGTCTATTATTCGCCTACAGGGGGAAGACACCTATGTCTACCCCTAGGCATACGTATCCCTAGGAGGGGAAAATGAAAACCATCGAATATCTGAATGCAGCTAAGAAGCACCTAGGCGTAGAGAGTGACTACGCTCTCGCAAAACGCCTGGGTGTCACAAAGCAGGCCATAGGCGCAGCCATGTCCGGCAAGAGTACTTTGAGCGATGAAACCGCTGTGAAGGTTGCGCAAGCGCTGGGCATCCATGCTGGACTGGTCTTGCTGGATATGCACCGAGAAAGAGCCCATACGCCAGAACTGGCGGGCTTTTGGAATGAAATTGCAAAGGGTTTTCTAACGCTATTACTGCCCGCTAAAAGGACTCTCGCTTAGGATTTTTTAAGCGACGTTCGCAGTAATACGCTAAATTTTAGCGTGCATTGTACAAGACTTTATATTATGTAAAATGAATGCCGAAGTCAATCTCAAAAATTTGCCGGAAAATTAGTGGCCGCAATACGGACATTCTATATTATGGAGGCGCGTGTTGGCGATCAATGCCCCATGCATTACTTCACGGCTTGCCCGCTAAAATACAGATAGTCGGCTCGCTGCTGCCTCTGCGTCCACTTCTTCGAAGCACTTGTCCTGAGCCGCCGATCAGAAATGCATAAGAGTACTCCCCCTATCGTCAAGGTGTAGGGCAACCGACTTGGGACTGTTTCTGGAATTCACTTTGCCCCGGAGAAATCTGATACATCACCAACCCGGCATCGCTATTCGACAAGGACCAGACCATTAATTCCATCACTTTCATGTTCTCGTACTCAGTGTTGTAGACCAACCTGACTTCGTTAGGAAAACAGGAAGACCCGATGAGAACGGACGACTTGTATTTTCCATATTTGGCAAGCGAGGTCTGGACTGTTGTAGCGAATTGTTCCTTTTGCACTGATGCCTTCATCGCTGTAGAGCCCATATCATAAAGCCGCGCGTAATCCTGTTTTTCATACAGTGTGCGAAGTTTATCGACACTGGCCAATGCTTGGGCCTTGTCTTTGTCAAAATACCCAGCTTTGACATGGACATCGCAGGCGGATAACATCGTTGCACCCAACAAGGCGAGAACTAAATATCTATATATATTGTGCATGCTAGTGAATCCATTGCCGCGCTTCATTATGCTTCTTAAGGTTGAGGTCTTTACACAAGGGGAAATGACGACTTCTGACCGATGTCTGCCGACCCGTGGTCGGGATGTTCAAACGGCGCGCTACTTCGACAGCATTGGATTTTGGGGCGGTAATTGCCATCATGACGACTGTCAAGTAAATTGCAGATTATACAAGAATTTAAGCAACTGGCTTGGTTGCGTTATGGGACGCTTTTGGCGATCAATGCTCCCTGCATTACTACGCGGTTTGCCCGCTAAAAATTCAGATAGCAGGCACGCTGCTGCCTCTGCGTCCACGTCTTGGTCACCGTAACGGGGTTTTCCTTAGCGTTAGTGAGGCTGGATATTTTGCCACTGCGTGGCCGCTGGTATGTCTTGGTGAAAATTCCCGCAAGAGAAAATGCTGCCAGTGACAAAGGTGTTTTTGTCGGGTTAGCATTGTTCGAACTTGTAGCCTGCGAAGTGAGCCGCGGCATCTCCCGGATTCATGCGCCATCTAGTGAGCTGCAATTTTTTTATCCTGGTACCTTGTAGTACCAAAAATAAAAATCTGGGCTGATGCCAATAAAAACGACAGCTTACAGGGCTGCGTAGCTGTTAGTAATCAAGCAGGTCTAATCACGCTGAGTAGGAGCTTCTGGAACGGCTCTCTTAAGGCTTTTTAATATATTTCTAAATTCATCAGCATTGGCCTGCTCTCTTTGTATCTCCTCTGCATTTAGCCTTTTATCGAAATTTCCTAGACTCCAGCACGCTTTCAAAGTATAAATAATAGCTGCTTTGCTATCTCCATTATCAGCTTCATAATTTAGACAGTTAATAAGAAACCTTAAGTCAGAGCGCCTAGGTTCTATGTTGCCTGATTTTGCAAAACTGCAAGACAGAAAAATAAGATAATGGCAGTAAATTCTTTTTTAATATTAGCTGTCTTCATTTTGATTTTTGAGAATTTTCCAGATGCAGAGAAGGACCAATATGCAGAGAAAGTAGTAGCCCCAGGCTATCTTAAAGTATGGTCCACCCATGATGGACCAAGCATCTATGCTGATTAATACACCGAATAACGCCAATGGAATAAAGAGCCCCATGGCAGCAATAACGAGCCAGTCATAAAGCTTTCCAGCGGCTGCTAAAATGCCGTAAATGAATAAGGCCACAACCATTACCGGAATTCCGAATGCAGCAGTAAAAGCTCCTGACATATTACTGGCTTGAGCAAACTCAGCGATGCTAAAGACTGTTACTGCAATAGAAAACTTGATATTTTTATTCATGAATCGAGCCGTCGTGCACGTTATCAAAGAGCGTTAACTTCAAATAGGTGAAAAATTGTGCCTAACTTGGCGAGGTAGTTCGCTTATATTGCTGCCTTGCATTATAGCGAGGAAAGCTTCTTGGCGATCAATTCCTCGCTGCATTACTTCACGGCTTGACAGCTAAAAATCCAGATAGTCGGCAGGCTACTGCCTCTGCATCCCTGTATTCGAAACCGTAACGGGTTCCCCAGCGAGGCCGCTTGTACGCGTCAAAGAAAATTACCGCTCAATAAATTGAACGGCAAGATAGGCTGTCAGGTAAAACATAAAAATCAAGATTCATTGTGCCACCTATTCCCAATCTTTAGGATCATCAAATAGGCCAGGAAGTTCAGGATATATAGGCGCGATTTGGTCTAAGGCCTTCTCGAATTTGTCATATTTTTCATAATCAGTATGTTGTTTCATTACAGCGACGACAGTTCCAAGATGCACCAATATCTCGGGAAAGCCATAATCCAAACTCAACAAAGAATGTAGCTTTCCATTATGCTCACCTAATTCAGTGCCCTTCTCTTTTAAGCGGGAAAGTATTCCAGGAGCCAAGTGTTTGTGCACTAGATTATTCGTGAATATTCCAAAATATTGTTCTAGCTCTGGCTGCAGTTCAACATTTTTCTGCATGAGCTTCTTACTTTTGTAAGCGATACCGTCTTTTGTCTCGAGGGCGAGGTCAAGTGCTGGAGCGGCCAGCGAAAACGCCAGCGTTCAACAAATGCAAGGAACGGCGCCATTAAAAAATCGGTGGAAGCGGTCCACCTTTCGGCACATCAACAGAAAAAAAGCAAATTTATGCTTACGCCTTCTGACATGGATAGTGGGTGTTCTCCTACGCTGGTCCTACTCCCTCGAAAGCGTATCTTCTTTACCATGAACTTACTGATTGCAAATGATCAGTGGAACATGCGGCCGCGGCACTCTGCGGAAAACTTTAAGGAGTTAAGTATGCCTACACAAGCAAACAACAACCAACCTCAAAAATCTGGTAAGTCTCAAGGCGGCACTCACGAGCAACATGTGAAAGCCGGTCAGCAAAGTCACAAAAATGATGCCCAGGGTTCCGGTCAGGGTTCAAAATCTGTCAGCGGCAACAATACTGGCAATCAACAACGTAACGATTCCAAATCCGCTCCGGATTCCAAAAATCGTTAACTCCTTATAGCTATTCAAATTGAATAGCAGCAACTGTTTTTTTTGCGCAAGTCATCGGGGAAATTATCCGGTAAGCTAAAGTAATCGCAAATCAACAGCGTATAAGGAAAGAACAGGTTTGGAAATTTGAAATTGATGTATGCCCAACCAGCTTGCATTGAGATATTTCAACACTCCAAACCTGTTAGATTTTGCTGAAGCATCTCTTGCAAAATTATTCACATTCCCATTAATTTTCCCATTTTTTCGAAGCAGTAAAATTATTTACTGCTTGCAATCCATTTCGATTAGCCACTCTCCTACTTTGTGATATCAAAAACGCTGATAGATCACTGCTTAGCCCTGCTCTATTCTGACACTCAATCTAAAAACAAAATCAAGTTGAGACATGGCATCCATGACACAAGCAAAAAGATTAACTGCTGCAAACTCGGTATTAAAGAGTATGCAGACAGTTTCCTTGATAAAAAGTGATGTGCAATTCGCAGCCAGGAAAGCAGGCCTGTCTTATGTCAGCGATCAGGCTCCGGGCATACGCAGATACGCTATTAGTAGGCGAGGAAAAACTGTTTTCAAATATCTCACGCCCCAAGGCAAGCCTTTGAAGGATGATTTGACACTATCCAGGATAAAGTCTTTGGTCATTCCTCCGGCGTGGACGGATGTCTGGATTTGTGCGCAGGATGACGGTCACATACAAGCGACTGCGCGGGATGCCCGGCAACGCAAGCAATATCGTTACCATAAAAACTGGCGCAGCATCAGGGATGAAGCCAAATACGGCAATATGCTGCAATTTGCATCTGCATTGCCCTTGATCCGTGAAAAAGTAAGAAAGGCGCTGGCCATGAAGGGATTGCCACGCGAAAAAGTGATCGCCACTGTGGTGGCATTGATAGAAAATACCAGTATGCGCATAGGCAATGATGAATATGCCCGCACCAATGAGTCATACGGTATCACTACGTTGAAAGGCAAGCATGTACATCTGCTTGGTACGCAACTTCAATTTGATTTTCGTGGCAAAAGTGGTGTTCAGCATACCATCAGTTTGAAGGCACCAAAATTATGCCGCATCATCAAATCCATGCTGGACCTGCCCGGCCAGACGCTCTTTCAATACTTGGATGAAGAGGGCCAACCACATGCCATCAATTCCACCGAGGTCAACGACTACATACGCAACGCTGCCAATGGCGATTTCACCGCTAAAGACTTCAGGACCTGGGCAGGAACAACATTTGCCGTGCAAGCCCTGATGGAAATTGGAGAAGCAGATACCAAAGCCATCGCGTGTAAAAACCTGGTTGAGGCAATCCGCCGGGTCGCTAAGAAACTGGGTAATACCCAGGCAGTTTGCCGCAAGTGCTATATCCATCCTCAAGTCGCAATTTCATACATGGAAGGAATACTGGCAAAAGAGTGGCAGGCGTGTAGCCGTTTGGCAAAAAAAGGTCAAGCCGGTTTGGAAAAAGATGAGGCGATATTGCTCAAGCTATTGGAAAAATGGCAGCAATAAATCGACGGCCATGGCGCACTAAGAAGCTAAAGGTTGCGCGGATGCAAGTCATATTTGTACCATAATGCCTGGCCATATTCGTCCGCATACCTTGGGAACTAGCTAATTCCACGTCCAGCATACCAAATGGCGTAAGGCTGGCAGCAAACAGACGCAAATCCACGCCAAAATCTGGACGTGCTTGGTCATGAGCTTCGTAACGCGATGAGTGCCATCATTAGCGCTGCTTCCATCTTGTCTCTCACGAAGTGGTGCTCATCATGAAAAATAAAATTCAGGTCAAATAGGTCCATCTCCTCACACTGGTGAACCCTGGAAATGCGCTGCCCTGCCCCTTTCAATAGGCCCATCAAGGACTTAGTCTGAATGTACTGACGCTGGCGAAACTGCGTATTCAAAACCGCTTTGAACCCAGTTTGAACACTGCTTCGTATTCAGCATTGGAGGTTAAGCTCAACACGTCTTTGAAAAATTTGAAAAATGTGCCAAGCCTTATCAGCTTTAAAAACCTCGCGCCAGTCTAAGCAAGTTTTTCAGAGAAACTTCCAGGCACCATTAGGGAGCGCGTCATTAGACTTCAGGCAGAAAACTCATCCAGTATTTTCTGAATCTGGCTCAATTCAAAAGGCTTGGTCAATACCTGACACGGGAAATTGACATAAGTCTGTATGTGGGCACCATGACCGGATGAAAACACGATATGCATATCAGGCGCATCAAGTACAGCTTGCTTGCCCAAAGCGATACCAGACATTTTGGGTAGGTTGATGTCTGTCAGCAGCACATCAAAGCGTCTTTCCTGCAATAACTCCAAGGCTTTTTCTCCACTCGCTGCAGGCGTGGGGTGATGACCGATCAAGTCTAGCATTTCACATAACATCTCCAGCAAATCCTGGTTATCTTCCACAACCAAAATATGTAAACCTGTATTAGCCTGACTGCTGCTATCGTTAGCGGAGGACGTTTCTTGGCCGGTATCAGAAATGGAATTCATCATTATTATTTATTGAGCAAGCTCTTTGTAAATTTATTAGCAATACTTGATTGCCATCGTATGCGCAAACATAAGCAGAACCTAGCAGCGCAATCCCAAAATAATGTAAGACAATTCCTACGCGCAGATAAACAACTCGATATAACAATCTCGTATTATCGTTTATTGCACATGCAGGACTACTGTACAACGTCAATCATGCCCCGCAATCAGTTTTTGTAAATCATCAAGTTCTAACGGTTTGATCATATGAGCGTTAAAACCTGCATTGTGACTGCGTTCCTTATCATGTTGTTGCCCATAGCCGGTCAGCGCAATCAAGCGTATCGTGTCGCCGCCGGGCAATTCACGTATGGCTTTTGCGAGTTCATACCCATCCATACCTGGCAATCCTATATCGAGAATGGCAAGCTCAGGCATCAGGCGCTGCACTTCATTCAAAGCCTGCACCGGGTCATAGACTGCGTTGACCTCATGACCCAGCGCAGAGAGTAATTCAAACAGTGAGTCGGCAGCATCGCGATTATCATCCACGATCAGTATCCTGGCTTTTTCAACAGTAGGTGCGCCATTCTGATTAGCTTGTTTTTCTGCCTCCGCCACAGTCAGTTTATGGGGCAAGCTAATGGTAAAGCTACTACCCAAGCCCTCGCCCGCACTCTCTGCATGGACGCTGCCGTGATGCAACTGTACCAGATTGGTCACGAGCGCCAATCCTATACCCAGACCGCCATCTGATCTGTCTACGCTTCGCCCCCCTTGTACGAAAAGGTCAAAAATATTTGGCATCAAGCTGGCAGAAATACCTACGCCATTGTCGCTGACCCGTATCTTGACCTCATCATCCTCGTGATACGTCACCAATGAAATTTCACCACCATCAGGCGTATATTTTGCAGCATTTGTCAGCAGATTAGCGACCACCTGCGCCAGCCGTGCAGGATCGCCTACCCAGGTGATTGGTGCAACATCCAGGGTCAGGTGATGCTTTTTTTTCTCCAATAAATGGCTGGCCATTTCCAGCGCCTTGTTCATCACTTCCCGTAAATTGGTCGCAACTATCCGGAGCTGTACCTTGCCGCTGGTGATCCTCGATACATCCATGAGGTCGTCTACCAGGCGCACCAGGTGATCGACCTGGCGCTGTATCACCGCCTGCTCCTTGCTGACTGTTGGATTGCGCATTTTCATCAACTCAAGCGCCGTCACTATGGGCGCCAGAGGATTTCGCAATTCATGTCCCAACATGGCTAAAAACTCATCCTTTGCGCGCGAAGTCAGGTTCAGGTCGTCATTCAAGCGTTCAATCTCGGTACGTGCCAGCACTTGTGATGTGATATCAATCGCAATCACCATCAAACCATGCACTTGTCCATCGACACGGCGTATAGGTGCCAGGTTGTAAATATAATAGCGGTCTTCAGGCTCTCCGCCGTGCAAGCTGATATGCACTTTGGTTTCTTCAGACACGAAAGGGCTGCCCTCCCTGAATACCTGCTTGAATTTTGTGCGCACTTCAGAATCAATTAATTCTGGGAAAATCTCATCAAAACTACGGCCCACCACCATCACTTCCGGGCGGCCAATAATTTTGCAATAAATAGGATTGGCCAGTTGAAAAACCAAGTCATCACCCAGCATGATTGCTGTCCCTACTGGTGCATCGAGAAGCAGGCGGTCTCTTTCAGCAGCAGCAAAATCGCGGGCCAGCAGGCTTTCCATGTGCGTGAGCGCACGGCAAACGACAGCTGTAAACTCGTGCAGGAATTTGCTATAAGCTGCATCAAACGGCAAGCGTTGCGACAATTCAAAGGTCAGTGAGCAATCATGATGAAAATGGAGCTCAAGCGCATGAACACTAAAATGGGTGTCTTTATTCAGACTAGCTGCATCTTCATGATTGACGGCTACAGCTAAAATATCGGCCACATTCTCGGCAGCGACAGCACTGACTGTCTCAAATATTTCTTCCCGGGTTTTGCAAAACGTCAAGCGCTCCGTCAGGGACGATAAGGTACGTTGCCTGCGTTCAGCCAGAATACGCGATGTGGTCTCAGTACATACAACCAGAGTGCCGGCAATGCGGTCATCATCGCCATAGACGGGAGTATAGGTGTAAGTCCAGTACACATCTTCCAAGCGCGAATTTCGCCAGATAGGAACCAGATTGTCTTCATACCAATGCGCCTCGCCACCATTCATGACATGGGATATCTGTGGCCAGATAACGGGCCATATCTCTTGCCAGCATTCTCGCCCCTCCTGCCCCAGCGCAGCCGGATGTTTTCCGGTACCGAAACTGGGTACATAGGCGTCATTATATATCTGGATCAGTTTTGGCCCCCACCATAAAAACATGGGGTGCACGGAATTCATGACAATTGCCACTGTCGCTTTTAAGGCTGCAGGCCAGTTACTGATAGGGCCTAGCTCTGTCGTCGACCAGTCAAATGCCCTGACAGCATCGCGCATAAGCGTCCCACTGCCAATGAACGCCCATTGTGTCTGATGGTTCGAAGGCACGCCAGAAGCATCTGCATTGTCATTCTGTGTCGGGGACATACTCGGTCCTGGAAATTGGTAGGCAGCAATATTGTAGCGCTATCCTCACCGGACAACCTGTACATCTGCGGGACATGAGTAATTAGCTGTACGCGTTTAACATGTATTGTGTGCCAAGGTTAACGTGATTTTGCTGTATTGGCAACTAGCATGGAAGATGGATATAAAACCAACAAAATTTGCTGTAACAAACTTGCAGAGAAAGCAAGTGCAGAAATATTGAGGCGCGCACAGGAAGCGCTCGGTTGCTCATCATCCTACCCACTCAAAGCTGCCGCGACAATTTCATCTGGCTGGCCTGTTGAGGCTCGCGTGTGTCACTGGTTTCCACTTTTTCAATGCCTGCCACATTCAGGTATCTGATTTTTTGTACCGGATCAGAGAAGGAAATATGCCTGGCGAGCAGCTCCCGCATAATCTTTAAATTGACCGCTTGCTGTGTATCCATATACAAACCATATTCTGGCCTGAGCACATAATAAATTACCTCGAACTCGATGGAATTGCGGTCAAATAATTTTAGATGAGCGCGGTCAAAACGCACTTCTGACTGTTCTTTGACTATCTTGCGCAACATCGGTGGAATCAGCTCCAGTACATCAGGTGGCGTATCAGATGCGACCTTGATCACTAATTGCACGCGCCGGTCTTTCATGCGCTTGAAATTGCGTATGGTATTTTTCAGTAAATCGGCATTGGCAATGACAATCTGTTCTCCGCTGTCTGCGCGCAAGCGTGTGGTTTTCAAACCTACATGCTCGACCGTGCCAGAAATGCCGTTGATGTTGATCGCATCGCCAACTTCAAAGGGTTTGTCGACCGCAATCGCCAGAGAGGCAAACAAATCACCCAGTACATTTTGTACCGCCAGCGCGATGGCAATACCACCTATACCCAAACTGGCAATAAATGCAGATACATTGATACCCACATTTGACAACATGGCCAGCAAAAAAACCACCCATAAAACAAATTGCAAGGCCCATACAATGACGGTATGCGAAACACGGTTGACGGGCGCACCATCAGCCGCGACGGATGTGAAGTAACGCTTGCTCAATACCTTGATGGTTTTATTGATCCACAATGCAAGTTGTAAGCCAAATGCCAGGAACCACAAATGATTGACACGGTCACTCCAGCGCGCAGGTAAATCAAGAACGGCCACACCTATCAATACCGAGGTAATCAGCAGTGTAATATTGCTTGTACTACCCAGGATTTGCGGCACTAATCTGGCAACATGCGCATTGTTTTGAGCATGTTGTTCAATTTGTTCATTACTAGGCTCATGATTTGCAAGCAGCCTGCGTTTAAAAAAACCGATCAAGGCATGCATGAAAAAATAGGCAAAAACGGCAACGCCGCAAGCAGTAATCCAGCTAATCAGTGGAATGTCGAGAAAATGCGTATGAATGGCTACTTGAAAATCCATAATGATCCTGAAATTTTTTTTATTTGCACCTAAAGTGCCGCCCTTATACGCTCAGGCTGGAAATTGAATTGGCTGCCAGGCTTTAATCTTGATCTGACCTGGTGAAGCCATATTGGTACTGGCACAGACAGCTGGAGTGAAGCCAGAAGTCTAGGAATATCGCTGTCTATAGTCTGACAAGTTTGCGTCTGATGATGTGCGCTGTTTATCCTCGTTTATCCTCAACACGCTGCAGCGCTGCTCTGCAACGCGAGGCTGAAAGATTTTTACAGCCCCGCGCCCAGAACATGGGTCGTCACTGCAGGGATGGCAGAGTGATCTCGTCCTTGCGTTCTTGTATGGCCTCCCCCAAAGCAACCAGATCAAGTTTTGCTTTTTTTGCCTTTGGAAACATCTCTGTCTCCTCTTCTTTCACATGATGCTCAATTTGTTCTGACAATACCTTGACCTTGGCATCATAGAGATCGTCACCTGGTTCCATACTCAATATCTGGGCAATCAAATCCTTGGCGGCAGCATGTTCGACAGTAGCTTCATCCAGCATATCGTCGGTATTCGTCGTCGCTTCGCGTACAGCTGTATAAAAAATTTCTTCTTCAGCAATTGTATGCTTGGTGAGCTCCAGGCAAATTTGGTGAGCAATTTTTTTCTTGCTCACCAATGCTGCGTCACCCAGGCTTTCAAACTTGCTGAACAATGCCTTGACGTTTTTATGATCTTGCTTGAGCAGGCTGACTGCATCTTGCGCTTTAGCGCCTTTGGTTTTCTTAGGGAGAACGACGGCAGGGATTTTTACAGATTTGGCTTTTGCCGCAGGAGTCGCAGTAGGCATGATGTTTCCTTCAATGTCGTTGATGGACGTAGGTTTTAAGCTAATTAATCAAAAAATAGTCTGATGTAATACCTGTTGCAAACTCAGTAAAAAAAATCAGTTACACAGAAGCGAACAGGGAGATTCCATCTTAAAACCTGCGCCTGAAAATGCGAGTAAGCCTCAGCCCCCAAGCTATGTAGGACAAAAAGCAGGGATTCTTGTCGCTGCAATTAAAGCTTTACTTTATAAAATCCATTGATATACTCCAATTAGCATCCAAATACCATCCATATGGATGTTATTAATGATTAAAATCTAAAGAAAGTATAAAAAGGCATGCCATGAGTGTCACCGATATACGGCCTAAGGCCAGCGATACAGAAAAAATTACGATTAATCTCGGTCTGGTTGATCTGGGTCAGGTCGATCTGCTGGTGCAGGAAGGCTTTTATTCCAATCGTACCGATCTGATACGTACTGCAATACGCAACCAACTGCTGACACATGCTGAAGTCATACGTCAGACCGTCACGCGCAGGAGTCTGGTACTAGGCTTGCAGCATTACACGCGTGCTGATCTTGAAGCCGTGCGGGATGCTGGCGAGCGTTTGCAGATACAGGTGCTGGGCTTAGCCAGTATTGCGGCGGATGTCAGCCCTGAACTCGCAGTTGCAAGCATCGCCTCCATCTCTGTGCTGGGAGCATTCCAGGCCAGCACCGCAGTGAAGGCAGCCCTTGCAGACCGCATCAATTAAGTATTACCTCTATTTCTTAAGCTATTTCATATGCACACTGAAAGCACTACATGAATTTCAATCAAAATTTACTGGCCCGTATGCGCAAGGCCACCCTGTCCTGGCGCGACGCACAGGCATTTGCTCTACCTGCTCAGAACAGCATGAATCCAGAGCAACTGCAAAAATTAACCGCCGTCACAGAACTAATACAACGCACTCTGAATGAGCACTTGCCAGGCATGGAAAAGACAGACAGTCATACCAACCCTGCGCCTGGGCGACAAGGTGATGCATCTCAGGAATCGTCTTTACATGATATCAACCCGGCTCCTGAAAAAAGGCCAGTCCCGCCATCAGCTAATGCAAGATACATGGCAGACATCATTGATGCTGATGTGTCGCAAACTCAGAAAAATGGCAAGGCAGATGCTGGCCGTTTTGTCAGCGGCAGTTACGTCAATCCACACGGCAAACGTAGCTATAAACTGTATATCCCTTCCGGCTACAATGGCGATAAAGGAAAAGCCTTACCTCTGATCGTTATGCTGCATGGTTGCACGCAAGGGCCAGATGATTTTGCGACCGGCACAGGCATGAACCTGATTGCAGAACAACAGCAATGTCTGGTCGTTTATCCTGCTCAGGATCAGGGAGCCAACTCATCGAAATGCTGGAACTGGTTCAAGGCGATGGATCAACAGCGCGACCAGGGCGAACCCTCGCTGATCGCTGGCATCACCCGTGACATCATGGCCAACTATCATGTCGATGCAGACAGCGTATTTATCGCTGGTATGTCAGCGGGTGGTGCGATGGCAGCCATCATGGCAGATGCCTATCCTGAGCTCTATGCCGCAGTTGGCATCCATTCAGGCCTGCCATTTGGCGCAGCCAGTGATTTGCCATCAGCAATGGCGGCGATGCGTGGCGCAGCAAATCAGATTAAAAAGCCGGTTACAGGAAACGCCGTGCCTATCATCGTCTTTCATGGCGATCAGGATCATACTGTCCATAGCAAGAATGCTGACCGCATCATGGCGCGATACCTGGGAAGCAAGCAGTCAAGCGCATTGAAAGCCCAAAAAGAAGACGGCAGCGGCAAACTTGGCCGGCGTTATACGCGCACGCGCTACGCTGAAAATGCTTCTTCACAACAAGCTGGCGCAAAGACTGCCCCTGCCGAACAATGGGTCATCCATGGCGCTGGCCACACCTGGTCTGGCGGTAACAGTCAAGGTAGTTTCACCGATGCAGCAGGGCCAGATGCCAGCCGGGAAATGCTGCGTTTCTTTTTGTCGCAAGTAAATCAGAATCAAGCGTAATCCGATAAAAATGAAAATAAAAAAAAGCCTGATGCTGTCACTATGCATCAGGCTTTTTCTTGTTCACAAGTGCCTTTGCCGTCAAGGCCGCTTATAGCGGTGTCCGCACAAATTTTTCACGAGCCCATAAGCGTGTTTTTGCGGCAGCGATGAAGTTTTTCAATTGATCTGTCGATATGACAGCATCATCTTTATCAATACCTGCCGCAGTCAACAACACTTCGCCGCCCGCATCATAGGCTATTGCTTTCAAGTGACTGAAGGCGTCACTGACAAAGCCTTTCGCTGCCATATCCCGTTCCAGTTTTTTTGCCGACGCATCAGACAAAATAATAGCGACAGCATCAAAGATGACTGAAGGGCTGCCTGCCAGTTGGCCATCCACCTTGGCTTCTTTGCCATCTGATAAAAGTATGCCATTGATGCGCGGAGCAACCAGTTTGTACTTGCCCTCTGCCGCTTCAACAGCCGCTTTGACTTTGTCCAGAATCCTGGCATCTGAACCGTCAGCGATGAGGATACCAACTACACGACCCGCCAGAGTATCCTTCATTTTGTCTATCAACCCCAAAGCTGGGGACGCAGGCAAGTCTTGTATCTCTACCTGAGTAGCCGGCGCGGCTGGCAAATCTCTTAGGCCCAGTCCGGCAGCAACGCGCTGCGCGAGGTCTTCATTGATATGCCGCATATGGCCCACCATGGCTGCAGGTATATGCGGGTGCTCGACTTTTGATAATTCAAAGACCAGTGCTGAAACTATATGCGCTTGTTCAATTGCATTCTGACTGGCATAAAATTGACGTGCCTGACTGTAATGATCGGCGAAGCTTTCAGGGCGGATACGGCCTTTATCACCAGCCACAGGTTCTGCCATGCTTGTAAAACCTGTTGCAGGTTGCTCGCGTGGCGCATCCTTTGCCAGTGAATTTGGCTCATAGGCTACCCTGCCAGTGGGGCGCCCCATTTGCATATGTCCATCACGCTGGTGATTGGCGAATGGGCACTTTGGTGCATTGACGGGAATCTGATGGAAATTAGCAGAACCCAGCCTGGACAATTGCGTGTCCAGATAAGAAAATAAACGCCCGTGCAATAAGGGATCATTCGAAAAATCGATGCCGGGAACTATATGCGATGGGCAAAATGCCACTTGCTCAGTCTCGGCAAAGAAGTTATCTGGCCATCTGTCGAGCACCATGCGCCCTATTACTGTCAAGGGCACCAGTTCTTCCGGGATGAGTTTGGTCGCGTCAAGATGATCAAACGGGAATTGATCTGCTTCTTCCTGCGTAAATAACTGTACTGCCAATTCCCACTCGGGGAAATCACCGGCAGTGATAGCTTCAAAAAAATCACGTCTATGAAAGTCAGGATCGGCACCTGCAATTTTAACTGTTTCATCCCAAACCGTGGATTGCAAGCCGGCTTTTGGGCGCCAGTGGAATTTTACAAAAGTCGATTCGCCGCTCTTGTTAATCAAGCGAAAAGTATGTACACCAAAACCTTCTATCATGCGTAAAGATCTTGGCAGTGTACGATCGGACATGATCCACATCACCATGTGCATGGCTTCTGGCGTGAGGGAAATAAAATCCCAGAATGTGTCATGTGCCGTCGCAGCCTGAGGGAAGCCACGGTCAGGTTCCATTTTCACGGCATGAATAAGATCTGGGAATTTAATGGCATCCTGGATAAAGAACACAGGTACATTATTACCCACCAGATCCCAATTGCCTTCTGATGTATAGAACTTGACGGCGAAACCGCGTACATCTCTTGGCGTGTCCACAGAACCAGAACCACCAGCAACTGTGGAAATGCGGGTAAACACCGGAGTTTGATGCCCCACCTCGGTCAGGATTTTAGCGGTAGTATATTTTTCTAACGAATGTGTCAGCTCAAAATAGCCATGTGCAGCCGTCCCGCGGGCATGAACAATACGCTCAGGAATGCGCTCATGATCAAAATGGGTAATTTTTTCCCTGAGGATAAAGTCTTCCAGCAAGGTCGGACCTTTGACGCTGGCTTTCAAAGAATTTTGATCATCTGCAATGACGACACCCTGATTTGTCGTCAATTGCGGATGTGTTTTTCCTGCAATTTGATGCAGTTCCCCTCCATTACCGATGGAGGTGGAAGTCAGGTTTTTTGTTTCTTTTATTTCTGCTTTGGCTGCGGCTGTCTTGGTTTTAGGCATGGTAGGCGATCTACAAAAAATAATTTGAATAAAAATAAAAAACGGGCTGCTCCATACAAATGAGCAGCCCATTTTTTACATTGCCATATTGTCTTGCTATGACAAAAAGTTAAGACACGCTGGCCTCGGATGTCGAGTTGATATCTTCTGCGCCGGCTTTTTTGTAAATTTCTTTCGCACTGGAGGCTTGATCAGAATTATCAGTATGCACCGAGATCAAAATGTTACCGCCGCGGATTTTACCGTCATACAGTTTTGCCTCATATTCAGGAATACCCAAGCCGACCAGGGCACCAATAATGCCGCCTGCAGCACCAACCAGCGCAGCACCGCTTAATGCAGCCATGATAGGGCCGGCAGCAATGAAAGGACCAACGCCTGGGATCGCCAGCGTACCAATGCCTGTCAACCAGCCCAGTATGGCACCTACGCCCATACCAGCAACGCCACCTGTGGCAGCGCCTTCAGGCAATTTGGTATTTTGCTCATGCGCAAAATCCCGGGTACCAGTCTGATCAGGGAAAAGGACAGAGATATCGCCACTTGGAAATCCTGCAAGTTTCAGATTATCGACGATGTTTTCAGCTTGGACGCGGTTTGTTGCGATACAGTAAATTGCGGTTGTCATATGAACTCCTTAGGTGGTGTAAATTGCGTATGTAATTAGTTTCCTGCTTTGTTTCCTACTTTTTTGTGCTGATATAGATAACTGACAGACTTGCTAACATCACTACTCGCTTGTCTGTTTTTCCGCTTAATTGGTTTTCACATCCAGCGAATTATTGATGGAAGTGACGCCCTTAACAGCCTGGGCAATTTTTTCAACTCTCACTTTTTCGTCTGCTGTCTTGACTGGTCCGCGTAAAGTAACCGCGCCTGCGTTCACCATAATCTTGACGTTGTGTGCCAGGACTGAGAGTGATTTGTCTGCAACGACTGAGCGCCTGACGGCTGCGAGCACCTGGCGATCTTCTTGTGTATTGAACTGATCTTCCGGCGTTTTATTCGCGGCATTTTTGTCGCGATTATTGATCTCTGTGTTATCCACATTTGATGCGGCTTTACCTTGTGTAACAACTGGTACAGGGTCAGCTGCAAATCCAGTGCCTGGCAAACCAGCCAGAGCCAGCAATGAAGTAACGCCAATTGTATTGAGTATTCGTCCCATTCATTTCTCCTGTTTAAGTCCAAGCGGACAAGTAGCGATAGATTAAGAAAATTCATCCATTGCATCTGTGCGGTAACCAACATGAAGAGATGGTCAGATACCAAAAGTTAGGAAAATAACTAATAAATAAATTACTATTTTTACAAATTCAAAATAGAGAAGCGACAATGTATTTCATAGCAGAAATGCAGCATATTTCTATCAACTTCAATACAGAGCTGAAATTAATTAGAGAGGTATCAAAATATTTTTTATGCAGGAAAAACATATGGAATATGCATAATCTGCTGCGCAAATTGCATATGAGGGGGGCAGTAGGATGACTCCTACAAAACGGGTCGCTGTTGTCCTGTTCTTTGCAGGCGCGATTCTATTTATGATGACATCTCTTTCGCAATATTGTCGTTGCTGCGGTACCTCTGGTTCTCGTTCTTTACTATCATTTGACGCAATATTACTTAGCCCCCCATCTTTCAGAGGAGTCATCATGAGAAATTTTTTCGGTTTCAATTTTTCAACTAAAAATCAAAACATTTCTGCACTGAATGAGCAGTTGGTCACTTCAGTTGTGACGGTGTCAGATATGGGTAGTAACAAGAAATCGAAAAACTTGACTTCTACAACACAGCATATCCATATGAAAAAACTGGAAGAACATCGCAGGAATTTGCGAACCATGTATTTTTCCAGCTAAAAGCTGAACATAATTGAAAATCTGGGAATGGCTATCAGCCTGACTATTGCCGTCATGCATCCAGCACTAGCCACTTAAGGCGGCACAATAAACAAGTGCGTAGAAAGATAGGCACATGTATGAGTCTACAGCACTTGTTTTGGTTGATCGCCTGTGGCTTGAGCGGACTGTCAGTTACCAGGTTGGTATTGATAGACAGGAATAATCATGACAAAAAAAGTCACCGAAAATCTCTCCAATACAAGCACGTCAGCGGCGCTGACTTTAAAGATGAAGTTAATCAATTGATCAACAGGTTGCCGTCGATGTCATACATAGAAATAAGTGCGGCAAAAGAGCAGTTTTTGCGTAGAATTGATCTCGCTATAACAAGCCATGTTTCCTAGCAGGAAAATATAACTTCCAAGAGGTTTCTAGACCCTTAGCTTGTTTTACGCCATCTGCTGAAGGGAATTATTGATGCTTATTGACGCTATTTGCGATCACAGTTCTGATCCTGAGTGCCAGTGCTTCCCGGCTGTATGGTTTATTCAACAACTCCACACCCGCATCAAGCCGCCCACCGTGCACGATAGCGTTCTGCGTATAGCCTGACGTAAATAAAACAGCCATATCTGGCAAAAGCTCGCGTGCTTTGCGTGCCAGTTCAGGACTGCGCAATGGTCCGGGCATGACGACATCTGTAAACAACAAATCAACTTTGGCACCGTTTTCAATAATAGCCAGTGCACTCTCTGCATCTGCTGCATGTAATACGGCATACCCCAAGCCAGTCAATATCTCGATTGCAGTAGCTCTAACTTGATCATCATCTTCTGCGACCAGAATAGTTTCAGTCCCGCCAACAATTTGCTCAGTCGTTTGCATCGCAAAACGGCTTTCCTGTTCTGTCGAGCGTGGAAGGTAGACTTTGACGGTAGTTCCGTAACCAAGTTCACTATAAATATTGATATGTCCCCCTGACTGCTTGACAAAGCCATACACCATGGATAATCCCAGTCCTGTTCCTTTGCCCTCAGCTTTAGTCGAGAAAAAGGGCTCAAACGCCTGGGCCACGACTTCTGGTGCCATACCTGAACCAACATCGGACACTGCCAGCATCACATATTCACCAGCGCTGACTTCTACGTGAGTGCGTGCATAATTTTCATCCAGGACAACGTTATTAATTTCTATGGTGAGCTTGCCGACGGAGTCCATGGCATCGCGCGCATTGACAGCAAGGTTAAGCAAAGCATTTTCGACTTGCGCAACATCGACAAAGGTATTCCACAGATCATCAGCCAGAATTGTTTCGACTTCGATAGTTTCACCCAGGCTGCGTTGCAACATATCTTCCATATCAAGCACAAAACGACCAATATTGACGACCTTGGGATCAAGCGCCTGCCGTCGTCCAAAAGACAATAAATAACTGGCCAACTTGGCACCGCGCCGTACACCCGCCAATGCATTGGTAACTCGTCTTTCTGCATGCTGGTTACCTGCAATCTCAGCAGACAATAGTTGAAGATTGCCTGAAATGATTTGCAGCAGGTTATTGAAATCATGGGCTATGCCGCCAGTCAATTTACCGATCGTTTCCATTTTCTGCGCCTGCTGCAATGCTTGCTCGGTTTTTTTCAGCGCGATGGCAGTTTCATACTTTTCAGTAATATCCCTGGTAACTTTGGCATAACCGACAAATTCATTGAAGGCATTGTAAATAGGGTCAATCACGACATGAGCCCGGAATTTACTTCCATCCTTTCTCACGCGCCAGCCTTCCTGTTCAAAACGACCTTCGGTCCTGGCGGTCAATAGCGCGCGCTGTGGTACCCCGCTATGCTGATCTTCTTGTGTATAGAAACGGGAAAAATGTGTGCCGATAACCTCTTCCTGTCGATATCGCTTGATATGTTGGGCACCAGCATTCCAGTTACTGATATAGCCGTCTTTGTCCAGCATGTAGATGGCATAATCAGTCACGCCTTGTACTAGTAGGCTAAATTGCTGCTCACTTTGACGCAGCGCTTCTTCCGCTGTCCTGCGGTCAGTGATGTCACGGGTAATTTTTGCAAAGCCAAGCAATCGACCATTTTCCCGGATAGCGTCTATGATCACGCTTGCCCAGAAATAAGACCCATCTTTGCGCACGCGCCAACCCTCAGTCTCGTAACGCCCCTCAGTCTCTGCAATCTGAAGTGAGCGACTGGGAAGACCGGCAGCCTGGTCGACTGCTGTATGAAACCGGGAAAAATGCTGACCAATGATTTCTTCGGAGTTATAGCCCTTGAATTTTTGCGCGCCTGCGTTCCAACTTACTACTCGACCATCAATGTCCAGCATGTAGATCGCGTAGTCAGTAATTGCATCAATCAGCAACTGGAAGCGTTGGAGATCTATGAGTTTTTTATCTTCGAGTAAATTTCGGCTGGACATCGGCTATTTCCACGGTGACAAACTTTGTTAGCTAGCGCGCATCAAGCTTATCTGCTTACAACTAGTAAATCATAGAATTTGGTGCTTCAACGATGCGTCAAATTGGCAATTCCGGATTCTGCCATTTTCATTCGCCTAATTTTATATTGTATCGTTAATACAAGCATAAACATGAGAAACGGTCTTAATTGTACGGTGGCTTACTGAAAAAGATGATGTGTTCTATTGATGTCACTGATATGCCACTGTTTTTTTCTCTGTGATTCGTTGAATCTGAAAACTGCAGAGCTCAAATAGCGTTGGGTAGCGTTTTGCGGATTTTGCTGGGCAATGTAGCAAGAGATCCCTACGCTTGACAATCTGATCATAGACGCAGGTAAAGAACTTGCCAGCCTCAAATAATTGTAATGTTGCTGCGCATGGCACTATTGCCTGAAATCGCCTTGTATATCTTCTCTGTAAAGAGAGGAACTCTGATTAAGTCTAAAACCGCAAAATTAATTATCAAAAAAATCAATGACTTACGAACAGTGAACCGGACTTAATCAGCGTTTCCTTAAGTTTATCAGCGTAATTCTTGGGAGGTCGGCAGCATTTTCTTTACTTGTCTGCCTGAGGCTCTTTCTTCTCCGGAATGATTCTCTCTAGCAACAAGTTTTTTAGCTCGGCCATCATCATCTCCTGCACATCGACTTTAGCCCTGGCGCGAGTCAGTTCCAATTCTGTCTGACGCAGTTGCTGTTGGTGCTGATGTGCATTCTCCCTCTCTTGGGAAGATATTGCGACCAAACTGGATTTTAATTCGTCAATCAAAACGTTCTTTTCAGTCAGTTGAGAATCAAGCAATTTAGCACGCTGCTCGATCGCACGTAATGCTTCTACCTGGCCATTTAATTTGCGGTAACTGGTTTGCTCTTCATAGATGGTTTTTTGTGCTTGCGCTATTTCTGCCACCCAGCGGGCACTATCCTGGTTGAGCCGTGTTATTTCATTCTGTTTATTAATCAAGCCTTGTTGCAACTGACGCTGTTCTGCCTGCAATTGCTGCACTTGCTGCTCATGGCGCCGGATATCCTGATCACGTTGCTCTTTCACTGATGCGCGATAGTGTTCAAGCGCATCACGGGCATGTTGATGTTTTTCTTCCAGTGACTGCCGGTGAACCTCATTTTCAGCCAGACGCTCTCGCAGGTCAAAGACTTGCTGGGCCAGAGTATGGTGAGCCATGGACTCTGTTTGCAAAGCTTCTTTTGTTTGCTCATGCGACGCTAGCTCTTGTTTGATGGCAGCAATAGTCAGGTCGAGTTTTTCTTTTGTCTGTGCATTTTTGGCTGTGAGTTCTTCGATTTCTGCTACGTGTAAACATTCTTTTTCACTGTATTGCGACTCTATATCAGCAATACGCTTTTTTGCGTCAGCCTCTAATCTATCTGCTATTTGGACCACCAGGTTTTGCAAGGCTTCGCTAATGGAGGCTTTATTGTCGGAACTACTGCCTCCCTCTTCTTCCAGCTCTTTGAGGTATTTGTGAATGGTTGTCTTGGAGCCAGTGTTGCCCAGAACGACTCTTACAGCATCAACTGAAGGGTGGCGACCCTGCGCTATCAAGGTATTGCGCGCTTTTTCAACTTCGGATTTATATAAACCTGTTCTGGCCATGACTTATCTTTTAAAATATCATAATATATTACGTACCATGTAATTACATACTAAATATAATATTAATTCAAGGATTTAAATAATTAATATAGTGCCGGATAAATTAATATTATCCGGTGTTAAGATGAAAATCCGATAAAATTGTTCCAATAATCCATGCATATCCAGTCTCAACGGACAATGGCAAAAACGGCATCAATAGCCCATGAACAAAATCGATCATTACTTACATGCTGGCACTCGTGACAATACCCGCGTCGCTTATCAGGCAGCTGTCAGGCATTACGAAATCGAATGGGGTGGATTTTTGCCCGCAACCAGCGAGAACATTGCTCAATACCTGGCTGATCATGCAGAAACGCTGGCGATGAATACGCTGCGTCAGCGGCTTGCTGCATTAGCGCAGTGGCATATAGACCAGGGCTTCACTGATCCAACCAAAGCACCGCTCATCAAAAAAATACTTCGCGGCATACAACGAGAGCATCCTGCTCAGGAAAAACAAGCCAAGCCATTCCAGCTTGAGCAACTTTCTTTGGTTGATCGTTGGTTGAAGAATTCAATCGCCGCTGCGAACGTATCAGGAGACCGTTCTGCAGAATTAAGGCACACCAGGAATCGTGCTTTATTGCTGCTTGGTTTTTGGAGAGGTTTTCGTGGTGATGAACTGACACGGCTGCGGATTGAATACATAGAAATCGTTCCAGGCCAAGGCATGAGTTTGTTCTTGCCGCATACAAAAAGTGACCGTCAAAATAAAGGAAGCACTTTTAAAGCACCAGCGCTAAAGCAGCTCTGCCCAGTTGCCGCTTATACCGCATGGAAGGAATTGACGGGTCTTATGTCCGGACCAGTATTCAGGTCGGTCAATCGCTGGGGACATATTGGGGATGATGGCCTGCATATGGATAGCCTGATCCCCCTGCTCCGCACCATCTTCAAAGATGCAGGCGTAATTAATGCAGATGATTACTCGGCACACTCGCTCAGGCGTGGATTTGCGAATTGGGCGAGCAGCAGTGGCTGGGATTTAAAAACGCTGATGGAGTACGTGGGCTGGAAAAGCGTACAAAGCGCGATGCGCTATATAGATGCGGTTGATCCATTCTCGCAACATAGAATTGAATCAAGCCTATCACTGCACGACAATGTATCAGGATCAAAATCACGTCTCACAGCAAGCTAATTGTTTATAATTAAATATTGCCAAATATTTAATTCGCATTATGCTGGGCACAAGCAAACAAATCCTGGAAGCACTACCCTTGTCACTTTTCAACGCGGTAATGATCATGATCATCGGGCTGCTATTTGTGGCGATGGCCGTTACTTACTGGCAAATACTTCAACAAAGAAAATATCCAGACAAGTACAGAACGGCAGAAGTTTTTGCATCAATGCGCGCTGTCGGAATATCAACAAGAAAAAAGGCCGGTGCTCTCCATGCGGGAGCAGCCTATGTATGGCAGTTGGTAACAGCTTTTCCTGAGCATGTGGTGCTGGCACAGGTGTCATTCAGTGCCTGCCTTGAGACGAATGATCAGACTGTCAGGAACAGATACTGCGGGAAATAGGCAGATTTCGTTATCTGTACTAAGGCATTTGGTGCAATTGCTATTGTCGACTATGACGATTCTAGCCACAATGGACGAGAAAAAGAGGATGCAGCGCGGGATACCCTGTTTTCAGATATAAGACTATTCCTGACCTTATGAAATTGAGGAAGGATATTACGCCGGACGCACTCAAATTCGTTGGCGTGATGACGCAAGTATCAGCGGTAGAACTAATATAACCGTTGCTGACATGACTTGGCATACCCTTAATTACGCTCGGAATTTTCAATTTTTGTTACTGTGTTCACTCGTATCAGTAAGGGTGACGATGATGTTTCCATGCCGTGCTGATGCGCAAGCTGATCTAATTTTTTTCTGAGTTCACTTTCATGGACAGTAATACTGCGTCCTGACCGCTCACAGACCAGGCATATCTCTTCGGCGGCGATACTTGCATCAGCTAATCGGTATTTCGCTTTACCTTCCACATCAAAAGAGCGCTGCAAAAAATTGATCGACGTCAAATCAGCGAGTACCCGATAAATCGTTGTGATACTACCTAACCTACCCTGCCTTAACAGTTCCCTCAAAATATCTTCTGGATAATGGTAACCTTCGCCAATTTGAATAATTGCCGCCAACATTCCTACGCGGCCAACAGTTGGCCGCAATCCTGCGCGCCGCAAATGCTCGGCAAGATCCGGTATTTCTCTCGAATTCATCGAGTTGAGTCTCATTTTCTTTTCTATTTTGACCATTTAAACATGTCTTTAGGGTGCGCACTTAAGCATGCTTGATGAGCATGGAGTAAACAAACGCAATAAACAAATAATAATGATTCTCATTAATATTTGCAAGTAACATGTTTGTATTTTTATATTTTAATGTAAATTTACTTCTCTCTCGACTGCAGCTTTAGATAATCAGAATTGAGTGAAAAGAATAAGAATTGAACTGAAATCCAAGTTAATGAGATTGAACTTATTGAGAGTTTATATTTTTATTTCACAGAGGAACAAAAATTACTTTACCTGCAATGGATGTGCCTCAGTATTGAAAGTGACTTTATCGAAATCCAACGTAGATTTTGGCGCAAACAAAAGGTAATAATATTTGAAGGTTTCGGCAAACAAGAAGCTTTCCATGGAATCGTCTTTTTCTTTGCTACGCACATCTTTCAAGGCTGCATAACCAGACTCGCTGCGGCAATATTTCACGAAGTCTTGAAAAAACTCCTTACCCATGAGGCGGTATTTTGCGTCACCAGTAGTGCGATACAGGTAATAAGCTGACTCAATAATTTCTGGCCGCAAATGATAACTGGCAGAAGTAACGGTCATGGTCTTATAATCGAGCGCCTCTGGCTCTATGCCATGCAGTCGCCACATTTTCAAGCCAGAATCCTGCAATCGCCTGGCGCGTTCTACGTCGCCACTCAACACCAACAGCGCGGGCATGAACGCATCAAGTGCGCCATAACGGCTTGCAGTGCGCGCTCCGCTTTGCATATTTGCACGCCCATACCAGTATCCACTATCGACTTCGTCCCCAAGATAGCGGTTAACGCTGTCTATACTGGTATCCCACATGGCTTTGCAATCAGCATCGCGAAACAAGCGCCAGCATTTATAGATATACTCGTAGTAAGAGTCAATGCCGCCACCGATGTGAGAATTCTGGTCAGCCCATTCCCCTGTTTCTACATTGATGCGCGCTCCAACCAGGCCGATGGATGAGCGGCGCTCATAGGTTGCTACCAATGCCTTCTTCGCTTTTTGGAAATAGATAGGCTTGTTGCTAAGTTTGCTCAGCATGCCAAACTCCAGTAGCAGCGTACCTGTCTCTGCGGGGTTGCTGACATTGCCACGCACTTGTCCGGTCTTGAGATTCACATGGGTATAGGGCAAGCCTGTAGGTGTTTCAAATACCGGCAATAATCGCTGTCCCAGATCTTCAGCGAGATTCAGCAGACGCTGGTCTTTTGTTATTTGGTAAGCGGATAGCAGGCCACCCAGCAGGCGAATCGTGATTTCAAAATTCTGAACATAGATATCCTGGTCAAAATTGAGCTTGGAGACGATCAGGTCTTGCGCTTCTTTTGCTTCTTTTTTCAAGCCCATGATCAGGAAAGTATCCAAGGCATCCACCGGTGTCATTAACAGCGAAGTGCCATACCAGTCATGTGGCGTGCGGCTCAATGGTTTTACTGCGTCATGACCCCAGGCAAATTGCTTATATGCTTGCCAGGCATGTTGGGTTTCATGTTTTACCTTGTTGGCCATGCGCTGCGATTGCGCTTCACTCATGCTGTTTTCTGCATGGACCAACGTGCTGCCAAGCGTAAAAAAGAGTAATGTACAAAGTATGTGTAGGGTCTTCAACATAGAAAATTCTCCGGATTAATTCTTCTTTATTTTTTCGTACAAGGCGGACACTTGCGCAAGACCAGGCGCTTGCGCCCCAGCAGCCAAGCACGCAGCAGCACCACTGGCGACAGAAAAATCCAGGTGTTCTTGCCAGTTTTTTTCTGGTGTCTTGTGCAGGCTATATAGCAAGCCTGCGATACTGGCGTCGCCAGCCCCTATCGTGTCGATAACATTGATCTGAGGTGACAATGCTTGCCAGGTCTGATCACCAAGATGCAAAGAGGCACCAGCTGCACCGCGCGTATACAAATAGATCGCTTCAGGATTGAATTCACGCAATTGTGCCAAGGCCAGTTCGGCATTTTCATGGCGAAAAAGCCCACGTAAATCATCGTCAGATATTTTTATTACGTCAGCCAATTGCGTCATCGTGCGCAAAGTAGCGTCGTATCTGTCGTCCATAAGATGACGAAAATTGGGGTCGTAACTAATCTTTACCCCATCCTTTTTGCATTGCCTTGCCAATGAAATCAATGTTGTTGCCAGTGGCTCGCGCGCCAGGCTGATACCGCCAAAATGCACCCATTGCAAATCGCGATTCCATCCATCCGGTAAATCATCAGGTGAAAAATATAGATCGGCACTGTCTTCGCCGATGAAAAAGTACTTAGGCGGTGCAATTTCGGCGACAATCGCAAGCAGGGGCGATTTGTGGAAACGTTGCAGCAGGCGCATATCCAGGCCGGCCTGTTCATTGGCTGCATACAGTGCATCACCAAACACATCTTCACTGATAGCTCCGGCAAAACCTGTGCGCAAGCCTAGTTTTGCCAGATCACGGGCGACATTCCAGGTCGAACCACCGACCAGGCTTTTCCAGGCATCCGGGCCAGTGCGCAACATGTCGGTCAAGGCTTCACCAGCACAGATGAATTGAGGAAAGTCAGGCATCTTGCTTATCCAGTTTTAATACATTCAATACTTCATAACATGCGCCCATGGTGTGGTAATCAGTCTTTCCTGCCGGGCTTTTTTCATCGCTGATCTTATGATTGCTTTGATCCAATATGCGATACCAGGCACCGTACTTGTGATCAACAAAATGCGTCCAGCTGTATTGCCAGATTTTGTCGTACCAGTCCCAGTATTTTTTTTTACCTGTACGCTGTGCCAGGCATGCTGCGGCGGCGATTGATTCAGCCTGCACCCAAAAGTATTTATCGCCATCGCAAATATTGTGGTCGGGAGCAAAGCCATAGCAGATGCCACCACGCTCCTGATCCCAGGCGAGATCCAGTGCTATGTCAAACAGGCGTTCGGCTGTTGGTAAAATCCATGTTGAATCGCCTTGCAAGTTTGTAGTCTCTGCATCCAGCAGTACTAAAAGTTTGGACCATTCAGTAAAATGCCCTGGTTGAAACCCCCAGGGACGGAATAGATTTGCCTTGTCCTCAAAATTGTATTTCCAGTCTATCTGCCAGGCATTATCGTAATGTTCCCATATCATACCGCCGGCTTGAGAGGCTTGCCGCTGGGCGATGGATTTGGCTATCACTTCGGCACGGTGCAGGTGCTTGAGTTCACCAGTCGCCTGGTAGGCTGCCAGCATCGCTTCGCAGCTATGCATATTGGCATTCTGGCCGCGATAATTGTCCAGGTGTGTCCAGTCCGCGCTGGCCTGGTCCGCATACAGTTCAAACTCTGGCAACCAGAATTTTTCTTCCATAAGCGCTACCGTTTCATCGATATAAGCGCGTGCCTCATCCAAACCTGCCATCACTGCATGGGAATAGGAGAGCAAAACAAAGGCGAGGCCGTAACAATGATTATTGTCGTCGATGATGCGCTTCTTACCGTTTTCCCAGCTCAGTTGCCAAGCATAGCCCCCATGGATGGTATCACGGTGTACCTCGCGCAAGAATGTGACACCATGCTTTACCATGGTCAGATAGAGCGGATCAGAAAACTGCCGATAGGCCATCGCATAGTCAAAGATAAAACGGGTGCTGCTGACTAAATGACGCGTAGTCGCATCATAAACCTGGCCGTCATCTTTAAAATAATGATAGAAGCCCCCGCTGATATCAATGCAGCGTGGATGATAAAAACGCATGGTATGCGCTATGTGCTCAGTCATGGTGCTGGCAGCACGAAAGTCTGGGAAAGTCGTTGTCATGATCTGTAGTTGCTGGGGTAATTAATGCGCGGCGCTTGTTTTTCTCTGTAAATCTATTCCTTGTCTTGCCAAAATGGCCTTTACCTTCCAGGAATAAAAAGCCAGATACGAAAAGCAGGCTACGCCAACGATATAACTCATTTGTATACCGACTTTATCGGCAACAAAACCCTGGAACCAGCTCACAACACCGCCACCCATGATCATCATGATCAGGAAATTGCTGCCCTGCCCTGTGTGCTTGCCTAGGCCACTGATGGCCAAAGAGAAAATGCATGGCCACAAAGTGCTGCAAAACAAACCTATGCTGGTGAAGGCATAGATACTTACCATGCCTCTGCTGCACATACCGAGTATCAACGCAGAAATACCCAATATAGAAAAAATGCCCAACATGTTTGCGGGATTTCCCTTGCTGGCAAGGTCAGCAAGAATCAACACCAGGACAACAGCACCATACACATAAAAACGGCTTAACTCATGTTGTGCTATCGCATTCACAGCAAGAAACACACTGAAAGCCAGATACGGGGCAAGGAATTTCGCCAGCTTGGCTGCACCGTTACTCAACTGAAAAGCCTCAACCGCGCCTGTCCAGCGCCCTATCATCAAACTGCCCCAATACAGCGAAATGAATGGTGCAATATCCTTGGTCAAATAACCCTGCGTCAATTCCATATAGGCAGGTAAATTACTGGCAGTAGATACCTCGACACCAACATAAACAAAGATCGCAAGCATGCCTAATATCAATTGTGGGAACTGCAATGCAGAGCTAGGGCCATGTGCTTGGTTGTCCGGCGCCTCATCTTCCAGCGCTGGGCGGTCAGGCAGAGATGAAAATTTGAGAAAAACAGCGACCAGGAAAAATACCAGCCCCAAAACCAGATAAGGTATCTTGACGCTTTCGATGCTGGCAATAGTATTGTTCGACGCTGGTGTACCAAATATCGCAAAGCTCACTATTAGTGGGCCTATGGTGGTACCGAAATTATTGATCCCGCCAGCCAACGTCAGGCGTTGCGAGCCGGTTTCACGCGAGCCCAAGGTAATCGCTAATGGATTGGCTGCCGTTTGCTGCAATGAAAAACCCAGGCCCACGATAAACAAGCCTGACAACATTAATGCAAACGAGCTTGAATTAGCTGCTGGATAAAACAACAACGTACCAAGCGCAGATATACAAAGCCCTAATGCCAATCCATTTTTGTAGCCTATTTTCTGTATCAGGTCCTGTTTGAGGATTGCCGAAACCAGCAGGTAAAGCAAGGAACCAACAGTGTAGGCAACGTAAAACGCAAGCGATACAAACTGGCTCTGCGTTTGCGACAAATGAAACGCCGCCTTGAACACCGGAATCAAAATATCATTGCTGGCCGCAACAAAACCCCAGAAGAAGAATACCGTTACCAGCGGTATAAACTGCCCCCAATTCGTGTGTGCTGACTTATTCATCATCGGCCTCATTGATATGGCGTTTGTGTATAGGGACGTACATCCTTAGAATTACCCCACTTCTTGTTTGGCTCAGCTTGCATGACAAACACTAGCTCGCCACCTGCCATGATTTGTTCATGACGCAGATAGTTTTGATCCAGCACTTTTCCATTCAAACTGACGCTTGCCACATACGGGTGAGCATCACTCAGATTCTGGGCGCGTATGGTGAACTGTTTGCCATTCGGTAATTGCAGGGTCGTTTTATCAAGAAATGGACGACCAAGTATATATTCATTACTACCGGGAGCAACCGGGTAAAAGCCAAGACTCGTGAAAACAAACCAGGCAGACATCTGGCCCAGATCATCGTTGCCCGACAGACCATCAGGTTTGGCCTGATACTGGCTTTGCATGATTTGCTGCAAGCGTTGCTGGGTTTTCCATGGTGCGCCGAAATAATTATATAAATAAGCGACATGATGCGAAGGCTCATTGCCATGAGCGTAATGCCCGATCAGACCAGAAATATCTTCCATGTGCGCATAGACTTTGGGATCAACTTTTGCATCAAATACCTGGTCGATTTTTGAGATGGTGGCAGCGTCACCTCCCAGCATGCTGATCAAGCCAGCATTATCATGCGGCATATACCATGAATATTGCCATGCACTACCTTCGGTATAATCACTGCCAAAATTGGACACTGTGGGATCAAAAGGCACGCGGAATTCACCATCCGATTTGCGCGCGCGAATAAAACCAGTCTTGGTGTCAAACACATTGCGGAAATTCTGGGCACGAGCATAATATTTTTTTGCGATATCAGCCTTTCCCATCTTCTCGGCCATACGTGCAATTGTCCAGTCATCAAATGCATATTCTACGGTTTTGGATGCCGCTTCTGGTTCCAAATCGGTCGGTACATAGCCCATTTTCATATAATGCTTCAAACCGCCATACGGACCATATTCAGCGCTGGCCACCATTGCATTCAGAGCGCGATCTGCATCAAAACCAGGGATACCCTTCATGTAGGCATCGACTATGACTGGCACTGCGTGATAACCTATCATGCACCAGGTTTCCAGACCGTGGAATTGCCACACCGGCAATATCCCTTCGGGGCTATACTGCTGCGATGCCAGCAGCGACCGCACAAAATCGGCATTGCGCTGTGCTGGCTGTATCAAGGTTAATAAAGGATGCAGAGCACGGTAAGTGTCCCATAAAGAAAAGGTGGAATAAAAACGAAAGCCATCAGCCTGATGCACCTGATTATCCGGTCCACGATAGCGACCATCCACATCCATAAATAAACTGGGCCCCATCATGCTGTGGTATAAGGCGGTGTAAGCCTTGGTGCGCATCTCGGGTTTTGCTTCAATGCTGACTGCTGACAAGGCATCGTCCCAAGCCTGTTTCGATTTGGCGCGTTGCGCAGCAAAATCCCAGTCCTGAATTTCAGACAGATTTGCAATCGCCCCATCCTCACTGACAGCCGAAATCGCCACTTTGACCATCAAGGTCTGGTCGTCGGGCACACCAAAATCCAACGCAGCAACCAGTGCCTTGCCTTCGACTTTGGCTTTATCCTGGGGGCCACTGCCCGGCCCGCCAAAACCACGGTATTCGACTGCATCTTCACGGTTATGGATTTCACGCGTCAATAATGGCCGTGAAAATTGCATGGCAAAATACACCTGGCGGCCTGCCGCCCAGCCACGGGTTTCACGCATGCCGGTAATGATGCCGTCCTTGCGTACGCGCATGCTGGACCAAAGGTTTTTTGTTTTGTAATCGTAAATACTGCTGCGCAAATCGACGATCAATTTGGCTGCTTCACCTTTGGCGAAACGATAGCGGTGCATGCCTACCCTGTCACTCGCAGTTAATTCAACATCAATCTCATGATCCAGCAATTTGACTGAATAATAGCCAGGCCCAGCACGCTCTTCCTTGTGACTAAAACGTGAACGATAGCCGCTGAAAGGACGTTCTGGATAACCTGGCTCTAATTTGGTTTCACCGCTATAGGGCATTAATAACACGTCACCCAGATCAGAGTGTCCGGTGCCAGAAAAATGCGTATGCGAGAAGCCGAGTATGGAATCATCTTCATAACGATAGCCAGCCGCCCAAGGATAACTTTGGCGGAAATGTCTCACCTGTGTATCCGGACTTAATTGCACCATGCCAAAAGGACGTGTCGCGCCAGGAAAAGTGTGACCATCGCCGCCAGTGCCTATGAATACATTGACCGCATCAACCGGACGTGAGCTACTGGCTTGCGCTGGTGCAGCATTGACGCTGCCAGCGATGAATGCTCCCAGGAAAATGAGCCCGCAAAGACGAAACATCATATGTACCTTTAATTGTATTTTTTAAAGCCACGAAGGACAGTAACTGTCTGAAGTAAATTTATTCAAATGACGGCGGCAACTCATCCGGCTTGACAGCCCATTTTTTATTGGCTTGCTTGCCCAGTTTAAAATCCAGGTTCAGCTTGCCTTCCAAAGCAGTTTCATCAAGCCAGGATTTCGTCAACGCTTTACCGTTTAAAGTCAGACTTTGCACGTATTTAAATTGCGAACCTGTTTGATCTGCTGTGATGCTCAGTGGTCCTTGTGACCGTTGAACCACGATCTTCTTGAAAGTGGGGCTGGCAACCAGCAAATCTGCGCGACCTGGATATTGTGGATACAAGCCCATGGCTGCCCATACATACCAGGCTGACATCTGACCCAGATCATCGTTGCCAGGTATACCATCCGGGCGATTGTGCCAAAGCTGCTGCAACACTTCACGCACCACCTCCTGGGTTTTCCAGGGTTGTGCGGCATAAGAATATAACCAGGCAGCGCCGATGGAGGGTTCATTATCCATTTCCGAATGATGTGGGCCAGACACAGTCAGTGTCCATGCACCTTGTTCGTTCTTGAAAAATTTATCCAACCTTTGCGTTGATTTTTCGACGCCACCCAAGGTCTTGATCAAGCCTTCAGGATTGAATGGCACCATCCAAAGATACTGTGCGCCACTGCCCTCAACCATGCCCTCGTCGGAAGCAGCATCAAACGCAGCGACGAACTGGCCATCCTGTTTGCGTTCTTGCAGATAGCCAGTGGCGGGATTGAAGTGATTTTTCCAGTTTTGAGCACGCGCCAGGAATTCTTTCTTGGCAGTCTGATCCCCTAATTTTCCCGCGAACGACGCCAGGGCAAAGTCGGCGCTGGCATATTCCAGTGCATCTGACACCATGCCCCAGCCTGGCGCTGATTGCGGCATGTAGCCATATTTTATCCATTGATCCAGGCCTGGTCTTTGCCCTACACACATAACAGGGCAACCCTCTTTGGATAAATCCAGTGTGGTTGGGATGCGTGCAGCTTTGGTGAGCGAGGCAAAAGCTGCGGGCACGTCAAAATCACGCGCCCCAAATGCGTACATGCTAGCGACGGAAGCGGCAGCAGGATCACCGTTCATGACGCCAGTGGCACCGTTATTATGCGTCCATCTATCCCAAACGCCATTGTTTTGCTGGGCCTGGTTCAATAAAGACTGCGCAATATCACTGGCGATTTTTGGTTCGATCAAAGCAATTAATTGCACTTGTGATCTGTAAATATCCCAGCCTGAAAAATTGGCATATTGCGCCAATTGGGGAGCCTTTATCTTATGTGTCTTTTGATCAAAACCTGCATACTCACCATTGATGTCACTAAAAAGATTAGGATGCAGTAAGGAGTGATACAAGGCAGTGTAGAAAATCGTGCGCTGGTCTTTGTCGCCACCCGTCACATCAATTTTAGCCAGTTGCTGATTCCATGCCTGGCGACTTTCTTTTACGACTGCTTCCAGAGTTTTTTCGGCAGATATTTCTGCATTTAGATTTTCTGTAGCGTTTGCAACGCTGACATAGGAAATACCAATCCGCACTTCAACATTTCTGGCTTTTCCAAAATCTATCCACGCACCTGAGCCCTTGTTAAGTTGCGGGAAGCCTTTGTCATCGAGCTCCGTAGCACCTTCTGCAGCTAGACCATTGGGAATGATTTTCTCATTTTGCCAGGTTGCGGTTACCGCAAATTTCTGGCTAAAACGGGCTATGAAATGAATCGTGTAATAAGGCCTGCGCGTTACCGGGTGCAGGTATCCACAAAAATTGCCGCTGCTGACTGAACCACTGACTGTATTATTCTCTGCATCTATTTTTAAATTGGCCGCAAAACTGCCTAACTGTGAATCAGAATTGCGTATCAAAATGGCGGCCTTGCCCTGTGACGGGTAGATAAAACGCGCAATACCTGCACGCAGGCTGGCGCTCAGCTCAGCCTGCACACCATTTTCCATGCGCACTTTGTAATAACCAGCTTGCACTGTTTCGTTTAAATGGGAATAGCGGCTGGCATATTGCTCGTCTTTGCTATCGAGCGAAGGTGAAGTGATGAGCTCTGTCGTGACAGGCATAAAAGGTATGTCACCACTTGCACCACGACAACCGGTGCCTGACAAATGCGTCAGGCTAAAGCCACGTATTTTCCTGGCCTCGTACAAATATCCACCCGGAGCCGCTGCTTTATTTTTTTCGCCTTTGCTGGTTTCAGGACTGAAGCTGAACATGCCAAAAGGCATGACTGCTCCCGGAAAAGTATTGCCCAGGTTGGTGGTTCCTATCAACGGATTGACCTCTGCTACAAGATCGGTAGCTGCCTTTGCATAAAGTTGAGGCACACAAAGTAGTGTAATCGAAGTAAACAAAATGGTAGAGCGACGCATGGTTTTTCCAGAAATGATATAGCGTTGATGACTTCGACTGACGATGTTCAATCTTTAAGCGACTTCTACACTACTGTCCCGCACAATCAATTGCACGGCAAGTATTGTCTCCAGGCTTTCTTGTTGTACGTTGCGTAGTAAAGTCGCCACGCCTTCTGCACCTAGTCCTTCCTTGTCAACGGCAATACTACTTAAAGGTGGATGCGCTTTCGCTGCTGCCCGTATATCGTCAAAGCCAACAATGGCGATGTCTTCAGGCACCTTCAATCCCTTATCGAGGCATGTAGTCATCGCAGTCAGAGCCGTATTGTCGTTGTAGCAAAATAGAGCATCCGGTGGCTCAGACATGGACAGTAAATCCGTTACTGCCTGCCTGACCAATTTTTCTTCCTCGACCTGATGTGGAATCGCAATTTCATATTCTGGATTGGCGAGTATTTTTGCATCAAACAAGGCCTTGCGAAAACCATGAACACGCTCTTGTATGCTGTAGTGCGCATGCGGGCCGCTTAGCATGGCTATCCGTTTGCGCCCGGTGTTGATCAAATGCTGCGTGGCCAGATAGCCGCCCAGGCGGTGATTCGGATTAATCGAGGTATAACCTGGCAAGTGCATATCAATCAGTACCATAGGTTTTCCTGAAGTGCGTATCGCCTGCAATAATTCTGTTTCGAAAAATCCCGCACATACGATAGCATCCGGCTGATGTACCCTGATTTGCTCCATCACTGGCTCAGCTGGGCCAACGGCGACAAATGACAAAGCAATGCCGGCTCGTCTGCAGGCTGCTTCTGCTCCATGCAAAACAATGGAATAAAATGGACTGCTCGACAAATTATTGTGCTGTCTATGCAAGAGAAAAGCGATGCGGCGTATGCGCCCATGCTTTAACTTTGACAGGTCGTAACCCATTTCTTGCGCAGCATTAAAAACCAATGTACGCGTGGTTTCTGTCAAACCAGTCTGGTTTTTGAGCGCGCGGGAAATCGTGCCCACTGAAAAACCAGTGGCTTCGGCCAAATCACGTATGGTTATGCCCATGCGAGTAAAGGAAAAAACAAAGTCATCATGATCTGCTAAACAAATTTAAGAAATTGCGGTAGAAACGGTATCTGATGGTAGCTTTGTCTTGAAAAATCGGTCAATCAATGTCTGATTGCGACTTTTAGTTTAGTTAGTTTACTAAACAAAAATGATGGCTTTCAACAACGCTTGTTGTTACCAAGGGCTGTGGAGTCCTGTAGTTGCAGCGCTTCGAGCCATGTAAACAAAATATGTTATGAAGCACTTAGGGTGAGGTTTTAGGGAAACCTCACGCCTGGTGATATGTTTTATCAGCGCTTTGTCAGTACACGCTCACCTGATAATTTTTATTATAGAAATGCCCTGAACCAGATTTCACTTCAGTTCCTGCCTCCACCATCATCACATAGTAGGTACTCTTGAAGATATCGGCCCTCCTTCGTACTGCTTCAGCAAAAAAATATTTCAGGTTTTTATTGAAGTAGCGTGCGTTAACGCGTTTCCTGAACTGCATGACGGGCCAGCTATTGCCATTGGAAGTCATGGTCGCTTGCCAAACATCCCAGGTTTCGCCGTCGAGCACAAAACTGGCGGCGTCTTTGGTACCCCAGCCTGCGGTCTGCGAGTTAGCGGAGGAGTCGGGTATGACCATGATTTCTCCTTTGAGGTAGCTCGTATTCCAGATGTTGGATGAATGGAAGAAGACATCGATGGCATGATTGTAGGTGCCAATAATATTGCCAGTTCCATCGTAGCCAGCAGTCGTAAAGCTCCATAACACATCGACGTTTTTTGTATTGTCGCCGAATTGATAGGGCAAGCCAGACGCGGCCGGATTATTCTGGCTATTGCTGGCCCCCCGGCGTATGCTGGGGTAAGACTTGACAGTACTTGCATCACCGCCAAATCCCGTCCATTTATAACCTGCCCCGTCCATGCTACTGGTTGAATTGGTGAAGATGGTTTCAGACCAGTTCGTGCCTGCACCGCTGATACCCCAAAGATTTGTAGAAAGATCATGCTGATCTACATAAATGTGCTTGTTGCTTGCGTCGGCAGGGTTAGCCGAGGCGGATGCTGCCTGCGCCAGATGGCAGAAGGTAAGTCCCAGCAGCAATCCAGCGATAACCAGTTTAAATTTTGCTGGATTCAAGTTTCTTGCCTTAATCATTGTTGTCTCCATTTTTTAATGTTGATTGAATTCGATGCATGGGGTATTCCATGGCAAATGTCGACGGCGGTCCGCGTACGCCGCTGGCACCAGAGCAAAGCTGGCTGGCCGTAAGTGTTGGCATCAATTCGCCTCAGCTCGTGCGCAGCCAGATGACAGCGGTAGGTAAAACCTCGTCTCGCCCCTGAGTGTCAGGAAAACGCCCTCCCGTCTTACGCCTGATAAGGGCTTCTGAAGACAAACTCATGCGGCCCAGCCTGATCTGCTGTTGCACGAGGAAATAGTCACTTTTTACATCGAGGAACGTGTCCTTGATCAGCAATGCTTCGTCTGATTGTGGTGATTGTTGCGTTATTTCGGCGCGCTTGCGTATTGTTTGCTGCTGCCGCGCTTGTGCCAGCATCGTGGTGTTTTGCCGTGATCCGGTAACGGCGAATAGCAGCACTACCGAGGCTGTATTGACATTCAAGGCAGTAGGTTCGGGTAACAGCACGACAAACTCCCTGAGTCTGGCCAGTATCTCAGCGGTATATCCTCGGATGGTGACGAGATCATCAATGTGAACGAAGGCGAATATATTTTCACCTGCTGTTCCTGTCATTTGAGTGCTTGCGATAGTAGTTGCTGTCAATTCTGCCAAAGTGCTATCTATTTTCAATGCCTGAAGCAAGCGTCGGTAATTGCTCACCTGGCCCTCATTGATCTTGCCGCCAGTGGCCAGATTCACAAGGTTGTAGCGTGATTGAGCATCTACGACCCGGATAGTCAGTGCGGCAATGCTAGATTCTGCCTGCTGTAATAAGTCATCCAACTTGATGGCAGCATCAGATTTAGCCCACGTTCCATCCAGGCTGGTGATGCCATCATTTTCCATTGCATCCAGCCTTAATATCTGGCGGGTCTTGTCCAGCACATCTCTTTGCAGCGAACGCATCCGTTGTTGTTCGTGTTGATTTTCAATCGACCTGAGCTGGATATGTTGTGGCCAGAACATCCCGCTGACCAAGGTAACTGCAAACGCCGACAGCAATAGTGCAAGAACGACGGCAACTCCTTGCTGATGCAGACCATACCTGATCTGAATGGTCGCACATGTATGGGCTGCGATTTCTTTGTGCGCACACATAGTTTGCATTCCAATCCCAGGTCTCATGAGTTCATTTATTGTCAGGTAGTCGCCCATCAATGGTAGCGCTACCAATTATGAGGCAAATGGTAGCGCTACCTTTTGAAAGTGTCAACTTCTTTTCAATTATTGCTAAATTATCAGTTAAGTAGCAGTGCTTGGGAAAGCATTACGCGGTGTCAATTCAACTAATTTTGAGTCTGTTAATTTGATCTGAATGGCATTTATAATACTAAATATGCAATATCATTCATTGTCACAAACCTGGCAGGCAGGCGACGAATAGAAATCTGACGGGCACGCATTAATAATCAAACACCCTATCGAAGTACTATAGCCATATTGCATCAAAAAATAAAATTACCGCTTTCCTATGAATGAACTCATCAACATCACTGACCACCTGATTGCTCTATTTGCAAATCTATAAAGACGAAATTTTAGTCCTCAGCCTGACATTAAACATGTGTATGTTATTGATACTGTTGATGCAGGCAACTAGAAAACATGGGCAGACACCGCAAGATAAAGCCGAAGCTGCGATCTACAATCCCAGACCATTCCGAAAAAACTGAATGCCCGGCTGACAGTATGTCAAGTTGATGCGGCCCCTGGCTGACAGCATCAATATCTACCCCCCAGCCGCACGCTGATAAAATGGCCCTCGCAAACTGGCGCCTATTTTATATTTGCGCCCCAAAATCAATAGCCTTATTTGGCTGATTAAGACAGGCTATTCATGTTTTCAGACACCTTCTCTCATCTGCTATCGCAATACATGCGCAGGATACGTGCCAGTGCGGCTGGAGTTGCCGCAGAAATTGGACTAAGCCGGGAGTCAGTCAATAACTGGAGAAATGGGACCTCGCTCCCCAGTGCCAGGTCGCGCGACAGCTTGCATGCGTGTGCGCGTTATCTCAGGCTGACAGAAACTGAAACCAATCTTTTTTTTGCTGCTGCGGGTCTTGCACCTGAATTCCCATTACAAAATGAAGAAATCAATGAAACACCGTTTGCGGAATTCATGGATCAATTATTTGTACGATTGGCACAATCTACGCCCTACCCTATCACTCTGTTACTGTCGCAAGCGCACTGGGGACAACCTCCGTTCCGTGAAAAATTACTGGCCCGTGCACGCGTACAATACGGTGAAAAAGCGACACTTCATATACAGCCTCCTTACAGCATCAGTGCAGACAGCAGTGAATATTTTGCGGCGATAGGACGCCAATGTGGATTTGAGGATGTCAGTTCAGATTATGAATTTGAAGCGGCATTGGAACACAGACTGCAAGCAGGTGAACGCGTATTTTGCCTGGTCAGCCGGTTTGAACAAGGCACTCCAGTCTTGCGTGAAGCGTTGGCAGGCATCTTGCGCAGCCTGAGTGAAATGCATGGTGGTCGCCTGCACCTTTTGTTGTGCGGTGGTGAGGCACTGGCCGACTTGAAATACCGTAGCGGCGATCTCTCGTTACTGCATATCGCTCAGGTCAGCCATTGGCCAGATGCGGACACAGAAGATTTGTATAACCTCGTCAAGCAACGCTGGCCAGACCATGTCATCGCATCTTCCAGGCTGACTGCACTGGCATCCATGTGTGGCGGCCATCCGGCGCTCTTTGAAGAAGGTATGCAATGGCTGGTTGATCATCAGGCTTCGATAGAAAACGATGCGGCAGCACTACGCAGTTTTTTAACTCACAGTGCCCGCTTGTGGCAAACCTTTTTGCCGCTAACACAAAATCCAGCTTCTCTGCTGCGTCTGCGCAGCTTGCTGGAGACCGATGATCTGGGGCGGGCTCGCCCCTATCTTCAGGATGAGGATTTGCGTCGCCTTTTTTGGGGAAACCTGATACACGTCCGTGGACAAGGTGATCAGGCCCGGCTTTGCTGGCGTTGCGACATTATCCGTGAAGCTGGCTTGATGGTGCTTGAATGATGCATGAAAATCTTTTGTTGCAGTTGCCAAAGAAAATGCTGCGTACCATTTTCATCATTACGCTGACATTACTGCTTGGAACTGCGCTTCTCGCACCAAAGCTGAATCCCTTTACAAGGGATGGTGTGCTTGCTGCTGAAAATGTTGGCCCTATCTGGGGTGATATAAATCAGTGGCGCCTCGCTTTGTCTGAGATGCGTAACATTAACGATGAATGGCCTTCTGATATTAAAAAATTCGAACCGCAGACGATAACGCCATATCTCGCTGTGACTTCGCCCCGTCCAAATATATTGCAAATCAATTTTATAAAATATGCTCAGTTAGGCTCCCTGTCGGGGACGCAATTGATACTTGAGTTCATTCCATCAAACCACTCATGGCAATGTCGCGCCGGCACCCCACCCATGCCGGCCAAATTCATGCCAATGAATTGCGAAGGTGCTACTTCTGAGACAGTAACTCTGAGCAGGCTAAAGACCTTGCCCCTGGTCTGCGCATTAATTTTCATAGCCGCTGGTATTTTTGCTGTTGTAAGACACCCTTTACTGGGGCCATCACAATTGCGCCCTGATCGCCTGCGACGCACACCCTACCGCATCTTGCCCAAACTCGATCGTTTATTGGGCATTACCGGCAGAAGACAGGCGACGTTGCAAGCGGCAGGCATCTCCACTGTTGCCTGGCAGCGCGCTATTGCTTATGTTAACGAAGGTGCGAATAAGCAGCAAGAATACCTGGCTACACGTCTGTCAGTACAAAGCAAAGCCAGTACAGGATGGTCACTTCCTGGCCAGGTTTTTGAGTGGCAATTTGCCAGCAATCTGCCCGTGTCGCTGGATAGATGCCTGGTATTTATCCCCTATGTTGATGTCAGCGATGAGGCGCTGATAGGTGCATTGATAGCCACGCAAATTGGTTCCGACGTGATGCTGATACTTGCCAGATCCGAAAGTGAAACTGAACACATTGCGCTGCAAGCGTACTGCGAAGATAAAGCCAATATGTTTGTCATGCTCGACGGCGCGAGTCAAACTGAATACATGCTTACCAGGCAACCTGCTGATGTCTTGTTGCGCCTTCTTGCTGAGCAATTACGTGTAACGCGCATATCGCCCTACCAGACCAGGGGGGCAGTTACCAGTGCGAGTGCATTTTTTGGGCGGGAAAAGTTGCTTTCCCGCATCATCGGTCGTGATCCAACTAATTATCTGGTTGTCGGCGGTCGCCAGCTTGGCAAAAGCAGCCTCTTGAAAGCGGTCCAGCGTAGCCTGCAGGGACATCCGCATATTGTCTGTCATTATATTTCTCTGCGCGATCATCGTCTGGCTCCTCGCATGGCACTTCAGTTTGGCCTTGATGCAACAACGCCTATCGAAGATATTATTTCTCATCTTGAAGCCAATTTCGCAGGCAAGCGATTGTTTTTGTTGATCGACGAAGCGGATCTCTTTTTCCGCGATGAGTCTATCAATAATTACCCGCAATTATCTGCCCTGCGCTCTTTGAGTGATGAAGGCCGTTGCTGGTTCATGCTGGCGGGGTTTTGGGATTTATATGCAACTGCCGTGCTTGATTATCAGTCCCCACTGCGCAATTTTGGTGAGGTATTGACGATAGGTGGATTGGAGCAAGATGCCTGCAAAGAATTGGTCACGGTACCTTTATCACGCTTGCGCTTCGGGTTTTCCAGCAACCAGTTAGTAGATCAACTGGTGGAAGCCAGTGGTCAGCGCGCTAATTTGCTCGCCATTCTTTGTCAGGAATGCCTGGAAGCTTTGCAGCCAGGAGAGCGTGCCATAGAAGTCCGCCATGTCACGCATGCGCTATCTTCGCAAGCTGTGCAGGATGCATTGGCTGGCTGGGGTAAATTAAGCAACGATGAAGCCTCTTGTCGCCTTGACCGCATCGTTGTCTACCACACGGCACTCAAGGGCAAAACGAGTTTATCTGCACTTGCTGCCCTGTTTGCTTACAATGGTCTGACTGTAGAGCCAGAAACCATGCGTCATGCTCTGTCCCGCCTGCAATTGGCATATGTACTCAAGCGCGATGAGTCTGAGTTTGTATTTGCTGTTCCTTTACTGATAAAACAGTTTGAACAAAGCGAGTTGATGCTTTTGCTTAGACAGGAACTATCATCAATGAAGATCGTAGATACGGTCTGACGAGACTTGGCGACGGTCCGAATTACTGCCGCACATTTGTGAAATATCGTTCCAAAGGAGAGTATCAATGTCAGAGTACATTTCTGTTTTACAAACCTATATGAAGGCGCTTGGTGATGCCGACTATGACACCATCAAAAACTTGTTTGCAGAAGATGGGAAAGTGCTTTCGCCGTTTCTTGGTGAAATGGCAGTCAGCCCTTTCTTTGACAGGCTGGCAGAAGCTTCAAGCCGCAATGTCATTACCCCTATCGACATCTTTGTCAGCACAACAAAGAAACATCATGCGACTGCCTATTTCCAATATGACTGGACAGTTCGTGACGGAACTTTAATTAGCTTTAAGGTCATGGACTTGTTTACGTTTGATGCGGATAGCAACAAAATCAAATATCTGGATTTGATCTATGACACGCATCCTATCCGTTCCACTGCAGGCAATAAATACGAGCTTTAATGCTCAGATGAGAAAAAGCCCTGCAATGTGACTTGCAGGGCTTTTTACTTTGAGGCAGTTGCTTGATTACTCTGCGCCCATTTCCTTCAACAGACGATCAGCCTTATCCACATGCTTCATCTGCCATAACATATAACGCAGATCAACCTGTATGGAACGGGAGTTGGCCTTGTTATAGTCCCAGTCGGAAATAATGGAATCCAGGGTGCCGTCAAATGCCAGTCCGATGAATTCACCTTTGGCATTAAGGGCAGCGGACCCAGAATTACCGCCCGTGATATCCAAAGTCGCCAGATAGTTCACCGGAACTGTCTTCAGTTGCGGATCAACATATTTGCCGAAATCTTTGGCCTTGATCGCAGCCAATTGCGCAGCTGGCGCATTGAATTCGCCAGTGCCGGTTGCTTTTGGCGGGATACCATTGACTGTCGTAAAGGCGCTCCATGCCAGGCCGTCAGCAGTACCGTGATCACGTCCAGTCACTTTGCCGAAGGTAACGCGCAAGGTGCTGTTTGCATCTGGATATACTGCCTGCCCTTTGCTCTTCATGTAGGCAATTTTCGCTTTCATGTAATTGCCGTAGGCTTGCTGGATTTTACCCATCAATTCTTCATCCTCAGCTTCACGTTTCAAGCCGCCTTCATACATCGCCACGGCTGCTTTGACAAAGCTGTCATTGCTGGCTTTGAAGTCTTCTGGTTTTGCAGTCAACCACGCGCTGCGTGATGTCTTGTCACCCAACTTGCTTCCAGCATACAAGGTATCAAGCAGGGATTTCAAATCAGCTTCAGACATGCCATCCTTGATGCCCAATGCGGCATCGAAATTGGCATTGCGGTCAGCCTTGGCTTGTGCGGCGTATTTACTCAGGTTGTACAACACCAGAGCCTTATCGACTTTTTCATCATAGTTGCGTTCGACCGCATCTACTGAAGCTTTGAAGCGAGGCAGGTCGCGTACCTGGAAGCCTGCTTTGCGTTCCGCATCCGCCTTTGTTGATTCATTCGACAAGCGGTACAAAGTACGCGCTGTAGAGAGGAATCGTGGAGAAGAACTGCCCAGATAAAAATTGCGCTTCCCCAGTGCATCGCGCTCTGCGATCAATTTTTCAACTTGATCTATATCGCCGGCAAATTCTTTGGCGCGTGCTGGATTGCTGTTGATCCAGGCTTTCAGCTCTTCATGTTCTTTGGTTTTGCGTGCCAGAATATCGCTGCCAGCGTAGCTGTCGAGCATACCCTGACGGTTTTTGTAGTAGTTGTGGATGCTTGCGACCTCTGCAGCGTATTTCAGTTTGGCATCCGGATTATTGCTGGTTTCTTTGGCGATGATAGCCAGCATGTCTCCTTTACTCTTCACGAATGTAGGATAGTCCCAGTCAAATGTATAAGCGACTTCTGATGGCAGGCGATGACGGTTCGTGCGGCCTGGGTAACCCAGCACCATGATGAAGTCGCCTTCCTTGAGATTGTCTTTGGCCAGTTTCAGGAAATGTTTTGGTACGTAAGGTACATTGTCTTTGCTGTAGTCGGCAGATTTGCCGTCTTTACTGACATAGGCACGGTAAAAACCATAGTCACCAGTGTGACGTGGCCACATCCAGTTATCAGTATCGCCGCCAAATTTGCCTACACCTTCAGGTGGCGCGTGAACCAAGCGTACGTCTTTAATTTCCAATTGCTTGATGAGGTAATACTCAAGGCCACCGTAGTAAGGGTAGACATTGCAGCGATGGCCTGCGTCTTTTTCGCATTCGGCGATGATGACTTTGGAATTCTTTTCGATGGCATCGACACGCGCTTTGCCATTCAATTTGGCAGTATTTTTGTCGATGATCTTGTTACTGACATTGTTGACTTCTTTCGTCACGAAAATACGAGAGCCAGGAGAGGCAGGCAATTCTTCTTCCAGATTATTCGCCAGGAATCCATTTGCCAGCAAGTTGCGCTCTGGTTTTGAATTGTGGGCAACACTGTTATAGACGCAGTGATGGTTGGTTGCCACCAAACCTTGCGGAGAAACGAAAGATGCCGAGCAACCACCCAGGCTGACGATGGCGCCCATGGGGAACTCTGTCAACTTGGTTAAATTCGCAGGGTTTAATTTCAAGCCAGCCGCTTTGAGTTGGTTGGCAACCTGTGGCAACTGCTGAGGCATCCACATGCCTTCATCTGCGCTAGCTATCTGGCATAGGCTCATGACCGCCAGTGTGGTGAGTGTTTTTTTCATCATATTGTTATAAAAAGATGTGAAAATTATGAGTGATTCCCTCTTGGTACCTTGGAGCAAGTCCAGGGCGCGACAGTTTAGTCTGAAAAACACGGGGAAAGTTCACTATTTTGTGCGAACTTTGGTGAATTGCGTGGAATTTGCCAGTTAGCAGTTCAGAAGCTGATGTCCGATGCTGCAAAATTACAATTTATGTATTTGTCAATTTTTGCGTGCATGTGACAGTGGAAAAACAGATGATGAGCCAGTCTGGTTTGGGTGAGCTTGGGGTTGACTTAAGGCAGCAGAAAAATCAAAGTATCTTCCTCAATGCCTCGCGTAACTCCGACAGTTTGGGTGGTTTGCTGAGTACGCAATCCACATGCGACGGGGATTCGCCATCTTCTACCAGGCGCTGCCCCCAACCTGTCAACATGATGATGGGGGTCATGGGTGATACTTGCTTGATTGAGCTGGCCAGTTTACGGCCATCGATATATGGCATGCCAAGATCCGTGATGACAACGGCGAAAGTGTCTCCTCTTTCGTGGGCATCAGTAAATGCATTTATCCCGGCCTGACCACCATCAGCCGCGAGCACGCTGTGACCGTCAATTTCCAGTATGTCACGCAATGATTTTAATACCATCGGGTCATCATCAACCACCAGTATGCGCCTATGCGTGGGCACTGCTTCCGGCGCAGGCGTTCTGGCAACCGGGCTGATAGTCGTAGGCACCAGAAAACTCATGCGCATGGTGGTGCCTATGCCAACTTCCGTCAGTATGTCAATATGGGCACTGTGTCTTTCTATCATGCCGTACACCATCGCCAAGCCTAGCCCGGTTCCACGTTCACCCTTGGTGGTAAAGAATGGCTCCAGGCAACGACGTCTAGTATCGTCAGACATGCCTACACCTGAATCACTGACTTCAATGTGAACCTGCTTCAAGATGACTTCTTTGGTTGATTCCAGCAAGTCCTGCACGATACTGGTACGCAGAGTGAGTATCCCACCTTCAGGCATCGCATCAACAGCATTGAAAATCAGATTGGTCAGCGCTTCCCGTATTTCGCCATGCACGCCCATGATATCCGGCAAATCTGGTGCAAGCTCGGTATGCACATTGATGACAATGCCGCGTTGTTGTGGCATGTCACTCCATCTGGCACGGGTCAGGTCCAGGACTTGTTGCACCAGGCTGTTCACATTGACAGGTGACAATGATAATTGTGGCGCCCGTTGACGATAAAACTCCCTCATCCTGGCAACAGTTGCAGCAACATCGTCGATTGCCCGCGAAATGACCTCCAGATAATTTCTACCTTTTACACTCAGGTTTTTTTCTGTTTCCAGCAAGGATTCAGTGTAAAGAGCAACCGGGGAGATAGCATTATTGATGTCATGGGCTATGCCGCTAGCCATCTGCCCAAGAGCACGCAAACGTTCTTGCTGCATAATGGATTGCTGCGTCTGGCGCAGGTCATCATAAGCTTGTTGTAATGCAGTATAAAGTTGTGCCTGATTGGCAGCCAAGGCCACATGCTCACTCAACTGCCTTAAAAATTCGCACTCACCACTATTAAAACTATGGGCTTCACGCTTGGCAACAACCAGCACGCCAAATACGGTGCTTTCTGCTCTTAGTGGCGCCATCACCAGGGCACTGAGTCCACCTGCGGCCAGTCTTTGCGGGAAAGGAAAATCGACGTTACGGATATCCGCTTCATAGACCAGTTGCCCCTTCACACAACGGGACAGGCCATTTTCATCAATCGATACGAGAGTATTTTTGGTCATGGACAATTTTTGTGCCAATGACTCGCTGTGCAAGCCAACGCTGGTAACCTGCAACTGGTTTTTACTTTGATCATACAGGCAGACGCAACTGAAATCGACAGGAAGATGATCTTCAAGGCTGCGAATGACGACTTGAAAAATGCTGCGTAAATCCTGGCGCTCCCCTATCGAACGGGTAATTTGATGCAACAAATTCAATCGGGCAAGTTGTGCCTGCGCTTTTTTCTCAATTTGCTGACGCTCTATAATTTCTGCCTGCAGCGCTTCATTGATATTCACCAGCGCGTCTCGTGAGACGGTGGTCAGCTTCAGTTTTTCTGTCATGCCATCAAATGCACGGGCCAAATCTCCTATTTCGTCCTGGCTATCAAACCGCAGGGAAAAATCAAGGTTGCCCGCGCCAACAATGGCAGTGCCTTCACGCAGTTTTTCCAGAGGCCGGCTGACACTGCGCAGCGTAATATAGATAGTGACAGTCACGACCAATACGACTATGCCGCCAAACAGGATCACTGCATTAAATGCACGCTGCTGGGCGTTCAATGCGCCGATACGGCTTTGTTCAGACAAACTCAAGGCATCAGAAATCATGGCCTGGGTTTTATTGGTAATCTGCCCCAATAACCGGGACTCTAGCTCCTCTAGTATCTCGGCCTTGTCTTTTTCCTTCATCAACTCTCGATGATTGCCTACCAATAAAGCAAAGAGTTGCGCTATATTTTCATTGCCATCTCTCAATTCGGCTATTGCCTCTTTATCCGCTGGCTCTGTAAATTCTTCCGGGCCAGCCAAGCGCTTTGCCAGAGAGGTGCTGCGTAACTGCCATTGTGCCCTGGTACGCTCATCATGACGCAAGGCATATTCCAGTGTGAGATAACGCAAAGAAGTCACTGCCTGCAATAACTCGCCAGCTGCTTCATTTTTGGCGATTTCACGCTTCATCTGTAAAGTGGTGGACAACAGGATGACAACAATCATTGCCACAATGGCTAAAGATATTAATTCCGCAAATTTCAGCCGGGTTGAAATTTTCACTTTGGAATCTCAATGAATGATGGTTACTGCCGATGGCTTGACTTTTTCCATGCCGTCCAGATAAATATAATCAAGGTAATTTGGTACTTCGGTTTTATTGGTCAACTTGTTCTTGATTGCCCACCTGGCCTGATCTTCCAACGCCAGCAATAAACCCTGGTCAAGACCAATTTCAAAACGATAGGTAGTCCACGCCGTTCTTTGCTCTTTGGTATCGGTCTTTTTGCCTGCCTCATGCAATATGCGGGCAGCGTCAGGCATCTCATTACAGTAATTGCTTCCCTGATCAAGTGCCCGCAATACCTTATTAATGGTTTCGGGCTCAGCAGAAATATAACTGCGCATGCCAACTACGTTGTACAGGCTTTCATATACATCTTTGCCATAAAAAATCACCCCATTATCACCAAGCCGGGTCATCATGGTATTCAGGAATGGCTCCCATGTGGCCACTGCATCGACTTCACCGCGCTCTATCGCGTCAGCAAACTCTTCGGGCTTGTAATTAATCATGGTCACATCTTTAACTGACAGTTTCTGGCGGTTCAAAAAAGCGCTGAGTGTGAAATGACTTGAAGTACTGAGTGTGACACCGACACGCTTGCCTTTGAGATCAGCCGGCTGGAGTATGCCTCGGTCACGGCGTCCGACTATGCCATGGTCCTTGTCAGTTTTAAAAATGGTGGCTATTGCTGCAACCGGCCTTTGGTCGAGTCCGGCAAACATAACGGGAATATCGGCCACAGTTCCAAGATGCGCCTGTCCTTGAACTACGGCTTCCATGGCAGCTTTACCACTGGAATGTGATTGTATGAGAACAACAATTCCTTCTTTGGCGAAGTAACCTTTTTCTCGGGCAGCGGTGATCGAACAGGTACCTACATACTCAGTATTGGTTGCAATGATGACTTGTTCCAGCGGCACTCTGGGCGCCGGCAAGCGGATGAGCCAAACATAAATCAGACTCAACAAGAGCGCTGCAAAAAGCAGGCAGGCAAGCCAGATAAACATTGACTTGTAAGAAAATTGCCCGAGCTTTGTGCCTGCCATGCCGCTTCCCTCTTTTCCACATTCATTTTACCAACTCGTGCAACCATATCTAAGATAAGCGTGAGAGCCGCGCCGAACATTCAAGAGTGGTACAAGCATGTGTTTTGCATTGCCGTTGACATCACATCATGCAACAATGAAACATTGTTTTTTATTCTAGTTCTTCAAGTAAATTTAAGCAAGCAATAGCGGTTTTATTATCCAGGTCTTGCTCTTCATGCCAAGCAGAAACAGACACCGCAACAATTTTAAATTGTCTCAATACAGAAAAAAGTGCCGATATCTGTGCATGTGATGGCCCTTGCCGGACATGGTATTTAAGTGCAGGCATTTCGGGTCTGTCATCAATCACATCCGTATCAAAATGCAAATAAATGTTTTCATCCAGCGACAGATGCTTGCTGATTTCATCAATTTTGCAAGTCCGTATCTTTGAACTCTCCAAGGATTCTTTTTCTCCAGGATCCACGTCCCGGGCATCAGACAGAATGATTTGCTCCTCCGGATAAGCCTCAATACCAACTTCTTGTAAAAAAGAACCAATGGCATCCCGCTCATTTTTGCGCCTGTCACGCCGCCCGACCAGAATGGACAAGGGCATACCCCCCAGATATTGGGTCTGCGTAGTTCCCCATGTGTGAAAATCGCCGTGTGCATCCAGCCACAATATACGGTCAGGTTGCCTGCCCGCTTTTTGCAGCCCCGCCACTACAGCTATAGTAGAAAAACAGTCGCCAGCAATGCAGACTACACGGTCGCCGTGCTCAGTGATTTGCTGGACCCGATTGGCAAGATTTGCATAAATATGTCCCATCCTGCGCAATTTTTCATTCGCATCAGCAATAGCAGTTTCTTTGAACTCAGGAATATTTACTATTTCCCAGGGATGCGCACTGACATCATTGACACGGCCAAGGCCATCCCTTCTTTGCCCGGTCAAAAATGGAATGAGTAAGTGTTTATTCATAGCCAGGTTTCAGGATTCATGGAATAAGCCAAGGTATCCATCATCATCTGTACATCCTTTCGTTCTCCCATGCGCAGCAAACTGGCTTCACGCTTATGCCAGCGCCGGATTTTGGGTGCCTCGGTCGCCATCGTCACTGGGAAAACAGGTAAGCTCTGCATATCTGGCAAGCCCAGGTAAGAAGTGATTTTCTGCATGATTGCGGCGGGGCTGGATAAAAATTCTTCAAATGAAACAGAAAGAGAGGTGACCTGACTTGAAACAATGGCCTGATGCGCAGACAACCATTGATTTAGACAAACCTCTTCCAGACTGGCAGTCATGTATTCTTGCCAATTAGGTGGTAAATCGAATTTCCACCAGCGTTTGCCAAAACTGACAGTATCGGAGTAGCCTTTGATCGATAGTTCAAGCCCCAGGCGCTCCAGATCGCGTGAAAAAAAAGCAACTGGCGACAACCAGCCATCCATCAAGCCGTTCACTGACTGCGCATAGCCTCTGGTCAGATGCAGATACTTGATACTGGCATTTGGAAACAGCTGCTCATACATGCCTATCCTGTAAACATCAGGAGGTGTCTTGAATAGCAAAATTTTATGCTCAACATCAGCAGATTCCAACTGTCGCCGATGTTGGCGGGGAATGACAAATGGCGGTTCTTCGAGTTTGAACGGCTCATTAAACCAATGACTTGCAGCAGGATTTTTTTTTCCGTCGTAGTAATCCTGTCTCCAGGTCTCACTTTTAAAAACACGCGACAGCACCAAATCTTGCAGCATGGCTTCGCCCTGTATCCTCTTTTCTATTGCCAGACGAAAAACCGCATCGAGATCATGTATGAGTTGAAGATAGGCCCGCTCTTCAGAGAATAAGGCTGGAAATTGCATCAGGAGACGTTTTCGCCATCTGTTTTTCAGAAATGTATAGTCAGACTCGCCCTCTACGGGCAAAGTCATGTCATCAAAAATATTGTCCAGCAGGGTGTCTTGATTGTCGATGGACTTGAGGGCATCGCTATCTGCATTGAAGGCGAGCCCATTTCTCGTCAGCGCAAGAAATGGCTCCATTTCACCATCAAGTGAGGCAATCCCGGGATGCGATGAGAGCACGCTTTTAAGCAGGCTGGAACCTGATCTGGGCGACGTCAGGATAACCGCAACATTCTTGACACGCGTTGCCAGATCTGTATGCGCTACCTCACGCAAATTATTGACAACGTCTATGACGTCCATCATTAACCCGGCTGCTTTGCACGCCTCATCACAAAGGCATAGAATTTTTTTGTCTCTGCCTTGTCGGCAGCTGCACTCGCCAGTGTTCTGACGGTCAAACCGGCAGCTTTTGCCAATTCCCTGATCTTATCAATGGCACCAAAATTGGATTGAGAAAAATAAATGCGGCCTTCCGGCTTGAGGTACTTGCCAACTTCCGCAAAAAATTGTGTATTCGTCTTGAAATCAGTATCCCATTGCGAACTGGCGACGACATCATGTGCGGGCTTGTTGCGAAATGGCAAGTTAGCGGTAATAACGTCAAACTGCTCCCCCTCCAGCGCCTGAAAGAGGTTGGATTTTTTGACTTTCATCAGTTTGTCAAAACCATGCAGTTTCGCGTTGTGTTTGGCACTCTTGATCGCTGCAGGATTAATATCGACCGCCGTCACTTTGCTTGCACCACCGTAACAGGCAAAAATAGCAATCACCCCTGAGCCCGTGCCTACATCCAGTACGCTTTCACCTGGCTTGATCTTCAAACTCTGCACCAGCGGCTGGCTGTCCGTGAATGGCCAAAAGGTTTCCGGAAAAACCAGAAATTCTTTTCCCAGGTATTTCACTACTTTGCCTTCGGGCGGGATGGTCTTGAATGCCTTTTGTCTGTTCTTTTGCCACCGGTCTATGTGTGCGAGGCTATTTTCTGATGTCTGCTCCATATCCATCCTTTCATATATAAAACACTAAAAAAGTGTTCATCAGCGTAAGGACACTGATGCCTCAAGTCAGTTTTTATTTGCCGCAAACTCCAGGGCCTTATCCACAGCCAATGCAAATTCCTCAATATTGATAGGTTTAGTAATGTACGAAAAGAAACCGGCCGTTTTCCCGCTTTCGAGATCTGCAGGCATTGCATTTGCCGTCACAGCAATGACCGGAATGTGCGTAGTCCTTGGGTCACTCTGCAAAAACCGCATGGTTTCTATACCGTCTATACCTGGTAAATTAATATCCATCAAAATGACGTCTGGCAAATATGAACGTGCCTGCTCTATACCCAGCAAGCCATCAGTAGCCGTCAACAAAACCAGGTCAGAGCGCAAGCGTATCAATTCAGCGACCAGTCTCAAGTTGGTAGGATTGTCTTCCACATACAACAGGCATTTCTGTGCACTCGATCTCTCGCTTTGCACAGTTTCATCAACCATGGTTTTGATGTCTGGCTTCCGGTAATGGCTATCGGCAACAGAACCGGGGAATCTGACCCAAAATGTACTGCCTGCACCTACCTGGCTATTGATGCCTATGCTGCCGTCCATTGCTTCAACAAGATGCTTGACTAATGACAGTCCGATGCCTGTTCCTTCTTCATTGAATACTTCTCGCCCAAGACGGTTAAATGGCTGAAAAATGGTTTCCAATTGAACCGCACTGAGCCCTACACCAGTATCTGTTACTTGAATACAGACATGAAGATCATCTTCCAGAAATGCAGCAACACTGACAGAGCCACTTTGCCGGTTATATTTGATGGCATTCGACAATAGATTAATCAATACCTGCTTGAGTCTAATCCGGTCTGCATTCACATGCAGGCAAGTGTTTTCTGCAAAACCGACATTAATTCCACGCTTCTGGGCCAGCGGTTCTATCATTGTCTTACACTCTGCGAATACCTCATCAAGAGTGATGACTTCTACAGATAATTTCATTGCGCCGGACTCTACTTTTGCCAGATCAAGAATTTCATTAATCAAGGCCAATAAGTGGCTGCCTGCTTCTTCTATATGTTTGGCGAATTCTTTTTTCTCTTCGAGACTGGTTTGCAGACTATCAGACGCCAGAATCTGGGCAAAACCAAGGATGGCATTCAAAGGAGTACGCAATTCATGGCTCATGTTCGACAAAAAAGTCGATTTTGCACGATTTGCAATTTCTGCATGCATCCTGGCCTGCTCGAGGTCTTGATTCAGCATTACCAGTTCGGCAGTATGTTCGCGTAGTTGCTGTTCCAGTCTGGCATTTGCCATACGTAACTGACGCGTCTCCATGGCACGCACCAACACGGGCAAAATGGCTGATATTTTGAATGGCTTGATAATGTAGTCAAGTGCGCCTACCTTCATCGCCTTGACTGCTGATGAGATGCTGCCCTCGCCTGTCATGACTATGCATGCGAGGTCAGTATCGATCTTGCGGGCGGACTCAACCATGGCAATGCCATCAAGATCAGGCATCATCAAATCTGTCAGCAATAAATCAAATGTATGGTTGCGAAGATGTGCAAGTGCTTCGATTCCATTTGCAAAACCTGTAGTTTCATAGTTATGGTCGCGCAACAAATCACACAATGCCTGCATATGTGCGGTTTCATCATCGACGATCAAAATGCGGGCTTGCATCTGGGACACTGTCATCTGAACTCCTGGCATTAGCTAAATGCTCATATCTATCGCACTATCGCAGACCTGGCACCAGGCATGTTTTGCCAAGAGATTATTTTTCTTGCAAAAACACCATGCCTACTTTGCCAAGCGGTCTTATTACATGGCCTTGTAAGCATATTAGCATTTTTTAAAAAACAATAATGAGGAATAAACAATGCGAGATTCAATGACGAAAGAGATGATGTATCGCCCTTTGAAATAGTGGGTCAGTTACCAGGGCATTTAAGAAAGTTGCGTGAATTTTGCACTATCGATGAAGCCAGATCGATGCAACATAATGATGGCTTCCTGCGTATGGCCGCCGACAGCATCTTGTAGTGTGTATTGGTCAAGCGTTGTGTAAAACACCAACAACGCCTCATCAAGTAAAGATTTAAGCTGGCAATTGCCGCGTAGTGCGCAAGGCGGGATGGCACAGTCTATTAAGGCATTTCCGCCTTCCAGTTCACGGATAATGCTGCCCAGCCGATAATTTTTTACGTCTTGCGCCAGAGCCATCCCGCCACCCTTGCCCCTGGTCGTGATGATCCAGTTTTTTTGTGCGAGAAAATGCACCACCTTGACCAGATGGTTGCGGGAGATTGAAAATTTAGTGGCAATCTCGCTGATTGTCACTGGCTCTTGTCTGTCTTTGTGGCTCAGATACATGAGCACACGTAGTCCCAGGTCGGTGAAATGGGTTAATTGCATAAATGATTTTCTGATGTTGCCTTATGGCCCGGCCATGTTAATACAATTAATACAGAACTGCAGCAAAGCAATGTCATCGGCTTTAATCCATACTAACCCTGGCATTGCAATGACATGTCAGTGTGCAAATCCACCGCTGCCAAAAGCTTCTTTATGTATGCGTGTGGATGCAATACCCAGACTCTTCAAGCTGGCGATTTGCACTTGCATGAACGAGCGCGGTCCACACACATAATAGTCAGCTTCAGGCAAAATAAAGCCGCTTGCCACAGTGTTCAGATCCAACCGCCCTTCCTGATCATAATCGACCGATTGCTGATCTTCCGCGCGTGGCACTTCGTAATATGTCAGTGATTTGACTTGTGTATATTGCTCATTCAAGTCACGCACTTGTTGCTTGAATGCGTGCACGCCACCATGTCGGCAAGCATGTACGAAACGAATTTCCCGTTTGCTGTTTTGTTTTAGCAAATGCTCCAGCATGGCAAGTTTTGGGGTCACGCCTACGCCAGCACTGATCAGTACCACCGGCGTATCCCGGTCTTCATGCAAAACAAAATCTCCCATTGGTGGTGCCACATCAATCAAGCTGCCTTCGTGACAATCTCTATGCAATACATTGGAAACCAGACCAGCAGGTTTTCCTGCCATTTCCGCCTCACGTTTGACAGAGATACGCAAATATGCCTGGCCTGGCGCACATGAAAGACTGTACTGACGCGGCTGCATCATTCCTAATTCAGGCACAAATACTTTGATTGAGATGTATTGACCCGGCTTGTAATCAGGCACAGAGCCACCGTCCACAGCTTGCAAATAGAACGAGCTTATTTCTTCACTTTCCACTATTTTTTTGCTGATGATGAAACTACGCCATCCTGTCCACCCACCCGGAGTTATTGCAGCTTTTGCATAGATAGCGTTTTCTTGAGCAATCAATATATCTGCCAGTTGCCCATACGCTGCTGCCCAGGCCACCAATAATTCTTCACTGGCAGCATCTCCCAATACTTCCTTGATTGATGCCAATAAATGCATGCCGACGACAGGATAATGCTCTGCCCTGATACCTACACTGACATGTTTGTTCGCTACCAGAGTTAAAGTCGGCATCAGGACCGCGGGATTGTCGATGTGTTCTGCATAAGCCAAAACCGCCATTGCCAGAGCCTGTTGCTGGCTGCCAGATTGCTGATTGCCCTGATTGAAGACGGGCTTTAATTCCGGGTTATGAGAGAACATGCGCGCATAAAAATGGCGCGTCAAGCTGACACCATATTCTTTCAATACCGGCACTGTGGCTTTTACTAAATTTCTTGTATGAGTGTCTAACATATTCCATCTTATAGATATATAAAAAATACATGTTTAAAGTCACACCAAGTAGTGAACAACTTCAAACGGACTGGTACATTCAATACAATATCCAGCATCATAAGGCATATAACATGTATTGTAAATACATTTTAAAAGAAAATGGAATTGAAGATCCATTCACTATGATAAATATACTAGCAAAAAGGGTATGACTCTGCAAACATTGCAGCACTCATACCCTTACTCTCTAGTTCACTATAATAAACGACTATGTCTGGGTAGTTTTGCTGAAAGATATTCCAGTTGATCTGCAATCACATTCCTTCCACTTAAAATGAAGTGCTCGAAACGGCAAGGTGCATACGGCACATAAATCAAAGGCTTGAAGTCGTGTACAAACTTATTGCCTTTTGCGTGATTGCAGTCCTTGCAGGCGGTTACACAATTTTCCCAGACATCTTTTCCACCACGCGAACTCGGCAAAATATGATCGCGTGACAATTCCTGGTAAGGAAAGGTCTCGCCACAATAAGCACAGATGTGTCTGTCACGCGCATATAGCAGACGGTTACCATCTCCCAAGGGAATCTGATGACGGCTGTTCCTGGACATGCGTTCACTATTACGTATAGAGATAATAGGCTTGATGAAGATTTTTGATTGTTCACCATCCTTGTTGTAGCCACCACGCAGCATGATAATCTGATCACCAATATCCCACGCTACTTTTTTTGCGGCGTACTGAGTCGCAGCATCGTTCTGACTTATCCAGTCATAAGGTACCCCAGCTATATCCAAAACCAATATTTGTTGCATACATCACCTGTTTGTATGGGATGTTTTTCCAATTTGGGAAGACGGATTGATAGGTGCTCGCCGCACATGCCGTCGCCATCACGACGACTTGTTCTTTCATTGTAGCCACGATTTGCTGATGCTGTAAGACATGATGATCAAATTTCAGTCTAATCGCCTTTCAAATGCATCTAACGGCGTTTTTTCCACGAGTATTCTGGCACCGCGTCAGCAACACCTGCATGACCAACTGAATCAGGATTTTCACACGACATCGTTATATGACGAATCGCTGCGCCCTGCCGCTGCTCTGCGCGCAAAAACTCAGTGAATCGCAAGGCATCGACCATGCAATCATTGGCAAACTCTTTCGAGGATGCCTGTTCTTTTCCATCAGTACAGATGGACCAATAAATCATAAACATAATTTTCTATTTTTCTTGTTTTTATAGGATGACAAAATACATGCCTTAATCCACCACTGAAATTTTCTTTTTTGCAGTGTTATCCGCAGTGGAAAGTATAGGTCTCATCACAAAATGAAGTGCCAGCATGTTAAAAATGACCTGATCTCAAGTCACTTTTAACATGCTGCGAATATCATTCGATATTCACAGCATGCCCCCTGCCCGCGACATGTAGAAACACGTAGCGGAAGGGCTATCAATACATCTTCCCGAATTGTTAAAGAATCCCGTGTTATCCGGCGTTTTCCGGCACGACCGCCAAACGGCGGGTTTTACTACTGTTTTTCCAATGCTCATCTGTCAAAGCATGAATTTTAGAAACCAAAAAGGCAAAAAGCCCGGAGCTTTGCAGGCATCCGGGCTTTTCAGCTCTCATCAAGTAGCAGATTTATATCTGCTTTCTTGATTTCAAGGGTTTGCACCCCGAATGTCCATCATCATAGTCCTGCAAAATGCGAACTCATTGCCGCCATCCTGGCCGCCAAAGTCCTTGACTGTGCCGCATGCTGGCACCGGTGCCATCGCAAAAATCGTTCCTGCAGCAAGAACGTCAGCTTCGCTTATCTCCATCCACTTGCCCAATAGTCTGCCTGCCCGCGTGGCGAGGCTAGAACTTGCCTGAATCAGTGATTGATAAGTGCTTTGCGTATTCATATGCTTGCTAATTTCGAGGCTTTTTCATTATTGACCATGCCATCTTGTCATAGTTCTTTCTAATTCACAAGCCTTAAAAGAATAATTTCTTCATTTAAAGAAGAAATTATATGCTTTGTGACGTTTATCTTATCGATTATCTTATCGATTATCTTATATTAGGGCAGGCAATTCTGTAATAAGCGGTTTGCCACCTCTTTAAGCTCAGTGTGCAATTGCGCGGGCTTACGAATTTCAAAATCAAAGGGCAAAGCGGCCAATTGTCTTGCAAACCAAGTCAAATCTTCAGACTGGTTATACAACATTACGCCCTCCGTAGTTTGCTCCAACACAGCAATCGAGTCTGACAGATGTCCGCGCGCCCTTTGCATATCAGTTTTCAACAAGACTTCGACACTGTAGGCGCGGGGAATAGCCGCCACAGCGCTACGCAGATATGTGATGACACTGAAATTGGCAGGAACATCAAAATTTCTGGCCTGTAGATCTGCATGTATCACTCTGTCCAGCCTGAAACTACGTATATCTCGTCGTAAATGGCAAAAACCAACTAAATACCAACATGCTGCGTGAAAGGCCAGACCATAGCCATCGACCATCCTTTCGCTTTCAACATCATTCGCACCGCGGTATCGCAAGTGCATCGCTTGTTTGTGCGCAACGGCATGGCTTAGCATGGCCAAGATCTCTTTATCAGCCGGCACTGCGGCGGGTTGCAGATTGAGTTCTATCGCTATATCTGCTGCCTTCAATCTTCGCCTAAGTTTGTCTGGCAGAATTCTTTGCAATTTTGCCTGTGCACTTTCTATCGATGATGCACCGTCAAGCAGTTTCATCTGGCGTGCGACAGACAGGGCAATGGAGATGGCAAAGCCCTCCTCTTCATTAAACATCATGGGCGGCAATTTAAAACCGGGCATGATGGAATAGCCACCATGGCGACCGCGCGCAGTCATGATGGGTATGCCCATTTCTTCCAAGGTGACGATATAGCGACGCAGGCTGCGCCGATCAATGTTCAATTTCTGTGCCAGGTCAGCACCACTGATCTGCCCTTGATTTTGCAAGAGCTCCAGCAATGCAAGGACGCGGGTGGTGGGATGATAACTTTGAGACATGTGCCAAGTTTATGCAATTAATAGGATGAATTATGCCCTATATAGTCTCTATTCTTTCGCTTATTGCTTCTGCCGAAGCATGTTTAACTGAGGAGAAATCATGCATACCAGAACAAATACCGCAGGCGTCGCCGACTTTGATTTTTTTATTGGTAACTGGAAGGTCAAACACCGTCACCTTAAAGAGCGGCTTGCCAACTGCCAGGACTGGCTGGAATTTGATGGCAATACCGCCGTTAGTAAAATTCTTGGTGGCGCTGGCAATATCGATGACAACTTACTTGATATGCCAGGTGGCGCATACCGTGCAGCTACCTTACGTTCATTCGATGCAGAAAAAGGCATCTGGTCCATTTGGTGGCTGGATGGCCGTTATCCGACTCAGCTGGATGTGCCCATGCAGGGGTGTTTTGAAAATGGCAATGGACAATTTTATGCAGATGACACCTTCGCTGGCCAGGCAATACGAGTGCGCTTTTTATGGAGCGTGCCAGCGCCAGATCAACCTCGTTGGGAGCAGGCATTTTCAGTGGATGGCGGTACTCAATGGGAAACTAATTGGGTCATGGATTTTTACAGGACAGAATAAGAGCGCAAGATGTCACCGCTGCACTGCTACTGGTTAATGCTGGTTTCCGGTGATCGACCTTACCTAGTAATGGGGCGGGCAAATCGCTGTTCTATGACCTCCTCACCCCATTGCTGGCCGGGGCGCTCTTCAAGCATGATAAAGCCAGCTTGCTCATATAAGCGGCGTGCAGCATCCAGGCCTTTAAATGTCCATAGTTGTATTTCACTGAATTGCCGCTGATCGCAAAAGGAAACTGCTTCGCTCAGTAAACGCCTGCCTATCCCGCTGCCACGTAATTCGTCATCGACGATAAACCAGCGCAGGTGGGCAATATTGTCACCAAGGTCTTCACCATCAATCGCGATGGTAGCGACAACTTTGCCGTCACTGACTGCAAACCATAACTGATTGCATGATCTATCCAGACGTCCGACAAACCCGGCTATGCCGCTGGCAACTTTGGCCTCAAAGAAATGCCCGAATCCTGAAGTACGTGCGTAGTAGCGCGCATGCATTTCTACCGCACGGCCAAGCACACCGGGGTGATAGCCACATTGAATATTTACCTCTGAAATGATAGAAGACGATACACCCTCACGACCGGCCTCCAGTGCTTTTGTGTATGTAAACAGGCCATCTCTCACTTTTTCATGAGCTGACAGAGGGATATTTTTTAATGCATTGCTGACTTGCCGATGAGCAAACTGGTTGATGCTGTCCAAAGTCCGCCTGCCTTTTGATGTCAGCGCGAGTTCTTTTCCTCTCGCATCTTTTTGGCTACTGGTTTCTACCAGTTCACCACTTTCTACAAGCTTGCGCACCATACGGCTAACACTTGATTTTTCCAGACATAGCACACTGCAAAGTTCCGTCGCACTGAGAACGCCATGTTCACCAATCTCAATTAAGGCATGCACTGCAGATGCAGAGTGACTTGTACCCGCCAGAGTTGGCTTCATGAATCCAAGTTCACGTACCAGCCTGCGAGAAGCATCACGGATGTCTTGGATAGAAGGGGAAGGAATTTCAGTGTTCATGATTCATCCACATATAGTTGCATAACACAACTATATTCTGGAATCCAGTTTTTATGCAAGAATTTATTTCAGGTCACGCAATCATAAAAAATTAATAAAAATATAAATTTGTTACTAAAGGAAAAATAATTTCATTAAAGCTCTGATCAATCGCAAAGTCCGTCATTCCGGGCCTGTATAGCGGTTGAATCATAATCGGTATTGATATATATTCTCATTATCATTTAGAGTTACGCTTTTCTTCGCCACAGGAATTTCGCCATGAGCAGTTTGCCATTACAGCAAGCAATTTCTACCACACTGAATCTGATGAAAGTCGGTGATACCGGTGTCGTTGAAGACGTGCAGGAACAAGGCGATGTGAAGGATGAAAGCCTGTTCAATATTACCCGCCGCCTGAAAGAACTAGGCTTTGTCAAAGGCGAATCGGTCAAGATATTACACAAAGGCTATTTTGGCGGCGAACCACTGGCAGTCAGGATAGGTCAATCTACCTTTGCATTGCGAAATTTTGAAGCAGCATTGATTGGTGTCATCCCCGGCGTTACTCACTCAGGAAAAGTAGGAACATAGTGAACGAATTGTTTTCTCCGCTCATCGCTCTTGTCGGTAACCCTAACTGCGGAAAAACTGCACTCTTCAATCGATTGACAGGTGCGCGACAAAAAGTAGCCAATTATGCAGGCGTGACGATAGAACGGAAAGAAGGTAAATTCCGCTCGGATGCAGGGCGCCAATGGCAGGTACTGGATTTGCCAGGTACCTACAGCCTGCATGCCATTACTCCTGACGAAAAAATCACTCAGGAAGTAGTCACTGGTGTTCGCACTGATGAAACCATGCCAGATGCCGTGGTATGCGTGGTGGATGCCACCAATTTGAAACGCGGCTTGCGTGTAGTATTTGAATTGTTGGCGCTAGGCCAGCCGCTGATACTCGCTGTCAACATGATGGATATCGCTAAGAAGCGCCATATCCACATTGACATTGCTGCTTTAAGCCGTAAGCTGAATATTCCTGTTGTTGAGACCATTGCGGTCGATCCCAAAGGGATAGATGCACTCTTGACTGAACTGGAAACGTTGGCGCAAACACTCCAACCAAATGCCAACGTCACACCACATGCTCTTTCCGCGCAAAGCCCTGAAAGCTTGCAACAACAAGCCAATGCGGTGCTGGAAGCCTGCGTCACGCAAGATGTTGACGCGGCCAGCGAACGAGCTGGCACTTTGAGTTATCGCCTCGATAGCTGGATTTTACATCCAGCTATCGGCCCCATCATTTTTGCTACCCTGATGTTCCTCGTATTCCAGGCGGTATTCGCCTGGGCACAGGCACCAATGGACTTGATCAAGTCAACCATCGATGCGGCTGGTACTTCTGTTGAATCAGCACTGCCGCCCGGAGTACTGCAAGGCTTGCTGGTGAAGGGTGTGATAGGCGGTGCTGGCAGCGTGCTGGTGTTTTTGCCGCAGATTGTTATCCTGTTCTTCTTCATCCTGATCATGGAAGACTCCGGTTATTTGCCACGAGCTGCATTTTTGCTCGACAGGGTCATGGGTAAAGTCGGCCTGTCTGGTCGTGCCTTTATCCCGCTACTGTCGAGTTTCGCCTGCGCAATCCCTGGCATCATGGCAACCAGGACAATACAAAACCCGCGTGACCGTCTGGTGACGATCATGATTGCCCCCTTGATGACTTGTTCAGCGCGCTTACCAGTATACGCACTAATCATTGCTGCCTTTATTCCTGATCAAACTGTATTGGGCATACTGAATTTGCAGGGCCTGGTGTTGTTTGTTTTGTATCTGGGAGGCATAGTCTCGGCCATGCTCGTGGCCTACTTCTTCAAAAAGAAATGGGGTAGCGAAGTGCATCAACAGGCTTTGATGCTGGAATTGCCGGATTACCGCTGGCCAAATTTGCGCAACCTGCTGCTGGGTTTGTGGGAAAGAATCAAAATTTTCACTACCCGTGTTGGCACTATTATTCTGTCTCTCATGATTTTGCTGTGGTTCCTCAGCAGTTTTCCTGGCGCGCCAGAAAATGCAACGCAGCCACCGATTTATTACAGCATTGCCGGTTACCTGGGTCGTGCGCTGGAAGTGATATTTGCGCCCATAGGTTTTAACTGGCAAATATGTATTGCGTTGGTACCCGGTTTGGCAGCACGCGAAGTTGCTGTGGCAGCTCTGGGTACAGTATACGCACTATCACAATCCGGAGAGGAACTGAGTCGCTCACTGGAGCCCCTGATTGCCCATTCATGGAGCATACCTACTGCCCTGTCCCTGCTGGCATGGTATGTTTTCGCGCCGCAATGTGTCGCGACCCTGAGTGTCGTCAAACGTGAGACCAACACCTTGAGATACCCAGTCATCATGGCTGCTTATTTATTTGGCCTGGCCTATTGCGCATCTTTCCTGACCTATCATATTTCCAGTTTTTTCCTGGGGAGATAAGACATGCAAAACCTGATCGCAGTTCTAATGTTGACACTGGCATCTGTGTATCTGTTATTGAAATGGATGCCAACGGCGACCAAGGAAAAAATACGGGCATTCAGTGTCAGCCGTGTTCCAGCACTTGCGCCTGTGTTTGCAAAGATGGTCAAGCAAACTGCAGGTTGTGGTTCTGGTTGCAGCAATTGTTCATCGTCATCAAACGACACATGCACTAGCTTTTCCGAATTAAAAACTGTTAAGTTCGTCCGCAAGCCATCTAATTAAAGATGAGAACTGCATTTACCTGCATTTCATTGGCAGGCCGGCTGAATTGATGTATTCTCGAATAAAGTGGAAACAATTTCTACTATATCGAGACAAGCAAAGGCCGTAGCTGGATATGAACGCAAGCATCTACGACAAGACCGAAAAAGGCCGCGAAGAAATCACGACCAGAAAGTATCAGCTGGCATCCAGATTGCGTACTTTACTGGTCATGATAGATGGCAAGCAAACTGCGGCTGACATCATGAAAAAAGTCGCAGCTTTGGGTTTGACAAAACAAAATCTGCAAGAGCTTCTGGAACAGGAATTCATTATTGAAATTGCCGTTCAAACCGACCCCCTCCCTTTCTCGACAGAATCCTCAGCGCCACCAGAAATTGAATCAACAGCGGCCACTGCTAACATTGCAGGCAATTTAACAGTGCTTGCAGCTCCAGAAATGACGGATGCCGAGCGTTTCCAGGCTCTGTACAACTTCTACAATGAGACTATCAAGAGTGCCATAGGTTTGCGTGGTTATGGACTGCAACTCAAGGTAGAGCGTGCATCAAATATAGATGATTTTCGTGCTCTGCGACAGACATATGTGGAGGCAGTTCAAAAAGCCAAGGGGCCAGAAATGGCACGTAGTCTGAGCGACAGACTTGATTTACTCCTAGGTAAAGCTTGATGGAGTAAAGCCTGGTTAAGTAAAATTTAGATAGTCCCAAAACTTACGCACGAAAAAAAGCCAGGTTCGCCTGGCTTTTGATTTATTCACTATCTTTACTATCCGTTTATTCAATGCCCTGGCTACTCAGGTATTCTTCATACGTTCCCTGGAAGTCGATGATTTTATTTTCCTTGATTTCCAATACTCGCGTCGCCAACGAAGACACGAATTCACGGTCATGCGACACGAAAATCAGGGTGCCCGCATATTTTTCCAGCGCAATATTCAGTGATTCGATAGATTCCATATCCATATGGTTGGTTGGCTCATCCATCAACAGGACATTATGGCGACCCAGCATCAGCTTGCCATACATCATGCGACCTTTTTCACCACCTGATAAAACCTTGACTGATTTTTTGACGTCATCACCACCGAACAGCAAGCGACCCAGGATAGAACGCACGGCCTGATCGTCATCACCCTCTTGTGTCCACTGACCTATCCAGTCGGTCAGGTTTTTATCGGACGCAAATTCTTCGGTAGGATCTTGCGGCATATAGCCAACATTGGCATTTTCTGCCCATTTAACGACACCATAATCAGCATGCATCCCAGTGATGTCATCGCCGCCTATACAACGCAACAGCGTGGTTTTACCGATACCGTTAGCGCCGATAATCGCGATTCTTTCACCCGCCTCCACCATCAGATCGACATTCTTGAACAATGGCTTGTCGTAAGCTTTGCTCAGAGATTGCACTTCCACGGCAAGTCTATGCAATTTCTTTTCGCCATCGAAACGCACGAAAGGATTTTGACGGCTGGATGGTTTGAAATCTTCAATCTTGATTTTATCAATCTGCTTGGCGCGTGAAGTTGCCTGACGTGCCTTGGATTTATTGGCAGAGAAGCGACGGACAAAGTCTTGCAGTTCAGCGACCTTTTCCTTTGCCTTGGCATTGTTGGCCATTTGCTGCGCACGTGCCTGTGACGACGCCAGCATATAGTCATCGTAATTACCCGGATACACTTTCAGGGTACCGTAATCCATGTCTGCCATGTGCGTACATACCTGATTCAGGAAATGGCGATCATGGGAAATGATGATCATGGTGGAATTGCGCTCGTTCAGAATATCTTCCAGCCAGCGGATGGTATTGATGTCCAGGTTATTCGTCGGCTCATCAAGCAGCAAAATGTCTGGGTTGGAGAACAAGGCCTGCGCAAGCAAGACGCGCAGTTTCCAGCCTGGGGCAACAGCGCTCATGACTCCTTGGTGCTGATCAATCGGTATGCCTACGCCCAGCAATAATTCACCAGCCCGTGCCTCAGCAGTGTAACCATCATATTCAGCGAACTTGGCTTCTAAGTCTGCGGCCTTCATGTAGTCGTCATCAGTCGCTTCAGGATTGGCATAGATCGCATCCCGTTCCGCCATCGCGGCCCACATCTCGGTATGGCCCATCATGACTACTTCCAGCACACGCATTTCTTCAAACGCAAACTGATCCTGACGCAATTTACCCAGGCGCTCATTTTGATCCAGCATGACCGTGCCTGAAGATTGCTCAAGGTCACCGCCAAGGATCTTCATGAAGGTTGATTTGCCGCAGCCATTGGCACCGATCAGGCCATAACGGTTACCTTCGCCAAATTTGACAGAGATATTTTCAAACAGCGGCTTGGGGCCGAACTGCATGGTGATATTAGCGGTAGAAAGCACAGAAAACCTTTTGCAATAAATATGGGGATTAACCGCACATTATAGCATTGTGGTGCATTGTGTTTTTGGCGACTCGCAGACAAGCCCATGATTGATAGAGAAATTATGGGATTTAGGAAGGAGATACGCCCTGACTGGTCATTTTTTTCTGGCGAGATTACCTCTTTACCAATAACAAATGGCTTGCCTAAAGAGTAATTTTTTCAGGCAAGCCACTCATTTCATTCCAATTAAGTTTATTTAATTGAAAGTTTTTCCTTCTGCAGCCAGTTTTGCTAACAACGGAGCTGGTTTCCAGGCATCGCCATGGCGGCCTTTGGCATATTTCTCCATGGCCATGACCACATTCGGCAAGCCCACGGTATCTGCATAGAACATAGGGCCACCAGTATGTAGTGGGAATCCATAGCCAGTCAGATACACCATATCGATATCAGACGCACGCGTCGCTATACCTTCTTCCAGGATATAGGCTGCCTCATTGACCAGCGCAAATATCAGACGCTCGACGATTTCCTGATCAGAAATCTTGCGACGCGTAATACCCAGGTCAGCAGAGTGCTGGATGATCATGTCATTCACAATGCTTGAAGGATAAGCTTTGCGGTCGCCTGGCTTATAGTCATACCAGCCCGCGCCCGTTTTTTGACCAAAACGACCCAATTCGCAGAGTAAATCTGCTGTTTTGGAATACGTGATCTGTGGTTTTTCTACGTAACGGCGCTTGCGGATATACCAGCCGATGTCATTACCCGCCAGATCACCCATACGGAACGGCCCCATCGCAAAGCCCATTTTCTCCACCGCTTTATCCACCTGCTCAGGTGTGCAGCCTTCTTCCAGCAAGAAACCTGCCTGACGACTATATTGTTCTATCATGCGATTGCCGATAAAGCCGTCACAAACGCCTGAGACAACACCAGTTTTCTTGATTTTTTTGGATAGGCCCAACACAGTTGCCAACACATCTTTGGCTGTTTTTTTGCCACGTACGATTTCCAGCAATTTCATGACGTTTGCCGGACTAAAGAAATGTGTGCCGATAACATCTTCAGGACGTTTAGTGAAGTCAGCAATCTTGTCGACGTCAAGTGTTGATGTATTCGACGCTAAAATTGCGCCCTTCTTCATGACTTCGTCGAGTTTTTTGAAGACCTGTTCCTTGACGCCCATGTCTTCAAACACGGCTTCAATGACGATATCCGCCTGAGCAATCTCTTCATACGACAGAGTGCCTGTGATCAGACCCACACGCTGGTCAAATTTCTCTTGCGTCAGCTTGCCTTTTTTAAGCGTGTTTTCATAATTCTTGCGTATCGTTGCCAGGCCTTTATCCAGTGCATCTTGCTTCATTTCCAGAATTTGCACTGGGATGCCAGCATTGGCAAAGTTCATGGCAATGCCGCCGCCCATGGTACCAGCACCGATAACGGCAACCGATTTGATAGGGCGTGTTGGCGTATCTTCTGGTACATCCGGCAATTTGCTGGCCGCACGCTCACCAAAGAAGGCGTGACGCAGTGCTTTGGATTCTGTGGTTTGCACCAGATCAACGAACAATTCACGCTCAAATTTGATGCCATCATCAAATTTCTTGGTGACCGCAGCCGCCACAGCTTCTATGCATTTCAAAGGTGCAGGGAAAGGGCCTGCCATGGCGCGCACTGTGTTGCGTGAGAATTGTAAATAGGCCTCATAGTTCGGATAATCGATCTTGATATCGCGTACTCTTGGCAAGGGGCGAACATCAACAACCTTGGCCGCAAATGCGAGTGCCGCTTCCAGTACATCACCTTCCACCACTTCATTGAAGATCGCTGTCTTAGCCAGTTTTTCTGATGGTATCGCTGTGCCGGAAACGATCATATTCAAAGCCATTTCCAGACCTAGCACGCGCGGCAGCCGTTGTGTGCCGCCAGCACCTGGCAAGATGCCCAATTTAACTTCAGGCAAGGCAATTTGCGCCCCTTTGGATGCGACGCGATAATTACAACCCAGTGCCAACTCCAGGCCACCACCCATGCACACTGTGTGAATAGCAGCGATGACAGGCTTGTCAGATCCCTCAACTACATTGATGAGCGTATGCAGGCTAGGTTCTGCAGATGCTTTGGGGGAATTGAATTCTTTGATATCCGCACCGCCGGAGAATGCTTTACCAGCACCTGTAATGACGATGGCTTTGACCGCATCATCGTTCAAGGCTTGTTTCATGCCATTCACCGCCGCTGTGCGGGTGGCATGACCAAGGCCATTCACGGGTGGATTGTTGAGGGTAATTACGGCGATATTGCCATTCACTTGATATTCGGCGCTCATGTCTCTTCCTATAGGTGAAATACTGCTTGGATTTGCCAGTTCAGTGCTTTTAAAAAATCTGGTGTAAGCTTATTTTTGCTTACTATACCGCAAAATAGTACGAGCGTATTATTTTATTTTAATTCCAATACAAGTGCCATAAAAAGAATTCAGACTTTGTGAAGTACATCTCAAGCTGCCTCTGTGTCTTACTATCTGCTACAGTACTTTAGTCTATCGAGCGCCAGAATATTGGAAAATCTGGATTTAAAACCCCGAGTCCAACATGATTGAGTAGGACGAATTTTATTCATTGCAAAGCTGATGGAGAACCGGAGTTCTTGAGCTGATGATGCATCCCATACCAAGCTGGACTGAGCAAATCAAGGCTGCAGCTATTACGGGTGCCATCGTGTTTGCTGCATGCATGCCGGGAATAGTCAGCCGTCCCATGGGGCATCTGGCGGCATTATGGCCAGCCAACGCACTGCTGATTGGGTTATTTGTACGCTTTCGCACGTTAAATAATCCCGGTGGGTGGTTCGGCGCAATAATGGCTTATGTTGTTGCCTATTCACTGACCAATAGCGCAACCGACTTAATGACAGTCAAGAATTTATCTACCAGTTTGTTGCTGACTGGGGGCAATCTTGCTTGCGTCATCACAGGTGTTCTGCTTTTCGCCTGGCTGGATGAAGAACACCGTCGTTTGAAACACCCACTTTCTGTGCTTTACCTTGCACTGGTAGCGTCATGCGTCGCAGCATTTGCTGGCGTGCTTGGCAATATGACCGACCCGATATTATCCAATGCCAACCCACTGAAAGGCTGGGCATTCTGGTTCGTGAATGAACTGGTCAATTTGATGGCAGTTTTACCTGTCATGCTGAGTTTGCCAGACTTGTCAGGGTTTAGATTAAACCGCCGCCGCGCTTTCAAAACGGACCATATCCGTATTGGTAAAATATTGCCCATAAGCGCTCTCCTGATGTCTTTTTCCCTGGGCATCATCATAGGCGGGCCCGGCGCTCCCGTATTCCCTATCCCTGCCTTGCTGTGGTGCGCATTAAGCTACGACATTTTCATCACCAGCGTACTGACCTTACTGTACAGCGGCTGGGTGTTGATTTCTATGTCACTTGGTTATTTGCCCATCTCTATCGTCAACATGAATTCGCGTCCCATGCTGCTCTCAATACGTATAGGGGTGAGTCTGCTGGCGCTGGCACCGCTTACCGTTGCATGCGTCATGGCCGCGCGTGAAGAACTCTTGCGCCAACTCAAGTACATTGCTGAGCATGATCAACTGACTGGCCTGTTAAACCGACGAGCATTTAATGAACGCGCTTCCAGTGCACTGGGCAGGCTTGTTGATCAAAAAAGGCCAGTCGCAATATTGATGCTGGATATTGATAAATTTAAGGACGTGAATGATACCTACGGACATGCCGGTGGTGACCGCGTATTGGTCGCTTTTGCACGTATAGCCAGTGCAGGCTTGCGCGATATTGACATGTTGGGCCGTATCGGTGGTGAAGAATTCGCTGCAATATTGCCCGATTGCGGGCGTAAGGAAGCAGAAATGATTGCGCAACGCGTACGCAACAAGCTAGCCAATACCCCTATTGACGTTAGCGACTCTCAGCAAATACCAGTGACTGTCAGTATAGGCGCCAGCTTTGTGCATCAGGCCGTGCCTGATATTGAAGCGCTATTATTAGTCGCCGACAAGGCACTTTACCGTGCAAAAGAAAACGGGCGGAATCGGGTTGAAATTGATGATTTTACTGATATAAAACAAGAAAGTGATCAGGTTATGGAATAATCTGGATGATTATTATTTGAACCTGACCACGCATAGCAAACCTGATATGCCTCTTACTACCTGCAGCTACAGAAGGCCCTAAACTTCCAACCATTCCTTACGGATATTTTCATTGGCACGCAAATCTGCTGGCGTGCCTTCAAATACGATGCTGCCATGTCCCATGACATATACGCGCTGTGAAATCTCCAAAGCGATGGCAAGTTTTTGCTCCACCAGCAAAACCGATACACCGCGGTTTTTCAACTCTTTCAGATATTCCGCGACCAGTTCAACAATCTTTGGTGCCAGGCCTTCTGTAGGCTCATCAATCATGATCAGATCGGGGTCACCCATCAGGGTGCGGCATAGGGTCAGCATTTGTTGCTCGCCGCCTGACATCACACCCGCCTGGGTATTCCTGCGCTCACGCAGACGCGGGAACATCTGGTACATATCTTCTATGCTCCAGCGTGGTTTTTTGTCCTTGGGGCGGCCAGATTTTTCGCCCAGCATCAAATTTTGCTCCACAGTCAAGGTCGGGAAAATATCGCGGTTTTCAGGTACATAGCCTAGACCCTTATGGGCAATCTGAAAGGCTTTCAAACCGATGATTTCTTCCCCCTTGAACAGGACAGAGCCTGTCGCATTCACCTGCCCCATGGTCGCCTTGACCGTGGTTGAACGCCCGACACCGTTGCGCCCCAACAGGCTGACAATTTCACCAGCATTGACCTGCATATCGACACCATGCAAGACATGGCTCTTGCCATAGAAAGCATTGAGATTTTTAATCGTCAGTAAGCTCATTCAACCTCCACCGGCGCATGACCACCCAGATAGGCGTCTTTGACTTTTTGGTTATTGCGGATATTGGCGGGTGTGTCGCAGGCAATGACCTCGCCATAGACAACCACTGCAATCTTATCGGCCAAGCCGAAGACCACGCTCATGTCGTGCTCTACCATCAACAGGGATTTGCCGACTGTGACCTTGCGTATCAATTCAACCGCAGCATCAGACTCAGAACGGCTCATGCCCGCTGTAGGTTCATCGAGCAAAATCACGTCAGCGCCGCCAGCGATGGTGATGCCAATTTCCAGCGCGCGCTGTTCCGCATAAGTTAGCAAACCAGCCGTGACATTGCGCCTGCGTTTGAGGCCAATTTGCTCCAGCACTGCTTCTGCCCTTTCATGTGCATCCTTCAAGCCATTCAATCTGTGCCAGAACGAATATTTATATCCCAGCGACCACAAGACCGCGCAGCGCAGGTTTTCATACACAGAGAGGCGATGAAATATATTTGTTATCTGAAAACTGCGCGACAAGCCGCGACGGTTGATTTCATATGGCTTCAAGTGAGTAATGCTCTCACCATTGAGCAGGATATCTCCGGAAGTAACAGGGAAGCGGCCAGAAATTAAATTAAACAGCGTGGATTTGCCAGCACCATTAGGGCCAATAATGGCAAAACGTTCGCCTTTTGGCACCTGCAAATTGGCACCCTTGATGATTTCTGCACTACCAAAGGACTTTCGTACCTCTTTTAATTCAAGCGAAAAGCCTGTCATGCTTGCGCCCTCCGCATTTGTTCTTCAATTTCAGTGTTGACTTGGCCCCAGTGTTCAGCAAAACCACCTTTGAGTTTGATGCAAGCAAAAATGCCGATGGCTATAACAACTACTGTCATCGCCCACCAACTGCTGCTGGCCGTATCTATCGAAATACCAAACATTTGTATGACTGCGCTTTGGGTCGCTTCCAGGGTGCGTTGATACAGCATTTCTACTGCCAATATGACGCCGGCTGCTGTCACGGCTGCCGACAGTACCAGTTTCCACATACTTGGCCACACACGTTTGAACATACCAAATTTCGCCACACGCAAATTCATCATGATGATGCTCGCCATACCACCTGGTGCGTACATAACAATGAGGATAAAGATAACACCCAGATACAGTTGCCATGCCTTGGTCAGGTCCGACAGCATTACAGTCAGGAATACACCCAGGATAGCTCCTATCAAAGGACCAAAGAAGAAACCTACGCCGCCAATGAAGGTGAACAATAGCACTGCACCGGAACGGATGGCACTGACATTTTCTGCCGTCACAATTTCAAAGTTAATAGCTGATAAACCACCGGCAATACCTGCAAAGAAAGCAGACAAAATCAGTGTCAGGTAACGTACCCATTGAGTGTCATAGCCGATGAACTCAACCCGTTCAGGATTATCCCGCACTGCATTCACAATGCGCCCTAATGGGGTTTGCGTAAATGCATACATGCCTATGGTGCTGATAAATAGCCAGAAAGCGATCAGGTAATACACCTGAATTTGAGGCCCATATGTGATGCCCAAAAAAGACGAACCTATGATGCGGTTGGTGGAAATGCCACCCTCACCTCCAAAGAAACTCGGGAACATCAGCGAACAGGCAAACACCAGTTCCACCATACCCAGAGTAATCATGGAGAAGGTCGTGCCTGATTTTTTTGTCGTGACATAACCAAACAAGATCCCAAAGAACATGCCGGCGAAACCGCCGATCAAAGGGATGAGTGTGACTGGAAAAATCAGGCTTCCTGCTGTCATCAGGTTCATCGCATGAATGGCGAAGAAAGCGCCCAAACCAGAATAAACCGCATGCCCGAATGACAGCATGCCACCCTGCCCCAGTAACATATTGTAGGAAAGGCCAAAGATCATCAATGTGCCGATTTGTGAAAGCAAGGACAATGATCCGCCAGTGCTAAAAATCATTGGTGCAAGGATGAGCAGGAAAGCAAAGCTGCCCCAGATAATCCAGCGCGCCAGATTGATAGGTTTGAATACTAAAGGTTTGCTCATCTTTTATCCTTCACGTGTGCCGAGTAAACCTCTGGGCCTGAAAATCAGGATGAGTACCAATAAGAGATAAGGCAAGATAGGTGCTACCTGCGCAATTGTCAGGCTCAGCAAGGCATAACCAGGTGCTGTGGCGCTAATAATCATGCCCAGTTTGGCAAACACAGACACGAAGGAGTAGTCCAGAGCGACCGCAAAAGTCTGCAATACACCTATCAGCAACGATGCCACAAAAGCACCCGCCAGCGACCCCATGCCCCCAACCACGACGACGACGAAAATAATACTGCCCAAGGTAGATGCCATGCCTGGCTCGGTGACAAAGGCATTGCCGCCGACAACGCCAGCAAGCCCGGCCAACGCGCAACCTCCGCCAAATACCAGCATGAAGACGCGGGGAACATTGTGTCCCAGTGCCTCCACAGTATCAGGATGAGTGAGTGCAGCCTGTATCACCAAACCGATGCGGGTACGTGTCAGCAAGAGGTAAATCGAAGCCAGCATCACAAGGGCAACCAGCATCATGAAACCACGATAGATAGGAAAAGTCGTTGTGTACAGCGTAAACAAAGGGCCATCCAAAGATGCAGGGATAGGATAAGGGACGGTTGACCGGCCCCAGATCAACTGCACCAGCTCGACAATCACGTAAGAAAGGCCGAAGGTAAATAATAGCTCTGGTATATGCCCATACTTATGTACTGAGCGCAGGCCATAACGTTCTACCATGGCCCCCAATAAACCGACCAGCAGTGGTGCTAAAAACAAAGCAGGCCAAAAGCCGATCTTGACGCTAATGGTATAGGCGAAATAAGCACCCAACATATAAAAACTGGCGTGGGCGAAATTGAGTACGCCCATCATGCTGAAAATCAGCGTCAGTCCGGATGAAAGCATGAACAACAGCAATCCGTAACTGACTCCGTTCAGCAAAGTGATCAGTGTGAATTCCACAGCAAAGATCCTTTTCAGAAAATTCTTGAACGATCGTACTATTTATAGGTAAAAAAAGAGAGTGCGTATCAAGCGACTCTCTTTTTTTAAAGGATTAGCCTGGTCGTTTCATCTGGCAAGAAGATGGCTGCGATGCGACGAACGCGTCTATCTTCTGATTGGTTTTCCAACCCATGCCGGTATTTTCCTGATCAAATTTAACATCTTTGCCATTGGTTTTGACCCAGGTTGCGATGTACAGTGGCTGTTGAATCTGATGATCCACTTTACGCATACTATCGTCACCGTTCAAACTCTTGAAGTTCAACCCTTCCAGCGCAAATGCGACTTTAATTGGCTCGATAGATTTGGCTTGCTTGACAGCCTGCCCCATCGCAGCCAATACAGAATAAGTCGCCATGGAATAATAATCGTCTTTGTACTTGGCTTTGAATCCTTCAACAATATCTTTACCGGAGAAAGTTTCGTTATTGGTATTCCAGTAACCTACATACTTGACACGGTCTATACCAGCAGCGCCCATGGCAGTTGGCACGCCAGTGGTCGATGCATAATAAGTATAGAAATTGGCTTTCAAATCGGCATCTTTGGCAGACTTAATCAGCAAAGCCAGATCAGCCCCCCAGTTACCAGTGATCACAGTGTCTGCACCAGCCGCCTTGATCTTGGCGACATAAGGGGAGAAATCTTTGACCTGACCAATCGGGTGCAGATCATCACCAACAATTTGTATGTCAGGGCGTTTGCGTGCCAGATACTCTTTTGCCGCACGGGTAACTTGTTGGCCAAATGAATAGTTTTGACCGATGATGTAGACTTTCTTGATATTCTTGTCCGCAGCCATGAAAGTCGTCAAGGCTTCCATTTTCATGTCTGAGTTCGAATCAAAGCGGAAATGCCAGAAACTGCACTTGCTGTTGGTCATATCAGGATCAACAGCAGCATGGTTAAGGTAAATAATTTCCTTGCCCGGATTGCGCTCATTGTGTTTATTTACGGCATCCTGCAAAGCCATCCCTACAGCCGAGCCATTGCCTTGTGTGATGTAACGAAAGCCTTTGTCAATGACCGTTTTCAACACATTCAGCGACTCTTGCGGGCTGCCTTTATTGTCAAAGCCAACTACTTCGAATTTGTGTTCGCCAGCCCATTTCTCGGCATTGGCCTTATCTGCGATGTACTGATAGGAATTAAGGATGTTTTGCCCAACTGGTGCAAAAGCGCCTGACAGTGGATCGATGTAGGCGATCTTGATGGTATCGGCCATCACTACAGGTACGGCGAAGGTTAAAGCGACTGCAGCAAGGCTGGCACGTAAAGGAAATTTCATTTGTCTCTCTCCGGTATTCTCATGTTTGGAATCTAGATTTTTTTCGTTTTATCGCTACTTCCAGAACCTGGCCTATTTATATTCAGACCAGGCTCTGCGCTTCTCATGCAGTTGGTAATTTGTGTTCCTTGAATTGCTCCCTCAGTTTATTTTTCAAGATTTTTCCGGTTGCCCCCAATGGCAGGCTTTCTATAAAGACGACATCATCAGGCAACCACCATTTCGCAACTTTACCGTCAAAAAATTGCAACAATTCTTCCTTGGTAACTTCTGCACCTGGTTTCTTGACGGCCAGCAGCAAGGGACGCTCATCCCACTTTGGATGGAACACACCGATACATGCTGCTTGCAAGATAGCAGGATGGGAGACCGCTACATTTTCCAGATCTATCGTGCCTATCCATTCACCGCCGGATTTGACCACATCCTTGCTACGGTCAGTAATCTGCATGTAGCCATCAGCATCGATAGTCGCCACGTCACCAGTTGGGAACCAGCCATCTTCCAGAACATCGCCGCCTTCGTTTTTATAATAACTGCTGATGATCCACGGCCCCTTGACCAGCAAATTGCCATAGGTTTTACCATCCCAGGGCAATTCGGTGCCAGCATCATCAACAATTTTCATATCGACACCATACAAGACATGACCTTGTTTCTGGAGTATGGCTTGCTTCTCTTCTTCTGCCAAATCAGTATGTTTGGCCATCAAGGTGCCAGCAGTACCCAGTGGCGACATTTCCGTCATGCCCCAGGCATGTACCACTTCTACGCCGTAGGTGTTACGCAAGGTTTTCATCATGGCAGGCGGGCAGGCAGAGCCACCAATCACGGTGCGTTTGAATGTCGAGAATGTCAGATTATGTTGCGCCACGTAAGTCAACAAGCCCAGCCATACAGTAGGAACACCGGCTGAGAAAGTGACTTTTTCCTGTTCAAATAATTCGTACAGAGATTTGCCATCCAGATGTGGTCCGGGGAAAACCAGTTTGGCACCATTCAAAGGAGCAGAATAAGGTAGGCCCCAGGCATTTACATGGAACATCGGGACGACTGGCAAAACCGAATCACGCGCCGATACATTCAAACCATCCGGCAAGGAAGATCCATAAGAATGCAAGATCGTGGAACGATGAGAATACAGCGCACCTTTAGGGTTGCCTGTCGTGCCGGAGGTGTAGCAAAGACTGGAAGCGGAGTTTTCATCAAAAACCGGCCAATTGAAATCATCACTATTGGCTTCGATCAAATCTTCATAAGCCATCAGGTTGGGGATTTTGCCATCTGTTGGCAATTTGTCCCGGTCGCACATCATGATATAACCTTTGATTCCTGGGCAATGCGCAACAATTGCCTGGACTATGGGCAGGAAGGTGATGTCAAACAGCAGATATTGATCCTCTGCGTGATTGGCAATATAGGCAATCTGTTCTGGATGTAATCTCGGATTAATCGTATGCAAAACAGCGCCTGAACCAGACACTGCATAATAGGCTTCCAGATGACGATAGCCATTCCAGGCCAATGTGGCAATACGGTCGCCAAGTTGCACACCGAGTTTGGCGAAAGCGTTCGCCAGTTGCTTAGAGCGCTTATGGCATTCGCTATAGTTATAGCGATGGATATCCCCTTCCACACGGCGGGAAACAATTTCATTCTTTCCAAAATAACGGTCGGCATGTTCAATGAGGCTGGAGATAAGCATGGGCTTGCTCATCATTTGCCCCATCACGGGACTCTTCACATAAGACGACATTTGTTCTCCTGAAATGTGCAGCGTTATCGATTACTTTGGCAATTAAGCAAATTGCTGAATTTTATTCTTCGTCGATTTTTGTACGACCGTACTAATCCGTCAATCAGTATTTTTTTTGCAATGCACAAAGTAGTCTCTGTTCGTCTTCTATGTTTTACCTTTCCCATAAACAAAAATGCGGAAGAGTAGCTCTTCCGCATCGCAGCAATCAACAAATTTAATTTGTGTCGAAAAGAGAGTCTTTTATCTCTGGCGACCAACTTCTTAACGTTTGGTGCTAGCTCCTGCCTCCCCAGATTCAAGTACGAAACCAGCACCTGCATCTTTACCAAGTACCTTGACGAGGTAGGGCATCACTTCTTTCAAAGTCGCCAGCAGAGTCCAGGGTGGATTAAGGATGAACATGCCACTGCTGTGCAAGCCAAACCCATCCGGTGATGGGCCGCTAATGGACAGCGTAACGTTCAGCCAACTGTTTGCCTGGAGGCGCTTGAGTTTTTCTGGCAAAGAGCGTGATTCCTGGCGTTGCAGCACCGGATACCAGACTGCAAAGGTACCGGTAGGGAAACGCTTTATACCATCTTCCAGGCATACCTTGACGCGCCTGTAGTCATCTTTGACTTCATATGGTGGGTCTATCAATACCATGCCACGGCGTGACGGCGGAGGTAGCAAGGCCTTCAGGCTTTCAAAGCCATCGCCAGCAGAGATGATGACGCGCTTGCCCCTGACGGTCTGGCGTTTACCCTGCTCTGCCGCATGATTATCAAGCTTGCGAAAGTTTTCAGCGAGTATCTTGATTTCGCTGGGGTGCAATTCAAACAAACGGAGGCGGTCTTGCTCACGCATGACGATATTGGCGCAATACGGCGAGCCTGGGTAGTAGCGCATTTTGCCACTAGGATTGAGACCTTTGATCAAATCCATATAGGCCGCAAAAGATGCAGGAATATCTTTTCTGTCCCACAAAGGCGCAATACCGGTCTCAAATTCTGCGTTTTTGCTCGCGTAGCCACTGTCAAGCGCATACAAACCAGCACCTGCATGTGTGTCTATATACGTATATGCAGTGTCTTTTTGACCCAGATATTCCAGCAATTGAATCAGGACAAAGTGCTTCAGGACATCGGCATGATTACCGGCATGAAAGCCGTGGCGGTAGCTCAGCATAATAAAATCTTTCAAAAATGAATAGGCGACCTGCCGCTGGCAAGTCGCCCGAAAATGGTAGCAGGCAAGAGGAAGCTAGCTTATAACTATTTAGCCTACCCGTTTGCCTAGGATGATCAAATCGCGCTCTATACCGTCGAGCGTCGCCACCCGTGGCATATTTGCAAAGGTCGCAAAGTCAAATGCAGCAAATAACTTCAAACTCGGTACATTATGACCAAAAATGAAGCCCAGCAATGTATGAACCTTGATTTCAGGTGCATGAGCGATGGCCTGCGTCAGAAAATAACGCCCCAAACCCTGGCCACGCGCAGCCTCATGCAAGTAGATGGATAATTCAGCAGTGCCAGAATAAGCAGGCCTGCCGTAAAAATTCGAGAACGATAACCAGCCTATGATTTGACCATTCTGCTCGCAGACCCATAGCGGTCGCGATTCAGGATGATGTTCATGGAACCACGCATGGCGCGATTCTACCGCAATTGGCTCTGTATCGGCAGTAACTACACGTGAGGCAACCGTGGAATTATAAATTGCGACAATTTGCGGTAAATCTTCGAATTGCGCCAGCCTATGTGTAAATTCTGCTGCCATCGTCTTATATAGTATGAGTGGCCCGGGACGAACGCACTGCCGCGCCCAACAATTCCTCCACCCGCAAGCGTATACGATTACCGCTCTCATCCTCAGGAAAATGCACGCCTATGCCTTGGGACTTGTTATTGCCCGCACCTGCCGGTGTAATCCAGGCAACCTTGCCAGCAATCGGATATTTATTAGGGTCATCCAATAAAGTCAAAATCAGGTAAATCTCTTCGCCCAAACGGTAAGTCTTATTGGTAGGCACGAAAATGCCGCCATTCTTTAAAAATGGCATATAGGCTGCAAACAGGGCTGCTTTTTCTTTAATCGCCAGCGACAACACCGAAGGACGATTCGGCGACGGCATATTAAGCGGAGCACCGGGATCTGCTGGTAAATCTGACATGTTCTGGCTTTCGCAATTCTTTAATCAAATAGTGCCGAATAGGGCTGAATATTCAAGCAACATATCTTCCAAAAATAATTTGGCCGATAAAGGGTGACTGGCAATCGCCTGTCTTTCATTGCAATTCTTGATGAATTGCTGCAAATCTGGCGGATCAACCTGCATGGACAATGCTTTCAACTCCTTCTCATAGCGAGGATGATACCGGATTCTACCGCTTTGTTTATAGGAAAATATATCGTAGAGCCAACGTTGTAGCCAGCCGACGACGACAGGCATTTCCATCTTTTGCATCTTGTCAGCAGTTTTGAGGCTCAATTCTGTGCCTGGCTTACTCAAAAAACGTATAAATTCATCCAGATCAGCACGCAAGTCTGAATGCGCCATATCAAATGCAGCCAGAGGCGCTCCACCCTGCTGAGCCAGCCAGACATCCGCATCCTTGATGCCTTGCTTGTGCAACCACTCCAGCGCAATGCCTGCATCCGGCAAGCCCAGGCCAAACTTGTGACAACGAGACAAAATGGTAGGCAATAATCTGTCTATGCTGTTCGATACCAGGATGAATACTGTATTGGCATTTGGCTCTTCCAGCGATTTCAACAGTGCATTTGCAGCTGGCACATTCAACGCTTCGGCAGGATACAAGACGATGACGCGCCTGCCGTTACGGTGGGTAGAAATATTCATGAAATCCGACAGTGCCCGGATTTGGTTGATGACGATTTCCTTGGAAGGTGCTTTGCTGGCCTTGCTGATTTTGGCAGGAGCTTCAGCCTCGTCACCAGCGGGCGCATCTTCTTCGTCCAGCAGTTCTGGCCTGACGCGGCGATAGTCGGGATGGCTATATTGCGCAAACCAGCCGCAGGAACCACATTGCTGGCAGGCGTGTCCGCCCTGCCCCGGGCTTTCACACAACAGGGATTGCGCCAGATGTTCAGCAAATACAGTTTTACCTATGCCTTGCGGCCCGTGCAATAAAAAGGCATGAGGCAAGCGCTGCCCCAACGCCTGTATTTGCTGCCAGGAGTCCTCTTGCCAACTATATAAAGGATGCTGCGTCATATGGATTGCTGAGCAGAGCTCAGGAGATCATCAATCAATGCATCAAGTTGCAAACGTATCGCCTCTATGCTTTGTGTGGAGTCGATAATCCTGAAACGTTGAGGAAACTCTTTGGCACGCCGCAGATATTCATTGCGGGTGGCAGCAAAAAAATCTGCCTTTTCCTGTTCAAACTTGTCCAAGTCGCGTGTTGCATCAAGACGAGCACGCGCCACTTCCAGGGGCACATCAAATAAGAGAGTCAGGTCTGGCTGTAAATTCGGGTGCACCCATTGCTCAAGGGCGTTAAGTTTATCCAGTGATAAATTCCTGCCACCACCTTGATATGCAAAGCTGGCATCAGTAAAGCGGTCGGAGATAACCCAGTCGCCCCTAGCCAATGCTGGCTCTATGACCTGGGCAATGTGCTCGCGCCTGACGGCAAACATCAGCAAGGCTTCTGTCTCGAGATGCATCTTTTGTTTTAATAGCAATTCGCGCAAGGTCTCACCCAATGGTGTGCCGCCAGGTTCACGGCTGCAAATCACTTTTACATCTTCAGCTTGCAGCTGGTTTTGCAAACGTTCTGCCACATAGGCGATGTGGGTGGACTTACCCGCACCATCTATGCCTTCAAAGCTTATAAATTTTCCTGTGTGCTTCATTCTTCAATTCTGTTTTCTAATTTGCGTTCATTTATTAACGCTGATACTTGTTCACCGCGCGATTATGGTCATTCAGATTATCGGAAAACTGACTGGTCCCATCTCCGCGCGCCACGAAGTATAAAGCGTCACTATGGGCAGGAGCCAAAGCTGCAGAAACGGACTCCATGCCCGGCAGGGCAATTGGTGTCGGTGGCAAGCCGACTCTGGTATAGGTGTTGTAGGGCGTATCAGTCAACAAGTCACGCTTATATATCTTGCCCTGATAGCGCTCACCCATGCCATAAATAACAGTGGGGTCAGTTTGCAGCAACATGCCTGTACGCAGGCGATTCACAAAAACCGAGGCTATCATAGGACGTTCAGATTTTTGCCCCGTCTCTTTTTCTATAATGGATGCCATGATCAATGCTTCATAGCGGTTTTTGTAAGGCAAGTTATCTGCACGTTTTTTCCAGGCTTCATCCAACTTCTTCAATAATTGGCTATGCGCCTGCTGGTACAGTTGCACGTCTGTGCTCCCCTTGGCGAAACGATAGGTGTCCGGGAAGAACAAGCCTTCAGCTTGCTGGAAATCAGGTGTGATCTTGCGCATCAGCTCAGCTTCACTCATGCCCAGGGTTTCATGCTTTATGGCGGGATGCGCATCTACCAGCTTGCGCATTTGCTGGAATGTCCACCCTTCTATGACTGCCAGGCTGGCCATGGAAAAATCACCATTGACGATCTTGTTCAGTAGCTCAACTGGCGTTTTGCCAGCCTCTATCTCAAAAGAACCAGCTTTCAGGCGATTCTCTTTAGCCATCACGCGCGCCAGCGCTTCAAACATCATGGGTTGGATTGGTACACCAGCCTCGTAGACCTGACGGGCAGATGATCGAACACTACTGCCCGGCTTGATGGTGAATTCTTTGGCCCCACCCTCTACAAAAATGGCTTGCTGCATCCAGTAATAGAAGCCGCCACATGCGGCCAGCGCAAGCAGGATCAATAATACAAATAGTTTTTTTATGAAACCCATGTAGGCAGCTTAATCAAAATTGAGGGAGTTCTGACGAGATTTTGCAGACGCTACTATAATTCGCCTGAACAGGTGCAGGCGTTATTGTAAAGCCAGCGCAGACAATAAGCGAATCAGCAAAGAAGAGTGGGTATAACAATATGACGTGGGAAGACTTTTTATCCAGCCAGGGTGGAACGCTGGAAAACCTGAATACGACCGGTTTTGCCCCACATTGGCAGTCAGATGCCCTGCAAACAGGATTTATTGCCCCTTTGACCGATCTTGGCCTGATCAGGGTAGCAGGTGAAGACACTGCATCATTTTTGCATAGTCAATTAAGCAATGATGTGGAACATCTGAGTGGCACTGAGCTGCGCCGTGCCGCTTATTGCACCCCCAAAGGACGCATGCTGGCCAGCTTTGTGTATTGGAAAGATGGCCAGGATATTATCTTGCAGTTATCAAAATCAATACAAGCTACAGTACAAAAACGCTTGCAAATGTTTGTTTTGCGGGCGAAAGCCAAATTGCACGATATCAATGCAGAATACGTCGTTCTTGGGCTTGGCGGAACAACTGCCGCAGCAGCACTGCAAGAATGGTTCTCTGAGATGCCAGCCAAGATTGACCAAAAAGTGAGTAATGAGCATGGCAGCTTGCTGCGCGTAGCGGATGCCAACAATGCCCCGCGTTATGAATGGATAGCACCCGTACAGATTGCGCAGCAGGTATGGCCAACATTAACCACCCAATTAAGGGCAGTGAACACCAGCGCCTGGCGGGTGACTGAAATTCAGGCCGGCATCGCCATCGTCATCGCCAGCACGCAAGAGAAGTTTGTTCCGCAGATGATCAATTTTGAACTCATCGGTGGCGTGAATTTTAAAAAAGGTTGTTACCCAGGACAGGAAATAGTGGCACGCAGCCAATATCTGGGCAAACTCAAGCGCCGCATGGCAATAGCGCTGGTGCACGCGAAAGAGGTAGTAGCAGGAACCGAAGTATTTCATAGCGACGATGTCAGCCAACCTTGCGGCATGATCGTTAACGCAGAACAACATCAGGAAGACAGTTCACTGGTGTTGATAGAAATGAAGCTGGCTGACCAGGAAAGTGGTCAACTTACACTAGGCTCGGCAACTGGTGCTGCAATAGAACTACTGCCTCTGCCGTATGCAATAACAGATATTACACAATAATCGCGCAATAAAGAATCAAAAGCAGGCATATGAATTGCTACATCTATTTTAAAGCCAGCGCTGACAAAGAAGCTGAAGTGCTGCAACAAGAAGAGTTGTTGCAAAACCTGATGCGCCAGAATGACCAGCAAAGTCCAGGCTTGCAGAGACGCCCGGCTGAACAGGATGGCATGCATACCTGGATGGAGATTTATCATCAGGTCACGTCTGATTTTGAGCAGCAGATTGAGCTGGCTTACGCGCAAACCGGATTGAAGCAATTGCAGTCTGGTGAGCGACATATGGAATATTTTGTGGATGTCAACTTATGTGCCTGATCGTCTTTGCCTGGAAACTGATACCCTGCACACCTATTGTGTTTGCAGGTAACCGCGATGAATTTTATGATCGGCCTGCGGCTGCCGCTGAATGGTGGCAAGACAGCCCCAACATATACGCCGGGCGCGACCTGCAATCGGGTGGCACCTGGCTGGGCATGACTACGCTGGATGGTCCGGACAGCCTGACCAGCAAATTTGCCGCCATTACCAATATCCGCGCGCCGTCTGAAAAACGTGAAGATGCGCCGTCTCGCGGGGAGCTGGTTGCCAATTACCTCAAGTGCGACTTGAGTGCACAAGAATACATTGCCAGCATTCGTGACACTGTTACTGACTATAACGGCTTTAATTTACTGATCGGCGACAAAAAAGACCTGATCTGGTTTTCAAACCGGAATGAGGATGATGTACGCAATGGTCAGCCCCTGCCTCCGGGCATTTATGGAATCTCAAATGCATCGCTGGATACGCCCTGGCCAAAAGTTGTCAGGACCAAGGCAGAATTTGCCAGCATGATATGTCAGCGTGCGCCAGTGGATGCTTATTTTGAAGTACTGGCTAACACCACACCGGCCCCCGATTGCCGCTTGCCTGACACTGGCGTTTCATTTGAAATGGAAAGGCTGCTGTCATCGCCTTGCATAGTCTCGCCGAATTATGGCACCCGGGTTTCTACGGTAGTTAAAGTCCATAAAGACTATCCAGCAGAATTCAATGAAAAACTGTTGCGTTGAATTAGTTAGCGTTGTCAGCCCGGACACCACGCACATTTATACTTTTTCCAGCCTGGCTTTCCACAGTAAAGCGGCAGCCAGCAATTTTAATATGCAAGGTAAAGCGGCGTAAGCCAGTGTCAAGGCCTGCAAACCACTCTCGCTGGCTACGCCCGGCACATAGCCCAAATACTCCAGCGCTGGCAATGCCAGGCCTGCTGCCAGGGCCAGGTTCATCTTGCTGGCCCAATTCCAGACGCCAAAATAACTTGCTTCGTTTTTTTCGCTATGCCCCGCAGCATGAATGACGCCTGCAAGCAAGGCTGGTGGCAAAGCAAGGTCTGCACCTAAACTCATGCCTGAAAAAATGCAAATCACGGAAAAGGCCCAGGCATCGCCGATGCCCAATGCAAGCACGCCAACGAAACTGAGTACAGACAACAGCATTGCTAACAACCATGCTTTGACTTCCCCTTTTCTTCGCGCCAGACGAGTCCATAAAGGCATGGATAAAGCAGCGGCCAGAAAATACATCAACAACAATACACCAGACAAATGCGCCAGTTGCAAACGGTCTTTAGTGAAAAACAGAAACAAGGTTGCCGGTATGGCGGCGGCTATGCCATTGACAACAAATACCAGAAACAAGGCTCGGAAACTGCGGTTACCAAACAGGTGACGCAAAGACAGCGGGACATGATCCGCTTCTTTCAAGCCCGACTTTCGAGGCGTATGGCGTATCAAAAACCATGACGTTATCAGCAAACTGAAACTCAGCATACCTGACAAAATCGTGACATTACCAAACTGGATGATGATGGCTGTCGCGATCACACCAGACAAGCCACATGCCTCACGTACACTGGTCAGTCTTACTCTTTGCCCTGGCTCTTGTGTCAGGGCTGCTCCCCAACTCTGGTAAGCAATACTGGCCAGGCTGAATCCTGCATACACGACCACCAGTGTCACAAAGAACCAGACAAAGGCAGAGTCGCCTGATAAACGGGGAGGATGAAACAGGGCAATGAAACCGACAATCAGTAATGGCAATGCCAGAGCGATATACGGCGCGTAAGTACGGCTTTGCGGCCTGCGGTCTATCACTGCTCCAATAAAAGGATCGATAAATGCATCCATGAAGCGGGTCAATAATAATGCCGTACCTATCGCAGATAAAGACATGCCAAGGCGGTCAGCATAAAATTGGGGCACGTAGACATAGATGGGCAAAGCCACCATTGCCAGCGGGAAGCCAAACATGGCATAGGATAGCAATTGCGATAGGGAGAGGCGTGGCATCTTGTCCTGATTATCCTATTTAATTTATCCAGTTTACACTAAGAAAAAAGCGTGATCATTATTTCATGACCACGCTTTTTCGTTTGAATCCTGATGATTCAGCTCAATTCTTCCAGGCGTAACTTTGTCACGGCGCCAAACACTGAATCAAGTTTTTCGATTTTTTCTATGGCTGCAACGATATTTTTTTCCTTGGTCTGATGCGTCAGGATGATGATATCTGTCTGCGTTTCACCTTCTGCCGGCTCTTTTTGCAACATGGCGTCGATAGAAATAGTCAAATCTGCCAATATACGTGTGACATCGGCCAGGACACCAGGTTTGTCTGCCACATGCATGCGCAGATAATAGCTGGTGACGATTTCTGCCATAGGCAAGACTGGCAAATCACTCAGGGAATCAGACTGGAAAGCCAGGTAAGGCACGCGATGCTCAGGATCAGCGGTTGCCAGACGCGTGATATCTACCAGGTCGGCAATCACTGCAGAAGCGGTAGGCTCGGAACCAGCACCCTTGCCATAATACAGCGTTGCTCCGACTGCATCGCCATGTACGAGCACCGCATTCATGGCGCCTTCCACATTAGCGATCAGACGTTTTTCCGGGATCAGGGTTGGATGCACCCGTAGTTCTATGCCAGCTTCTGTACGCTTGCTGATACCCAGCAGTTTGATGCGGTAACCCAATTCTTCTGCATAGCGAATGTCGCTGGCTTGCAAGTTGGTGATGCCTTCCACATGGGCTTTATCAAACTGCATGGGGATGCCATAAGCGATTGCGGCCATGATGGTGGCTTTATGTGCAGCGTCCACACCTTCAATATCGAAGGTAGGGTCGGCTTCTGCATAGCCCAATTCTTGCGCCTGCTTCAGTACTGTTGCAAAGTCAAGGCCCTTGTCACGCATTTCAGACAAGATGAAATTAGTTGTGCCATTGATGATGCCAGCAATCCACTGTATGCGATTGGCCGTCAAGCCCTCGCGCAAAGCCTTGATGATGGGGATGCCGCCAGCAACTGCGGCTTCAAATGCGACCATCACGCCTTTTTCTTCTGCGGCCTTGAATATTTCATTGCCGTGCGTCGCCAACAAGGCCTTATTGGCTGTCACAACGTGCTTGCCGTTAGCGATGGCTTTCATGACCAGGTCTTTGGCGATACCATAACCACCTATCAATTCGATGACGATATCAATATCCGGGTTAGTCACCACCAGATTGGCATCATTCACGACTTCACATTCACCATTGGTCAACTCACGCGCCCGCTCGACGTTCAGGTCTGCCACCATGGCAATCTCAATCGAGCGGCCTGCGCGACGCGTAATCTCTAATTGATTGCGCTTCAAAACGTTGAAAGTGCCGGAGCCGACGGTGCCTATGCCTAACAGGCCTACTTTAATGGGTTTCATAAGTTTTCTAAACAGTAAAAAATGAAAATTTCAGGACTTTCGCAACATTGTCCCAGCAAGACATGACGACGAGGGCAGTACAAATTGTACGACTAGGAGTCATAACGCCGCTGGGGCGGTTTTGCGCAAGCACTGCTAATTGGTGCCGTGACGCTTTCGGTATGTTTCCAGAAAACTGGCAATACGTCCGAAAGCATCTGTCAAATCATCCGTATTGGGCAAGAACACCACACGGAAATGGTCGGGATTGATCCAGTTAAATCCCGTTCCCTGTACCAGCAACACGCGCTGCTCGGTCAGCAGTTCGTGGATAAACTCCTGGTCATCCTTGATGGGATACATCACGGGGTCCAGTTTTGGAAACATATACAGCGCCGCCTTGGGTTTGACACAGGTCACGCCAGGAATTGCCGTCAACAGCTTATGCGCCAGATCGCGTTGCTTGAGCAAGCGACCGCCAGGTCCAACCAGATCATTGATGCTCTGATAACCACCAAGCGCAGTCTGAATAGCAAACTGCCCAGGTGCATTTGCACATAAACGCATGGAGGCTAACATATTCAGGCCTTCAATATAATCCTTGGCATGACGTTTTTCGCCCGACACCACCATCCAGCCAGCGCGGTAGCCGCAAGAACGGTAATTCTTGGACAGCCCGTTCAGTGTAAGAAACAAGACATCGTCGGCTAGCGAAGCGATGGATGTATGTTCCTCGCCATCATACAAAGTCTTATCGTAAATTTCATCCGCAAAAACGATGAGCTGATGTTGACGTGCCACGTCAACTATCTGCTGCAAAACCTCGACCGGATATAAGGCACCGGTAGGATTATTGGGATTAATGACGACGATGGCCTTGGTGTTGGGCGTGATCTTGCTCTTGATATCGTCGATATCCGGCATCCAGTCGGCGCTTTCATCGCAGACATAATGCACAGGCCTACCACCAGAAAGACTGACAGCAGCGGTCCACAAAGGGTAATCAGGCGCGGGCACCAATACCTCATCACCACTATTGAGCAGCGCATTCATGCCCATGACGATCAGTTCTGAAGCGCCATTACCGATATAGATATCTTCTATGGTCACACCACGGATATGTTTTTCCTGGGTGTAATGCATGATCGCTTTGCGCGGCGCAAACATGCCTTTGGAGTCGGTATAACCGGCTGCATTTTGCATGTTACGTATCATATCCTGTACGATTTCATCGGGCGGATCAAAATTGAAAACCGCCAGATTGCCGATATTCAGCTTGATGATCTTGTGACCCTCATCCTCCATCTGCTTGGCTTTTTCCATGACGGGGCCACGAATGTCATAACAAACGTCTGCTAATTTTTGTGATTTTTGTATGGGGCGCACCGCAACAATCCTTGGTAATATTCATGAGTTGGCCCATCCCCATTTCCAAGCCAGGCCGAAATGAGGTGAAAGCGCATGTTAAGCTGCAATACAGAAATGCTGCACTGCCAAACGTTCCATTCTGCACAATGCGCCGAATTTTATCAATCAGAACTTGGCAAAAGCTGAACTCCTTGCCGGATTTGCACCAATAGAGTCGCAGGATGTATCGTAAATGATGGTTTTGCAACCTAATGCGCTTGGACGTACATGTCGTCGAGAACAAAAACATATGGTGCGGGTTTGAATATTGAATATTGAATGAATATTGACTATCAGCCCCAAGCACATATATAGGGTAGGTATTTAATCCAGTAGAAACCATCATGAAAAAACTGCTCTTGTCCCTATTGTTCAGCATGGCCACCGTGAATGCGGCATTTGCACAAAACGTGATCGAATCCATTGCTATGGACAGCGGTGGCAGGTTGGGTGCCAGCTTGCTGGTGCTGGAGACGGGCCAAAGCTTGTGGATATTGCCTGATACGGCTGCCCCGATGCAAGGTGTCAGCAAGCTGCCTGTCGTCATGGCGGCATTGGCCGCAGTCGATAAAAACAAGCTCAAGCTGGATCAAAAAGTCACTATTAGCAAAGAAGATTTGCTCCCTACGGACCTGCCCAGCTCTCTGCGTGATGAACACCCGGACGGCAATTTCAAAATTACCGTTAAGGAATTGATGCATCACGCGATTGCTGATAATGATGGAACAGCCAGTGATGCCCTGATGCGCTTGCTCGGTGGGCCACCTGCCGTCATGCAATATCTGGCGCAACTCGATATCCAGGATATAAAAATCCTGGACACGGAAAAGGACATGGCTAAATCCTGGAATATGCAATACCGCAATACGGCCACACCCAAAGCCATGATCAAATTGCTGCAAGCTTTGCAGCAAGATAAAACTCTGAGTCCTAAAAGTCACGATTTGCTGGTGAAATGGATGACAGGTGCTGAAACTGGCCCAATTTCCAGCGCTGACTCCACACCCAACCCCAACGCAGCCCGTATCAAGGCTTTGCTGCCTGCTGGCGCACCAGTGATCCACAAAGCCGGTAACTCACCCACGCACGGCAGCCTGACTGCTGCACACAATGATGTGGGAATTGTGACTTTACCTAATGGCCACCATATGGCAGTGGCCGTATTTTTGACGGATAGCAAGGCGCCTCATGCATCCCGTGATTTAACTATCGCCAAAATTACCAGGGTTGGCTGGGACGCCTGGTCAAAAAAATAGGCCCGCAGCAAGTGAACGCCCCATGACAGTGGATAAAAAACGTTACAATGCGGCTCTTTACAGTCTTAACCCTTGAGCTATATCGATGAAGTTGCACTCTACTCCTACGCAGCAATACCAGACCATCACTGCTTATGAAAAAGACAGTGTAGAAATTAATGCAATTACTTACACTTACAGCCTGATCGTATTGCCAGAGACTAAGCCTCAGCAATGGTCGGCCACTAGTTTCGAGCAATTGAACGCTGAAGATTTTGCACAAATTGAGGCTACTATTCCCGACGTTGTCATTTTAGGCACAGGGAATAAACAGCGCTTTGTTCATCCCAAACTAACCGCTGCGCTGGCTGCCAAACGTATAGGGGTCGAATGCATGGACAATCAGGCTGCCTGCCGCACCTACAATATTCTCATGGCTGAGGGCCGTAAGGTTGCGCTGGCCCTGATTATGGAAACGGCATGAACCAGAGCTCTCCTTACGATTCACCGCGTACATTATGGGCGCTGACTATCGCTTTTTTGCTGATCTGGTTTTATATGCTGAGTGCCAGGACACTGGTGCCGACTGATGAAGGCCGTTATGCAGAAATGGCGCGTGAAATGCTGGCCTCAGGTGACTGGATCACACTACGCCTGAACGGTATTAAGTATTTTGAAAAGCCCCCCCTGCAAAACTGGATGAATGCCCTGACCTTTGCCATTTTCGGTCTGGGAGACTGGCAGGCTCGCTTATGGACTGGCTTGAATGGTTTGCTGGGGGTTGCCGCTGTGGCTTATACCGGCAACAAGATATTCAGCCGCCGCGTTGGTATCGTTGCCGCCCTGGTGCTGGGTTCAAGTTTCTGGTGGGCTGGCATGGGGCACGTCAACTCTCTGGACATGGGTTTGTCTGGCATGATGACGCTGGGCTTGTGTGGCTTGCTGGTTGCGCAAATGGCAGGCATTAACAGCAAAACTGAACGCAATGCCATGCTGGTTTGCTGGGCGGGCATGGCGCTGGCGACGATGTCGAAAGGCTTGATCGGGTTTGTATTGCCGGGGGGTGTATTGGTTATGTATACCCTGGTGACGCGTGACTGGGGCTTATGGAAACGCCTGCATATGGGCAAGGGTTTACTCCTGTTTTTTGCAATCACAGCGCCTTGGTTTATTTTGATAACGATCAAAAATCCTGAGCACCCGCACTTTTTCTTTATCCACGAACATATTCAGCGCTTTACCAGTACTGTACACAAGCGCGGTGGCCCGTGGCATTACTTCATTCCTTTGTTGATCGTCGGTATCGTGCCCTGGATAGGCGTTTTGCTTCAAGGCTTATGGTCTGGAGTCGCAGATAAAACACCGGGTTTTCAACCCAAAAAAATGTTGCTCATTTGGGCCGCTTTCCTGTTTTTCTTTTTTAGTATTTCAGGCTCAAAATTGCCAGGTTATATTCTGCCTATATTCCCTGCGCTCGCCCTTCTTATCGCTTGCCATCTGGAGAAATCAGATAATCGCCCAGTGAAAATAGCGGGCATCCTGTTCATTGTATTTGGCATAGCTATCGCGGCCGTCCTCACAATTTATCTGGGTAAATTGCATGAAGCAGACGCATTTGACCAAGCCTTGGCGATTGCATACAAGCCCTGGATAATTTGCGTAGCCGTATTGGCGATCATCGGCGGGGCACTCACATGGCTGCTGGCACGTAAAGGCACGACGGGAAAAGACTGGGCGATTATTTGCCTTGCTGCCAGCGGATATCTGGTAGGCCAGATAGGTTTTCTGGGACATAATCCCTGGGGAAAATATATTGCGGGCAGCGAATATATACCCTCAATCAAGGCAGAATTGATCTCACCAACAACCCCTTTCTATGCAGTTGGCCGCTATGAACAGGCCCTGCCATTTTATCTTGAGCGCACTACGACACTGGTTGAATTCCCGGATGAAATGCAGTTTGGCCTGGAGCAACAACCAGAATTATGGATACCAAAGCGTGAAGATTTCATCAAAAAATGGCAGGCGCATCAAGGCAAGGGCGAAGCTGCCGTTGCCATCTTGCGCAATGATATTTATGACGATTTGGCAAAAACTGATTTCCCCATGCGCGTAATTGCCAAGGACCCTCGCCGGGTCATCGTCGCCAATCTGGTCAATAAAAACAAATAAATCATTATGAATATCAATACCTTTGGCTTTATCTTCACCGGCATCATGCTCAATGCTGTCGCCCAGCTTTTGCTGAAGAAAGGCACGAATGCAGTTGGTGCCATACATCTGACTGCAGAGAACTGGTTTTCTACAGGCTTGCAACTGGCGACACAGTTACCCATCATCGGCGGCCTGACCTGCTATGTCATTTCTGTCGTCGTCTGGATCATAGGTTTATCGCGGGTTGATGTCAGTATTGCCTACCCCTTGCTGTCCTTGGGCTATATTGTTAATGCCATCGGCGCATGGTATTTCCTGGGTGAAGTCATGTCCATGCAAAGGATGCTGGCAATCGGCGTTATCATCATTGGCGTAGCCTTGCTGGTAAAAAGCTGAATTGCTTCATTGGCACTCACCTCATATTCCATAAGAATAGCTTCGTTTTATTGAAAGATTCACCATGAGTGACACATCCAAATTCCTGCCCTTCACCAAACCGACTATCGATGAAGAAACCATCGCTGCCGTCACAGAAGTCTTGCGTTCTGGCTGGCTGACCAGTGGCCCGAAGGTGCAGGCGCTGGAAGCGCAATTGTCTGAGTATTTTGGTGGACGTCCTGTGCGCACTTTCAATTCTGGCACCTGCACCATGGAAATTGCGCTGCGCATTGCTGGCATAGGTGCAGGCGACGAAGTCATCACCACACCAAATTCATGGGTGGCGACCGCCAATGTCATCATAGAAACTGGCGCAACACCTGTGTTTGCTGACATTGATCCCAAAACACATAATATTGATCTTGACAAGGTTGAAGCAGCGATCACGCCGCGTACCAAGGCCATTATTCCTGTGCACATGTGCGGCCTGCCTTGCGATATGGATAAGCTATATTCCATCGCCGAAAAATATAATTTGCGCGTTATAGAAGATGCGGCGCAAGCCATAGGTTCCAGCTGGAAAGGCAAGCGCATAGGCTCTTTCGGCGACTTTGCCTCATTCAGCTTTCAGGTTAACAAAAATATCATGACAGGCGAAGGTGGTTGTCTGGTGTTGAACAATGCAGAAGAAGTACGCCTGGCCGAAAAATACAGGCTGCAAGGCGTAACGCGCAGTGGGCTGGATGGTATAGATGTGGATGTACTGGGTGGTAAATACAATATGACCGATATTGCCGCTGCCATAGGCCTGGGGCAAATGAAACATCTGGCAGAGTTCAATGCCAAACGTGCGGCACTGGCAAAGCATTACTTCACCAGCTTTGGCAATGACTTTGAACAAAAAACAGGTGCAGAGTTGCCCGTTGCCGATTTTGAAAACAGCAACTGGCATATGTTCCATCTGGTTTTGCCAGAAAGCGTCAATCGCGCAAGCTTCATGCAGCAAATGCTGGATCAGCAAATTGGCCTGGGTTATCACTATCGCGCCATCCATCTGTTCAGTATGTACCGCGAGCGCGGCTTTACTGATGGCATGTTCCCGATTGCAGAACGCATAGGCAAACAAATTGTTACTTTGCCATTATTTCCATCTATGAGTACAGAAGATGTCGAAAGAGTCGTGTCTGCGGTAAAATCCTGCCTTCTCTGAAATCGGCAGAACAATACCAATGAAACCCGAACTCTCTGTTGTCATACCTGTATATAACGAAGAAGCTGGCCTGGCCAAGCTGTTTGAACGCCTGTACCCGGCGCTTGATACGCTTGCGGTGCGCGGCGTCAGTTATGAAGTAGTCTTTGTCAACGATGGCAGCCGCGATAACACGCCTGCGTTGCTGGCCGACCAGTATCGCCTGCGCCCTGACGTCACCCGTGTCGTACTGTTCAACGGCAATTATGGCCAGCACATGGCGATTCTGGCAGGCTTTGAAGCCACGCGCGGTGAGATCGTCGTCACCCTGGATGCGGATTTGCAAAATCCGCCAGAAGAAATCGGTGCCCTCGTCGATAAAATGCGTGAAGGCTATGATTACGTGGGCTCCATACGTCGCAAGCGTCAGGATTCTGCATGGCGTACTTATGCATCCAAAGCGATGAACCGCTTCCGCGAGAAAATCACGCGCATCAAGATCACTGATCAGGGCAATATGCTGCGCGCCTATGGTCGTAATGTAATTAACCTCATTAATCAGTGCAGCGAAGTGAATACCTTTGTCCCTGCCCTGGCATATACATTTGCGCGCAAACCTACCGAAATTACGGTTGAACATGAAGAACGCTCAGCAGGCGAATCAAAATATTCACTGTACAGCCTGATACGCCTGAATTTCGATTTGATGACGGGTTTTTCCATCATGCCTTTGCAATGGTTCTCCATGCTGGGTATGGTGCTGTCAGTCTTGTCTGGTGGCCTGGTTTTACTGTTGCTGATACGCCGCTTTGTACTAGGTGCAGAAGCGGAGGGCCTGTTCACCCTGTTTGCGATTGCCTTCTTCCTGATGGGCGTCATTTTGTTCGGTATAGGTTTACTGGGTGAGTACGTAGGCCGGATTTACCAACAGGTACGCGGTCGCCCACGTTACGTGGTGCAAACCATACTTGAGCAATCCAGCGCAGATTTGCCTGAAGTTTATTAAGAAAGCAGAGATGACACCATCAGCATCCCCTGTAAAAGCAGTGGTAAAAGCAGTGGTTTTTGCCTATCACAGCGTAGGTGTACGTTGCATCAAGACTTTGCTGGCACGCGGTATAGATGTCAAACTGGTCGTCAGTCACACTGACAACCCGGCAGAAACCATCTGGTTTGAATCAGTGGCCGATCTTTGTCGTGAGCAAGGCATACCCTGCATCACACCTGATAATCCAAAATCAGCTGAACTCAAAGAACAGGTAGTGGCCATAGCGCCAGATTTCATTTTCAGTTTTTATTACCGTCAAATGCTGCCACTGGATGTATTAGCACTGGCCAGGCGCGGTGCTTACAACCTGCATGGCTCTTTGCTACCCAAATACCGTGGCCGCGTGCCAGTCAACTGGGCGGTCTTGCATGGTGAAACTGAAACTGGTGCCACCCTGCATGAAATGGCCTTGAAGCCTGATGCAGGAGACATTCTTGCTCAAGTATCAGCGCCCATTCTACCCGACGACACGGCCTATGAAGTATTTGGTAAATTGACTGTGGCAGCAGAGCAATGCCTGTGGGCTGCGCTACCAGATTTGATCGCTGGTACAGCCAGGCGTTTGCCTAACGATTTATCTGCCGGCAGTTACTTCGGTGGCCGCAAACCGGAAGACGGACGTATCAACTGGCAACAAACGGCACAACAGGTATATAACCTGCATAGGGCGGTAGCTCCGCCCTACCCTGGTGCATTTACTGATCAGGCTGGGCATCGTTTTATTATCGGAAAAGCACGTTTATCCAGAACTGATACGGCAAATTTGCCGACAGGCTTACATGTAGTAGATAATACCGTCCTTGGCGTGTGCGGCGATGGCCGGGCACTGCATATTATTGAATTGTTAATGGATGGCAAAATCGTGGGCGCGCAGGAATTGGCAGCCCTACTGAAGCATGTGGCCTAAGCCTTTTGTTTTGTGCATCTGAACTGGCAATCAACATTTACTTTAAAAAGAATTCATTATGAAAAAAGTCCTCATACTCGGCGTGAACGGTTTTATCGGTCACCATTTGTCCAAGCGCATTCTGGAAACCACAGACTGGGAAGTGTATGGCATGGACATGCAGACCGAGCGTTTGGGCGACATGATCAATCACCCACGCATGCATTTCTTTGAAGGCGACATCACCATCAATAAAGAATGGGTTGAATACCATGTCAAAAAGTGCGATGTCATCCTGCCTCTGGTTGCGATCGCCACACCGTCGACTTATGTCAAACAGCCTTTGCGCGTCTTCGAGCTGGACTTTGAAGCCAACCTGCCTATCGTCCGCTCCGCAGCAAAATATGGCAAGCACTTGGTATTCCCGTCCACTTCTGAAGTTTATGGTATGTGCCATGATGAAGAATTTGATCCTGAAGAATCCGAACTGATCTGTGGCCCGATCAATAAACCACGCTGGATTTATTCTTGCGCCAAGCAATTGATGGACCGCGTGATCTGGGGTTATGGCATGGAAGGCCTGAACTTCACCTTGTTCCGTCCATTCAACTGGATCGGTGCTGGCCTGGATAATATCCACACGCCTAAAGAAGGCAGCTCACGCGTCGTGACGCAATTCTTTGGTCATATCGTCCGCGGTGAAAATATTTCCCTGGTTGATGGCGGCGCGCAAAAACGTGCATTCACCTATATCGACGACGGTATCGATGCCTTGATGCGTATCATCGATAACAAAAACGGCATCGCCAGCGGCAAGATCTATAACATCGGTAACCCGACCAATAATTTCTCCATCCGCGAACTGGCTCACATGATGCTGGATCTGGCTGCTGAATATCCTGAGTATGCTGAAACAGCCAAAAAAGTAGAACTGACAGAAACCACATCTGCAGCCTACTACGGCAAAGGCTATCAGGACGTGCAAAACCGCGTTCCAAAAATCACCAACACCTGCGAAGAACTCGGCTGGAAGCCAGTGACGACCATGCCAGACACCATGCGCAATATTTTCGATGCCTACCGCAGCCAGGTAGCCGAAGCCCGTGCCTTGATGGACTAATACTGGACTACATGCCTACCATCGTTCTCAAGATCGACGTCGATACCTATCGCGGCACTAAAGAAGGCGTACCTAACCTGGTGCGCCTTCTCAAGAAGCATAATGCAGGCGCCACTTTCCTGTTTTCTTTGGGTAAGGACCACACAGGATGGGCCTTGCGCAGGGCTTTTCGCCCTGGTTTTTTCCAAAAAGTATCGCGTACATCGGTCCTCGAACATTATGGTTTCAAGACCCTCATGTATGGCGTGCTCTTGCCTGCACCTGATATAGGTAGCTGCACTACCGAAATGCAGGCAGTGCGTGATGCCGGTTTTGAGTGTGGCATCCACACCTGGGACCATGTAGTCTGGCAAGACAATGTGCGGGGACGTGACCTTGACTGGACGCGCAAACAAATGCAACAGGCTCACCAGCGTTTCCAGCAAATTTTTGGTACCACGCCAAAAACCCATGGTGCGGCTGGCTGGCAAATGAATGGTCACGCTTTTGCCCAGCTTGACCAGTTCGGCATGCAATACGCCTCTGATGGCCGCGCCATGCTCAATGACGATGGCAGCCTTGCCAATGCAGACGCTGGCCCCTACCGTCTGCAAGTCGGCAGCAATATCATGTCTTGTATACAGATGCCAACTACCCTGCCGACTCTCGACGAGTTGCTGGGACGCGACATCGCTGGCAATGTCATTAGCGAGTCAAATATCGCTGCCAATATACTGAAACTGACAGCAAATCCAAAAGATCATGTATTTACCTTACATGCAGAGCTTGAAGGACAAAAACTCGCCCCCATATTCGAGGAATTGCTGACAGGCTGGCACAAGCAAGGTTATCGTTGTATATCAATGGCGGACTACTATGCGTCCATCAAGAACAGTGACTTACCGACACGTCCATTGTCATGGGCGAGCTTGCCAGGTCGTTCCGGAGAACTGGTCGCCCTGATCTAGTCAGTCAGCAACATTTCTCCACCCCTAACCAAGGAGATGAAAGTGGCTGAGACCCCTTCTGCACTAAATTGCCAGGTACCAGAATTTTCCGCCGTCATGACTGGTGGTAAAGCGTTTCAATTAAGCGAGTATATGGGTAAAAATATCATTATTTATTTTTACCCAAAAGACAACACCCCTGGCTGTACGACCGAAAGCATTGCTTTCCGTGACTTGCATCCACAATTTCAGCAAGCGAATTCCGTAGTTTTTGGTGTCAGCCGTGACAGCCTGCGCTCTCATGATGGCTTTAAAAATAAATTAGACCTGCCTTTCGAACTGATTTCTGACCCTGACGAAAGCTTATGCCTGTTGTTCAATGTCATGAAAATGAAGAACATGTATGGCAAACAAGTGCGTGGCATAGAACGCAGCACATTTGTGATTGACGGCAATGGTAAATTAGTGAAAGAATGGCGAGGAGTTAAAGTAGCAGGACACGTAGACGAAGTACTCGAATTTGTGAGCGCCCAAACTTAATTGAACTCTCCAGAATTACTCTTGATAAAAGCCGCAAAAGACAGTGCCAGCAGCGATGTTGGTATGTCCTTAGCGGCTTTTAACTTTTCAGCTCTCACTTTTTGATTGAGGTTTTCATGCCATTGCCAAAAATGCCGACCAAGCCAGCAGCACTGCTTTCACCCAAGGATTATCCGAAGGCAGAAAAAGGCAAACCAGCCAAAACAATAAAATCCGCAACGCCAGAGAAAATCAAAGCTATTGATGTAGCACCCGTACCACAAAGAAAGAAAGCCGCACCTGTCCCGGCAGTCGTCAGTAAGCCCATTGCAGAAAAAGCAGCGCCAGTTGTCGTCGCCAAAGCCTCGCCAGTTGTCGCAGCAAGCAAGGCCAAGACCCATGACAGCCGCGTCAAGTCTGGCACCAGCCGTGCCGCCGACAAATCTGGTACAACTAAATTGTTTGTGCTTGATACCAATGTCCTGATGCATGACCCGTCATCGTTGTTCCGTTTTGAAGAACATGATGTCTACCTACCTATGATCACCCTGGAAGAACTGGACGATCATAAGAAAGGCATGTCCGAAGTCGCCCGCAATGCGCGCCAAGTATCGCGTTCGCTGGACGCGCTAGTAGGCGATATCGATCATCACGATATAGAAAAAGGTATACTGTTGTCCAAACTGGGCAACAAGGATGCCAAGGGTCATCTGTACTTCCAGACCAAGCTGCAAAGCGCAGACTTGCCAGTAGGCCTGCCTAAAGGCAAGGCGGATAATCAGATACTCGGTGTAGTACGCGCGCTGGAAACAGAAATGCCTGGCCGCCCTGTGGTACTGGTGTCGAAAGACATCAATATGCGCATCAAGGCGCGCGCCATGGGCTTGCCAGCAGAAGACTATTTCAATGACCATGTGCTGGAAGACTCTGATCTGCTGTATTCAGGCATCGTGCAATTGCCTGACGACTTCTGGAACAAGCACGGAAAAGGTATAGAAACCTGGCAAGAAAACCGCAATGGTCTGAGCACGACTTTCTACCGCATTACCGGCCCGGTCATCCCTTCCCTGCTGGTGAATCAGTTTGTCTATCTCGAACCAAAGAATGGCGAAGCGTCTTTCTATGGCCAGGTCAGACAAATCAATGGCAAGACTGCGGTGTTGCAGACCTTGCGTGATTATGGCCACATCAAGCATAGCGTCTGGGGCATCACCTCACGCAATCGCGAGCAAAACTTTGCGCTGAATCTTTTAATGGATCCGGAATGCGATTTCGTTACCCTTCTGGGTCAGGCTGGTACCGGCAAGACCTTGCTGGCCCTGGCTGCTGGCCTGGCACAAGTGTTGGAAACCAAAACCTATAATGAAATCATCGTCACGCGCGTTACTGTGCCAGTTGGTGAAGACATAGGCTTCCTGCCAGGTACAGAGGAAGAAAAAATGTCGCCATGGATGGGGGCATTTGACGACAACCTGGAAGTACTTAACAAGTCAGACAACGATGCCGGTGACTGGGGCCGTGCCGCTACGCAGGATTTGATACGTTCGAAAATCAAGATCAAGTCCCTGAACTTCATGCGTGGCCGTACTTTCGTCAACAAATTCCTGATCATCGACGAAGCACAGAACCTGACCCCAAAACAGGTCAAGACTTTGGTAACGCGCGCAGGCCCCGGCACCAAGATCATTTGCCTGGGTAATATCGCCCAGATCGATACGCCTTACCTGACTGAAGGTTCCAGCGGTTTAACTTATGTTGTAGATAGGTTCAAAGGATGGGCACACAGCGGCCATGTCACACTGGCGCGTGGTGAACGTTCACGTCTGGCAGATCACGCGAGCGAGATTTTGTAAGCGAACTCACGTAGTAAAAAACGCAGCAAATAAAAATGGCGCATTCAATATTGAATGCGCCATTTTTTATCTTAGATCTGCTTGATTCAGCCAGGATTCAGCCTGAAAACTAAGCTGACATCTGAATTTCACTTCCATTCTCCACGCAACTCGCTGACCTTTTCCTGCAGCCCTTGAGGAGTCACATCCTGCGGCTGCATGACCTCACCCACGACCAGTTCCAGTTTTGAAAATGGACCCTGACGGAATGCGCGTCCAAAGGAATTGCTTTTATCCCGCGAAAATACACTGCCCCATAGCCCCCGCAAAGCCAGGGGATAAACCGGAACAGGGCTACGCTCTAGTATCTTCATGATCCCGCCTTTGAATTCATTCAACTCACCTGTGGCCGTCAATTTTCCTTCAGGGAAAATACATACCAGATCACCTTCATGCAGAGCCTGGGCTACATCGATAAAAGATTTCTCCATCAACCAAGGATCTTCTTTGGCCGGCGCGATAGGAATGGCCTTGGCAGTACGGAATACCCAGGACAGGAAAGGTATTTTAAATATCCTGTGATCCATGACAAACCGCACCGGTCTTGGGCTTGATGCCATGATGACGATGGCATCCATGTAGCTGACATGGTTACAGACCAGGATGCCTGCCCCCTCATCAGGCAGGCGCTGAGTATTGATGGTCTTGACCTTGTATATCGTATGTATCAATATCCAGGCAATAAAGCGCATCAAAAATTCTGGCACCAGGCTGAATATGTAGATCGCTACGATAGCATTCAGGATGGCGGTTGCCATGAAAATTTGCGGTATCGTGAAGCCTTTTTCCAGCATGGCCACTGCAGATAATGAGGCAACCACCATGAACAAGGCGTTCAGGATATTCATGCCAGCGATTGTGCGTGACAGATGTTTCGGGTCGCAACGTGTCTGTATCAAGGCAAATAATGGCACGATGTACAAACCGCCGAAGATGCCTATCATTGTGATGTCGAACAGGATATGCAAACTACCAGTTTGCTTGATGAACTCCATCGCGCCGACAGTTACCACATTGGTATAGCTGAGGCTGGATAGATACAAGTCAAAACCAAATACCGACAAGCCAATGGCACCAAATGGGACCAGACCAATCTCCACCTTATGACCAGACAGTTTTTCGCACAGCAAGGAACCTGCTCCTATACCAAAAGAGAAAATCGTCAGCAAAAGCACGAATACGCTGTGATCGCCATGCAAATAATTTTTCGCATATAAAGGGAATTGTGCGAGAACGATAGCGCCATAAAACCAGAACCATGAATTACCCAGCAGAGATAAAAACACCGGTCGGTTTTGTTTGCTGAAGCTGATATTCCTGACAGTTTCAGTCGCTGGATTCCAATTAATTTTCAATTCAGGCGCAGGCGCTGGCGAATCTGGGATACGCAGGGCAGTCAGATAACCCATGATGGCAACAACTATAGCGCCACCTGCTACCAACTCAGTACCCCATGGTTTGTGTACGACCAGCATGGCACCCAGAATTTCGCCAAGCAAAATGCCGACAAAGGTACCCATTTCTATCAAACCATTGCCACCGACCAGTTCATCTGTCTTCAAATGTTGAGGCAAGTAGGCATACTTGACCGGGCCAAACAAAGTGGAATGTATACCCATGCCGCAAACAGCCGCAATCAGGAGCCACAGATTATGTGTTTGCCAGCCAACTGCAGCAACCAGCATGATGCCAATTTCGAGCAGTTTGACATTGCGGGCCATACGGCCTTTTTCAAACTTGTCAGCCAATTGGCCTGAAGTCGCTGAAAACAGTACGAAGGGTAAAATGAATAAGCCAGGGATCAAGTTATTGAGCAGGCCAACATTCATGTCTGTCCAGGACAATGCGTCATAGGTCAGTATCGTCAGCAAGGCTGTCTTGAACACATTGTCATTGAATGCACCGAGGAATTGCGTCCAGAAGAAAGGGGCAAAACGGCGCTGTGACAGCAGGGTAAACTGGCTATGTTGGCTCATGGATGTTGTCTGCTACCTGAAAAATTAAGATTAAAACCGCAAGAATTGTAACTTACCCAAGTCTGAATTGAGTAAAAACCATGTACACCGTCAGGAAAGAAAAAAATCAATTGCTTTGTGCACTGGCAATATCTGGCAGCTTTCCTGTGTCGCCGTCTGCAAGGCGCCTTCCAACAAAGCGGGCGTTGTGCCCCATGGGCCTGGTGTTTCACTAACTTCATGGCTATATAAAATCAGCCAGCCACCTACTGAGGCAGTGTGCTTGATCAAGGCACCAATCTCATCCTGATTATTGTTCGCAGAGTATAGGGCTTGCGCACGCAATGCAGACAAGTCGGCACGGCCAGTCTGGGTGCCGCCGCCGGTAATGCGGTTATATGAGAAGCGTTTGGTTGCGGCCAGCTTGCTACCCAGATCATAGGCACCAAAAGGAAAAGCAAAACCGTGATTAACGATATTGTTCTGCTTGAAAAAAGCTTGATTGCGTTCCCAGTCCGCCACTAAAAAATCAGGAGAAGCATTGGCGCAATTGGTGTGGGAGTAGGTGTGGCAACCAATTTCATGCTCATTTTGTAGCAAACGCTGTAAGTCCTCTACGCTATGACAAGGCTGATTTTGCTCGACACCATCAGTCAGGCTGCCACATATATAGAAAGTACCGCGTGCCTGATACAACTCCAGCAGCATGGCACCCTGATGACAGGCACTGGCTGGCACGTCATCAAAACTGAAACTGACGACTCCCCTGCCTTTATTTAGTGGCAACCAGCGATGTGCTGTATGGCGTGCCGCAAAGCGGCTGAATTTTTGTGCAAGCCCCATAATCAGCGCAAACTATCCGAGGCGCTCAAGGAATGCTGGTAACGTTTCAAGCCCATGCGTAAATTACTCCCAGGTAAATTTTCATAGGTATATTCCAGGCCCAGTTTGATCACGGCCTGCTTCAGATTAACACCATCAGATTCACGCTGGACTTTTTCATAAAAACTATCAAACACCAAGCGGAAGCCCCGCTCAAACTCATAAGCCCCCCCCAAACCGACGCGTATCAATTTCTCCTTGCGCGAGGTGCCATCAGCCAGTGTCGCCAGACGAGGCACTAACACATTATCGCTGTTTTGAAAAAGCGTGGAGAAATTCATCTGTGATTTGTCAGAATACTTCCATTGCGCGTCAAAGCGCAATGCCTTGCTCAGCACATAAACGACAGTGCGGTCAACAATGGTAAATGGCCGATCCCACAATTGCAAATCAAGCCGCACTTTAGGCGAGTAATGATAAGTGCCACGCAAAAGAATATTCGACAAATTGGTGTTTCGCTCAGTCAGTACGTCATACTGGCGCCTGATAACACCCAGATGCGCGCTCGTGACAGACTTGCTACTGTAACGCCACTCGGTATCGAGAAAAACTTCAGATTCTTTATATGCCTTGTCCAGGTCGGCAATATCCTGCTCATTCCTGTCAGGGAAATTTGTTTCTGATAAACGCGTCCCAATTTCAACGCTTGACCCTGTTGGGGAATAATAACGCCCACTCAATTGTCTGCCTCGCTCGTCAAAGTTATATAGCTGATTCAACGGCAAATCGTAATTCAGACCAGCCCTGTCAAGGCTGAGGTTGAAAGACCATTCATCGGTCAGTTTAAAGTTGACATTGGCGGCAGCACGCTTTTGGTGTGAGATATCTTTATCTGTCAGGCTGCCGTTAATGTACTGGAATAATCGGTCTTCTTTTCCGGCAGTAATTTGCCCATTGACAATTTGACCTGCTGCCCATTGAAGAGTGGCATCGGCGGCGGTCAGGTGATGATCGAGTTCTTTATAGTTTTTATAATGGCGGTTACCGAGCGAACCCGTCAATATCAGGCGGGTGCGGTCAGATAAAATGGGAATAATGGCACCCGCCCGCACGTCGGTGCCGGTTACGCTATCGCGGTTGCGGAATTGCTTGCCATCTGCAATGCCAGGCTGGCCTGACTGATCACCTTGGTCTGCTTGATCAGGTTGCGCCGCTTTGGCTGTCTGCTCGTAAAAGCGGAAGGGATTACTGTCACTAGTCAGCGAGGTTTCCAGTTGCAGTACCAGCTCTACCGTATCCGCTGCCAATACGGGTGATGCAGATGAGGCAAAGACAGAGAACAGGCTAAGCATGGCCCAGCCACCTGGTAGGGTAGAAAAATGAGCCATGGAAAGCGCGCTATGGCGTTTCCTGAAATTCACTTTGCCGGGTTTTTGCATGCCATTTCTATTGTTGTTGCAGTCCACGATCAGTTAAACGAAAAACACGGTCACAGCGCCCGGCCAATTCTGCATCATGAGTCACGATAACAAAAGCAGTACCCAAAGTACGCGACAATTCCAGCATCAGCGCAAATACCTGCTGGGCTGTGCTGCCGTCCAGATTACCAGTAGGCTCATCTGCCAGTACACAAGCTGGCTGGGTAACAAGTGCGCGCGCCAGTGCTACGCGCTGGCGTTCACCACCCGATAATTCACCGGGCACATGCTTGAGTCTATGCCCGAGACCGACTTTTTCCAAAATGGCTTGTGCTATTTTTTGCGCTTCAGTCCGCGCCATACGACGGATAATAAGTGGCATGGCGACGTTATCCAGTGCCGAAAATTCAGGCAATAAATGATGGAACTGATAAACAAAACCAAGGGCATGATTACGTAAAGTACCACGGACAGTTTCACTCAAGCTGGCAAAATCCTTGCCTTGCAGTGTCACAGTACCTTTACTCGGCGTATCCAAACCACCCAGCAAATGCAGCAACGTGGACTTGCCGCAGCCAGAAGCACCTATGATGGCAACTCGCTCCCCCCTGAAAACACTCAAGTTGATTTCTTTCAGCACATTGACAGAGTCCAGGCCCTGCGAAAATGTTTTACCCAGATCGCTGCAAGATAAAACCGCTTCTTGCTTATTGCCGGACTTGCTCTCTTCTTTATTCTGTTCTTTACTCAATACTTGATTACTCATAACGCAATGCCTCCGCAGGCTTCACGCGCGAAGCACGCCAACTAGGATAAATGGTAGCCAACATGGCCAGGACTAAAGCAACGCCGCCAATAGTCATTACATCGAACAATTGCACGTCAGATGGCAACTTGCTGATGACATACACCTCTTTGGACAACAACTGTATACCCAGCAAACGCTCTATGAAAGGCACGATCACATCAATGTTCAAAGAGATCAATAAACCCATGCCCACACCCGATAGCGTGCCAAGACAACCGACGATGGTTCCTTGTATCACGAAGATTTTCATGATAGATGAAGGCGCAGCGCCCAAGGTGCGCAAGATGGCAATATCAGCCTGCTTGTCAGTCACCGTCATGACCAGGGTGGAAACCAGGTTAAAGGCAGCCACCGCGATGATCAGGGTAAGGATGATGAACATCATGGTTTTTTCTGCTTTTACCGCAGCAAAATATACTTTATTCTGTTGCGACCAGTCACGAATCAGCAAGTCCCCCGACAAGGTACGCGACAATTCTTGTGCCACTTGAGGTGCCTTCAGCATTTCCTTGATACGCAAACGCAGGCCAGAGGGAGAATTCAGACGGAAGAATTTTTGCGCATCTTCTATATGCATAAACGCCATGCCAGAATCATATTCATAGTGACCAGCTTCAAATATGCCAACCACAGTGAACGCTTTCAGCCGCGGCACCACGCCAGCAGGCGTCATTTGCCCTTCTGGTGCGGCCAGCGTAATTTTTTCACCTATGCGTACCCGCAAGCTGCTCGCTAGTGCAGAACCCAGCACGATATTGAACTCGCCCGGCTTGAGATCAGCCCATTTGCCATACTTGATCTTGCTGGCTACATCGGAGACCTTGGGTTCTTCTTCCGGCAAAATGCCGCGAAGGATAACACCACGCATGACATCTTCGCGGATGATCATGGCCTGTCCATCAACATAGGGAGCAGTCCCGGTGACTGCAGGGTTTTTTTGTACTTCAAGCGCCGTCGCTCGCCAGTCAGGCAAAGCTCCGCTGGCATCAAAGACTTCGACATGTGCCAGCACGGACAACATACGGTCCCGTACTTCTTTCTGGAAACCATTCATGACTGAAATGACAACAATCATGGCTGCCACACCTAGCCCTATACCCGCCATGGAGATGAGCGAGATAAAAGAAATAAAACCATTACGGCCACTACGCCGGCCAGCACGCGTATAACGCAAGCCGACCAGCCATTCAAAAGAGAGATTTTTCACTGCATTTATACTTGTTGTGAAGGCAGCCAGCAGTTTGCCATACGTTTGCCCTACAATACAGCACTATGAGCTATTTAGAATTGATAATCCCATTCGGGATACCGCCAGCAAGCCTTGTCAAAGATCTGTTAAAAGAATTGCATACCCCTGCTTTGGCCCAGTTAGTCGCCTGCGCAGGCAAAGCGCAGGTACGGTCTGCTGATGATTTTTCACGCGCACTGAGTTATGAATACTGGCTTGCCAGCGGGTTTCCCCCAAAAGAAAAAGCCAATAGCCCGCCAATTGCCTGGAATCGTATGCAAATGCATGGTCTGACACCTGAGTCCGGTCATTGGTTCATCTTGCAGCCAGTGCACATCCATATTGCCCGTGATCATCTAGTACTGACAGATCAGCGTCAACTAAATATCAGTGAAGCAGAATCTCGCGTCTTGTTTGAACAGGCGAAAGCGAGTTGCGAAGAAATGGGCCTGCAACTCTTGTTCGGCAACGCGCACACCTGGTTCTTGCGCGCTGATGAATGGGCAGACCTGCAAACCGCCACGGTAGACGCTGCATGCGGACACAACATTGACATATGGATGCCAAAAGGCGAATTTGAACGGCCATGGCGTAAGCTGCAAAATGAAATACAAATGCAATGGTTTACCCATGATATCAATACCCGGCGCGAGATGCGCGGTGCCAAAGTCATCAATTCAGTCTGGATATCAGGAGGCGCGCAGAGTCTGAATCCAGACCTGAAGCAACTTGGTATGGCGAGTGACTACACACAACATCTTTCTCAGTCACAAGCAGCGAATCAACAAATACCTGTTTTGCTCGGCAGTCTATGTGAAGCTGCAATCAATAACGACTGGGCGCTATGGCTGGATAATATGCATGAATTGGAAAAAAACTGGTTTTCTCCTTTGCTGGCAGGTTTGCAGAATAAACAAATCACCGTTTTAAAACTAAATTTCAGCGATGCCCACAGAATAGCCAGTTTTGACCTGACGCCCTGGTCCCTACGCAAATTCTGGATCAAACCCTCATTACATCACTTGTTTTCGATTTCATGACACGCATTACTGTACGCCCCTGCCCTTTCCGTGAATCTGAAATGCTGCGCCAAAGTGGTCTGCACCCTGTGCTTGCTCGCCTGTATGCCTCGCGTGGTGCAACGGGAGAGAAAGAACTCAGCACCGAATTGAATGCCATGCTGCCACCTGCAGGGCTCTTGCATATAGACCTGGCTGCAAAATTTTTGGCAGATGCGATTGCACAAAACAAAAAACTGGTTATCGTAGCTGATTATGATTGTGATGGTGCCACCGCTTGTGCCGTCGGTCTGCGCGGCTTGCGTATGCTGGGGGCACATGTTGATTACATCGTCCCGAATCGTTTTGAATACGGCTATGGCCTGACACCGGAAATCGTCGCACTGACGCAAAAAGAAAAATCTCCAGACGTCATTGTCACTGTCGACAATGGCATTGCCAGTGTTGACGGCGTGGCAGCAGCCAACGCCCGTGGTATTGCCGTAGTCGTCACCGATCACCATTTACCGGGCGATCATTTGCCGGATGCCGCCGTCATCGTTAATCCTAACCAGCCTGAATGCGGTTTCCCTAGCAAGAACCTGGCTGGAGTTGGAGTCATGTTCTACGTACTGCTGGCTTTGCGGGCAGAAATGCGTCAACGCGGCGTATTTGACCAGCAAAATCAACCCAAGCTGGATACGTTGCTGGATCTGGTGGCACTAGGTACGGTTGCCGATGTAGTAAAACTGGATGCCAACAACCGTATTTTGGTAGCACAAGGTCTAAAGCGTATGCGCGCTGGGCGCATGTGCGCAGGCATAGCCGCACTCTTTCGCGTAGCTGGCCGTGAACCGCGTAATGCCAGCCCTTTTGACCTTGGATTTGCACTTGGCCCCAGGCTGAATGCAGCCGGACGTCTCGCTGATATGGCGTTGGGCATAGAATGCCTGACCACGGATGATGAAGGACGTGCATGGCAAATTGCCCAGGAATTGAATAGCATCAACGCTGACCGCAAAGACATAGAACGCGAAATGCAGGATGTGGCATTGCTTCACCTGGACGATTTCCAGCCACAAGACAGCAATACGATTACCGTTTTTGATGAAAGCTGGCATCAGGGCGTCATTGGTATCGTCGCCTCACGCCTGAAAGACAAGTTTTATCGCCCCACCATTACCTTTGCACCCGGCGGAGAGGGATTGATCAAGGGTTCGGGCCGTTCCATACCTGGCTTTCATTTGCGCGATGCGCTTGATCTGGTGTCCAAACACGCGCCTAGCCTGATACAAAAATTTGGTGGTCATGCGATGGCCGCAGGGCTGACTTTGCGGACGGAAGACTTTCCTGCATTTCAGCAGGCTTTTGAATCCGTAGGAAAAAGTTGGTTGCAGATACACCAGCTTGAGCGTGTCGTGGAAACAGATGGCCCATTGGAAGAAGCGTATTACACGACAGACTTTATCCGCCTGCTGGAAACACAAGTATGGGGTCAAGGCTTCCCGCCCCCTATATTTTGTGATGACTTTAAACTGATATCGCAGAGGATATTAAAAGAGCGCCATTTAAAGCTGGTGCTAGAGAAAAATAAGCTGCGCTATGATGCCATCTGGTTCGGCCATACTGACACTCTTCCTGAAAATATCCACGTTGCCTTCAGACTCGATGCCAATGAATACAATGGCGTCACCAGAGTACAATTATTGGTTGAACATATAGATTGAGGCTATCTCTATACAACACTCATCTTTACTCAAGTAAAAAATCCTGGATGTGGGTGGCAAGCAAATGCAAATTACGATCAAATTTGCTGGCTGCCACTGACGCGTCTTCATCAGGTATTTCCAGGCTGTGATTACCGTCGAGCACAAGAATATTGAATTTCGCCAGCGTGTCTGCGGCAAACTGATGCAAAGTAGCCAGTTCACAATGGGGATCGGCATTCCCGGCAAGCATAAGGATGCGCCTGTTCTCAAGCATCGCATCCGGGTAATTTTCTTTTACCAGACTGAGCTCATCCTCTCCAGACGTGTCTGGTGCACACAATGGTGTCAGCAAAATGCAGCTTTTCAGCTCAGTATCTTGCCGAAAAACACGCCAGACGACAATGGAACCAAAAGATTTACCCGCAACCGAGATACTTTGTTGCTGCACACGCTCATCATTTTTCACTACATTCACTACTGACTTCAAGTCTTGCAACTCCAAAGTCAAACCGGCTGATGGCTGCCCATGCGCAGCATTTGCAGTATAAAAAGTCCAGTTAAAGCGAAAGACAGCAAAACCTTGCGATAGTAAGTGGCTGGCAACTTGTGCAATGATTGGTCTGTGCATATCGTAGCGCAGACCTGGTGCCAATATCAGTGCTGGAAATGGTCCAGGCCCGGCTGGAAATTCGGCGTGTAGTTCCGCAAAATTGTCATCCAGTTTTTTATTTTCTTCCAGAACAGTATGCATAAAGCGATGAATGAATTGTTTTTGTAGATTGCTTATACCTTGAACTCATATGCAATATAACGGCACAAGCTGTATTTAGGCTTATGGCACAAAAAGGATCAAGAATTTATTCCTGACCATGCATCATATTTGCAACATACGGAAAATCTTCTTCGCAAGAGAATGTACACAATGACGGCAATCTGGTTTGTCAGTTTTATTTTCAAAATTTTCTTCGGGCTTGTAACAAAATAATACAAATCTTATCGAATTGCTGCACAATACAAAAATCTGTGCGGTCACCTATGGCACAATCAATTTGTCGTTTTTACTGGTATGTATTTACTGTGGAGAGTCTGGATGAAAAAAGGTAATTGGTTGTTGAAGACTGGCGCTTTGGTTGTCATTGGCGCTTTTGCAGGTTTGCATGCTGGCGCGGCGATGGCCGCAAAGACTTTAGTATTTTGCTCAGAAGGTAGTCCAGAAGGATTCAATCCGCAATTCTTTACCACCGGCACGACTGCAGATGCAGGCTCAGTGCCCATGTATAACCGCCTGGTAGAAATGGAAACCGGCACCACCAATATCACGCCTGCACTGGCAGAGTCCTGGGATATTTCTGCAGATGGCCTGACCTATACCTTTAAGCTGCGCAAGGGTGTCAAGTTCCACAGCAATGCCAAATTCAAACCCAGCCGCGACCTGAATGCCGACGATATACTTTTCAGCTTCTATCGCATGGCAGATGAAAATCACCCTTTCCATAAGAACACGCCAGGTCAAACCTATGCCTACTTCCAGGATCTGGGGATTAACAAGATCGTTGATAAGCTTGAAAAAGTCGATGACCTGACCGTGCGTTTCAAACTCAAGCGTCAGGAAGCACCTTTCCTCGCCACGCTGACGATGGATTTCATGTCTGTTCACTCTGCTGAATATGCACAGAAAATGAAGGCGGCAGGAACGCCAGAACTAATCGATAAAGAAATCATAGGCACAGGTGCCTTCCAGTTTGTCTCTTACCAAAAAGACGCCATCATCCGCTACAAGGCACATGATGGCTATTGGGATGGTCGCCCGAAAATCGATAATCTGATTTACGCAATCACCCCGGATGCATCGGTTCGTTATGCCAAACTCAAGGCCGGGGAATGCCATGTCATGGCTCTGCCAAAACCTGCAGATGTCGAATTGATGAAAAGCGATCCAAATATCAAATTGCTATCACAACAGGGTTTGAATATTGGTTATGTCGGCTTCAATGTTGAGAAAAAACCATTTGATAACAAGCTCGTGCGCCAGGCTTTGAATCTGGCAGTAGATCGTGCGTCAATACTGAAATCAGTCTATGCAGGTACGGGACAAATCGCCAAAAATGTCATCCCCCCTACCATGTGGTCGTATAACGACAAGATCAAGGAATATCCTTACGACATCGCGCAGGCCAAGGAATTGCTGGCAAAAGCAGGTTATGCAAATGGCCTGGAAGTTGAGCTCTGGTATTTGCCAGTGTCCCGCCCCTACAATCCAGATGGCAAGCGCATGGCCGAATTGATACAGGCAGACTGGGCAAAGGTTGGTGTTAAAACCAAGCTGACCACTTACGAATGGACAGAGTATAAAAAACGCAGCAAAACGGGCGAACAGCATGCCATGATGTTTGGCTGGTCTGGCGACAATGGCGACCCGGATAATTTCTTTGAACCAATTCTGGGATGCGAAGCTGTCAAAGGCGGCGGCAATATTCCAAGATGGTGCAATAAGGATTATGAGGATTTGATCCAGAAAGCAAAATTGACACCAAAACAAAGCGAAAGGGCCAAACTTTACGAAAAAGCCCAGGAAATAGTGCGCGAAGAAGCACCTTTACTCTTGCTGGCACACTCTTTGCGTTTCACTCCCGTACGCAAAAATGTGATTGGCTTCAAAATGGATTCCACCGCCCATCATTACTTCAAAAAAGTAGACTTGGATAAATAAGTACTGCTTAACATGGCACCAATTTTGCTCAACATTTGCAATTTGGTGCCATCGTTGTATCTGCTTGTTGCTTTTTCAGTTTTTATGATGCTGTTTGCAGGTTTGTCTTAAAAAGGTTTTTCGATGCTGGGTTTTATTCTCCGACGCCTGGGTGTGGTCATCCCTACTTTCCTTGGCATCACGCTGTTGGTTTTTTCTTTGATACACCTGATACCCGGCAACGTTGTCGAAGCCATGACAGGCGAGCGCGGCATGGATGCTGAACGATATGCCAGTCTCATGCACCTGTATGGGCTTGATCAGCCTTTGTACCAGCAGTATTTTTCTTATCTGGGCAAAGTCCTGCAAGGCGACTTGGGTCGTTCGATCATCACGCAAGAACTGGTCAGCAAAGAATTTTTCACTCTGTTTCCGGCAACGCTGGAATTATCGCTATGCGCGATTATTTTTGCCGTTGTGCTTGGCTTGCCCGCAGGCATATTGGCCGCTTTAAAGCGTAATACTTTTCTTGATTATTCTGTCATGGGCGCGTCCCTGACAGGCTATTCCATGCCTATCTTCTGGTGGGCACTCTTGCTCATTCTGATGTTTTCCGTGACTTTAGGCTGGACGCCAGTGTCTGGCCGTATCGACATCTTGTTTGATCTGCCGCATGTGACTGGATTGATGCTTGTTGATAGCCTGCTGTCAGGTGAAGAAGGTGCTTTCAAATCAGCCGTCATGCATCTAATCTTGCCCACAATTGCACTAGGCACTATTCCACTGGCCGTCATTGCCCGCATGACCCGCTCTGCGATGCTCGAAGTGTTAAAGGAAGATTATGTGCGTACTGCGCGTGCCAAAGGCATGTCTTGGATGCGGGTAGTCTGGGTACATGCCTTGCGCAATGCCCTGATACCTGTCGTCACCGTCATCGGCATGCAAGTCGGTACGCTACTGGCTGGTGCTATCCTGACTGAAACTATCTTCTCCTGGCCAGGCATTGGCAAGTGGTTGATTGAAGCGATACAAAGGCGCGATTACCCGACAGTGCAAGGCGGGATATTACTGATCGCCACCATCGTCATCACTGTCAACCTGATGGTGGATGTGCTGTATGGCGTGATCAATCCGCGCATACGCCACTAATACAATGCGTAATTTCAATCCTCGTTTAAAAGATTTGATCGCAGAATTATGAGCAATACCAACTTACCTGCAAATGCCGTAGCTGTTACTGCAAACTTGTCACCACCGCATCCCTTGATGGAGTTCTGGCATTACTTCAAGCAAAACCGCGGTGCCGTCATCGGCCTGGTGCTGGTTGGCATACTGAGTTTGTGCGCCTTGTTTGCGGAGTGGATAGCGCCGCATTCTGCCATAGAACAGTTTCGTGAATCCACGTTGGTACCACCCGCATGGACAGCAACGGGCAGCAGTCAATTCATACTTGGCACTGATCCAGTAGGCCGCGACATTTTGTCCCGTCTCATTCATGGCTCACGCCTGTCGCTGTTTATAGGCCTGGTCTCTGTCACCCTGTCGATGGGCGTGGGTGTGACCCTGGGCTTGATCGCAGGTTTTTCCCGTAGCTGGACTGGGCGCTTTGCACGTATGCTGGAAACGATCATCGTGCGCTTCATGGATATCCTGCAAGCCCTGCCGAGCCTGCTCTTGGCAATCGCAGTCGTCGCAATACTCGGCCCTGGCCTGATGAATGCCATGTATGCCATTGCGATTGTTCTCATGCCTTCGTATGCCAGGTTGACGCGGGCAGCAGTCAGTGGTGAACTGAACAAGGATTACGTCAACGCCTCCCGCATTGCCGGTGCCGGTAATTTGCGTTTGATGTTTAATTGCGTACTGCCTAACTGCGCAGCGCCCATTATCGTTCAGGCTACACTGGGATTTTCTACGGCGATACTGGATGCCGCTGCGTTGGGTTTCCTGGGCCTTGGTGCACAGCCGCCAACACCAGAATGGGGCTCCATGCTGGCTAGCGCCATGGAATTTATACAAAGCGCCTGGTGGGTAGTTACCTTCCCTGGTATGGCGATTCTGATTTCCGTATTGGCCTTTAACCTCATGGGTGATGGCTTGCGCGATGCACTCGACCCCAAGTTAAAACGCTGAACAAAGATTCAACATGAAACCATTATTGGATATTAAAAATTTACGCGTTGAATTTGGCTCGGAGGCTCAGCCATTCAAGGCAGTTGATGGTCTTGATCTGCTCATAGAACAAGGTGAAGTGGTTGGCATCGTCGGAGAATCAGGCTCAGGCAAGAGTGTCACCTCGCTGGCCTTGATGGGCCTGATCGATTTTCCTGGACGTGTGCGTGCCGATCAAATGGAATTTGATGGCCGCGATCTGCTGAAAATGAAGGACAAGGAAAGACGGCAATTGCTGGGCAAGGATATTGCCATGATCTTCCAGGACCCCATGACCAGCCTGAACCCTTGCTACACCGTGGCCTTCCAGTTGATGGAAACCCTGCGCCTGCATCAGGGTGGCAAAGAAAAAGACTTGCGCGCCAAGGCACTGGCTTTATTGAAGCAGGTTGATATTCCAGACCCGGAAAGGCGCATGAACGCCTATCCACACCAACTCTCAGGTGGCATGAGCCAGCGCGTGATGGTGGCTATTGCCATTGCCTGTAACCCGCGCCTGTTGATCGCAGATGAACCTACTACTGCGCTGGACGTTACTGTACAAGCGCAAATGCTGGAATTATTACTGCAATTGCAGCGTGAACGTGGCATGGCCCTGATGCTGATCACCCATGATCTGGCCGTCGTTGCGCAGACTGCCAAACGCGTTGTGGTCATGTATGCAGGCCAGGTACTGGAAACTGGCACGGTACCAGAAATATTCGATACCCCCAAACATCCTTACACCCAGGCATTGCTGGCAGCCCTGCCCGAACATAATATTGGCAAAGCACGCCTGCAAACCATACCGGGCGTAGTACCAGGTTTGTATGACAGACCAACAGGCTGCCTTCTCTCACCGCGCTGCAGTTATGCGACAGCGCGCTGCCAAGCTGACAGACCACAATTACAAGGACAGGCAAATGCCCAGGTGCGTTGCCATTTCCCCCTGGATGCGCAAGGTGCGCCGGGTAATGGATGGCACGCACCACAAATTGATCAGGCAGCATGATGCAAAATACTACTACTCCCGTATTGCTCGAAGCAAAAAAACTGGCCAAGCATTACGCTGTGTCACAAGGCTTTCTGAAACCCAAAGCGCTGGCAAAAGCACTCGACGGCGTCTCTTTCCAACTGACTGCTGGCAAAACCCTGGCCGTAGTCGGTGAATCAGGTTGCGGCAAATCTACCCTCGCCCGCCAGATCACCATGATAGAAACGCCGAGTAGCGGCGAATTGTGGATGGGCGGAAAAAATATTGCCCATGCTGACAAGCTCACACTCAAGCAAGTGCGCCCATTGGTGCAGATGGTATTCCAGAATCCTTATGCCAGCCTGAACCCGCGTAAAAAAGTCGGGGCCATGCTGGAAGAACCCTTGATCATCAACACTCGCCTGTCAGCGCAGGAACGTGAAGAAAAAGCGCGCGCGATGATGACAAAAGTAGGCTTGCGGCCCGAACATTATGGGCGTTATCCCCATATGTTCTCAGGTGGGCAAAGGCAGCGCATTGCTATTGCCCGGGCGCTCATGCTAGATCCTGAAGTCATCGTCGCCGATGAGCCAGTCTCTGCCCTTGACGTGTCGATACAGGCACAGGTCCTGAATTTATTAATGGATTTGCAACAACAAAACGGTGTTGCCTATCTGTTCATCTCCCACAATCTGTCAGTGGTTGAGCATATAGCTGACGATGTGCTGGTCATGTATCTTGGGAAAACCGTTGAGCATGGCGACAAGCAAAGCATATTCAAACGCCCTCTGCACCCTTATACCCGGGCATTGCTTGCATCGACACCTCACATTGACCCCGCGCAACGCCAGCAGAAGATGATGCTGGATGGTGAATTGCCCTCACCGCTGGCGCCACCACCCGGATGCGCCTTCAATAATCGCTGCCCACACGCCAATGAAAGATGTCGTAAAGAAATACCTGCACTGCGTCCGTTTGACAACACCTTGGTCGCCTGCCACAGAGTGGAAGAAATTACCTGAAACTTTTACTAAAACTCGCGAACTTCGTTAAACTCTTGCAGTCTTAAGCAGACGAGCAATTGTTGCAAACGATTTATTTATTTTTGCAATAATTACCAAAGATAGCCTAAAAGGCTGTCTTATTGTTATTCCTACCTTCACTCTCAGGAGACCCAAAAGTGAAAGCACAAGTACTTAGCGCTATCGCGCTGATGATCGCCGGCACAGTTGGCAGTCAGCTCGCAATTGCCGCAGAACCAGCAAAAGCGGCATCGGCGACACCAGTTCTGTTGTCAGGTATCGAATCCATGCATAACGATGCCACAGTGCGTGCCCAGGATGATTTTTTTCGCCATGCGAATGGCCGCTGGTTAAAAAATACCAAAATCCCTTCCGACAAATCTTCTGCGGGTGCCTTCATGGACTTGCGCGAAGCAACCATTCCGCATTTGCACGCTCTCATCGAAAGTTTGTCCAAAACAAAAAATGAGACTGGAACAGACGCGCAAAAAATTGCGGATATGTATGCCAGTTACATGGATACGGCACACATTGAATCTCTGGGCCTGAAACCTTTGCAAGCTGAATTTGCCAAAGTAGATGGCATGACGGACAAAAAACAGATTTCTGGTCTGATGGCATGGCTAAACCGCGCCAGCATAGGTGCACCCTACGATTTCCAGGTTCATCAGGACAACAAGGATTCCACCAAATACGTATTTGACGTAACCCAGGCTGGTTTGGGTTTGCCTGACCGCGACTACTACCTTAACAATGACGATGCGAAATTAAAAGAGTTCCGCGCCAAGTATCAGAAACATATAGCAAAAATGCTGACGCTGGCTGGTGACAAAGAGGCAGTAAAACATGCGGCAGATGTACTCGCGCTTGAAACAGAACTCGCAAAAATACAATGGACTAAGGTTGAACTGCGCGATCCAGTCAAGGCTTACAATAAAATTGAAATCAGCAAGCTCGATGCCTTGACACCAGGCTATGACTGGAATGCTTATCTTGCAGAAATGGGCGTCAAAGGCAAGGTCGATTACATCATCGTCAGCCAACCTAGCTACCTGACTGGCCTGAGCAAGATTTTACAAGATACCTCACTGGACAATCTCAAGGTCTATTTCAAATGGCATATCCTGCGCTCTGCTGCAGGACAGTTGCCAGCAAAATTCAGTGATGAAAGTTTTGCCTTTAATTCCACCGTCCTGGCTGGTGTTCCTAAACAGGAAGCGCGCTGGAAACGTGGCGTGCGACTGGCGGATTCTGCACTCGGCGAAAGCTTGGGGAAACTTTATGTAGCCAGGCACTTCCCAGCTGAAAGCAAAGCAAGAATGGAGCAATTGGTCAGCAATTTACTGCTGGCCTATAAACAAAGTATAGACACGCTGGACTGGATGAGCCCGGAAACCAAGAAAGAAGCACAGGCAAAGCTGGCCACCTTCACGCCCAAGATTGGCTATCCAAACAAATGGCGCGATTACTCTGGCTTGAACATTACCAAAGGTGATGCTGTCGGCAACTTGCGCAATGCCCGCCTGTATGCCGCGCAATTTGAACTGAACAAGCTTGGCAAACCTGTCGATCGTGACGAATGGGGTATGACACCACAAACCGTCAACGCTTATTACAATCCTGAGCTCAATGAGATCGTTTTTCCGGCAGCCATACTGCAACCGCCATTCTTCAACGCTAAAGCTGACGACGCAGTCAACTATGGCGGCATAGGTGCCGTCATTGGTCATGAAATCAGTCATGGTTTTGATGATCAGGGCGCACAATATGATGGTCAGGGTAATTTGCGCGACTGGTGGACGAAAGAAGATCATGACAAGTTCGCGGCCAAAACTGCCGTCCTGGTCAAGCAATATGGTGCCTTCAGTCCTATCCCCGGTTACAACGTCAACGGCGAATTGACTTTGGGTGAAAATATTGCAGACAATTCTGGTCTGGCAATTGCCTACAAAGCCTACAAGCTGTCACTGGGTGGCAAACCAGCACCAGTCATTGGTGGCCTGACTGGCGATCAGCGTTTCTTCATGGGTTTTGCTCAGGTATGGCGTGGGAAAATGCGTGAAGCAACCATGATTGCACGCTTGAAGACAGATCCACACTCACCAGGAGAAATCCGCGCAAATGGCAGCCTGCGCAACATGCAGGGTTTCTATGATGCCTACAAACTCAAGGAAGGTGACAAGATGTTCCTGGCACCTGCTGAGCGTGTCAGTATCTGGTAATGGCTGCCGTTCTTTAAGTCTGCATTAAGTTAAAAAGCCAGCACTGAAAACAGTGCTGGCTTTTTGCATTCAGACTTGATCAGTCTGACTGACTGATTGCCTGCGATTTCGCAACTATTTCCGGCTATTTGATCCTGACTTTGATGCCACCCTCGGCAAGCAAGAGTGCTTTTTTCGTCGGGTCTTCGGTAGAGCTCAGACCCAGATTTTCCAGGGTAATTTCAAATTTTTTCCCCGCTATTGTCGCGTTGATCTCAGGGATGGTGTACAGATCAAATGTCTTGCCACCCAGCCCCAATCTTACGGCAGCCATCACAACGGGATCAAAGGCATTCAAGATGCCACTGATCATAATATCCATCCAGCCAGGCAAGCCGTTGAAATGCCAGTTTACGACGATAGCGTCCAGTGACTGGAAGATCAGCCTCACCTTGTTGTCAGACGTGATATCAACCGACGCTGTCACCTGTGCAAACCCATCGCCACCTGCACCTGGATTAACAACGCCTATGGCAAAATCTGCATATCCTGAAATATCTATTTTGAGTTTATAGGTATTGCCAGAGCGTGCTGTCACTGTGAAATTCGGATTCTTGAATTTCAACTCATATCTTGCAGAGATATCAAAAGACCCAAGTATGCCAAAGTTGATGCGCGTCCTCCATTTATCGTCAATCGAAAAATCTTTCAACACACTGGCAGCGGCGGCGTCCAAAGCATTCGCGTCTACGCCACAAAACAGGCGTCCGCGCGGCCATGCTTGTGGAAATGGTGGATTGACCGAATCCGGAAGTATGCTGGTTGACGCCAGTATGTATGGTGGCTGAGAAGAAATAACGGGATTGGCAAATGGAATGCCATTCAACTCAAGAGCAGGAATCGCTATATGGTCCAGAATATTTTTATTCAGGTGGTTCAACAAGAGAGGCAGGAAGACCTGATTCAAGGATGCTTCCAGCAATTTTTGCAGATGCTCATCCATCTGCTGGCCAGGCAAATGCAATACGCCAGCATTCAAATGTATCGTCAGGCCATGCTCTGGATTAGTGTGAATAAGGGCAGAAGCATCCAGCGTAGCGTGTACTTCAGCGGCAATACCCCCTCCGACATTGAGTCTGATCTCATCCACCCGCAGTGAAAAACTCGCCGAGTTTGCAGCAGTCAACCAGGCTTTTCTCTCTTCTGGCAGATCTTGCTGATTTTCCAGCTGCTGTTGGTAGAGTTGTGATGGCTGAAGGCTGAAAACCGGTACGGTAGCAATATCAAAACCCACGGTCGTGATGCCTTTGTCGCCTACGTCTATGGACTCTTTGAACACTTGCGGATAACAACCATGATAAATCGCTTCTGAAACCCTGTTCAATGCAATCTCGTCGCTGCCTGCGACAACATTGTAAGTACGCATTGCTGTGCGCCATAGCTCATTGTCCGCACCAGCTGCCCATGGATAAGCCAGTAAAGTATTGCCCTGATCCCGATACGGATAATTACCGCTGATGTTTAATTTCAATTCCCAGTTTGTCCAGGAATTAATGGCATTGTAGAGACCAGCAACATTGTCATCTCGCCAGACGCAAGCGTCGTTCTTGTCAATCTGGCTCACGTCCTTGAGCTCGGTTGACATACCCTGTCCACGAGCTATGCATAAATTTGGTTTTGCCTTATTGATCAAGGCATAGCCTTGCCCGGCTTTCACCATGCGTTTTTCCCAGGTTTGTAAATCGTCATCGGTACGGACAGAGACTTCTAGCTCGTTGCGAACTGGATTAAGCGTTATGAGCAAAGGTTTTCCAGAAACCGACTTGGCCTTGGAGATGATGGATACATAATTGGGTGCCCTGAGAGCAAGTCTGACAATGATGCCGTCTATAGCCCTGGATTGCCCACGGCTTCCACAAAACGCTCCATTGGAAAACCAGGCGGTCTCTGCGCCATCCCGAAAATACGCCATATAAAAAATATCGTATTTCGCCAGTTTGTCACCGTTTACTTCAATCGCAAAACCTTCAACGGGCAATCGCTTTCCACGATTGCCGACAAATTCACCATCGTTCACCCAGCCAGTATCACCATTTTTGCTGACATGCGCCATGTAGCGCAGCCCCAGACCGCTGGCAGGCGGGAAAGTTATTTGAAAGCCTTCCAAGGCTTTAATCTTGCCGGTGTCGCCAGCAAATTGATCCGGCCCAAAACTTAAATCACCTTTATCTTCCACATGCACAAGCACTGTAAAGTTGGGGGTAGTCATTTCTTTTCCTCTTTCAAAATAAAAAGCCAGCCTTCAATACCTGAATGACCTGACTGTGAGTCCTTCGCCGCGTGGCATTTGTTTTCCACATGAATCTGATATTCAGTGATCCGGATTGAATCCTGAACTCAGTTTTAAAACTGCTTTCAGTGTATTTATGCAAACAACTCTTGTATGTAGAACAAATGTGCTACAGATGCACATTGTGATTACGTCGTACAATGTCATATATGCAACCAACAAGTATTAATCCAGAAACAGGCCCCATTCATGTCGCAATCGTCGAAGACGATCACGATTTTTGTAACGCCCTGAGGCAGGCGGTACAGGAAGCAGAAGACATGCGCCTGGTTGGTATTGCCGACACACGCCTGGCCGGTCTTGTCATGCTGGAGGGTCCACCTGCAGATGTACTGTTGGTTGATTTAGGCCTGCCGGATGGCTCTGGTATCGACATCATCAAGGCAGCGAGCACATGCTGGCCGAGTTGCAACATCATGGTCAGCACCAATTTTGGTGATGAAACACATGTCATGCGCTCAATTGAGGCAGGCGCTGCAGGCTATCTGCTGAAAGATAGTTCGCCAACAAAAATGGCGGTTGAGATACGCAGCCTTGCAAATGGTGGCAGCCCTATCAGCCCTATCATCGCAAGGCAGGTCCTGGCCCATTTCAGACATAACAGCAATGAAAACTCCGGCACGCAAGAGCGAGTGCCTGACTCATCGCAATTATTATCAGCGCGCGAAAAAGAAGTACTCGATTTCATCACCAAGGGTTTTACGGCCAATGAAATTGCCAAACTAATGCAACTATCCCCTTTTACGATACGTGCCTTTGTACGGAGGATATATAGCAAACTCAAGGTCAAATCCAGGACGGAAGCTATCTATGAAGCAAGAGCACTTGGTTTGTCACTTGACTGAAGTATATGCATCTATATCTTGCCACTCCCAAGTCTGTTCGGTACACCCTGCCTTTGTCTCTTTATGATGGAAAGTAACCGCTATTTTCCGGCGAAGATACTGCTGGCCATTTTCCTGACTCTGTTGATTCTGTTGACTGGCGCGGTAATCTGGCATGTGGCAGCAGATGCTGCGCAGCCGCCTGCATCAAGCCTGCATCTGACAGAAGCCCAATGGCAGTTCGCAAATGAAACTGGCAAGACTCCCCCACCATCCATAGTCAACAGCAACAGTCTGCCAGCCCACTGGCAAACAGTGGCATTACCGTTAGCACTTCCCGTTGCCTTGTTGCGCCAGGCTAAATCAGGCACAGGCAGTAATGCGGCCACCTCCATTACCTGGCTCAGGCTTTCGCTTGCTGGTTTGCATGAGCAAGCTGTTCCGTTGGCACTGTATGCCAGCCGTATCAAAACCGATGGCAGCATCGCGGTCTATGCAGATGGCCATTTGATACACAGCGCGCAGCAGCAAGGCCCATTATGGAATAGTACCCGCACTCCCCTATGGATAATTCTGGGCAAAAATAGCGAGGCCCCGCCCCCAAAAGAAATACTTATACGACTTGCGCATTCGGCAAAAACGCAGATTGCAATGTCTTCTGTGTGGATAGGAAGTGTTGAATCATTGCGTGGCCGCTACAATGTGCGTCAATGGCTGCAACAAGAATTGCCTGCCATGCTCAGTGCAGCATTTCTGGCGGTGGGCATATTCGCGCTTTTTGTATGGTTACGGCGCAGACATGATATCGCTTACCTGCTTTTTTTCAGCCTCGCCGCGGCATCCTTTTTACGTGGCTTGCATTTTTACGTGAGTTTTCCCATTGCAAACAACTGGTTTGCCTGGCTCACGGTCAATTCCCTGTTCTGGCTGGTCATTACCGTACATTTGTATTTGCGCCTGCTCCATGGCAACCCACTGATCTGGCTTAGCCGTATCCTGACTGGTTTGACGGCATTGATCGCGGTATTGACGCTCCCAGTGCTTGCCGTGCTGCCTAATACGCCAAAAGTCACTCCTCTGATCTATGTGATTGCGGCAATGATGGGCGCAGCAGTAGCATTAATTGGGGGAGTGAACGTTTGGCGCCGATCGCGGGATGGGCAATTAGTCGCTATCGGTGTAGGGATATGCACTTTATTTGGCGTTACTGACTGGTTATTGCAAAATAATTTCATCAGCCCCGAAGCTTTGTATCTGGGCTCATACGCCAATGCCGTCGCCTGCACCATCTTCGGTATTGTGATGTACCGACGCTATCTCAATGCGATCGTACAGGTGGAATTATTGAATGCCAGTCTGGCGCAACGCTTGCAGGTACGTGAAGCCGAGCTGGAATTAAGTTATCAGCGGTTGCGCGAGATTGAATTGCAGCAGCAAATCAGTGACGAGCGCCAGCGCCTGATGCAGGATATGCATGATGGACTAGGATCATCACTGATCAGCGCGATACGGTCTGTAGACCGGCACGACATCAGCAATAGCAAGGTCTCGCAAATCCTGAAAGATTGCCTGGATGATCTCAAGTTAACGATAGATTCATTGGAACCAGTCGCTGCAGACTTGCTGTTACTGCTGGCTACACTGCGCTTTCGCCTGGAGCCGCGTCTGGAGGGCACGGGCATCGTACTGCAATGGGAAGTCCAGGAGTTACCTACTCTGACCTGGCTGGATCCATCGAGTGCCTTGCATATACTGCGCATTGTCCAGGAAAGCATCGCAAATATACTGCGTCATTCATACGCCAGCGAAGTCAGGCTAACCACTGCAGTGGCAAACGGAGGTGCAGTAGATGGTGTGGAAGTTACGGTCACAGACAATGGGCGGGGCTTTGATGTTGCCAAAGCGCTTGATACCGTTGCTGGTCGCGGCTTGCACAATCAACAGCGGCGCGCCAGGGCGTTGGATGGCACGGTCAGCTGGGATTCAAATCCAGCCGGCACGCGCTTCACTCTCTGGTTACCATTGCAACGGATACTGACTTAAGCAGTTTAAGGTGGTGTTTTTATTTTTTTGAAAAACGCCTGCACATCTGCCAGCTCCCTCGTGCGTGCAAAACTCGGCAGGCTTTGCCAGATACGCTTGCCATAGGGCTTTGAAATAAGTCTTGGGTCGCAGATCATCAAAACTCCTTTGTCGCCCTCATCACGGATCAGACGACCGGCACCCTGCTTCAAATTGATAATCGCTTCCGGCAATTGGTGATGAACAAAACCATTGAGACCTTTTTTCTCCATCGCGGCTATGCGTGCAGACAATACCGGGTCATCAGGTGGCGCGAAAGGCAGCTTATCGATAATCACCAGGGACAAGGCATCGCCACGTACATCTACGCCTTCCCAAAAACTTTGACTGCCGATAAGAACACCATTGCCCGCTGCCCTGAAACGGTCGAGTAATTCAGTCCTGCCAGCATCGCCATGCACGAACAAAGGAAAGTCCAAACCACGTTTCTGGAATTCCTCGCGCAAACGTTCTGCACTGTGTTTCACGGCTTTCAGGGTCGTACATAACAGGAAGGTCTTGCCACCAGCTGCTTCTATGACCGGCAATGCGGCATCAATGACCGCATCCATGTAGCCAAAGGAATTTGGCTGCGGCATGCCGTTAGGCACATACAAATACCCCTGCTCCTGATAATTGAAGGGACTGGGCCAGGTGCGCGCCGGCTGATCCCACAAACCCATTTGCGACACATAATGACTAAAGTCATTTTTGACGGCCATGGTAGCAGAAGTAAAAATCCATGTACGCGGCACGCCTTCACGCTGCTTGTTAAAAATTGGGGCAATTGACAAAGGGGTGCGGTGCAATTGCAAGGAAGTAGAGAACGCTTCTACCCACAATACATAGTCACCGGATTTACCGTCATCTGCGGCATTCCATTTTTCATATTGCTCAGCCAGAGTGATCGCACGCGCCCGGCACTGCTCCAGGGTCTCCGCACGCTCGGCCTGTTTTTCCAATACGGCAATCATGGCATCCATACTGGATTTCAAGGTTTCCAGGGCTTCAAAGAAAGGGCTGGATGGCGCAATCTGGTCTATGGAATAGCGTACGATATCTTGCGGGAAGGCCAGACGTAAATCGCGTGCAGCCCGCTCAACAGGGGCAACCAGCTTGGACCACTCCGCCCCATCCCTTGCATGCGACAAACCTTCTGCCTGTACATCGCGGCAAAGTTCCAGCACTTGCGAGGTTGAGACGGTATCGCCAAAAAACAGCGTGGCAGTTTCCGGTAATTGATGTGCCTCATCGAAGATGACTGTATTTGCAGACGGTAATAACTCTGCGATACCGGTATCTTTCAAGGCCACATCAGCAAAGAACAGATGATGGTTCACCACGACCACATCTGCCTGCTGCGCCTCTTTGCGCGCCTTCATCACGAAACAGTCCTGATAATACTGGCACTCTGATCCCATGCAGGTATCTTTGGTCGAGGTAACCAGACTCCAGACCGAGGCATTTTCTGGTACGCGTGCCAGTTCAGCCTTGTCCCCCGTCATTGTGGTTTTAATGAAACGGCTTATGTCACGCAGATAACCAACATCTTCACGCGAGCTCAGGCGGCCATTTTGTATGGTTCTCTCAAGATGGTAATGACATAGATAGTTTGCCCTGCCCTTTAGCAAGGCAATCGATACAGGCGCCTTCAAGACTTTGCGTATCGTGGGAATATCGCGCAAAAATAGCTGATCCTGCAGGTTTTTTGTCCCCGTAGAGACAATAACCTTACCGCCCCACAATAATGCCGGGGTCAGGTATGCATAAGTCTTTCCTGTTCCAGTGCCCGCTTCTGCCAACAAGGTTTTCTGTCCTGCAATTGCATCGGCGATAGCTTTTGCCATCTCTGTCTGCGCCTGGCGCGGGCGATAACCATTGATGGACGCACTTAATGGTCCGGTCAAGCCAAAAATATGTTCTACTTCTGTATCGTGAATGCCGTTTGCATTCGGTGTGGCAAGTGGTTCAGTCAAAATGAGGCAATCAGAAACTAACTATAAAGCTAAGGAAAAGTGGATAATCATGCTGGGACATCAGGTGTCAATTGCATTCTTAGTAATGTAATATGATCTTTCAGTTGCAATTTGCGTTTTTTTAGGCGCCGCAACTGTAATTCATCATGAGAGGGATCTTTAATCAGGGTCTCGATTACCACATCCAGGTCTCTATGTTCAACCTCGAGCTCGATAATGCGTTGTTGTATTTGTTCAGGGTGGCTCATAGTCTTCTGGTTGCAGTAAAATAAAGTTTAATTAAGGAAAGACCATTTTTGGGTTTATCCCGTTAGTTTAATCTACCAAGACGTATGAGCCAATATAAGATCGAAGCTGGAACCGGACAACATATCGGCGACAGGCAGGAACAACAAGACCGCACTGCACTTTTTGCGGCACCACATGCACCGGGCTATGTCATGGCCGTGGTCGCCGATGGCATGGGCGGCAAAAGCGGCGGCGCACTTGCCGCTGAGCAAGTCGTGCGCACGGCAAAACAATTATTTGATGAATTTTACCCAGGGAATGATGTCCGCAGTCTTTTAGAAAATATCGTCAACGAAGCTCACACCGTCATTAAATTGTCTGGTGTTTCATCAGAAAAAGAACCACATAGTACGGTAGTCGCGCTAGTAATTACCCCGCAGCAAGAAGCTATCTGGGCCTATGTAGGAGATTCACGTCTTTACCGATTTGACGGCCCGAATTATGCCGAAAAAACCAAAGATCACTCTTATGTAGAAAAATTGGTCGATGAAGGCAAGATTACCGCTGAAGAAGCCAAGACTCACAGATTATCGAATATCCTGGTGAATGTACTCGGTTCAAGCACGGCTGCACCTTATATTACCTTTGGTGAACATACTCCGTTGAAGGCCCATGACAGCTTTTTGCTTTGTTCGGATGGCCTCTGGCATTATTTTGAAGACCATGAACTGTCGGCAGCAGTTGCTGCCAACAGTCCCCGCCAAGCCTCTGAGTTCTTGATCAGAAAAGCCAGGGACAGAGCAAGCGGTCGTGGTGATAATTGTACCTTTGCGATAGTCAAACTGGTAGAGCCGCCCGCACAGGCCAAAACATATACTGTGCAAAAAATGCGCAGGGCAGTGTAAATTTGCTCTGATGGCGCTATAAATTAGCTGTGTAGCGCCATCAAATTCATTTACCCTTGTTTGCCATCAATTCCTGATTTGCTTTGCGATCTGCATTGACCTTTTGCATGTGTGGCCGCTCTGCAATGAATTTTACATATTCCCGCGTAGGCAACTCAGCCAGAAAATCCCTGCCATAAATAATCTTGGTCGCCATGGATATCAGAGGAAAATGCACAACGGCAGCACAATCCGCCAGTGTGAATTCTTTACCACCAACAAAAGGGTCAAACTTTGCCAGCTTTGCAAATGCAGGGATGTTGCGGCTCAGTTGCTTTTCTACTTTTGCCTTGAGCTCGTCAGTGACCTTGCCTCCGAAAAAAGCTTCGGCATAAAGCTCGCGCGCAGGCAACTCCATGTGCAGCTCAATAAAGGTAATCAATTCGCGTAATTTAGCGGCTGCGAACGGGTCTGCAGGCATCAGAGGATGATCAGGGAAGCGACTTTCCAGGTATTCAACAATCACTTGAGATTCACACAGCGAGCCGTGCTCAGTTTCTAAATAGGGAATTTTTCCTAAAGGTGAATGCTGCAATAATTCAGGTGCTTTTCCAGTCCAGACTAATTGCTCCTCAAAGGGAATAGCTTTCTCCAAAAGCGCCAATTTGACTTTATTGTAATAATTACTGACTGCAAAACCGCAAAGCTTGATCATATATCTCCATTCTTTATTTTTATTTGTACAACAAAAATTTGCAGTCAGGCCACTAGAAACTGGCCTGCTGCATTCTCGGGCTTACCCGAATTAGTCCGTGTTATTTTTCTTTCGGAAAATCGATCATCTCAAAATTGATGACATTCGACTCTGGTACCGCTTGCTTTTCGTGACCGGCAAGTTCATCCGATGGCAAATCAGGTACATTTGCCCAGGCACGATTTCTTTCCGGTGCGCCAAAAGAATTCGACTTTTCAAGCTCATTCGCAACCGAAATCAGTAACAGGATATCGCGGTAAACCGGCAATTCAAAACCCATGCGCTTGCCATCCCTGTCATCGACAAGAAGACTTTCGAGAAACGGTAAAATATCATTTGAGCTCCACATAGTGCAGATGCGATTCATCAAATGCTCAAAGTCATCAAGGTGCCTGCTAGGCAGGGTCGCCGGATCTACTTCAAATTCAGGTACATTTGCATTAAAAAACACAATGAACCTGTCTCTTAATATGTCATATTTTTCTTTGTTGGCAGTGACCCGATATAAATCGATCAGGTATAGCCAGGGCACGGGCGACTCGGGATGATCGACGTCGGCCAGGGGTTCAAGAATTTCAATCGCCCTTTGCGGGTCGTTAACAGAAATCCAGAATTCAGCTTCCTGAGTCACGTCAGAAATTTCTTCCACCTTGACCGACTGGCCTTTTGTGGAAAAGAAATTAAAGGTACTGCTATTACTGTCCTCCAGTGTGGGGACATAAGCTTTACTGAATATTGAGGGTGTGTCGAGCTTGCCCAGACTGGTATCTGCCGCAACTTTTCTGGATGGTTTTGTCACTGGGCGACTGGAGCCAGGCTCGTCATCATCATGAACCTGGTACAGTGAACTGGTCGTTGTAGGCCCATAAGAAGCCTGTATGCTATCGACGATTTCTTCTATATTCTTTTTGGCTTCAGACTCAGAAGCAGGTTCTTTTTGCTGCCACCAGCTCTCATGTAATCTCTTACGCATGCGACTGACGTAGAGCAGGAGCAAAGCAATGATGGCGATGCCTGCAGCGATGAATACACTCAGGCCCATCACCCAGTTGCGTGAAAAACTGGTTTCGTGAGCCTCTTCGAGCGCCGCCTTATCCAGCTGGCTCTGACGCTTGAGTTGTTGTGCTTCTTGTTGCAGGCTCAGAATTTTTTGTTGTTCATTCTTGAACTTGTCAGCAGCAAGCTGCCCTGGTTTTTCATCCCGCAACATTGCAGCAAGCTGAGCCTGCGCTGCGCGCAACTCTTCAATATTGGAATGAGGTGTACCAATAGACAAGCTATCACTGAGACGCAAACCTTGCGTTTGTTCCAGCACTGGCAAATCATCCGACAGTTTCAGCGTGTCCCGGGGTTTATTGATTGGTTTGTCAGTCGATTTGGCTGGCTTTTTTTTTGTTGCAGGTGCATTACCCGGTGTAGCAACAATTTCTGTCAACTCACTGACGGGCTTGTCTTTCCTGATGCGTGGCCTGTTTTTTACCTGAGGAGTTTGATCTCCTGTGGCAATATCTTTGCCAGCGATATCTTTACCAATTAAAGCTGGTACAGGACTTACTGTCCCTCTGGCAGAGCTAACAGTTGGTGCTGTCAAAGTCGGCGCAGATAAAGGCGGGTCAAGCAGGATCAGAAATTCTCTATGCAATTGAATTTCGCAACCCATGTTCACCAATATCTTGACTGCGGGCTCGGCTATGGTGCTTCTGGTGACCAGAGTCAGGAAACGTGCTCCCCCCTTTTGCACTAAAGTGACATTCACTGGGGCGATGGCGTAACCATCTGGACTCTCAACTTTAGCCTTAAAGCATGACTGATCGATTTCTGCCGCATCATTTCCCGTCAACTCTAATTGGGCTCGCAATTGCTGCCCCAGTGCTGACTGCACAGTCAGATTACTAAACCCCAGCGCATACGCATCACCTGTTGCTCCCGATGCAAGGGCACCAAGGCAAAACAGGTGTAGCGTCGATCGGCGAAATGGAACAAAAATAATAATGACCTCAGAATGAAAGTAATTACTTCAGAAAATCAATTGTTATTCCTGAATGTATATTAACTGCAATCTTACTGGCTTTATAACAATCCTTGAAGTCGTTACCAAATGTAAAACGCAAACAAAGGTAACAATGTTTGTTGATTTCAACATATTTATCAATTGCAACAACAATATCTACTACTGTTTCCCTCACCATACATCAAACTCTTAATGTATTTTCGATACATTTGAAAGAAAACTACGTAATAAAACAATAGCAAATGCAGTATATAGTCATTTAATGACAATTTGCTAAAAAGACACAAAGTTCAAATCATTTATGCCTTATTTATGCTTTGCTGATGTCTTATTAAAGCAGAAATTCTATTATTTTTCAGGTACCGTCTATTTTTTACTAACTTCCAATATTTTATTCGCAATCCCACGCAAGATATTCACCTCCTCAACCTCTAATTGCGTGCGCGACAGCATGCGCTTCAGGCGAGGCATCAGTTTCTTGGGCTTCTCTGGATTCAAAAACTGTATCGCTACAAGTGCTTGTTCAAGATGCGTATACATTCCATCTATTTCAGTCACAGTTGCCAATTGCCCATGAAAGCCGACATTCCCGGCAACTGGCATGCCAGTATCAGCGGCCATCCGGCACTCATAAGACAACAGTTGTATCGCTTGCGCCAGATTCAATGAAGAATAAGCAGGATTGGCAGGAATATTAATCAGGGAATGGCAATTCATGACAATCTCGTTAGGCAGGCCAAATCGTTCATTGCCAAAAATCAGTCCAATTTTTGCATGCTGGCTTTGCACCATTGTTTCAGCAAATACTCTGGGTGTGAGAATGGGCGGTGAAAATTCACGCAATCTGGCACTGACGGCTGCCACATATTCACATCCTTCCAAGGCTTCATCGATATGATCCACGATGCGGGCAGTGTCGAGTATATCTTGCGCACCGCTGGCAAGGGCGATCGCTTCCGGGTTTTGCAGGGCGTCAGCAAAGCGCGGCTTTACCAACACTAACTCACTAAAACCCATGGTTTTAATGGCCCTGGCGGCTGAACCTATATTGCCGGGATGACTGGTTTCAACCAGGACGAAACGCAGGCGCTGAAAAAGAGATGTGTCGGTTTTGGGCAAGTTCATTTAAAATAGCGGTATCACGCGTTAATTTTTATTCGGTTGGCGTCTTGGTTATACGTATCGCTTGTACGCATTGTTTGTACATATTATTAACCAGACGGGTGGCAGTTGGACAAGAATTACGTACGCTCTTTATCATTTTTGTCTAGCATCGTAGTGACATCCTTACTCTTTTTTGAAGGATAGTCGTTTGCATGCTGCCATTTTATCGGAAACCTTATGCACCCAATGCTGAATACGGCAGTTAAAGCCGCTCGTCGTGGCGCGACGATTATCAATCGCGCATCTTTTGATCTTGACCGTGTCCAGGTCACAGAGAAACAATTCAATGATTTCGTGACTGAAGTCGATCATGCTGCCGAAGCTGCCATCATCGAAGTATTGACTTCTGCCTATCCTGATCATGCCGTTCTGGCTGAAGAATCGGGTGCCTCCGCTAATTTGCATGACGAAAATGATAATGTCTGGATCATTGATCCACTGGATGGCACGACTAACTTCATTCACGGCTTCCCGCAATATTGCGTCTCCATCGCCCTGCAACAACGCGGAGTGATTACACAGGCTGTCATTTACGATCCTACCCGCAATGAAATGTTCACGGCCAGTAAAGGCGCTGGTGCCTTCCTGAACGACAAGCGTATCCGTGTTACCCGTTGCGACAAACTGGCTGACGCATTGATCGGCACGGGCTTCCCATCCCGCGACTTGTCTGGTCTGGATGAATACCTGGCCATGTTCAAAGTCATGACCACGAAATGCCAGGGACTGAGAAGACCAGGTTCTGCCGCGCTTGATCTGGCTTACGTAGCCACTGGCCGTCTTGATGGCTTTTTTGAAAAAGGCCTGGCACCTTGGGACATCGCGGCCGGCTCACTCGTCATTACAGAGGCTGGCGGCATCGTCGGCAACTTCTCCGGCGACTCCGACTATCTGCATAAAGGTGATGTATTGGCAGGCACACCTAAAGTATTTGCCCAGATGGTCAATGCATTACAACCGTTCTCCGCTAAAAAGTAAATTCTCACGTCCCGATTATTTGATTGGGACGCCCCTCTCTCCGGATGGATGAAAATCAGTCCGGTCATAAAGAAACACAGTAAAACCACATGGCATCATTCAACGAACTCGGCTTATCCGAGAACATTGTCCGCGCAGTCAGCGAACAAGGCTATACCTCTCCAACGCCTATACAACAGCAAGCAATTCCTGCTGTCATCAAAGGTGGTGACTTGCTGGCTGGTGCGCAAACCGGCACCGGCAAAACAGCTGGCTTTACCCTGCCTATCTTGCAGCGTCTGTCCACCTCAGCCAATGCCCCAAGAGACAAAACCAGCAGACGCCCCATCCGCGCCCTGGTACTGACACCAACCCGCGAACTGGCTGCTCAGGTAGAAGAAAGCGTCAATACCTACGGCAAATATGTGCCTCTGAATTCTGGCGTGATTTTTGGTGGCGTTGGCATCAATCCGCAAATCAAATTATTGAAGCAAGGGGTCGATATTCTGGTGGCAACACCTGGTCGCTTGCTTGATCATCATCAGCAAGGTACGATAGATCTGCGCCATATCGAAATCCTGGTATTGGATGAAGCCGACCGCATGCTAGATATGGGCTTTATTCATGACATCAAAAAAGTGCTGGCGATCTTGCCTCCCAAGCGCCAGAACTTGCTGTTCTCCGCCACTTTCTCCGACGAAATCAAGACGCTGGCTGATCGATTGCTGAACAACCCAGCGATGATCGAAGTTGCACGCCGCAATTCAACTGTCGAAATCATTGCACAAAAAGTGCATCCGGTTGACCGTGACAAAAAACATCCACTGCTGGCCCACCTGATCAAGACCCATCAATGGTCACAAGTACTGGTGTTTACCCGTACCAAGCACGGTGCCAACAAGCTGGTAGAGCAATTGGGCAAAGACGGCATTGCCGCCATGGCCATCCACGGCAACAAGAGCCAGTCCGCACGCACAAAAGCTTTGGCAGAATTCAAGGATGCCAGCTTGACCGTGCTGGTGGCGACCGACATCGCTGCCCGTGGTATCGACATTGATCAACTGCCTCACGTTGTCAATTATGATTTGCCGAATGTGCCAGAAGATTACGTGCATCGCATAGGCCGCACTGGGCGCGCTGGCGCTACTGGTGAGGCACTTTCCCTGGTCTGCGTTGATGAATTCAAATTGCTGGCTGATATAGAAAAACTCATCAAGCGTCAGATACCACAAGAAATCATCGATGGCTTCATTCCTGACCCTCATGCCAAAGCTGAACCTATACAGTTGCGCAGCTTTGACCACCGTGGTGGTGGTGGCCGAGGCCAGCCATCAGGCCGTGGGCAACAAGCACGTACGCCAGGTAAAGCTGCGGCACCTCAGGCTGCCAAGCCCCGCCCAGCAGGCCCAAGGCCAGCCGTGAAGCAATCGGCGCCACGCAGGTCTGGTAGTCGTGGCAACGGCTAACATTCCACATTAAATCGTATTAAAAGCACAAAGGGCCATTTAGGCCCTTTGTGCTTTATACATACTGATGATTCATTTATTCGTTGCATGTACCAACTGCTGCAAACTCAGCATGCTCATCTGGTTTACTTGTATAACACCACGACGTGGGCGATCCAGGTCTATCGTCAAAAACACCGCCATACTGATATTCATTCGTCATTCGCCAGTGCCTTTTCGATACTTAGGAAGATATTGCTACAATCAGATTTTTTGATTTTAACAATATCTCAGACAGATTTTGCTTTTTACCTGGCAATTGTACGGTCTGCAAGTTATTGATATCAACAATAAAGCCCGACAACCGTAGACCAAGGCAATCGTCTATGATATGGTGCGCACCAAATTTGAGCTGACTGACCATAAATTCCGGCGATCAGCAAGCAAAAAACAAGAAAACAAAACGAATAAAATCAAAGTCTTATGACAGCAAAAGAAACTCAACATACGCCGATGATGCAGCAATATTTGCGCATCAAAGCTGACTATCCGGAAACTCTGGTGTTCTATCGCATGGGCGATTTTTATGAACTGTTTTTTGGCGATGCCGAGAAAGTCTCACGCCTGCTCGGTATCACCCTGACACAGCGCGGCAGTTCTGGTGGCGAGCCAATCAAGATGGCGGGCGTGCCCTTCCATTCCCTGGAGCCCTATCTTGCCAAGCTAGTCAAGATAGGTGAATCAGCGGCGATCTGCGAACAGATAGGTGACCCGGCAACCAGCAAGGGCCCGGTTGAGCGCAAAGTCATGCGCGTGATTACGCCAGGCACGCTCACCGACACTGATTTGTTGCCAGAAAAATCTGACCGCCCGTTGCTGTCGCTATGCATGCTGCAGCAAAGAAAAACCGTCAGCATAGGGCTGGCCTGGTTGTCACTGGCCAGTGGCGCTTTGAAGTTGATGGAAGTGTCGACCGACGAAAAATCTCTGCCGCAACGCTTACAGCAAGAACTGGAGCGCATCAGCCCCGCTGAAGTATTGCTGTCCGCTGGCACGCTTTTACTGGATGAGCACTACAAGCAGCTCCCAGGTAAATTCTCTGAACTGCCTGACTGGCATTTTGATGTCAAGCAAGGGCAAAAAGCCTTGCAAGATCAATTGGGTACTGCCTCATTGACTGGCTTTGGTGTAGAAAACCTGAATGCTGCCCTGGGTGCAGCTGGCGCATTGCTGCGCTATGCCGAAAGTACGCAAGGCCGTGGCCTGAAGCATGTCAATACGCTTAATGTCGAAAGCGAACATGAATTCATAGGCCTGGACACCGCGACACGCCGCAATCTTGAGTTGACTGAGACTTTGCGTGGGCAAGAATCCCCTACCCTGTTCTCTTTGCTTGATCATTGTCGCACAGCCATGGGTTCACGCCTGCTGCGTCACTGGCTGCATCATGCAAGGCGCGATCAGGCAGTTGCCAGAGCGCGCCATGATGCTATCAAGGCGCTGATTCAGGCTGACTCCACCGATGGCCTGGCGACCACTTTAAAGGCCATTCCTGACATAGAACGCATCACTACGCGTATCGCCCTGCAATCTGCGCGCCCGCGTGATTTATCTGCGTTGCGTGATGGCATGCAAAACCTGCCCGGTCTGCGCAATTATGTCAGTCTGTGCATCGCCGATAATCAAACCAGCTTGCTGACCAAGGTCTTGTCTGATCTCGATACGCCGACAGAGTGCCTGGATTTACTGGAACGCGGCTTGATGTTGCAACCAGCGACCATGGTACGTGACGGTGGCGTGATAGCCACTGGCTTTGATGTCGAGCTCGATGAATTACGCGCACTGTCTGAGAATGCGGGACAATTCCTGATAGATCTGGAAGTATCTGAACGAGAGCGCACCGGCATTGCCAATCTGCGCGTTGAGTACAACCGTGTGCATGGTTTTTATATTGAAGTCACGAATGGGCAAAGCGATAAAGTCCCTGACAATTACCGTCGTCGCCAGACCCTGAAAAATGCCGAGCGCTATATCACGCCAGAATTGAAGGCCTTTGAAGACAAGGCCTTATCAGCACAGGAGCGTGCATTGGTGCGTGAAAAAATGTTGTATGAACGCCTGCTGCAAGACTTGCTGCCGCAAGTGCCCCTGCTACAAAGAGTGGCGGGTGCAATTGCCCAACTTGACACCTTGGTCAGCCTGGCCGAACATGCGACCAAGAATAACTGGTGTGCGCCACAATTGGTGGATGAGCCGACCCTGCATATCGTCCAGGGTCGCCATCCGGTGGTCGAAAACCAGATAGAACGTTTTATCGCCAACGATTGCGATTTTTCTGCCGAGCGTAAATTATTGCTGATCACCGGCCCTAACATGGGTGGCAAATCGACTTTCATGCGCCAAGTTGCCCTGATTACCCTGCTCGCTTATGTAGGCAGTTATGTACCGGCGACTGAAGTGACAATAGGCCCAATAGACCGCATCTTCACGCGCATAGGTGCGGCGGATGATCTTGCGGGCGGCCGTTCTACCTTCATGGTCGAGATGACAGAGTCTGCTGCCATCTTGAATGGTGCGACTGACCATTCGCTGGTATTGATGGATGAAGTGGGTCGCGGCACATCAACCTTTGACGGCCTTGCCCTTGCATGGGCAATTGCCAAGCATCTCATACAGGTATCCAAGAGCTACACTCTGTTTGCCACCCATTATTTTGAACTCACGCAATTACCTGAAGTGCACTCATCTGCAGAAAACGTGCATTTATCGGCGGTTGAACATAAGGAAAACATTGTCTTCCTTCATGCAGTACAGGCCGGCCCTGCATCACAAAGCTATGGTTTGCAGGTGGCGCAACTGGCGGGCATACCGCAAGCCGTTATCCGCTCTGCCCGCAGACATCTGGCTGATCTGGAAGCGCAGTCACTGCAATCGACGCCACAGTTTGATTTATTCTCTGCTTCGGCTGGCGCGCATGAAGTGGAAATTGCGGAATCAGTGCCCGTCAATACTGAACTGATGGATACACTTGATACCATGGACCCTGATAGCATGACGCCGAGGGATGCACTGGCTGCCTTGTATGAACTGAAGAATCTGGCAAACAAAGCCTGATCAGGGGCAGACCCTGAAAGAAAAAATGCCGCTGAAATTCTTCAGCGGCATTTTTTTTATTGCAACTTAGTGCAAAGGATGGCTGCGATATGCATCGCCCATACCGTCATCGTCCTCGTCCTCGTCATCTTCGTCATGTTGATGACCATGAGCGCCATGTACGTGACCATGAGCAACTTCTTCATCAGAGGCAGCACGCACATCCTCCACCGTCAGGCTAAAGCGCAATGCGATGCCTGCCAGGGGATGGTTGCCATCCAGCACGACTTTGTCGTCGGCAATATCAGTGATCGTAAAGATATGCGCATTGTCATCGTCTTCCGCCTCTCCAGCCTCTTCGGGCATGCCTTCAAACTGCATACCGACTTCCAGCGGAGATGGGAAACGCTCGCGCGGCTCCACTTTCACCAGGGCTGCATCATAGTCACCAAAAGCATCCTCAGGGTTGAGCTGAATAATGGTGCTGAAACCCTTTTCCTTGCCTTCCAGAGCTTCTTCTATCTTGGGAAACACATTGTCGTACCCGCCATGCAGGTAAACCATAGGCTCCTGACCCTCTTCTATCAGATTGTCTTGTGCGTCTTTCAAGGTATAGACTGCAGTAACAACTGAATTTTTGCCTATCTTCATAGCAATTCCTTAAAAATTTATTTGCCCTGAGATTATACCTGTCTAGTCGAGTCCTTTGCCTCGGCCTATAATGCGGGCATGAAAAAAATTACCATTCCCCTGCCCCTGCTGGGCGGCATTACAGCAGAAGAATTTCTCAATGAGTATTGGCACAAGAAGCCCCTGCTGATACGCCAGGCCATCCCTGACTTCCAGCCACTGATCCCTAAAGCGGATTTGTTTGACATGGCTGGCCGTGAGGATGTTGAATCCAGGCTCATCAGCTTTTTCAACAAACACTGGGAAATGAAGGCTGGCCCGCAAACCACGCTGCCAGTCAAAGAAAAGAAAGACTGGACGCTGCTGGTACAAGGCGTTAATTTGCATGATGACAAGGCAGATGCGCTGCTCAGGCAATTCCGCTTCATCCCTGACAGCAGGCTTGATGACCTGATGATCAGCTTTGCTGCTGATGGCGGCGGCGTTGGCCCACATTTCGATTCTTATGACGTATTCCTGCTGCAGGCGCATGGGCAGCGCAAATGGCGCATAGGAGCACAAAAAGACTTGACGCTGATTGATGGCATGCCACTCAAGATTTTGCGCAACTTCAAGGCAGAGCAAGAATTCGTGCTGGAACCAGGCGACATGCTGTATCTGCCACCCAAATATGCACACGATGGCATCGCCATAGGCGACTGCATGACTTACTCCATAGGTTTCCGTGCACCGTCTTACCAGGAACTGGGTGAATCCTTCCTGCACTTCATGTCTGACTCGATAGACTTGCCAGGAAGATATGCAGACCCTGGCCTAAAAGTCAGCACCAAACCGGCAGAAATCAGCAATGACATGCTGGAGCAGGTTGCTGATGAGATTGCCAAGATTCAATTTACCGATGATGACGTACTCATTTTTCTAGGTGAACACCTGACCGAACCCAAACCCAGTGTTTTCTTCAGCGGACCAGAAAAACCGCTGGCACCTAAACGTTTCCATCAGTCAGCCCAGAAAAATGGTCTGAAGCTCTCACGCAAATCGCTGATGTTATATAAAGGAAAACATGTTTTCATCAACGGAGAATCGTTTGCGGTTGGCAAGGAAGATAAGATTTGTCTGAACAAATTAGCAAATCAAAGAGAGCTTGATGGCGCTGATCTGGCGAATATTTCCGCAGATGCGATAGAAACTTTTTGCCTTTGGTATGAGGATGGCTGGCTAAATCTACGCGAATGATTGCTGCAATGCGTCATTATTTTGGAATATGAAAGAAAATTTTCTTCCTAAAAGTAGTTTATTTTCATGGAAAACCTGAAATTTCCTACTTAAAATAGCCTCTTGTCTAGAAATAATGATTGATTTGAGTGCAAAAATGCATCTATACCTATTCCATTAATGGAAAAATCATTATAATTCCGGGTTAGGAAACTTTCGTAGGGGCCGAATGTCGTTTTGGCGAGAAGCTCGCGAATTAACCTATAGAGCGATAATTACCGGTAATTATTCATCGCAAAGTTTTGATCTTCTTTTTTGATCTATTTATTGAAAGTACAAACATGAAAAAATCACTCTTGCTCGTTTCCCTGTTGGCATTGACTCTGGCTGCTTGCGGCGAGAAAAAAGCTCCTGAAGCATCCGCTCCAGCAGCATCTGCAACAGCTCCTGCACCAGCATCTGCTCCAGTAGAAGCCCCAGCAGCAGCTCCTGCTCCAGCAGCAGCATCTGACGCAGCAGCAGCATCTGGCGCAGCTCCTGCAGCATCTGCAGCAGCTTCCGCTCCAGCAGCAGCTTCCGCATCTGCTTCCAAGTAATTTTTAATTACTTAAGAAAAACCGGCTTTCAGCCGGTTTTTTTTCACCTCTTAAAAAAGTGCGGCGCAATTCAAGACCAGACAGCAATTCGCATGAATGCAAGAGGTGTAAAAAAGCCACGAATATTCGTGGCTTTTTTGAAAACTATCCAAAAGAGAACTTATTTTTTTAATACCAACTCAGTTGGCAAGCTATGCAAATACGCTGCGATATTCTGTATATCCTTGTTTGACAGCGCCTTGGCCTGTGCCGCCATCGTCGGATTAGAACGACCATTTTGAACATCGCCACCGCGCTGATATGAATGCAAGGCCTGAGCAAGATAATCGGCATGTTGACCTGCCAGCTTTGGATAGCTAGGGTCTATGGGCTTGGAATAATTTTCACCATGGCAAGACGCGCAATTGAATTTTTTTGCTGCTTCCTTGCCGGCCTCAATATCACCACCTGCATAAGCTGCGAAAGACAAGCTGGACAACAGGGTTGCCATCAACAAAGTTTTCTTCATGATCTTATCCTTATTCTTATTTTTGTTGAGAGTAATATGCTGCCAAGTCTGCAATATCCTGATCAGTCAGGCTACCGGCTATGCCGCGCATGGATGGATGCTTGCGGTCGCCTTTTTGATAAGCCTTCAAGGCGTTTTCTATATATTTGGCAGATTGCCCACCTATCATAGGCACCTGATACACCTCAGGGAAACTTGCTTTGTAGCCAGGAATGCCATGGCAACCAATACACATCGCGATTTTTTTATCAGCAGCATCTTTAGGATTGCCAACCGGATCTGCCGCAGTAGCAGCTTGAGCGAGGCTCGCCATAGCGAGGAGTGCAAACAATTTTTTCATATTAGCGATTATTAATTAGCAGGCAGATCAATAAATTCAGTGTTTTGATATAACTCAGCATTTTAGCTGATTACAATCAGATTTGCGCAAAAAACCTCGGGCTAGCCCTTCTCTAAAGGACAAAAAAGCTGCACTTACGCAACTCCTGGCAAAAAAATTATTGCCTTTCTGCGTTGACTGCACAGAAAAAAGAACAGCCGTTCACAAGAGGGCAAATTCTCGCTTATACTCTTTACACTCTCAAGCAACCCAACACGTCGAGTTTATATCCATGTCACAAGCTCCAACTACTTTACGCTTTGACGGTGCCGACAATTATGTCGCCACCGATGATTTGAAACTGGCCGTCAATGCCGCTCTGAGTCTGCAACGCCCGCTATTGATCAAGGGCGAGCCAGGCACAGGTAAAACCATGCTGGCAGAAGAAGTCGCTGCCGCCCTTAATATGCCTCTGATGCAGTGGCATATCAAATCCACGACCAAGGCGCAGCAGGGTTTGTATGAATACGATGCCGTCTCGCGCCTACGTGATTCTCAGCTCGGCGACGAACGCGTCAAGGATATCCATAACTACATTATCAAAGGCGTGCTATGGCAGGCCTTTACCGCAGACGAGCCTGTGGTTTTGCTCATCGATGAAATCGATAAAGCCGACATAGAATTTCCGAATGACTTGTTGCGCGAGTTGGACCGCATGGAATTTTATGTCTATGAAACCCGTGAGATGGTACGCGCCATACATCGCCCGCTGGTTATCATTACGTCTAACAATGAAAAAGAGTTGCCTGATGCCTTCTTGCGCCGCTGCTTCTTCCATTACATCAAATTCCCCGACAAGGAAACGATGCAAAAGATCGTTGACGTGCACTTCCCAAAACTGAAGTCCGATTTACTGGCACAGGCATTGCAAACCTTTTATGAAATCCGTGACGTTGCGGGCCTTAAGAAAAAACCTTCCACCTCAGAATTCATAGACTGGCTGAAACTTTTGCTGGCAGAAGATATTCCTTTAGAAGCCATGCGCAGCAAAGACAATAAGGCTATCGTTCCTCCTTTGCATGGTGCCTTGCTTAAAAATGAGCAGGATGTGCATTTATTTGAACGCCTCGTGTACATGTCGCGCACTAATCGCTAATCAGATATCGTAACAAAAATGGCGCTGCAAATTGCAGCGCCATTTTATTTACTACTGATCAAATAATGCATTTACTTATTGCGCCTGCCTATTGTGCTTGCTTCAATTGTTCCAGAATAGCAGGATTTTCCAGCGTTGAGATATCCTGAGTAATTTCCTCACCCTTGGCCAATACACGCAGCAAGCGGCGCATGATCTTGCCAGAGCGCGTCTTTGGCAAATTATCGCCAAAGCGGATTTCCTTGGGCTTTGCGATAGGGCCAATTTCTTTCGCTACCCAATTGCGTAACTCTGTTGCGATTTTTTTAGCTTCATCGCCGGTTGGACGTGAGCGCTTCAATACAACAAAGGCACAAATAGCCTCGCCTGTGGTGTCATCAGGTTTGCCCACCACGGCGGCTTCCGCCACCAGAGGATTTGCCACCAAAGCAGATTCGATTTCCATCGTACCCATGCGGTGACCAGATACATTCAATACATCATCGATACGACCAGTGATGGTGAAGTAACCAGTATCTTTATTGCGTATCGCACCATCACCAGCCAGATAAACTTTACCGCCGAACTCTTCCGGGAAATAGCTTTTCTTGAAGCGCTCAGGATCACCCCAAATGGTACGTATCATGGAAGGCCATGGACGCTTAACAACCAGGATGCCGCCCTGTCCATTCGGCAAATCATGACCTGTTTCATCAACAATAGCAGACATGATGCCTGGCAAAGGCAAGGTACATGAACCCGGCACCATAGGCGTTGCGCCTGGCAGGGGCGACATCATGTGTCCACCTGTTTCTGTCTGCCAGAAGGTATCAACAATTGGACAATTGGTGCGGCCAATATTATTGTAATACCACATCCACGCCTCAGGATTGATAGGCTCACCGACAGAGCCCAGCAAGCGCAGGGATGACAAATCAAATTTATTGGGGTGGATATTGGCGTCACCATCTGCGGCCTTGATCAGCGAACGTATCGCTGTAGGCGCAGTATAGAAGATAGTGGCTTTATGTTTCTCTATCATGCTCCAGAAGCGCCCGGCATTCGGGAATGTAGGTACGCCTTCAAACACGATTTCAGTTGCGCCGGCTGCCAGCGGGCCATAAGTAATATAGGTGTGGCCAGTGACCCAGCCTATATCAGCAGTACACCAGAACACATCGGACGGTTTGATATCAAACGTCCATTTCATCGTCAAGATAGCCCACAACAAATAACCACCGGACGAATGCTGTACACCTTTTGGTTTGCCTGTAGAGCCAGATGTATAAAGTATGAACAAAGGATGCTCTGCACTGACCCATTCAGGCTCGCATACTGCGGACTGTGTTGCTACCAATTCGTGCATCCATACATCACGCCCGGCGGCGACATTGATATTGCCGCCCGTGCGTTGATAGATGACGACACTTTTTACTTTTTCGCAATCACCTAATGCCAACGCCTCATCCACTATCGCTTTCAAGGGCAAATGCTTGCCACCACGGACTTGTTCATCGGCAGTGATAACCGCAACAGCACCCACATCCACAATGCGCTCTTGCAAGGACTTGGCGGAGAAACCACCAAACACCACAGAATGCGTCGCACCTATCCGTGCACAGGCCTGCATGGCAACCACGCCTTCAACGGACATGGGCATGTAGATCACAACGCGGTCACCCTTACTGATACCCAGAGACTTCAGGCCATTGGCAAACTGGCAGACTTTTTCATGCAAATCCTTATACGTCACCTTGGTGACATCACCACCATCTGCCTCAAAAATCAGCGCTACTTTATCGCCATTACCCTTTTGCAGGTTCACGTCAAGGCAGTTATAAGACACGTTTAGCAAACCGTCTTCAAACCATTTGTACATAGGCGCCGTGGATTCATCCAGCACTGTGCTGAAGTCTTTGTGCCAATGCAGATTTTCGCGTGCCAGGCGCGCCCAGAAACCTTCGTAATCTTGCTCAGCTTCTTTGCATAGTACGTTATACGCTTCCATGCTTGGGATAGCCGCATTGGCAACAAATGCAGCGGGGGGGTAAAAAACGCGGGATTCTGTTTTAGCTTCAGCTTGCGCGGCGTTGAGGTCAGACATTGTTATCTCCAGCTTGTTATCGTTAGATTAAAATCTTCTGTACAGCTTCACCCCAAGCTGGCATTGCACCAGATTGTGGCAGTAATTATCACCTTTAAACACAGGGCAAACCATAAACTTGGAGACTTACTCAAGCCTTACGCTTACACTTTTGAAAAATGATACCACAAAGATACCATTACATCTCCACTACATACCTGATATTGGAATAGCCGCAGCTACCTCGCTACACGAGCAGGCTCTGCGCATGTAAAATACGGGCTTGCATTGACCACTGCCCTTTCCACCAACGATTGCCGACATGACTACACCAGTTTCTTCAGCCAAACTATCCCCCCTTGCCAGCCTGATTTTTTTTAGCCGCTGGCTGCAACTGCCACTTTATCTCGGATTAATACTTGCGCAATGCGTTTACGTATTTCACTTCTGGGTAGAACTGGTGGATTTGATAGGTGCTGCAATGGGTAATGAGGCAGCGCTGAAGCATATTATTGATGCGGTTTCCACCGGTGATGTCAGGCCGACAAAACTGACTGAAACCACCATCATGCTGGTTGTACTGGGCCTGATAGACGTGGTGATGATTTCCAACCTGCTCATCATGGTCATCATTGGTGGTTACGAAACTTTTGTCTCTCGCTTGGGGCTCGATGGCCACCCCGATCAGCCAGAATGGCTGTCACACGTCAATGCCTCGGTACTGAAGGTCAAACTGGCCATGGCGATCATCGGCATCTCATCGATACATTTGCTCAAGACCTTCATCAATGCGGGCAACTATGGTGCGGGCGTTATCATTGCGCAGACTTGCATTCATCTCGTTTTCTTGTTATCCGCCCTGGCTATAGCTCATTGCGATCAAATCATGACGAGGACTGCACAAGCCAACAACAATCATTAATTATTTATACAACGCATTTATTTTTTATCACTTAATTTTATTACCTAGCCAAGAGCCAAATCATGACAGTCATCAAGCAAGACGATCTGATCGAGTCGGTAGCCGCCGCGCTGCAATACATCAGTTACTATCATCCAGCCGACTATATCGCCCATCTGGCACGCGCTTATGAAGCCGAGCAAAGTCCAGCAGCAAAAGATGCTATTGCACAAATCCTGACCAACTCGCGCATGTGTGCAGAGGGTCGCCGTCCAATTTGCCAGGACACAGGTATCGTCAATGTATTCCTGAAAATCGGCATGAGCGTGCGCTTTGAAGGTTTCAGTGGTTCAATCATTGATGCAGTCAATGAAGGTGTGCGTCGCGGTTATAACGACCCCGACAATAAACTGCGCGCCTCTATCGTCGCAGACCCCCACTTCGAACGTAAAAACACCAAGGACAACACTCCTGCCGTAGTGCACATGGAGCTGGTGCCTGGCGATACAGTCGATGTCAAAGTCGCAGCCAAAGGTGGCGGTTCCGAGAATAAGACCAAATTCGTCATGTTGAATCCCTCTGATTCCTTGATTGACTGGGTAATGAAAACCGTACCGACCATGGGTGCGGGCTGGTGCCCGCCAGGCATGCTGGGCATAGGTATAGGCGGTACTGCAGAAAAAGCCATGCTGATGGCGAAAGAATCCCTGATGGATGACATCGACATGTATGAGCTCAAGCAACGCGGCCCGCAAAACAAGACGGAAGAATTGCGTATAGAACTGTGCGACAAAATCAATGCACTGGGTATAGGCGCACAAGGTCTGGGCGGTTTGACGACAGTACTCGACGTCAAGATCAATATGTATCCTACTCATGCAGCATCCAAGCCTGTTGCCATGATCCCTAACTGTGCGGCAACGCGCCATGCGCATTTTGTGCTTGATGGTTCTGGCCCCAGCTATATAGAACCACCAAAATTGTCTGACTGGCCAGATGTCAGTTGGGCACCTGATACAGAAAAATCCAAACGCGTCGATCTGAACACCCTGACCAAGGAAGAAGTCGCATCTTGGAAGCCAGGCCAGACCTTGCTCCTGAACGGTAAAATGCTGACAGGTCGTGATGCAGCCCACAAGCGCATTCAGGACATGCTGGCCAAGGGTGAGCAATTGCCAGTCGATTTCACCAACCGTGTTATTTATTACGTAGGCCCGGTTGATCCTGTACGTGATGAAGCAGTTGGCCCAGCAGGCCCAACTACCGCCACCCGCATGGATAAATTCACTGACATGATGCTGGAAAAAACCGGCCTGATCTCGATGATAGGCAAAGCAGAACGCGGCCCAATCGCCATTGAATCCATACGCAAACACCAGTCAGCATACTTGATGGCAGTAGGTGGTGCGGCTTATCTGGTTTCCAAGGCCATCAAATCAGCTACGGTAGTTGGTTTTGCTGACCTGGGCATGGAAGCGATTTATGAATTTGATGTCGTTGATATGCCAGTCACAGTTGCGGTTGATTCCAGCGGCACGTCTGTACACAACACTGGCCCGAAAGAATGGCAGGCGAAGATAGGTATCATTCCCGTCAGCGCATCCTGATTATTAATGTTAGAAACAGGAGTCAATCCCCCGATGGCATCAGAGGAATTTGCACGCTCTGCTCCAATTGGGGTATTTGATTCTGGCCTTGGTGGCCTGTCAGTATTGCAGCACATACGCCAGACCTTACCACATGAAGCATTGCTGTATGTGGCAGACTCAGGTTTCGCACCTTATGGTGACAAGACCAGTGCAGAAATTCTGGAACGCAGTATCGCCGTTACAGATTTTTTGCAATGCAAGAAAATCAAGGCTCTGGTAGTTGCCTGCAATACCGCCACTGCCGCGGCAATCAAACATTTGCGACTGCACTATCCAGACCTCATCATTGTTGGCATGGAGCCTGGCTTGAAACCGGCAAGCATACTTAGCAAGACAAGGAAAGTCGGCGTACTGGCAACTCTGTCCACCATACAAAGCGAAAAATATCAGCACTTGAGCACAAAGTTAAGTGCAGAGACCGGCGTGGAATTCATTCCGCAAGCCTGCATAGGCCTGGTCGATCAAATAGAAAAAGCCGAAGCAAATGCAGATCAAACCTGGCTTTTGCTGCAAAAATATCTGCGCCCTTTGCTTGATATAAAAGTCGATACGCTGGTCCTGGGTTGCACCCATTATCCTTTTGTCGCCAAGCTCATACAGCAACTCACGTCTGCGTATATTCCCGACGGTGACCCCATCACACTCATTGATACTGGAAAAGCCGTTGCATCCCAAATACAGCGTTTGCTAGCTGAGCGATATCTGACAAATACCAGCAGGGATACTCCCCACATTCATGTTTACACCAACGGCAATCCAGAAAATCTGAAACACGCTTGCACCCATTGGATTAACATACCGGAAGACAAATTAAGTGTTTTCACCTTCAACACCTGATTTCAGCACCAGATGCATCCGGCTTCGACTACACCGATAAAATCCCATATATAGAAGCAGGTAAATCCACACGACATCAAAAGCACAAACAATTTAATTAGGAGTCCTTTACATATCCATTTTATTGCATCATAATGCGTGCATGAAAAAGCCAGCCAGCCATCCTTGGGACGAAACGCCAGCAACCAGTGAACGCATACTGGATGCGATTGCCAGAATTGCCGGCGTATTGCGCTCGGGCACCTGGCAATTCGCCACATCTGAAGGTTTGAATCCCACCCAAGTCGATATCATAGACATGCTGGCAGCTCGCAAAGATGCTGTCAGGCTCTCATGGATAGCCGAGCAATTGGGTGTCAGCACAGCCAGTGCCAGCGACTCTGTGAGTTCATTGACTGCCAAAGGTCTGGTAGAAAAAGCCCGTGCCCCAGACGATGGTCGCGCCATTGCCTTGAGACTGACTGCTGATGGTCATGCGCTGGTCAAAAAAATAGCTGGTGCAACCGGTTTTGCCAGCGAAGCCATTGAGCAATTGTCACCTGCAGCACAGGAACAAACTTTTACCAGCCTGCTGAACTTGATAGGCAAATTGCAGCAAGCCGAACATTTTCCGGATATACGCGCCTGTGTCACTTGTGCGCACTTCATGCCGAACAGACACGACGATGTGTTCGCCCCCCATCATTGTGCCCTGGTGGATGCACCTTTACGCAAAGAGCAATTGCGCCTGGATTGTCCTGAACATCAACAAACAGCAAACAACATCATTCGCAATAACTGGAAGAAAATAGAAATGAAATAAAAATGGATAAGTAAGAATGGAATAGCTGAATATGAGTTAGCCAAGGCAGTTCGCCTATTTTTTTAACTTATTTAATTAGGACTCCTATTAATAATATTTGATGCTGTGGTTCTTGCGTCGAATGTAAACAATACACGCATCAGAAATTAGCTTGGCAATGCGTGGCAATAAACAGAACCGTCACATGACATATGAAAGATAAACATGGAACACAGATACAAAAAACTCTGCCTCAGTCTTGGTTTTGGTCTCAGCCTGGCCGTGACAAATGCAATGCACTGGGCAGCAGCGCATGATCACGCACATCAGGGTGGTATACAAACTGAAGCCAGCAGCAAGATCAAACCTGACTTTGATATTTTCCACACCAAGATTACGACTGAAGGCAATGTCGCAATTTTTCATATTGCCGTCTCCGGCAAGGCGGGCAAAACCAGGCCCGCCAAATCAGGCAAGCTCGCGGGCAGCGCTGTTTTCTCCTATGTTTGGCCAACGACTCTGGATCCATCCGTAGTGGGTTTCGAGCCTAAAAGTGGCATACTGGCTTTTGCTGTTACGTCTCACCCCGACTTTGATGACACCCCGCTTTTTGATGAAAACGGCGATGGCGATCCCAATAATGATGGCAATGTCTGGCACTCACACTGGGTCGTCTTGCAGCCCGACCAGGCTTGCGGCAAAGATGCACTGAAGGTGGTTGATATTCCCGAGGGTAGCAAACCCCGCCTGCCAAAAACCTGGCCAGGCTTGCCCATACTCATAGACAGCCCGGGCTGGAACCCCACCTTCAAAGGCAAGACGCTGGAAGTGCGTGTTCCCTTTGATGATATAGCCAGCATTCAATCTGCCGGCTTTGATGGCGTCACTGCTGCCCTGCGCGTCCATGCCAGCGTCCATGCTCCATTACTTTGCGTGATCAATGTTTTCAAAGTCGCCTCAGGCAATCTCAGCCTGCCAGGTAAATTCAATCAATAAGTCGAAACCACAAACCAAAAAGGAATCACCATGTCCCGTGTTCAACTCATCAATCTCAAAGAAACATCTGGTACACGTCATGCCATTTTGAATGACATCAATACTGCCTTTGGTGCTACGCCAAATATGTTCCGCGCTGTCGCCAACTCTAAGGCGGCGCTCAACAGCATGTGGTCTGCTTTTGCTGCCCTTGGCAATGGCGTCATCCCGGCAAAACTGGGAGAGCAAATTGCGGTTGCCATAGCAAATCAGAATCAGTGCGAATACTGCCTGGCAGCACATACCGTATTGGGACAAAAAGCAGGTGCCAGTAGCGCAGAAATGGCAGCAGCCCAATCAGGCAACTCGCATGACGCAAAAACTGATGCAGCACTGAAATTTGTGCTGAAGGTAGTCAGCCAGCGGGCCCAAATCAGTAAAGATGATGTGGAAGCCTTGCGGTCACACGGTTATGACGATGAACATATCGTTGAAATCATGGCCCATGTTGCTCTCAATCTGTACACCAACTATATCAATGTGGCACTGGATGTACCGGTTGATTTTCCCAAAATCAAGCTGAACGCAGCCAGCAAAAATTAATTCGTTTTTTCAAGGTGCGGATAACTCCGCACCCTGCTCAGATAAATTCAAATAAAAGGAAAATGGAGATATCCATGATCAACAGCATCGCACCTGAACTCATTACTTCAGATTGGCTCAACACTGATGCAACTATCAGCTTACAGTCTTTACGCGGCAAAGTCGTATTCCTGCATAGTTTTCAAATGCTATGCCCTGCCTGTGTCACACATGGCTTGCCACAGGCAAGCGCAGTAAGGAATGTATTTTCGCAGCAAGAACTTGCGGTGATAGGATTGCACACGGTGTTTGAGCATCATCATGCGATGGGTAAAGAAGCCTTAAAAGCCTTTATCCACGAATATCGTTTGCGTTTCCCGATTGCCATCGACATGCCAGATCCAGTCAGTGGAATTCCTTTAAGCATGCAGAAATATGGCTTGCGCGGCACACCAAGTATCTTGCTCATAGACCGGCAGGGGCGCATCAGATTTCATCACTTTGGTCATATCGACGACCTTAAACTGGGCAGCATGCTGGGTCAGTTGGTGGCAGAGACAGATGCTACAGAAGAGCTTATCAGCGCGAATGAAGGCAAACCCAAGCAGGCCGCGGGATGCAATGAAGACTCGTGCAGTTTGCCTTAGACAAATCGGCGTCGGAATGTGCTAAGAACCGTCAAGAATTCATGACTGGTACAGGCAACACCAGATTGGTCGCCTTGGAAATTGCAGACCACAGTACGCCTACGACTGCATTCCAAACTTTTTCTGTGGTGACCATCAGCAAACCCCGCAAGGTTTTGGCGAAGCTTAAGGCCATGTCCTCCAGCCCATCCAGGAAAAACTGCTGGGTTTCAGGCGTAATCTGCTTGGTCAATATGCCGGTAGTGACCAGCTCAGCCTGTTGTGCTATGGCTTTTAACTGTTGTTGCGTAAATCCGCGCAAGGTTGTTACATCAGCTTGCAAAACACCAGAGGCTGCTGCCTGCATATCAGTGACGAGTTGATCTAGATCAAGTACCATATTTACTCCGCCGGAATTAACGTTGCAAGAAATTTTCATACGTAATTGCCTGATCCAGGTAGATCACGGCCTGCCCCTTGAAAGCCTGCGCCTCATAAGCAGTCACGCCTTGCAAACGATCTACATCACGCATTTTGCTCAGAGTTTCTGATACTTTTTTGATGGCATACGCACTAGGTGGCGTACTATCGTCACCTGACATGGCACGGCTACCACGTTTATCAAGCAGTTGATTGATGGTATCGGTCACCTTGTTTTTTGGCATAGGCCGGGCACCAGCCTGCAAACTTAGGGCATCCAGGCGGCCAATCAGGGAATTGTAATTATCAACGCGGGAGGAAAAACTACTTTTATCACTTCCGTTAGACATGTTGGCAAGCAAAATCATGGTGTCAGTATTGACTGCGACCAATCCATCAACCACTGTCTTGTCATAAGCAGGTGCCAACTGGATTGCGCAGCCTGAGAGCGAAATGCAAAGCCCCAGCAGGTATAAACGCATCCAGCACAATAATTGCACTACTGGCTTCATGATTACTCCACATGGAATGAGAATGACAGAGATGCCATACTAACATTTGGAGTTTAATGTCACATCGCCAGGCTTGTCTTTTTTGATATTTTTTTTGGCGATCTTCTATTTTAAGATAGAAGAATCAAGGCTTGAAAGAGTTTGCGATGAGCTTGGTTGCTTCATCATATTTTTCTTTGTTACTGGCAGCGTAATTCCATTGAAAGAAAGTGCACCAGTTACCAGTCGTCAGTAATTTATCATAGTAAATCTGCCTTCCTTTGGTACCAGAGACGACAGCAAAGCCTTTTCCTTTCGCACGGTAAGAAATGACCCTGCCTTCTTTTACTTTTTCTGCCTCTGCCTTCTTAAGAAATTCTGCGGGCGTCGTATCCCAGTCATCGATGCAGGCTCTGGCATAAACGCGTAATTCAGCTTCGCCATCTTTTGATAAAAACACTTGACCATCGCCGTTTGCAGCTTCGCCTTGCGGGATAAGATAATCTGGATAATCTATCGAAAAACCATATCGACCATTTACATAGGTTTTATAAACCAGTTCGGCAGAAAAAGCATTTGCGGTCAAAAATACCAACAAAGATAACAGATAACTATTTTTCATATAAAACCACAACGAGGAAAGTCCCTGTCCGGAAGATGTGCGGACAGGGACAATGACAATCAGCCTAAAACAGCCGCAATAGCATTCGCTGTCGCTTCTACGTTACCAGTATTTAGACCCGCAATACACATACGGCCAGAACGGACCAGATAAACACCGAACTCTTCTTTCAGGCGATCACACTGCTCAGCCGTCAAACCTGTGTAGCTGAACATGCCACGTTGCGTCAAGAAGTAACTAAAGTCGCGACCTGGCAATTTTGCACTCAGTACGTCATGCAATTTACGGCGCATCAACTGGATACGGTCACGCATGGCAACGACTTCTGCTTCCCACATAGGACGCAGTTCAGGGTCGCTCAGTACGCGGGCTACCAGTTGGCCACCATGCAGAGGTGGGTTGGAGTAATTGCGGCGGATTGTTGCCTTCATCTGACCCAGGACATTGACTGCCTGCGCTGCATCTGGGCAAACCACGCTCAGGGCACCGCAACGTTCGCCATACAGGCTCATACTCTTGGAGAAGGAGTTTGCCACGAAGAAGCTCAAGCCCTGCTCAGCCAGCAAGCGCACTGCATAGGCATCTTCGACGATACCGTCACCATAGCCTTGGTAAGCCAGATCGAGGAAGGCGATCAGTTCACGCTCTTTCAATACCGGCACCAGTTGTTGCCACTGTTCTTGGGTCAAATCGACACCAGTAGGGTTGTGGCAGCAGGCATGCAGCAGGACGATGCTTTTCTTTTCCGCGACCTTCAGTGCTTCTATCATGGCATCAAAACGCAAGCCACCGGTTGCTGCGTCGTAGTAAGGATAGGTTTTGACAGTCAGCCCACAACCTTCAAAGACAGCCTTGTGATTATCCCAGGTAGGGTCGCTGACCAGCATGGTCGATGTTGGGAAATAACGCTTGATGAAATCACCGCCCACCTTGAGGCCACCGCTGGAACCAACCGCCTGGATAGTCACGACACGGCCAGCTTTAACTGCCGCACTGTCTGCGCCAAACAATAGCTCCTGCACCGCTGTGCGGAAATTTGCTGCGCCCTCCATAGGCAGATAAGGACGGGCACCAGCATCTGCCACTACCTTGTGTTCGGCTGCACGCACGGATGGCAGCATAGGAATCTTGCCAGCATCGTCAAAATAAATACCGATAGACAAATTGATCTTGTTGGTGCGAGGGTCTTTACCAAAGGCCTCGTTCAAAGACAAGATAGGATCGCCAGGATAGGCTTCGACGTGCTGAAACATGATAGAACTCCAGATGGTTGGACATAGAATCAAGGCTGCAAAGTCGGCAATTCAATACCATTAAAGCAATATAAAATGCACCAGACTAATGCGTCAAGCCGCTATTGTGACACATGCCACCAGCAACTTAGGATACAGGCCGCTTTAATCGTTATAAGAAACTGTATATCTTGACTGTGAGAAGATGCAAAAAATGCAGCTATTTTTCAATAGCTGCATTCTTCATGACACTGAGTCGCTTATTCAGGCATTAGTGGCCGTGCGCATGCTCATCGCCTTCTATTGGCATTTCACCGCCGCTCTTGCCTTCAAAAAAGAAAGCCTTGCGCACTTTTTTGGTTTTACCCACTTCATTCAAGGTAGCAGATTCATACAAACGCCCATTCAGCATGACATGGCTGAGTTTGTCTGATTGCTGTATGTCTTTGAGGACATCACCATCAATAATCATCAAGTCTGCCAGTTTGCCGACTTCCAGAGAGCCTATGTCCTTATCCATGCCCAGATAACGTGCGCCGTTGATGGTGCCGCTGCGTATCGCTTCCATCGGTGTCATGCCACCTTTGACCAGGGTCCATAATTCCCAGTGTGCTGCCAGGCCTTCACGCTGACCATGTGCACCGAGATTGACGGGAACACCGGCTCGTTGCAAGGCGGTTGCAGTCTGCGCCACCTTGATGACATTGAAGTCTTCTTCCGGTGCAGTCTCACGTCTGACGCTACGTGGTTCCAGTACTGAACGCGGTACATATTTACTCAGCAGAGGATGTTTCCAGACATCGGTATGGGCATACCAATAATGCTCGCCATCAAGACCACCGTAGGCGACTCCCAGCGTCGGGGTATAGCCTACCTGCGTCTGCGACCACAGTTGTTTGACATCGTCATACACTTTCTCAACTGGCAAGGCATGTTCAACACCAGTATGGCCGTCGACTACCATGCTCATATTGGTCTGGAACAGCGAACCACCTTCCGGCACCACCATCATTTGCGTCTGGCGGGCCGCTTCCAGAATTTGCTGGCGTTGCTCGCGCCTTGGCTGGTTATAGCTCTTGACTGAAATGGCACCTGCTGCCTTGAGGCGCTTCAGATGTGTCAAGGCATCATCGAGATTATTCACGATGGCGGCGAAATTGCCCTTGGCACCGTACAGTATCGTGCCGGTAGAGTAAATACGCGGCCCCAGCACTTGCCCTGCTCTTTGCAATTCGCTTTGCGTGAAGATTTCGCCAGTGTCGTTCGACGGATCATGGATAGTCGTCACACCAAAAGCCAGCGAAGCATAATTCACCCAGCTTTGCTGCGGGATAATACCGCTCTCACCCATGCTGCCATGCCAGTGCACATCGACCAGACCCGGCAAGATGGTTTTGCCTTTGGCATCAATCTGCGTTGCACCTGCAGGTATGGCCACGTCAGCAGATTTACCAACACTAACGATGCGGTTATCCTTGATGACAATCCGGCCATCTTCGATGACCTCCTCGCCTTTCATGGTAACGATTCTGGCGCCGGATATGACTGTGTAGCCACTCGGTTTGTCAGCAGCCTGACGGAAACCTATCTTTTGCCCCTGTTCTACCGGTTTTGGCAATTCAGATGGTGCGCCCGGCACGAAAGCAAAAGCATCTTTCAATTCACGGCTGAATAATTCATCGCCGAGTGAGAAGTTGATACGCTTGCTGTCGCCAGACCAGTGCAGGTATTGACCAGCATTCACGTCCAGTTGCTTAACAGGCAGCGCATCCATTTTCTGCCCTATGGTGACCGCCTTGCCAGCGAGCGGCAATGGCGTCACATAGGCGTGATAGCGTTCGCCAAAAGCCAGCCACTCGCCGTCCGGCGAAATCGCAAATTCACCGGCAAACTCACTTTTTGCGACTGGCTGCTCAGGCTTGTCATCCAGAGGCACGCGTACCAGTGACGTAGTCCAGTCAACTTCGCCTGTGTACTGGGTGCGTGTAACGTACACTGCTTGCCCGTCCTTGCCAAATTGTGGGGAGCCGCCCTCTTCCGTCAACAGACGCGGATCGGATTTACCATCTGCATTCGCCAGGAATACGCCAGTTTCCATACCATGCCAGGGCGTAGTCAAGTAGCCACCCTTGGCTTTGACATAGGCGACTTGCTTGCCATCAGGTGAAAAACGCGCCTGCAAATATTTGCCAGGTGCCTTGGTCACAATAGTTTCCTTGCCGCTAGCCAGCTCTACTGTCCTGACAGAGCCGAGCTTTTCATCATTCCAGCTACTAAATACCACAGTCTTGCCATCCCGTGAAAAGCTGGGGAAGAATTCAAAATGTGTGCTTTGCGTAGTGAGGCGGCGTGGCGTGCCGTTTGGCAGGTCTTTGAGATAGATATGCCCCAGAGCTGAATACACGACCTTATCCCCCTGCGGCGCGACATTCACCCAGCGTAACTGGTGTACATCAAACTGATCCGGAGCAACTTCTTGTGGAAAGCGCAAGGCGCTGCGCACCTCCCTGGTGTCTTGTACATGGAAAGGGATATCCACTGCCTTGTGGCTGAATGGGTCGAGACGCCATAGCTTACCCTTGGCCCAGACCACAATCTCTTTGCTGCCAGGCATCCAGGCAAAAGCTGGATACACACCTTGTATGGCCCAGGCTTCCTGCATGTCACGCTCCAGTTCAGGCCAGGCTGCGCTTTCTTCACCAGTCTGCAAATTTTTCAGGAACAAGGCAGACTGATTGCGGATGCGGCGCACAAAGGCCAGGTATTTGCCATCCGGCGAAGGTACTGGGCGCACTGCACCGCCGGGACCGCTGACGAAAGCTTTGACCTTGCCATCTTGCAGGTCACGGCGGAAAATCTGGTAAATCTGCCCGTTGGAATTTTTATTGTATTCAAAGGACGTGCCTGGCGTTGTGTCTTGCGAATAATAAACATAGCGGCCATCAGGTGAAAATGCCGGCTCACCCAGGTCTTTTTGCCAATTGGGCTTTTCATTCAACTGCACACCTGTGCCACCATTCTGGTGATACAGCCAGATTTCACCTGAACCCAAGGAACGGGTGCCTGTATAGTGCTTGCGGGCGGCGATATACTGACCATTCGGATGCCAGACGGGATTATTCAAAAGCCGAAAATCTTCTTTACTGACTGCATGTGCATTGCTGCCATCGACATTCATGACCCAAACATTGTCACCACCACCGGCATCAGACATATAAGCAATCTGCTTGCCATCCGGCGAAAAGCGCGCCTGCATTTCCCAGGCGATAGAGTGTGTCAAAGCCTTGGCATCACCACCGGCAATGGGTAGTGTATATAAGTCGCCGAGCAAATCAAACACCAGTTGCTTGCCATCCGGGCTGACGTCCACGCTCATCCAGGTACCAGTGCGGGTGTCAATATTGACTGTCTTGCTTTCGCCGGGGGGATGATTGACATCCCATTTCTTTTTCTCAGCATCTGGCTTGGCGGCTGGCTCAGCGGCCAGCGCAGGCAAGCTTAGCATGACAGCCCAGGCCAGCGGCAGCAGTTTTGACACACGCATAAATTCTCCCCTTTAGTTTATTATTTAATTTGCCAGACTTCAGACTTAGCTTGCATTTATCTGCATTCTTTCGCATTCTTCAATATCAATGCGACTTCGATAATATATCAATAGAATATCAAGCAAGTGAATGAGATACATAGACTGCTAAAAAGTTCCTGTTTTGCGACTGGCTAAACACCGTCTCTGTTTAGTTCCTGCCGAGTTTGCAACAAAGCGTGCTTCTTAATCCGTCAAGCAGCTTGTCATAAGGTATTATTTGATCAATTCTATATCGCCTGCGACCATGAATCTATTTGCCACTGAAGAGGAAGTGACCCAGCTAGTCAACGGGCTGGCTTCAGCGCAAGGTTTGGAAAAATTGATTAGTCAACTGACATTAGCCTGGTATCTGCGGCAAAGGGATAGTCAAAGCGCAAGCGAGTTGGTGATCGCAGTCAAAGCCGATCTTGCAGACGCAAATATCCCCGAAAAACTCAAAAATCAATTTCATGCGCGGCTTTGCCTGATTGAAGCTGAAATCGCGGCATTGTTTTGCGACCTGACCGTTGCCGAACAATTGCTGGCACAAGCCATCAGCAAATTCAATGAACTCGGCGATACCGTCGGGCTGGGTGATGCCAGCCTGACCAGTGCCAGCCTCGCATTGGAACAAGGTGATGCTGGCAGAGAGGCCCGCTCATGCGCGGCAGCAAAGACCTGGTATTTCAAGGCCAATGACACGCTTAGGTTGGCCATTGCTGAATCCTGGGTCATCTATGAACTGGCATTTTATGATCCGCTGGCAGCCTCGCGTCGCTATGCGGATTTTGATGAACAATATGTGCACCGCGATCACCCTGCAGTTGCCGCCCATATGGCAGCAGCCTATGGCGTGATTCATGGCCGTCGTGAACCAGCCAGGGCTTCGGTTTACTATTTGCAATCCAGCGAACTTGCCCGACAGACTGGCATGGTCAGGCTGGCCATCGTTTCTGCTGGTAACTCTGGTGAATCCATGCAGACTGTCGGCGATCTGGAAGGTGCGGCTGGCGTCTTCGACTGGGCTGTGGAGCGTGCCCGTAAAACAGAATGGCCTGCATTGATAGGCAATGCCATGGCGCATTTGGGTAGTCTGTTGAGGCAATTGGGTCAGTATGAACGTAGTCAAAAAATACTTGAAGAAGCGCTGAATAGTTTCTCAAAAACGCCTGGCGGAATCAACAAGGCGATAGTTCATGCTGAGTTGGCAGAATGTCTGCTCATTCAGGGTGAAACCAGCAGGGCCCTGGCCTGTTTTAACGAGGCAATCCTGCTATTCCGAGCTGCTCAATCCATGGACGATTTGCCGCAAGCTTTGATACGCTATGCCAGAGCATTGTCAGCATCAAACCAGGCAGATGCTGCATTAGCTACCATCGCCGAGGCAAAATCCTTCATAGACCAGCACCAGTTCACGGCCCTGGGGGTCACTCTTAATCAGACGCTTGCTGAAATACATGCCCGCCACGTCATTAGCGGCCCAGAAACAATGGATGCACCAAATGCCATCATCCATTATCTTGAAGAATCATTGCGAGCAGGTGAATTGACAGAAGGCTGGCAAGCCAGCACAGAATTACTGATGGCCTTGAGCGATGCATGGGCTGACGCAGGAGACAGCAACAAAGCTTTACTTTATGCACGACTGGCCATTGCCGCAGAGCAGCGGGAAAGCAAAAAACAGGCAAATAACCGTACCGCCATGGCGCAGGTCAGACATGAAACTGAATTGATCAGAGCAGAAGCAGAACAACAAAGATTGATTGCTGTTTCTGAAGCCCGTCGCGCTGCCACCTTGCAGGAAGCGGGAACCACGCTAGAGCGATTGGGCAGAATAGGCCAGGAAATTACATCCAACCTTGATCCCGAAGCAGTATTTGAAGCCATACATTATCATCTGAAAGATTTGCTGGACGCGACAACCTTTATCATCTACATGCTCTCAGCAGATGGGCAGACGCTGACACAGGCATTTGGCATAGAAGAAAATATGCCTCATCCTTACCATGAAGTCGCATTGATAGATACGCGTGCGTCGAGTGCGCGCTGTGTGCGTGAAAGACGGGAAGTCAAGCTTGAACTGCTACCAGACAACGATTTTCCCGTTGTACCAAATACACTGGGAACATTGAGTCTGCTATTTGCACCGCTGAGCATAGGCGAACGCATACTGGGTGTGATGAGCATACAAACGCCGCGTGAATATGCCTATGGTGAAAGAGAATGCCTGATCTTTCGTAGCCTTTGCTCTTACGGTGCGATTGCGCTGGATAATGCCAATGCCTATCGCGAGTTGCGTCAGACCCAACAACAACTCGAAGACGCAAGCATCACAGAAAGGCAGGCACGCAAAAAAGCTGAAGATGCCACCAAATTGAAAAGTGAATTCCTGGCCAATATGAGTCATGAAATCCGCACGCCGATGAATGCAGTCATCGGCCTGGCGCATCTTGCCCTGCAAACCAGGCTGACACCCAAACAATATGACTATGTCAGCAAAATTCATCATGCAGGCGAATCGCTGCTGGGTATCATCAATGACATACTGGATTTTTCAAAGATAGAAGCTGGCATGCTGGATGTGGAAAAAATTCCATTTTCAATCAAGGATGTGCTCGATAGCGTATCGACCCTGACCAGCCAGAAAGCCATAGAAAAACAGATCGCCTATATTGTGAGAATTGCTGAAGAAGTGCCTTCACGTTTACGCGGCGACCCGCTGAGGCTGGGCCAGATACTGACCAATCTGGTCAATAATGCTGTCAAATTCACTCCCAGCGGCGGCGAAATTGAAGTCAGTGTCAAAAGATTGCCCACCCCTTCTGAAACAACTGATCTGACATTTTCAGTAAGAGATACAGGCATAGGCATGTCTGCCGAGCAACAACAAAACCTGTTCCAGCCATTTACCCAGGCGGATGGCTCGACTACCCGCAAATACGGGGGAACAGGGCTGGGCTTATCCATCTCACGTCGTCTGGTGGAATTAATGGGTGGACAGATTGCTGTTTACAGTCAGGAGAATCAGGGATCGACATTTGCCTTCACCTTGCCGCTGGAGATAGACTTTAGCCTGCATGGTGAATCAGACTCGCATGCAGAATCAGGTGTGACCCATAGCGCCAATATTGCAGCACAAAACCATGCCGGTCGTCGTGTCTTGCTGGCGGAGGATAATCCCGTCAACCAACAAATCGCCATCGAGTTGCTAAGCATGGTGGGCATTACCGCCGATGTTGCCGACAATGGTGAAGAGGCCGTACGCCTCATCATGGCAAATGAACCTGGGTATTACGCCATGATATTCATGGATTTACAAATGCCTATCATGGATGGTCATGAAGCCGCCGCAAAAATCAGGCAAGATGCTCGTCTGGATGATACGCCCATCATCGCGCTGACCGCGCATGCAGTCGGTGACATTCGCGAGCGCTGCATGCGCGAAGGCATGCAGGATTATCTGACCAAACCCATACAGCCTGACGCCTTGTTCACAATAGTCTCGCACTGGATGGATACCGAACATGAACTGCCGGTACCCGGCAGCCTGATCACCAGTACTGTGTTTGATGATGAAGATGCGGGATTCCCGCAATTCAATGAACTCGATACCAGCCTGGGCCTCCATTACATGGGCGGGCGTCACGAGTTTTATATCAATATGCTGCACAGGTTTGAGCAAAGCCAGGCTGATACTCTGCATGATTTAAACAGGCTCATACAAATTGGCGAGTACGGTAATGCAGAAAGACTCAGCCATACGCTCAAAGGCCTGGCAGGCAGTATAGGTGCGACTAAACTGCAAAAAATAGCGGCAGAACTGGAATACAAACTCAGCAAGGAGGAAGACAGAGAATTTATCCTGAGTACCCTGAAGCCACTTACCCAGTCGCTCAATGCCGTGCTGGATGAATTAAAAATAGTATTACCAGGAATTTTGCCTCAGCATGAAGAAGTCATCGTCGATGAAGCCGAGGCAAAAAATATCGTATCTAATCTGCGCATCCTGCTCGCAGCATCGGACGCGGATGCACAAAGCCTGTTTGAAGAAAATGAAACAGCCATTGCCAGCCAGTTCAATCAGGATGTCATGATACAACTCAGACACTACATGCATCAGTTTGAATTTGAGGCTGCCGCCAAGCTAATAGAGTGACGAGAAGAATATCAAATCACCTGGCTTGCTTTTAAACTGGCTATCCTCTCTTCACTCACCCCCCAGTCATGCAAAATTTCTGCGCTATGCTGGCCTGGCGCTGCCGGCGGCCTGCTGATTTCTGCTGCTGTCCTGCTAAATCGTGGCGCAGGTGCTGGCTGCAATATGCCTTCGATATCAGTAAAGTTGGCTCTGGCCTGATTGTGTGGATGCTCAGGTGCTTCTGCCATATCCAGTACTGGTGCAAAGCAAATATCTGTTCCTTCCATTAATTCACACCATTGCTGGCGGGTTTTGGTCTTGAACAGCGCGGTGCACTTTTCTTTCAATTCCGGCCACTTCCGGCTATTCATTTGCGCATGGAATGCAGGGTCAGTGATACCTGCCCGCTCCAGCAACAAAGCATAAAACTGCGGCTCTATCGCACCTATGGAGATGAATTTACCGTCAAAGCAGGCGTAAGTGTCATAAAAATGCGCGCCGCCGTCCAGCATATTTGCACCACGCTGGTCTGACCATGCACCGAAGGCACGGAAGCCGTAAATCATCGCCCCCAACAAGGCCGAGCCATCGACCATGGCCGCATCCACCACCTGCCCTTTGCTGGAGCTGCGTGCTTCCAGGGCGGCGCAGACCACACCAAAAGCCAGCATCATGGCACCGCCACCAAAATCGCCAACCAGATTCAAGGGCGGTGCTGGTGGAGTATCGGCCCGCCCCATGGCATGCAGCATGCCGCTGAGTGCGATGTAATTCAGGTCATGTCCTGCCGCCTGCGCCAATGGACCATCCTGGCCCCAGCCTGTAATCCGTCCATATACAAGACGTGGATTGCGTTGCTGGCAGATTTCCGGCCCCAGGCCCAGTCGTTCCATGACACCTGGCCGGAAACCTTCCAGCAAGATATCTGCACTTGCCACCAGGTCCAGCAAGACGGCTTTGGCTTCTGCCTGTTTTAAGTCCAGAGCGAGCGAACGCCGCCCTCTTGCCATGACATCATATTTTGTACCCAGCATGGGGAAAGGATTGTTCGCACCAGGTGCCAGCTTGCGGTCTATGCGTATGACTTCTGCCCCCATGTCGGCGAGCATCATGGCGGCAAAAGGACAAGGCCCCAGCCCTACCATTTCTATGACACGAATACCTTGTAAAGGTCCAGCCATGTTCTATCCCTGTTTTATTCTGAGTTATAAATTACGTGAAATGATTTCTTTCATGATTTCATTGGCGCCGCCATAGATGCGCTGTACCCGTGCATCGACATACATTTGCGCTATAGGATATTCCAGCATATAGCCATAACCGCCAAATAATTGCAGACACTGGTCTATGACCTTGCACTGCAAATCAGATATCCAGTATTTGGCCATTGATGCGAGCTCGGTATCCATGCGCCCTTCCATCATATCGACTATACAGCGGTCTATGAAGGTGCGGGCTATCGTCGCCTCGGTCTTGATCTCTGCCAATACAAAGCGGGTATTTTGCATCTCTATCAACGCTTGACCAAATGCCTTGCGTTCACGGGTATGGTTGATCGTCAGATCCAGTGCGCGCTCTATGGCAGCGACGCCAGCCACGCCTAGTATCGTTCTCTCATAAGGCAGCTCAGTCATCAATTGGGTAAAACCTTTGCCTTCGACGCCACCGAGTACTCTGTCCAGCGGCACACGTACGTCATCAAAGAACAACTCGCAAGTATCCTGGCCCTTTTGCCCTATCTTTTCCAGTATGCGCCCTACCCGGTAACCTGGACAGTCTCTGGTTTCCACCATGATCAGTGACACGCCCTTGGCACCGGCTTCAGGATCAGTCTTGGTCACGACCACCACCAGATCAGCCATATAGCCATTTGAGATAAACGTCTTGGAACCGTTGATGACATAACTGTTGCTGTCACGTCTGGCGGTTGTGCGTATGCCTTTCAGGTCAGACCCGGCACCGGGTTCAGACATGGCGATGGCGGCGATCATTTCACCAGAGGCCAGCTTGGGCAGGTATTTTTGTTTTTGCTCTTCTGTCCCCTGATTCAAGATATAGTGCGCAACGATGGCATGTACATGGATACCAAAGGCCATATCACCCGCATAAGTCAGTTCTTCAAAAACGATGGATTGATGGGCAAAGCTGCCGCCAGAGCCGCCATATTCTTCAGGTATGTCAGCCAGCAAGATGCCCATGGCACCGCCCTTATCCCAGACATCGCGGTCTACATGTTGCTGTTTTTTCCAATGCTCCTGGTGCGGGGTCACTTCCGCAGCGACAAAACGGCGTACTGCATCGCGAAAAGTTTCCAGTTCGGGTGTCATCCAGCGTGGTTTGATTTGCATACTGTGTCTCCTGTATTATTGTTTCAGGGTTTTGTACCTGATTTTTCTAGCCTGATTGATGGCAGCTTTGTTTAAGGTTACCATCAAGAGCGATCAGAAAAGCACCCCCACTACATTTTTTAGAAGACTATTCCCAATAGCAATGCCTAAAGAAATTACCACCGACTCGACAGAGCAAGTATTGCCAGGTGCAGAAACCACAAAAAAACGCGGCCGCCCAGTGCTGGACGAATCAGAAAGCATACGCCAGGATCTGATCAGGAAATCAGCACAGCTTTTCCGGAAAAAGGGCTATGACAACACTACCGTGCGCGACATCGCTGCGGCGGTGGGGATACAGTCAGGCAGCTGGTTTTATCACTTCAAGACCAAGCAAGACATCCTGGTCGCCGTGATGGAACAAGGCATGCAAAAGTCATTGGAAGAAATAGAAAAGCTGGCTGTGGCTGATTTGCCGCCGCGACTGGCGTTTCAGCATCTGGTCAAGGTCCATCTGAATACTTTGCTGGCTCCTGAGCATGATTTTATTGCTGTGCTGCTTTACGAATGGCGCGCACTCGACAAACCGTCACGCGCCCGCATCATCGCCCTCAAGGACAGGTATGAAGCTGCGTGGGAAAAAGTCATTATAGAGCTACATGCATCAGGGGATTGGGCCATGCCCACGCGCATAGACAAACTGCTGATGTTTGGCACGCTGAACTGGACAGCGCAATGGTATAGGCGTGGTTCAGGCATCAGCATAGATGAACTGGCAGAGCAGGCGCTGCAGTTCATCTTACGTACCAAATTTGACCAAACCTGAATAGAACTTATTCTTCCAGGGCTATTTCCATTTTGCGGGTATCGATAATCAGTTTTTTACCCAGGAAAAACTTATTCCCGACCAACCCCACTGAACCCAGACTGCTGATTGCCAACTCTTGCAAAAAGCCGATATCCTGGATATAACTGATTTCTTTCACAGGTAGCCTGATGCCTGCCACTATTGCCTCTGCGTTCGTTTCTACCGTATGCGCAGTCAATATCTTATCCCAGAGGCGAATAGCATAAACCACCGGCTTGGCATCCTGCTTTGCCAGTCGCTGGCAAGTTTTTTCATTACTAATCCAGGACAAAGCGCTGGAGCCGCTGTCATACATCACCGTTTTTTCTTCGCCATCAAAAGTAACAGGCATGACTATCCTGCGACCAGAAAAACTGAAGGGCTGGAATTTACTGCTTGCCAAATGCAAGCCTTCACGTTCGCGGGCAAATTGGACTATATCTTTCTTTAAGTCTAGCACCACCACTCTGCCATCAATCAAATCCGCGCCTATGGTGCCGATTACTTCTACACTGCCCTTATTCCAATCGACTCCATCGCCTTCACGCTGGACGATGGAAATATTTTTAGCCAGCACCTGCATATCGCCAAGTTTAAAATTAACGGCGGCAAACTTGTCAACAGAATTCACGAACTGATATTTCTCGGCAATCGCTTTCCATTTATTGGAATAAAAGACGGTGGAGGGATGACCAAGATCAAACTGCATGTAAAATATTCTTTCCTCGCTACCACCAAAATGCACGGGCAATAGCAAGGCTGCATGATCCATTGGAGGCAAAGGCGCTGGGCGCTGTATGGCACTCCACAATATATTCACCTCACCACCATCGCCTGACAATTCTACTTGTGCAGGTGTCAATCTGTTGTCTGTTGCACAGGCTGAGATGAGTAAGCTCAAAAGCAAAAAGGAAGTAAAACACTTCCTGTATTTGCCTTGCTTGACGGGATTAACAATGTCAAGCATGCCCATTTATTGCCTCCACAAACTATGCATATATCCAGAACCCAAATCAAGCAGTTTTACGGCGCGAAAACAAGGCAACCAGACCCACCACCAGCAATACAGGGAAAAGCAAGGGCAGCATTGCCAGTGCCAGCGAACCCAGTACTATAGCGAAAATCACGCATAACAGCATTGCCACACCTGCCAGTACCATACCAGTCAGACCGAGGGCAAAAACCACCGCCACGATCGCAATCCCACAGCCCAGCACGATACCGAAGAAGCCGCCTACGCCATCGATGTCCTCACCATCAATCTGCACATCCATGCCATGAAAGGATGACAGAACTATCATGGCAAAAACCAGGATGGACAAGAGGATGATGGCGACGCGTTTGTTGGATGTGATATTTGATATCATGATGGGCTCCCTTTAGCTCAAGTGTGAATTTGATGATTTCTTGTGTTCTGTGACTCGATGTAAGCATCTTATAAAAGAACACCTGGAGCTTCCATGGGCTTGCGACAGAATGCGCAAATCACGGCTTGAACAGTGATAGAGAGGGAGGAATGGGGCAAAAACTGGACAAAAGGCAAAAAAGCAGCCATTAGCGGCTTTTTCGCCTATTACAGAGCGAATACAAAGATCAGCTACCGGTATAACTGGTCTTCATCGTTGTAAAGAATTCCACAGCAGCACTACCCTGTTCACGGGCACCATAGCTGGATGCCTTGCTGCCACCAAATGGAACATGGTAATCAACCCCAGCAGTAGGCAGGTTGACCATGACCATACCCGCACGGACATGACGCTTGAAGTGAATCGCGTATTTCAATGAGGTCGTGCAAATGCCTGCTGTCAGGCCAAATTCGGTATCATTTGCCAGTTGCAGAGCATGCTCATAGTTTTTAGCTGGGATGACGGACGCTACCGGGCCAAAAATCTCTTCCTTCGTATGTTGCATGACAGGGTCGCAATCAACGAACAAGGCTGGGTTCAGGAAATAGCCATCGGTGTCGCGCGACAGGCGTTCACCACCAAATGCCAGCCTGGCGCCTTCATCTTTGGCAATCTGTATATAGCGCAAGTCCTGGTCCAGTTGAGCCTTATCTACCACTGGGCCTATATCTATACCCGCCTGCAAGGCATGTCCAACTTTCAAGCCCTTCAGTTTATGTGTCATCGCGGCCACGAATGCCGGGTATATTTTTTCCTCAACAATGAGACGAGAAGATGCAGTGCAACGCTGACCAGTAGAAAAATAAGACCCCTGGATTGCTGCATTGACGGCCACATCCAGATCAGCATCTGCCAATATCACCAGCGGATTCTTACCACCCATTTCCAGTTGCACTTTGGCACGGCGTGCAGCACAAGCTGCCAGGACCCGGCTGCCAGTAGCAACGGAACCGGTAAAACTGATCGCATCCACTCTGCTATCCTTGCTCAGTGCTTCGCCAACAATACGGCCAGGGCCGGACAAAAGATTGAAAACGCCTGCAGGTAAACCAGAGCGGCTGATGATCTCGGCCATGGCCCAGGAGCAACCCGGCACCAGTTCTGCCGGCTTCAAAATAACAGTATTGCCATAGGCCAGTGCTGGCGCAGTTTTCCATGCAGGAATGGCGATAGGGAAATTCCAGGGAGCGATGATACCGACAACGCCTACTGGTTCGCGGGTCACATCAACATCAACACCCGGGCGCACTGACGCCAGTTTGTCGCCGCGTATGCGCAAGGCTTCCTGGGCAAAGAATTTGAAGATGGCGGCTGCACGGCCAACTTCACCTATCGCTTCTGGCAGGGTCTTGCCTTCTTCACGCGCCAGCAGGCTGCCGAGTTCGGCTTTGCGCTCATTGATTTCTGTCCCTATCTTGTCAAGCGCATCTGCTCTTTGCTGCACACCAGAATTGCGCCAGCTTTCTGCCGCATCGCGTGCAGCGGCAATCGCCAGTTCTACCTGCTCAATACCTGCGCTGGCGTATTCACCCACGACCTCACTCAAATCAGAGGGGCTATGAGTCACAGTTACGCTTGCGCCGTCATGCCAGCTACCGTTGATATACAGTTGTTTCATCTTTATTCTTCCTTATTATTCAGTTTTATTATTCAGTTTTATTTTTCTGCATCCCCCACTGCACCACCAAGGGCTGCGAGAGTGGATGTTTTTGTCGGGAAAACCGGTTGTCTCAAGCCCGGTGCATCCCAGCCAAACATGAATTGGCAGGCAGCACCACAAATGCGCCCCTGGCATGCGCCCATACCTGCCCTGGTCATCAGCTTTGCTGTACGCCAGTCACTATATTCGCGTAATTGCCGGGCGCTGACATCTTCACACCGGCATACCAGTGTGTCTGATTTGCATAACTTGCGCAGGCTGTCATCGATTGCAAATCTCTGCTTGAGCAGGTCAGCGAACTGCCTTGCATGGGCACGGCATGCAATAGCATCTGGCTCCGCGGCCAGTCCAATGGCAGCCAAACCGGCAATGTGCCCTTCTGCCAAAGCCTTGTCGACACCACCTATGCCACAAGCCTCGCCCGCCACCCAGACATCAGCACGCGTACTGGCCTGATTAGCATCGACAAGGATGTTGCCATCCTTGATTTCGCATCCCAACAAAGTGCCGATTTCCAGATTGGGTAAGAGACCAAAGCCGCAGGCAAGCAAATCACAGCTCAAGTCAATTTTCTTGTCACCATGTTGCAAGCTGATGCCAAGCAAGCGCTGCTCACCATGTGCCTTGACCACTCTTGCATCGTGTCGATAGCGTACGCGCTTGAGTTGCCAAAACAATTTCAATGACTGTAGCAGCTTGCCGCGATGCGACTTGAGCAAGGCCAGGAAAAACGGTATCAAATGTTGGCTTGTTTTTGTTTCGATGATACTGACTACCTGACCACCAGAACGTATCACCGTTTCAGCCACTGCCAGCAGCAAAGGTCCACTACCAGCAACGGCGACACGCTTGCCCTCCACTGGCATGCCGCCTTTGATCAAGGCTTGCAAACCACCCGCACCGGTAACGCCAGGCAAAGTCCAGCCAGGGAAAGGCAAAAGCAACTCACGGGCACCACTGCAGATAATCAGCTTGTTCCACTTTATCTTTTGGGTACCATCTGAAGTTTCAAGCAAAAACTCCTTATCAGCAGCAGTAGCGACAATACGCACGCCATACACCATGCGTACATTCAGGCAATTTTCCAGTGCTTGCCAAAGCTTGTGCGCCCGACGGTCGCACCATGTTCTTGGACCACCGCGCCATATTTGTCCGCCAGGTGCGGGATTTTCGTCAATCACAGTAACAGTGGACGATAGCTCAGCGGCAGCCAGCGCGGCTGCCAGGCCCGCAGGGCCAGCACCTATGATAAGAATTTCGGTAGAAAACGGTAACATCGCCGATAACATTGTCAGACGCCCAGACCAGCGGTTTCGGTATTGATCACCATACCTGAGCGACAGTATTCCTGGCAAGCCAGTTTATGAGACTGACCATTGATACGCACCCGGCATTCCTGGCATATGCCCATGCCGCAAACAGCAAACCGTGGCTGACCAGAAACCGACTGACGTGTCTGCATATTGTCATATCGCATCAGAGCTGCCACCACACTCATGTCTGTTGTCGCCTCAAAGGAGGATCCATTAATCCAGATTTTTGCGATTTTTCCTGTACCCGGGTCTTGTTCACGCATATTTCAGATCCCGCAAAGGGAAAAAACGTCCAGGTAAATAATGGAGATGATCTATTTCCCTTGCCCGCCCGGCAATCTGATCTGCCAGCATTTTTGCTGTGGCCATGGCAGTCGTCACACCCAGTCCCTCATGTCCGGCGGCCAGCCAGACACCTGGCAGTTCAGGATGAGGCCCGATAATGGGGTGACCATCGGGCGATGCCGGACGCATGCCTGCCCAGGCGCGTATGATTTGCATGTCGGCCAGGCAAGGTAACAGCTTCATGGCGGACTGCAAGACAGCACCCAGTACTTTGGGGTCCAGACTGTTGTTGGTTTGCCCATCCTGTCTGCAAGAACCAATCAACCATTGCCCGTTGCTGCGCGGCTGCACATTGGCCGCCACGGCCAGTGCATCTGCAGTAAGTGCTGCCTGTCCATAATCCATACTGACAATTTGATGTGAAAGACGACCAGGGTAGCGGTCAGTAATCGCCAAATGGCCTTTACGGCCAAACACGGCCATTTCAGGCAAGAGCCTGGCTACTTCCAGCCCGGCAGCGACGATGATGATATCTGCAGTCAGCTTGCTGCCATCAGCAAAAATCAACTGGTTTGCTGCTAGCTGCGTAACACGCTTACCCAGAATCAGATGACCACCGCGCTTCACCAGAAGCTGAGCCATGAAATGCGCCAGCTTGGGCGGGTAGACCACGCTGTCGCCAAATACCCTGACACCACCAGCAAGGCCGGGGCGCAAAGCAGGCTCCAGTTTTTGCACCTGCTCACCAGTCAACGCTTCGGCACGCCATAACCGTGCATTCATTGCTTGCGCGCGACGATGTGCCTCCGAAAGCTGGTCTTCATTCTCTGCTACCCATAAGGTGCCACATTGACTGACTTCACCTACGCCTGGAAATTCAGTGAAGAAATCTTTCCACAGGCGCAAAGACAGCAGACACAAGTCCAGTTCCTGCTCAGTTTCATCCAAGGCGACCAAATGCCCCATACCAACGGCAGTCACACCACAGCCGGGGGAAGCCGCATCAATCAAATTGACCTGATAGCCTTCCTCCTGCATTTTCAAGGCACAGGTGGTGCCGACTATGCCAGCACCAATGACACACACTGTTGTCTTCATAGGTATGCTTCCCGCGCCATCATATTCACTAAAAAACCGATCAGTTCAATGTTGGCAAAACTGGACGATTCGCAAGAGAAGCACTGACTATTTGCTCCACACGGGTACGCAAAGCACCTTCCAGCGGCAGACGCGGTGCACGCACCCGGTCATTGGAATCGATAGCGAGTGTTTCTACCAGTTTGATGTTTTGCACCAGATAAGTGGAGACATCCAGGTCCAGCAAAGGACGGAACCAGCGGTAGATATCCAGCGCTTCGTTATAACGGCCGGCCTTGATGAGACGGTAAATAGCCACAGTCTCATGCGGGAAAGCCACGACCAGACCGGCTACCCAGCCAGTTGCACCAGCAGTCAAAGCTTCAAAAGCCAGGTTATCTACGCCAGTGAACAAGTCATAACGGCTGCCCAGGCGATTGATGATTTCTGTGGTGCGGCGAATATCGTCAGAAGATTCTTTTACTGCCACAAAACGCGGGTCATCAGCCAGTTCTTCCAGTATATCTGTCGTCACATCGACACGGTAAGCCAGGCGGTTGGAATAAATCATGACAGGCAAATCACCGGCGGCGGCGATACTGCGCAAAGTTGCAACGGTTTCACGGTGATTGGTGTGATAGATCGTACTTGGCACAACCATCAAGCCATCGGCACCAGCTTTGGCAGCTTTTTCTGCGAGGGCACAGGCGTCACGCGTCGCGGCTTCGGCGACGGTCAGGATGGCAGGTTTGTTTCCTGTCACTTCTTTTGTCAATTTCAGCACATCAATACGCTCTGCATGCGATAACAAAGGGCCTTCGCCCAGAGAACCGCAAGCAATCAGACCGTCACAACCGGCATCCATCAAATAACGGAAGCAACGCTCCATTTCCTTGAAGTCCAGCGTATCGTCCTGGTTGAATTTTGTTGTAACTGCGGGAATGACGCCTTGCCACATGATATTTGCCTTGTCTCCGGATCAAACCGGTCAATTTTTGAAAATCAATCAAAGAACCTGATGCTGACAAATCGCGAAGAAATCGATCACAGTAAATATAAGCTATTTGCAAACTTATTTCACGCGCTGCCAGATTCGAACATGACTAAGTGTAAGCCCGCAAAGAGGCCCAGTCTTGATGTTTGTATGCATGTTGAAAGACGAAATCGGCACAGTCGATTATTTCTGTGCGGCAAGATAGGCAAGGACCAGCAGGATGCGGCAAGCAAGGAGAAATAGACTCCCTTGCCTGGCAGATGAAATTTAATTAACTAATAATGTGTATCAAGCAAGGGGAGAAAAGAAAAAAGCACCTGCCAAAGCGATCATCACTCCTGCGTAGCGTGGCAATGCACTGGTCAGCATCTTTTGAGCCGCATTGCTGGCAAACCAGCCCGCAGCATGAATCAGGGCCGTCGCCAGCACAAAACCGGCACCATACAACACGGCAGATTCATTAGCTGGCATTTCCTGCCCATGTGCATAGCCATGCGCCATGGCAAATACGGATACCAAAGCTACTCCCGTACCAACAGGCAGTTTGACTGCAAAACTGATCAACAAGCCGAGAACCAGTACTGAGGCTGCGATACCGTGCTCCACACCAGGCAATACGACACCAACCAGAGCCAGCGCGCCACCAGCAAGCATCATCAAGGGAAAGCTGGTCGCTATCAGCCAGGCACGCGCATCTTTTTGCTGCGCAGCCCAGATACCTATTGCCAGCATGGCCAACAAATGATCTAGCCCGGTGAATGGATGGAGAAAACCATCCTGCAAGGCATTCATGGAATGCAGCACACTGTCGTGCGCGAAAGCGGGCAATGAAATCATGGCATTGCCGAGGGCAACGACCACACACAGCCAACGTGAATTATGTAGTTTCATATTATCTCCAGATTTCAGATTAAAGTTTAGTTTTTAACGTCGTCCAGCATGCCTTGTTTGCGAATGAAGCTTACTACTGCCTCCAGCCCGTCACCGGTACGCAGATTGGTAAATACAAAGGGCCGTTCGCCACGCATGCGCTTGGCGTCTTGTGCCATGATGTCCAGATTGGCCCCTACATGTGGTGCCAGGTCGGTTTTATTGATGATCAGCAGATCAGAGCGAGTGATACCAGGTCCGCCCTTGCGCGGGATTTTTTCGCCACCCGCCACATCGATGACGTAGATGGTCAGGTCAGACAATTCCGGGCTAAAGGTGGCCGCCAGGTTGTCACCACCGGATTCAACGAGGATTAAATCAAGATCAGGAAAATCCGCACTCATGCGGGCAATCGCTTCCAGGTTGATGGAGGCATCTTCACGTATGGCAGTATGCGGACAACCACCGGTTTCCACCCCCATCAAACGTTCTGCAGGCAAGGCATCGGCGCGCAGCAGGATTTCCATGTCTTCCTTGGTATAGATGTCATTGGTGATGACTGCCATTTCATACTGGTCGCGCATGCTTTTGCATAGCATTTCGCACAGTGCTGTTTTACCGGAACCGACCGGACCACCTATGCCTACTCGTAAGGGATTTGATTCCGGAGAGCTTAAATTTTGGGTATTCATTTATTTTTTCCTGTTCTTAATTTTTATGACCTGTACAAACGGCTGTACTGCACCTCATGCTGCATGGACAGCAAAGACAGGCCTGGGGCCCAGTTAGACAATTGATCATCTTCCAGTTCTTGTGCCAGTCTTGCGGCTTTTTCCAGTTCGGGTCGCAACGATAGGAGTAAGCGTTGTCCAGACACCTGGCCCAAGGGAATGGACTTCACCCCCACCAGCACCTGATTCTCTGCCCACGAAAACAGCATGCCCAGCAAGACCGATTCTGGTGGGACCTGCAAGGCAACGGCGGCGGCGGCCATGGCCGTGGGCAAAGGCAACTCTTGTTGCGCCAGCAAAATCGCTAGCAATTCATCGTCAGCAATCTTCAGGTCGTTCACCAGTTTGCCCAGCGAATAACCCATCTGTATGCTCTCTGCCCTAAACTCTGCAGTATCCCTGGCGGCAATGAACAAACCTGTCCAGTGCGATACTGCAGCCAAGTCCCGACTATCAAAAGCCTGCAACAGGCGCCACAAAACTGGCGCCTCAAAACGGGCCACCACTTCATGCAGGCAATTGATGATCCATTCCCTGGCTGTGGCTTCGTTGCGCACCAGGCCTTTTTCTATCGCCGCTTCCATTCCTTGCGAATAGCTATAGGCACCAATAGGCAAAGACGGGCTGGCCAGTTGCAGGAGATGGAGTAAGGCCGCAGACTGCATGCTCAAGCCTTGCTGTCTGAAGGACGATGTATGCGCTGGCGCAAAGGTATTGGTGCCAGTGGATTATGCGGGTGTCCATCATCGCCACCATGAGGATGCCCACCTCCATAAGCACCTGATTCCGGCTCGAAGCTGGCCTGCTCTTCTGTGACGACTGCGCCCAATCCTTGCAACATTTCCTTTAGCACTGGGTCTTTACGGATACGTAAGAAACCATCACCAACCTGCGCCTGGGTATGCCGGTTGCCCAGGTGAAAGGCACAGCGCAACAAATTAAAGGCGGTATCACACTCCACTTTATACGTGGGTTCAACTGCAGCAACGACTTCAATCACACGTCCATCATTACCCAGCATCAAGTCGCCATGGCGCATGACCGTGCCGCGCATAGTAAACACGGCCACATCTTCACCACTGGCAAGCGTGGCGCGCAAACGGCTTTTTTCACGTAATTCATACGGCAAGACCAGTTGCCCGTCGATGCTGTCGGCAGTCTCGATTTTTGTTTGTAATGTCAGCATTGTTTAAAATAAAAAATAACGTTGGGCCATAGGCAGGATTTTTGCCGGTTCGCACACCAGCAATTCACCATTGGCACGGACTTCATAGGTTTCTGAATCGACTTCCATTTTTGGCGTCAGACCATTGTGTATCATGTCCTTTTTGCGAATATGGCGCGTGTTCTTGACAGCAATCAGTGTCTTGTTCAGCTTCAGTTGTTCTGCCAGCCCCCCATCCAGCCCAGCCTGCGAGACAAAGGTGAATGACTTTTTCAAGCCCCCGCCAAAGGCGCCAAACATCATGCGGTAATGCACAGGCTGTGGCGTTGGTATCGATGCGTTCGGGTCACCCATCTGGGCAGCGGCGATCATGCCGCCCTTGATGATCATTGATGCTTTTACCCCAAAAAATGCCGGTTTCCACAAGACAATGTCGGCAATCTTGCCTACTTCCAAGGAACCAACTGCATGAGCAATACCATGGGTAAGCGCCGGATTGATCGTATATTTGGCGATATAGCGTTTGACACGAAAGTTATCGTGACGCGCATTGTCTTCCGCGAGCGAACCGCGCTGCTGCTTCATTTTGTCAGCCGTTTGCCAGGTGCGCATGATGACTTCACCCACCCGGCCCATGGCCTGGGAATCGGAAGACATCATGGAAATGGCACCAATATCATGCAAAATATCTTCGGCCGCTATGGTTTCGCGTCGTATGCGTGATTCGGCAAAGGCAATGTCTTCGGCAATTGCAGGATCAAGATGGTGGCAGACCATGAGCATGTCGAGATGCTCATCCAGGGTATTGACGGTATAGGGCCGGGTAGGATTGGTGGAGGATGGCAGTACATTCGCCTCACCAACCGCCGCAATAATATCCGGCGCATGACCACCACCTGCACCTTCGGTATGGAAGGTGTGGATAGTCCTGTCCTTGAATGCCGCCAGTGTATGTTCCAAAAAGCCGCCCTCGTTGAGCGTATCGCTATGAATAGCCACCTGCACGTCCATCTGGTCGGCAACAGTCAGGCAGTTATCGATGGCTTGTGGTGTCGTACCCCAGTCTTCATGCAGCTTCAGGCCGATGGCACCGGCCCTTACCTGCTCTTCCAGCGGTAAAGGCAGGCTGACATTGCCCTTGCCCATAAAGCCCAGATTCATGGGAAACGCATCTGCCGCCATCAACATGGAATGCATATGCCAGGGGCCAGGCGTACAGGTAGTGGCTGCCGTGCCAGTTGCCGGGCCAGTACCGCCGCCCAGCATGGTGGTGACGCCGCTCATCAACGCTTCTTCAATCTGCTGCGGGCAAATAAAATGGATGTGTGAATCGATACCACCAGCGGTCACGATCTTGCCTTCACCAGCAATGATCTCGGTCGCGCCACCAATGGCCATGTCAACGCCAGACTGTATATCGGGATTGCCCGCTTTGCCTATACAGGCAATCAAGCCATTTTTTAGGCCTATATCTGCCTTGACGATGCCCCAGTGATCAATGATGACGGCATTGGTGATGACGGTATCCATGACTTCGGCATGTGGCCTTTGCGACTGCCCCATGCCATCACGTATCACCTTGCCACCGCCAAATTTCACCTCTTCGCCATAAATGGCAAAGTCTTTTTCAATTTCTATGAATAGATTGGTATCCGCCAGACGGATGCGGTCACCCGTGGTTGGCCCGAACATTTCAGCATAAGCATGACGTGAAATTTTCATAGCGCCCCCATCACTTTACCGCTGAAACCATAGACTTTTCTATCGCCCGCCAGTGCCACCATCTCTACGCTGCGTTGCTGCCCCGGCTCAAAACGGATGGCCGTACCGGCAGCAATGTTGAGGCGCATGCCATAAGCGAGTTGGCGCTCAAATTGCAGTGCAGGATTGGTTTCATAAAAATGAAAATGGGAACCTACTTGTATAGGTCTGTCGCCACTGTTGGCCACAGTAATACTGACGACTACACGGCCTACATTCAGTTCTATGTCCCCATCCTCTATCAGGGTTTCGCCTGGTATCATGGTTTTCTCCTAAGGAATGGGGTGATGAACGGTAACCAGTTTGCTGCCATCCGGGAATGTCGCTTCGACCTGGATATCAGGAATCATCTCTGGCACGCCTTCCATGACATCGTCACGACTGAGAATTTGCGTGCCCTCAGACATCAGTTCTGCCACCGTCAGGCCATCGCGCGCGCCTTCCATGATGGCGGCAGTGATCAGGGCAACTGCTTCTGGATAATTCAGCTTCAGGCCACGCGCCTTGCGCCGCTCTGCCAACAAGGCGGCGGTAAATATCAGCAACTTATCTTTTTCTCTGGGTGTCAGATCCATATCTTCTTTCGCTTATTGTATGTGCTATCACCAAACTTATTATTTATCGCCATTTGCAAAATAACAAGCAAGTCCACATAGGTGACAGGCCATCCCTCTAAAAACATTATAAAAAGCAACACAGCAAGTTTTGCACCAAGGCCAAATAGGCTGGATTGCAAAAATGCGCACCAAACAAAGGCAAATCCTCACCAAATTAGTGCATTCATATAAATAGAACTTACGCAAAACCTCTCCAGCTGCGTTACAGGGCCTCGCCGTACTAAAGTACTGTCTTCGTCGCTACGCCTTGTCGGGACGATTTTGCGTAAGTCCTAACAAAAACAGCTGGCGAGAAAAAATAATTGGAACTTTTGATGTCCCTGAGAGTAATACATTAAAACAACCAACAAATAAACGTGGATAACCAAGAGACTGATTCCAGCTTGCTGACACAAATGCGCGACGGCGATGTTGCTGCATTTCAACGTCTGTACCAGCGCCACCAGGGGCCTATCTATCGCTATTCCCTGATGCGATGTGGCCAGAGTGCGCTGGCAGCGGACGTAGTGCAGGATGTTTTCATGGGTTTGCTGAGCAAGTCTTACCGTTATGACGCAGGCCTGGGCAGTTTGCAGAATTTTTTGTTTGGCGTAGCCAGGAATTTATTACTCAAACAGGACCAGACAGAGCGCCGCCACCAGCCACTGCCTGCGTTTGGTAAAGAATTTGATGAAGAAGATGGAGAAGAAGTCTTAATGAGTGAAGCAGCAGAATCCACAGACGTCATCTTTCACCAGCAAATGACCGAGCATGTGCGGCGAGCAGTTGCGGTACTACGCCCCCATTATCGCGATGTAATTATTTTGTATGAATTGCAGGAACTGTCGTACGCAGAGATAGCCGTGATTTGTAACATAGATATAGGTACCGTGCGCTCGCGTCTCTCCAGAGCACGCGCAGCAATACTTCAATACAGCGAAAAACTGGGCTGGCGGCCCGATGCAGAAGCAAAAACCGGAACACAAAGATGAAAGACCCTATGAATACCCCACAGGACGCCAGCAATACAGATGCCTTGCTGGATCAGCAGTTCAGCCTCTTGCGCAAGGATTTGCAAGAACTGAATACGCCAACGGCTACAGAGCAGGCTTTATTACTAGCCTTCGCCAAACAACAGGACGAGGACAAAAAACAGGTGCGCGCCAGGCGTTTGCGCCCATGGCTGGCAGGTCTGCTTACGCTGAGCGGCAGCTTTGGCCTGGTCATGCTGACGGTCATGTTTCCAGCATCGCAGCATCAGCTGGCACAGGACAACATTACAGTTTCAAACACAGAGCTGCCGCCCTTCGTCGCTCTGGTACCGCTGGAACGTCTGGATGAAGGAACGCCTCACATGATGGAAACTGAAGTGCCGGCTGCCTGGTTAGCCAGTCTGGGCATGCCCATCAGCCCTGAAATTGCTGGTGAGATGGTGCGGGCACAGATGCTGGTGGATGCGGAAGGCTCACCTTTGGCCATGCGCCTGCTCAAAAATTAACGCATCTGTTTTTAAGCAAAATTTTTAATTTCAGCATTGATTCTCTTAATCACGTTTAACCACGAACACGAAGGAAACATCATGACTATCAAAGTTCCAATATTGGTTTTTTTAAGTTATTCATGGACTGTGGCACAAGCAAATGCCATCAATGACAATCCTGTTCCAATTGCACCAGAAGAACAACAAACACGTCTGCACCTTGAAATCCATCAAGCTGCTCCACTTGCGCCCATGCCGCCTTTACCACCTATGCCTGCTATGCCTGCTATGCCTGCTATGACACCCATACCACCAATACCCCCCATGCCAGTACTTACTGCATTGGCTGACTCGCCCGAGACCGGCACAGTCAATAAAACCATTGCAGATGCGATGAATGCAGCAAGAAATGCCACCGACGCCATGAACGCCGTTTTCTCAGGCATGCAGGACATGCAAATCTCTAACACGATTAAAAATGCGGCATATAGTGCAGAGATCATTACCGAAAAAACGCAAGCTCTGGCTGACGGCAATCAGATCAGCAATAAAACGTCCAGTTTGGTTTATAGAGATAACGCTGGCCGCACTCGCTATGAAGTCCGCGACAGCAAAGGGAACTTGTCGCAAATTCTCATCACTGATCCGGTGGAGAACTCACGGTACATCGTCATCCCTGAAAGAAAGACCGTCACCAAAGTGATGCTGGCCAAAACACCGGACGGGAAAGTCATCGCCACAAAAGAGAAGCAGGAAGGAAATATAGGCCGGATTTATCTACAAACGAATGATGATGAAATCATTATCAAGACATTGAAAAAGAAAACTGATGATAAATCTGAAGGCAACAAAGAAGCACGAGAAGAAATCAAGGTCATCAATGCAAAATCTGCCAGCTATGTACCAGGACCTCATACTGCTTACATTAGTGCAACCGACAATCTGATTAACATCATAAAAACCTCACCGCTCCCGACTGCGTTCATGGACACTCGCTGGAGTAACAAAACAAGCACCAAAGATATGGGCACGAAAGAATTCGATGGCGTTCGTGCAGAAGGAAAAATGCGCTCATATCAAATCCCTGCCGGAGAGATTGGCAATAAAAATCCGATTACTGTCAGCTCTGAAACCTGGTACTCCTCCGACTTGCAATTAACCGTTCTCATCAAGCAAAGTGATCCACGCACCGGTGAATGGAGCTACCGTCTGACCAACCTGAAACGCGCAGAGCCGGCCGCAAATCTGTTTACTGTTCCGGAAGGGTACACCGTCAGAAACGTCAACCTCGCACAAAAAATCGTCATCGAAAAACGCGAAGAAAAGAAACCCTGATCCCTCTGGCCAGCCGGGCCGTTTTTGCAGGGCTTGTGAGTGGACAGGAACAGGATTCCCGACCTGCCCTGCCACTCTTTTTTAAAGTTTGCTTGCCAATGCGCCCGGGATTGGTTATAGTTTTTCCATGCACGCAATCACCCGTCCCCTGCTGAACACGAACTTATGCGCTATTGATGCCGCATCTGCTGTCGTGCACGCGATTGCGCTGCCTGCTGTTTCCATCTGCGACATTTCCATTATTCGAATTATTCCGGGTCGTTAAGCTACGGTGTATGCCGGTGCCTGGCGGCCCTTCAGCTCATTCTATTCTGATGTCTTGAGAGCGATTGCTATCACTATTACGCTCACGCTCTCTCATTTTTTCGCTGATTTTTATTCTGGAGTTTTTATGTCCCATGTCGCCACAGACAGGCCTGTGCACGCCCATGCCTCTTCGTCATCCACCTTATTGAGCGCAGGTTTTCCTTATCCTTCGCTGACAGATATTCGCAAGACTGCTGCCAGGTTGTCGCAACAGGTTTTGCATACCCCCGTCTGGCGCTGGCAAACCGGGTCTGCCCTGGACAAACTGGAGCCTGACACTGAAGTCTGGCTAAAACTGGAGTTATTCCAAAAAACTGGTACGTTCAAATTACGCGGGGCTTTGAATTGCATATCTGCGCTGGGTGCAGATGCGCGTGAGCGTGGCGTGGTTGCTGTTAGTGCTGGCAATCATGCAATGGCAGTTGCCTATGCGGCCAAGCTGGCAGGTGTGTCTTGCAAGGTGGTGCTACCACGTCATGCCAGTCCTACCCGTATCAAGGCTTGCCGGCAGGATGGTGCAGAAGTGATACTGGAGGCGGACATGCATAAGGCATTCGCACTTGGACAGCGCATCGTTGAAGAAGAGCAGCGCACCATGATCCACCCTTATGACGGGCCACTGACCGCACTTGGCACGGCAACTGTGGGGCTGGAACTGATGCAGCAGGTGGTGCAACTGGATGCAGTGATCGTGCCTATCGGTGGTGGCGGTCTATGTGGCGGCATTGCTTCTGCAGTCAAACAACTGGCACCACGTTGTGCCGTGTATGGAGTTGAGCCTTATGGTGCAGATGCCATGTACCGAAGCTTCCAGTCTGGTCAGCCAGAGAAGTTAAAGGAGGTTGATAGCATAGCCGACAGCCTCTGCGCGCCCTATGCAATGGATTATAGTTTCAGAGTATGCCAGCGTTTCGTGGATGAGATTGTCAGGGTCAGTGATGATGAAATCTGTACAGCGATGTCGGATTTATATCATGACGTCAAACTGGTGGCCGAACCTGCCGCAGCGGTTGCTACAGCGGGCTTGTTTGGCCCCTTGCGTCAAAGACTCGCTGGCAAACGGGTAGCTGTGATTGTCTGCGGCTCCAATGTCGATCCTGCCAGATATGCAGAGTTACTTTCCAGAGCCGGATCTGCTGCACATGGCTTGGCTGCCTGATCTGGAATTCTGGAATTTAGCTTGACAATGGCTGCTTGGTTTGCAACAGGCATCACATGCAAGACCCCGCAATGCCCTACAATAGGGGTTCACCCAGGCATAAGGGTATGCGCTCTTATTTGCACCGTTCCAGATGCCTGTTCACCGCATGATTACTAACGGATCTAGTATGCAACAAGGCTGGCTGACAGATTTTTTTCGTCAACATGATAGTTTGATGGTGTTTGTCAACGTCTTGCTGCAACAACTGGGCTTGCCGGTGCCCGCGGTACCGACCATGATGTTCAATGCCAGCCAAGCCACACAATCAGGGCAATTGCTGGTTTTGTTGGCAGCAGCAGTAGCAGCTTCACTGATCGCTGACCTGATTTGGTACCAGGCGGGCAAGAAATTTGGCTATAGCGTGCTGAAGTTTTTATGCAAGATGTCGATTAATCCAGGCTCATGCGTGAACCAGACAGAAGCACGTTTCCTGCGCTGGGGCGTATGGTCGCTGGTGATGGGTAAATTTATTCCCGGCTTTTCTACCGTGGCACCACCGGTAGCCGGTGCTTTGGGTATGCCCCGTACTTCTTTCATGCTGGCTTCTGCAGCAGGTGCCGCTTTGTGGGCTGGGCTGGCTTTGCTGGCGGGCTTTGCCTTGCAGGCGCAAATTGAAGCTGGCCTGGTATTTTTGTCTGCGCAAGGCATACGTATTGCTGCAATTTTCATTGCCCTGGTATTGAGCTGGCTGGCCTGGAAATTCTGGCAAAAGAAACGCTTTGAAAAATTGGCGTCCATCCCTCATTTCAGTGCGACCGAAATGTCAGAGACGATGAAAACCAGCGCCCTGCCCCATATCATCGATTTGCGCAGTCCGGTGCTGATTGCAGAAACCGGCACTATACCTCACGCCATGGTCAGCGAAGTCAAGCAAGTTGGCAGCGCTGCCAAACAATGGCCTTATCATGAAATGATTATCACCATATGCGCATGCCCTGGTGATGCAGGCGCGGTACATGCTGCGCATACCCTGAGGCAGTTAGGCTTTAAGGATGTCAGGCCATTTTCAGGTGGTTTTGATGCGTGGCAGGAATTATCTGCCCAGCACCCGCATTTGCTGGTCAAAGCCTGAGCAAATCATGCCTTTTGCAACAAGGCTTGCAGTTCCTTGACCAGATGATTAAAGGTAGTCCGGTAACGCTGACTGGACCGCAGGTCTTCATGCATGACTACCCATACTGGGAAATCGATTTGGAATTCGTCTGCCAGTACACGTTGCAAATGAGTGTGCTGCCGGGCCAGGCCAAGCTGGCAAATGCCTATACCATAGCCTTGACGTATGGCGGAAAACTGCACCAGATCACTATCTGCACGCAAGGCAAAGGCGGAGCGCTGTATCTGCGGATAACGTTTTTGCAAAGCCCTGATATAGGGAAATTCCCGGTCAAAACCGACAAGACTATGGTCTTTCAAGGCGTCCATGTCAGCGGGCATACCGTGGCGCGTCAGATAATCGGCATGAGCAAAAAAGCCCAGGCTGATCATTCCTGTACGGCGCGCAATCAATGCATCCTGCAAGGGCTCGGTATTACGTATGGCAATGTCTGCATCACGCTTGAGCAAATCTTGAGTGTGATTGGATATCTGTAGTTCTATGCTCAGTTCTGGATGGTCCTGCCGCAAGCCTGCCAGCATGCCTGGCAATATCTCGACTCCCATGACTTCTGATGCGGTAACGCGCACCGTGCCTCTTACCTCGTTCGCCTCTGCCGACACACTGCGCAGCAAGGCGCTTTCGGTTGCCCGCAACGTTTCTGCGTAAGGTTTCATGGCCAGCGCGGCAATGGTGGGCGACAGGCCGGACTGATTACGTACAAACAGACTCGTCCCCAAGGCCTGTTCCAGTGCCTCGATATGCCGCCCTACTGTCGGCTGCGTCAAGCCCAGGGTACGGGCAGCGCCAGATAGCGAGCCTTCTTCCAGCACGGCCAGGGCAGTGCGGTAGTAGTCCCAGTGGATATTCTTATCATCCATACAGAAATGTATATCACCTATGCAGTTTTAGAGAATTGTATATAGCTTGGCAACGATACACAATGGCTACATCAACCAAACATTAAGGAGTAACGAAATGAATCAGCAAACATCCAGCAATCAAGTAAATGCACAAGCCAATAAGCAAGCCCTGGTATTAGGTGCAACTGGTGGCATAGGTGGTGAAGTGGCACGCTTGCTGATGCAGCGCGGCTGGCAGGTCACTACCCTGCATCGCAATCCTGATCAGGTGAAAGATAAAACAGCAGCGCATATCTGGATGAAAGGTGATGTCATGGCGCAAGACGATGTAGTGCAGGCTGCAGCCGGAAAATCTGTCATCGTCCACGCGGTCAACCCACCTGGATACCGTAACTGGGAAAAACTGGTACTGCCTATGATAGACAACACAATCGCAGCGGCCCAGGCCAGTGGTGCACGCATACTGCTACCAGGCACGGTTTATAATTTTGGGCCCGATGCTTTCCCGCTCATTGCAGAAAACGCTTCGCAGTTCCCGATCACAAAAAAGGGGAAAATCCGGGTAGAGATGGAACACCGTCTGCGTCTGGCTGTCAGCAAAGGCGTTAAATCTCTCATCGTCAGGGCAGGTGATTTCTTTGGCCCCAAGGCAGCCAATAACTGGTTTTCACAAGGGCTGGTAACACCAGGCCAGCCAGTGCGAGTAGTGCGCTACCCTGGCAGTGCTGGCATTGGCCATCAATGGGCTTACTTGCCTGACGTGGCAGAAACCATGGTGCGCTTGATGGAGCGTGAAAACGAACTTGGTAATTTTGCCCGCTTCCATATGGAAGGCCATTGGGATCATGATGGCAAGCAAATGGTTGCCTCAATTGGCCGCGTCACTGCCCAACCTGCATTGAAGGCTAGCTGGTTCCCATGGCCAGTGTTCACTCTGCTGTCACCTTTCCAGCAAACTTTGATGGAAATGCTGGAAATGCGTTACCTGTGGCGCACTGAAGTCAAAATGTCGAACCAGGCTTTGGTAGACTTTTTGGGTGAAGAACCACGCACACCGTTGGATGTGGCAGTTCGTTCCAGCCTGGCAGGCCTGGGCTGCATCAAGCGTAATACAGGTTACGAATCAAGTATTCCAGATGCGCGGAATTTTAGCATCACGCCCAATCACGACAGGGCGTAAATGCTGCCACACAAGTTGCATCCAAAGCCGGGCAACTTCACTGGAGTTGCCCAGGTAGCGTGCAACAATGACAGACTTCATTTGCGTGACGCCACACAGGGCGTCCGCTTCACGCTCAAACAATAAAGCAGATGTTTGTTCGCGCAAAGCCTGCAATTGTTCACCAGAGAGCATGGCACCAGAAGCCAGTACCATTGCCGACACTGATCTGCCATTCAAACCCAGCGGACTTTGCATGGCAGGGCTGCCACCTTGCAAACTGCCCTGCTCATGCCAGATCATCTTGTCTTCACGATAGATGCTGCAATGCTGTTTGATCCTGCCGCTGTTATATGTTTCGCCAGAAGCGGTACGGCCAAAGCAGAAAATATCAGCAGCAATCAGTCTGGCATCTGCTGCCAGCTGTATGGTTTGGTGCAAGTCTACACATGCATCGTCAAAAAAAATGGTTTCTTGCGGCAGCCATTCCAGCCTGGCACCTGCACCAAGTTTCAGATTGATATGTTGTGCGGATATGTAGCCATTACTCCGATACCATTTCGCTGCCCCTGGTGTGGTTACCAGCGCATGCGTGTCAGCAGCCAGCTTCACATCGACCTTTAACTGGTCGCCACCGACTACCCCACCCGGCGGATGGATGATGATGGCATGGCAGACTGCATCCCTTTCAGGATACAAAGGCTTTTGCACACGCAGGGGGCCATTGTGCTTACGTTCTGTCAAGCGCGTAACATCGCCATCCTTGCTAAAGCCCAGTTGCAGGCTGGCTTGCCAGTGTGATTTTGTGATACTTGAAAGTAGTGCCGGACTGCAGACATCCATATTCAGCTAGCGAAAGGTAAAGATTGTACTATACCGCCAGATGTCGTTTGACGTCATCACCATCCATCAATTCCTGGCCGCCATAGGCCACCACTTCACCGCGTGACAGCACGACAAAATGATCAGCCAGTTCACGGGCGAAATCGAAATACTGCTCGCATAGCAAAATACCTATGTCACCCCGTTCACGCAACAGGCGGATAACACGGCCTATGTCCTTGATGATGGATGGCTGTATGCCTTCTGTAGGTTCATCCAGGATGATAAGCTTGGGTTCTGCCAGCAAGGCACGGGCAATGGCGAGTTGCTGTTGCTGGCCACCCGACAAATCACCTCCGCGCCTGTGCAGCATTTCTTTCAATACCGGGAACAGCTGATATACCTCATCCTTGATGTTGCCTGCCTTGCGTGCAGGCAGGCTGGCCATGCCCATAAGCAGGTTTTCTTCGACGGTAAGTCGTGCAAAAATCTCCCGGCCTTGCGGCACATAGGCTATCCCCGCCCTGGCTCTGTCATGCGGGGACAGTTTATTGATGTCGCGGCCATCAAAACTGACCGTACCTTCGGTCAAGGGCAAAACGCCCATCAGGCATTTCAGCAAACTGGTCTTGCCGACGCCATTACGGCCCAACAAGGCCATGCATTCACCTTTTTTCAGTGACAGTGAAATGCCACGCAAGGTGTGGCTGGAACCGTAATGCTGATGTAGTTGTTTGACTTCAAGCATGCTTGGCTTTCATTAGCGTCCCAGATAGACTTCAATCACGCGTTCATCGGCTTGCACTTGCGCCATCGTGCCTTCTGCAAGTACAGATCCCTCATGCAATACCGTGACTTTTCCCTGCTGGGCAATTTCAGTGACGAAACCCATATCATGCTCGACTACCATAATAGAATGCTTGCCACGCAATTCATTGAGTAATTCAGCAGTGCGCGCAGTCTCTGCATCTGACATGCCAGCGACAGGCTCATCGAGCAAAATCAGTTGTGGTTCCTGCATCAGCAACATGCCTATCTCCAGCCACTGCTTTTGGCCGTGCGATAACAAGCCTGCCTGTCTATTCTCTTGCCCATGCAGGCGTATCAATTGCAGGATGGCGGCTATCTTGTCTTTTTGTTCGCTGTTCAAGCGGGCAAACAGGGTGGTCTTGACGCGCTTGTCCATTTTCATGGCCAGCTCAAGATTCTCGAATACGCTGTGCTGCTCAAACACCGTTGGGCGCTGGAACTTGCGACCTATGCCAGCATGGGCGATATCCACTTCGCTCATGCGTGTCAGGTCCATTGTCTGGCCAAAGAACGCGGTACCAGATGTGGGCCGGGTCTTGCCGGTGATCACATCCATCATCGTGGTTTTACCGGCTCCATTGGGGCCGATAATGCAACGCAGCTCCCCCACCGAGATATCCAGGTTCAAATTATTGATGGCCTTAAAACCATCAAATGAGACTACGATATCTTCCAGGTAAAGGATAGCGCCATGGGTGGTATCCACACCTTCGGGTTTGATGCGACCATAAGATACGCCCTGGTCGCCGGTAGCACTCTCATACTGCTGTCCTGGCCGCAAAACCCCACTCATCATATAAGAAGTCATGCGGACTCCTGCTGTTTTTTGAATTTACTCACCAGACCCAGCACACCCTGTTGCATGAACAAGGTTACCAGGATGAACAGCAAGCCCAAGGCATACAGCCACAGGTCAGGGAAAGCCGCAGTGAACCAGCTCTTCAGACCATTCACGGTAAAGGCACCAATGATAGGCCCCAGCAAAGTACCGCGCCCGCCGACTGCGGCCCAGATCACCATTTCTATGGAATTGGCAGGCGACATTTCCGACGGGTTGATGATGCCAACCTGCGGCACATACAGGGCTCCGGCAATCCCGCAAAGTATGGCGGACAAGGTCCAGACAAACAGCTTGAACCACAAGGGGTTGTAACCGATGAACATCAGCCGTGATTCTGAATCACGCACAGCCTGCAGCACGCGCCCCAACTTGGAAGTGACTATCCAGCGGCACAGGAACAATGCGGACAATAAAAACAGCAAGGTGATCAGGTACAAAGCTGCCTTGGTGCCGGGTGCGGTGATGGTAAAACCCAGAATACGCTTGAAATCAGTAAAGCCATTATTGCCGCCAAAGCCCGTGTTATTACGGAAAAACAACAGCATGAAGGCAAACGTCATGGCCTGGGTGATGATGGAGAAATACACACCCTTGATGCGGGAACGAAAGGCAAAAAAACCAAAGATAAAAGCCAGCACCCCAGGCACCAGTACCACCAGCGTCATGCAATACCAGAAGCTGTCTGTCATCGCCCAATACCAGGGATAGGTTTTCCAGTCCAGGAAAACCATGAAGTCAGGCAGATTGCTTTGATAGACACCATCACGGCCAATCGCTCGCATCAGATACATGCCATGTGCATAAGCACCCAGTGCAAAGAATACCCCATGCCCTAGGGATAGAATCCCGGTATAACCCCAGACCAGGTCAAGCGCCAGCGCAGCCAGGGCATAGCACATGAACTTGCCAACCAGGGCAATCGTGTAGCTGGAAATATGCAAGACATGGCCAGCAGGAAAGCTCAGATTAAGAATGGGCAGCAATACTGCAATCACTGCGCACACCAGTATGCCTGTCCATGCCGGTGTGGAAAACAGACCCTTTGCTGTTGCAATCGTTGTAGTCGTAATCGCACTCATTCCACACTCCTGCCTTTGAGCGCAAACAAGCCTTGCGGTCTGCGTTGTATGAAAATGATGATGAATACCAGGATGACGATCTTGGCCATGACAGCGCCAGCCACCGGCTCCAGGAACTTATTCACTTCACCCAGTCCAAAAGCTGCAATCACGGTGCCCGCCAACTGCCCTACTCCTCCCAGTACGACGACCATGAAAGAATCGACGATATAGTTTTGCCCCAGGTCAGGGCCGACATTACCTAACTGCGACAAGGCCACACCACCAAGACCTGCAATGCCTGAACCCAGGCCAAAAGTCAGCATGTCTATCTTGCCGGTTGCCACACCTACGCAATCAGCCATACGCCGGTTTTGTGTCACGGCACGCACGAATAAGCCCAGGCGTGTCTTGTTCAGGATCAGCCAGACAGCCAGCACCACGAACAGCGCAAAGAAGATAATGATGATGCGGTTATAAGATAGCACCAGCGAACCCAGCACCGTGATACCGCCAGACATCCAGGAAGGATTAGCGACCTCGACATTTTGCGCACCAAAGATAGAGCGCACCGCCTGCATCAAGATCAGGCTGATCCCCCAGGTGCATAACAGGGTCTCCAGTGGGCGACCATATAACCAGCGTATGACCGTTCTTTCCAGCAAAATACCAACCGCGGCAGAAACCAGGAAGGCGGCAGGCAAAGCCAGCAATAAATAGGCATCGACAGCGCCAGGCATGAATTTACGGAACAGCATCTGGCAGACATAGGTGGTGTAAGCACCTATCATCAGCAATTCGCCATGGGCCATATTGATGATGCCCATCAGGCCAAAAGTGATTGCCAGGCCCAGGGCAGCCAGTAGCAGAACGCTACCCAGCGAGACACCATAAAACAGGTTGCCAACAAATTCCATGCGTGCCAGACGTCCATCGATAGCATTCAGGGTATTGGCAGCCTCCAGGCGTATGCTGGCATCGGCTTCGTTGTAACTGCCATCGGGATTCTGTGCCAGCATTTTTTGCAGCACAGGTTTTAAATTGGGGTTGGGGCTGTCCAGCAATGCCTTGACGGCAGCCTTGCGCACCACTGGATCGCTAGCTTGCAAATTGGCAGTGGCAATCAACATTTGCAGACGGGATTTGATTTCGCTATCGTTTTCTTTCAGATAGGCTTTGTTCAGCAAGGGTAATTGTTCTGGCGTTGCTTCTTTTTCCAGCGCAGTGGCGGCGACGAGGCGGGTATTTTTGTCTGGTGAAAATAATCTCAGGCCTGACAGCGCGCTATCCAGCGCGGCACGCAGGCGATTATTGATGGTGATCGCCTCGGCATCCTCCGGCAGCTTTTGCATTTTTCCAGTGCTGAGGTCCTTTGCCTGTTCACCATCAACCAAATAGACTGCGACGTCCTTAGCAAACAAAGTTTCATTTTTCAGTGCAGTCAATACTTCCACCGCCTCTTCATTACCCAAGTCTGCGATGGAATTGACCGCAACAATGCGCGCATCAGGGTCTTCACCCGCCAGTGCCTGCAAGAGCTTGCCATCGATAGCCGCGTGCGCTGCCAGACTGAACACGAACATGACTATGCTCGCGCATACTTTACGAAATATCATAAGCAACCAGGTCAGGGATGGGGAAATCCAGAACAGTACTCAGGGCAATCATCATGTGGACCCTGAGTACTGGCGTTACTTCTTAAAATTACAGTTTCTGCTTGCCCTCATTACCTGGGATGTAAGGGCTCCAAGGTTGTGCACGGATAGGTGTCTTGGTTTTATAAACGACGCTGAACTGACCATCGGCCTTGATCTCGCCTATCATGACTGGCTTGTGCAGGTGATGATTGGTTTTATCCATCGTCAATTCAAAACCGGAGGGTGCCTTGAAAGTCTGCCCGCCCATGGCGGCGATGACTTTGTCCGTCTCTGTGGACTTGGCTTTTTCAACGGCCTGTTTCCACATATACATGCCTACATAAGTTGCTTCCATAGGATCATTGGTGACAACTGTCGCTGCATTAGGCAGTTTTTTGGCGGCAGCATAGTCTTTCCACTTCTTGATGAATTCGGTATTCACCGGATTTTTCACAGACTGGAAGTAATTCCAGGCGGCCAGATGACCCACCAATGGCTTGGTATCGACACCGCGCAATTCTTCTTCACCGACTGAAAATGCGACGACAGGTACATCCGTAGCCTTCAGGCCAGCATTACCAAGCTCCTTATAAAATGGAACGTTGGAGTCACCATTGATGGTGGAGATAACCGCAGTCTTGCCACCTGCTGCAAATTTCTTGATATTGGCAACGATGGTCTGGTAATCAGAGTGGCCGAATGGCGTATAGACCTCATCGATATCCGTCTCCTTGACACCTTTGCTATGCAAGAATGCGCGCAGGATTTTGTTGGTGGTACGTGGGTACACATAGTCAGTACCCAGCAAGACAAAACGCTTGGCACCACCGCCCTCTTTCGACATCAGGTATTCAGTGGCAGGAATGGCTTGCTGGTTAGGTGCGGCACCTGTATAGAAAACATTTTTCTCAAGCTCTTCACCTTCATACTGCACTGGGTAAAACAGCAGGCTATTGAGTTCCTTGAAAACGGGCAGTACAGATTTGCGCGATACCGATGTCCAGCAACCAAACACCACAGATACCTTGTCTTGCGACACCAACTGACGAGCTTTTTCTGCAAACAGCGGCCAGTTGGAGGCAGGATCTACAATCACCGCTTCCAGCTTTTTACCCATGACACCACCCTTGGCATTGATTTCATCTATCGTCATCAGGGCCACATCTTTGAGAGATGTCTCCGAGATTGCCATAGTGCCAGACAGGGAATGCAGAATGCCGACCTTGATGGTATCGGCAGCCTGTGCCTGCGTGAGCCAGCCGGAGGCGGCCAGGGTCATTGCGGCGACAGCAGTTGCTTTCAAAACAGTACGACGTGACATGTTTTCTCCTGATAGTGATGAGGTCATGGAACAAAAAACAAATTTCCATTCACTAATAGCAGATAACGTGCCAACTACCGCATTGCAACAAAACCAGAATAAAACCCAATTTGGTGAAAATTACCAGACAGCAGATTCTGCCAGCAATAAAATCCACATTCCAGTGCATGCTTGCTCTTAATTTGTGCAGAAAGAAAGACTAAAACCAAATGACCTTATTCCTGGTTCTGCAAATTTAGCCGTTTCAAAGTTGGCAACAAGTCTCCAATAAGGGCTGCTACTTCTGTAGCCTTCGTCTGTAATAAAAAATGCGGCGCATCAAACTCATGCAGTAGTGTCGCAGGCAGATAGTCATAAATATCGGTATAAGCAGAAAATGGGACCAGCCTGTCTTGCCTGGCATACAGATAATGCACAGGCACTTTGATACTGGCAAGCTTGTGCCTGTTATCGATCAACAGCACACAACGCATTCTCGCTTTCAGCACCTTTGGTAAAACTGTTGCCAGCGCCTTGACCAATAACTCACGTAGCTCCAGAGTTGAGAATTTACCCAAAAGAAAATAATTGAGTGCTGCAGCTGGAGCCGCTGCCAATGGCAGGTAAGGCAGGACATGCCTGAAATGCGCAAGCCAGGGTTTTGGATTAGAGGCAAAGCTGGCACAAAGAATCAAACCGAGTAAGCCCGGAGGATGGCTGGCTGCAATGGAAATGGCGATGGGGCCAGAAAAGGATTCGCCCAGCAAGATGTAGTCTTCATCTACAGGAAGGTAACACCGCGCTACTGTTTCCAGAGTTGCGTAATCCAGCACCTGATCAACAGGATAACTGGCAACGATCAGTTTACAATACCCACCCGAGGCCTTGCGCAAAGGGTCATAAAGAGTGTCCGTGCCATCCATGCCAGGCAAAAGAACGATAGTCATCATGCTGCTAATCATAGCAGGGCAGACACCACCATGCAGAATCAGTGCATTTTTGGGTATCCAGTAATTTGCTGTATCTCCTTATATAAGGGCTGGAGACGGGCATACATTTTTTGGTAGACGCGGTGATACAGCTCATTGTAGATCTGGTGATGATGAGCGATAGGCTCAAAGGTTTTGCCTATACGTGTCATCTCTTTGATGGCAACATCAAAGCTGGGGTGCAAGCCCAAGCCTACTGCCGCATCAATTGCGGCACCCAGGCCTGATGTTTCGTAGATATGCGGGCGTGAAGTAGGCAAGCCAAAGATATCGGCCGTTAATTGCATGGCGGCGTCACTTTGCGAACCGCCGCCTGAGATACGCAATTCTGTAATCGCTACACCGCTACGCTTTTCTATGCGCTCCTTGCCTTCTCGCAAGGCATAAGCCAGGCCCTCCAGGATAGCGCGGTACATATGTGCACGCGTGTGCACGTCACCAAAACCGATGATGGCCCCTTTGGCTTCTGCACCCGGCACCTTGATACCGGGCGTCCAGTAGGGTTGCAGCATCAGCCCCATGGAGCCTGGTGGTACGGCATTCACCAGTTCATCAAACAAGGCCTCTGGCGAGACACCCTGCTCTGCCGCCTGGAGTTTTTCATGATGACCAAATTGTTCCTTGAACCAGTTGACCATCCAGTAACCACGGAATATTTGTACCTCGGTACTATATGAATTGGGGATCGCCGCTGGATATGGCGGTATGAAGGGTGTCACTTCAAGATATTTTTTGCTGGTGGTATTGATGGTGGCTGTCGTACCGTAACTGAGACAGCCGATATTAGGTTGCTGACAGCCAGCCCCGATCACTTCGCAGGCCTTGTCTGCCGCTGCAGCCAGCAAAGGTGTGCCAGCCAGTATGCCAGTCGCTGCTTCCGCCGCCTGATTGATATGTCCCATCACGGTGCCCGGCGGCACCAGTTCAGGTAAGGATTCTGCCTTTACCGCCAGCGCCTGCCATTTCCAGTCCAGCTTGCCTGCCCATTTCAAACCCTTGTAATCGAAAGGCAGATAACCCACTTGCGAACCTATGGAATCGATGAAGTTGCCGCACAAGCGATAATTCAAATAGCCGGACAACATCAGGTATTTATCCGTCTTGTCCCAGATATCCGGTTGATGTGCCTTGATCCAGTTGGTTTCTGCCTCACCGCGAAAAAAATTAATGGTGCTGGCAACACCTGCCAGCTTGAAGGCTGTCATCCACAAGGGATTAACCGGTGGGACTATATCGGTACGCCTTTGATCCAGCCAGGTAATTGCCGGGCGCAAAGGCAATCCTTGCGTATCCAGATTAATCATGGTGCCGCGCTGCGTAGTCACTGCAACACCATGTACGGTCGATGGTGAAATTCCATGCTCATTCCACAAACGCTGACATGCACTGCAAACGGCTTGCCAATAATCTTCAGGATGATGTTCTGCCCAACCAGGTTGATCTGAAAAATAAGCTTCCAGATGCACCTGGGATTTGGCAACGATATTGCCACGCAAATCAAACAGAATAGCCCTGACGCTTTGGGTACCGTTGTCTATGGAGAGGATATATTGTTTGGACATGATTTTTGATCTTATCTAGGCTGCAGCTGATTTCGCCATTCAGGAATACTACTCTTGTCTGGCAAAGCATAATACTTGCTCCACAATTGCAGATAGGCAGACTGTTCATCTTCCCATCGTTCGTCATCCCACTTCAGTTCGGGCTGACAGATGGAACGAATGCGTGGCAACAACGCCAGGCCACCCTGGCGCAACAATAAGCCTAGCCTGGTTCTCCGTAACATCAAGTCTTCCAGATGCACTACCGATTCATATCGTGCGGCCCAGCGTAATTCCACCCACATGGTCAGCGTGCCGGGTAAGTAATCCAGTTCACCGTCTCGAGCGATCTGTACAATCTCAGCAGCGGATTCACCATAATGGCCTTGCAACCGTGTTTTTTTTGTATGGCTCAATTGCTTTTCGTTCGATAAATCTGATGGGTTGGTAAACAAGTTGATCGCTTTAAAATCAGATTGATAACCAGGAAATAAATGCGTAATATGCCTCAACGCATCCTTTGCAATCAGCCTGAAAGTCGTCAACTTGCCGCCTGTGACTGTCAATAAACCTTTTTCCAGCCAGATGGCATGATCACGTCCTTCCTTGGAGGGATCTGCCTTACCAGTATCAATTACAGGCCGTATACCAGCATAGCTGGCGATGATGTCATCGAGCTTAAGTTGTAATTGCGGGAACTGGAAGTCCATTGCTTCCATCAAATAAGCAACTTCATCTGCAGTGATGGCAGTTTCTTGTTGCATGTCAGAGCTATGATCCACATCTGTCGTCCCCACCAGACTGACGCCTTCCCAGGGATAAACAAAAACAGGGCGGCCATCACGGGGGTGCATCAGGCTTACTGCCTGCGCCACTGGCAAGCGCCAGCCCGGTAATAGCAAATGGCTGCCGCGCAGGGGACGCAATCTTGTACTTGCCCCTTGCTGCTGACGCAGACCGTCAGCCCAGGCTCCGGTTGCATTGATGATGACTTTGGCCTTGACCTGGTATTCCTGCAAGCTCACTGCATCTTGCAAGACTACGCCATTGGCTTGCTCGTTTTCATACGAGACACTTTTTACTGCAAGATAATTTAACGCGGTAGCGCCCGCAGTACGCGCCTCTTGCAAAACCCGAAGTACCAAACGAGCGTCGTCAGTCTTGGCATCCATATAGCAGGAGCCGCCTTTCAAATCAGCAGCGGGAATATGCGGTGCCAGCATTTGAAAATCTTGAGCCGAAAAATAATGCTTGCCACGCAAACCAGCCAGGAAGTCATAGATGACCAAGCCGATCGCAAACATCCAGCGCCCGGGCTTGCGACCGCGATAATCGGCAAATGCAAAACTCTGCGACTCTACCAGGCCCGCCGCAGCCTGTATCAATTGCTGCCTTTCACGTACTGAATCCCGCGTCAATGAGATTTTTCCTTCCTTGATATAACGCAGGCCACCATGCACGAGTTTGGATGAACGGCTGGATGTACCCCATGCGAAATCTTTTTGCTCAACCAATAAAACCTTTAAGCCACGTCGTGCAGCTTCCAGCAATATGCCTGCGCCAGTAATTCCGCCACCGATGACAATGATGTCCCAGTCTTGCCCATGATCGGCTATCGTCGTGAATAAGTGGGGCCGTGATTTGACCGAGCTCATTGTTTTACATCTTCTGCAGGCAACAACTTGCCCGGATTCATGATGCCCTGCGGGTCGAAGTGTTTGAACAAGTGACGCATGCCGGATAATCCCAGACTACCTTTTTCAGCTTCCAGATAAGACGCATGGTCACTGCCGACGCCGTGCTGGTGACTTATGGTGCCGCCATTGGTGAAGATAGCGGCCGAGACTGCAGACTTGAGCCTGCGCCAGCGCGCATGGTCTTGCTTGTAATCGCCAGTCAGGCGATAAACAAAAGTCGAATACACGCTCGCACCCTGCCCATACAAATGAGACAAATGTGTATAAACATGCACTTGTTCATTTTCTATTACCATGGCATCGCGACCCGCCTGCTCCATGCTCAACATCATGGTCTTTACTTTGGGCCAATCACAGGCAGTTTCTACGGTATCTATCGCATAACCCTGCTGCCAGGCACTATTGCGCAAGTAAACATTTCTGAAACGCCCCAGCTTCCATTTCTCACCCATGGTTTTACCTATATGTATGCCCTTGTGTTGGCGAGCAATCTTCAATGCAGATTTGATGGCATGGCGCACCTGGGATTTCTCGCCACTGGCGCCGACGAGCAATACGCATTTACCTGCATCACAGCCACGCAGGCGCAGATAAGATTCCAGCAAACCTATCAACTTCTTGTGGCCAGCCAATGTCAGGCTGGTCAGGGTTTCAGTGGCATTTGAGAGCCGCAACATGGATAAACCTGGCTTGCTCTGGGCAATAATTCTCACGGCAGTTTGTGCCACATCCCAATCAGGAAAGAATATGGCATGAAATTCTTCACATGCCGGCAAAGCTGTAATGCGTACGGTCACTTCAGTTACTATGCCCATGCGCCCTTCTGAACCCAGCAGCATCTCCCGCAAGTCCAGCCCGGCAGCGGAGGCTGGGAAGGTCTGGATATCCAGCCGCCCGGCAGGTGTTTCTACCTTGGCACCGGCCAATAATTGTTCTATACGCCCATAGCGTAATGACTGCTGGCCAGATGAACGGGTAACCACCCAGCCACCCAGCGTAGAATATTCAAAAGATTGTGGGAAATGCCCCAGCGTATAGCCATGGGCACGCAATTGCGCTTCCAGGTCAGGGCCAAATACTCCCGCCCCAAAGGTCGCCAGTTGGGCTTCCTTGTCCAGACTCAGCAATTGCGACATGCGTGACATATCGACAGACAAGACCGGCTGCGCACTTTCAGTGACGGCCAGATGGCCGACCACGCTGGTGCCACCGCCATAAGGTATCAAGGCAATATTGTGCAATGTGGCGTAATCCAGCAAACCGCGCACATCCTCGGCACTTTCAGGATAAGCCACGCCGTCAGGAAAATGGCTGATCTTGCCAAAGCGCATTTTGAGCCAGTCTGGCAGGCTTTGTCCCAGACTATGCCTGACACGCCCCAGTGCCTCTGCATCTACCAGAGGATGTGCTGGCAAACGGCTCTCTGGAACTTGCTGGCAAACCTGATCCAGTTCTGCATCTGTCTGCGGTGCGCCCTGACCTATGCGTGCCTGCAAAAAACTCAAGGCATCTGCATTGATCGCATAATGAATACTGTCATCACCCCAACCATTCCAACGCCGCATTTTTTCTACCCCTGAATTTAGCCTGAGCTTGGTATACTCATCAATTGACGTGTAGCTTAATCAAATGCCACTTTCAGGTATTGCGCTTTCATGACAAGGTTCTTGTTTTAATATGCCAAATTCACATGCAGGATCAGTTGCGATTAACCGCAGCACTGGGCGGGTTGCTGCCGCCTATCTGCAACCTTTGTTTGAACTGGCGAATGAACGTGGTTTGAACTTGCGCACGCTGGCGACTATGGCTGGCATGGCTGAAGATGCCCTGAGCAGGCTGCACGAAAGCATAGCTGCTACGGACTATATACACCTGCTTGATGCTGGTGCAGCGTTGAGCAAAGACCCCCACTTTGGCTTGCATGTAGGAGAGAGAGTCAAACTTGGCACCTACAATGTGTATGGCATGATACTCATGAGCTGCCGTGACTTTGAACAAGCCTTCCAGCAAACCATGCGCTATGAAGGCCTGGCGCATGACCTTGGCCGGTCGGCCCTGGTAGTTGATGATATGGTGTCCGAATACCAGTGGCATAGCCACTATCCGCAAGCCAGCAGGCATCTGGTAGAGAGTGTGTTCGCAGGCATACGCGTGTTTGGCAACTGGTTTGCTGGCACTACACTGCCCGATGCACCGGTTTACTTCAGGCATGCGGCTCCAGAGGATTTGAACGAACATCATCGCCTGTTTGGCAAGGAGGTGCACTTTGAAGCCATCATCAATTGCGCCCGCTTCCCCACAGCCTTGCTGAGCTGGCCAGTACCCAATGCCGATGTTAGCATGTACCCGGTACTACAACATCATGCTGAACAATTACTCAAACAAAAACAGCACGCCCAGCAAGATGGTGGCATCGTCGACCAAGTCAGAGCAGCTATCAGCAATACATTGGCGCAAGACCAGGCCAGATTGCCTTTGATCGCACAAGAGCTACTACTAAGCCAGCGCACGCTGCAGCGCAAATTAAGTGAAGCAGGCATCAGCTTCCAGCAAATCCTGGATCAAACCAGGAAAGGCATGGCCATCGATTATTTGCAGCAAACAGGTTTCAGCCTGGCTGATATCGCCTTCTTGCTAGGCTATCAGGAGCAAAGTGCTTTCAACCATGCCTTCAAGGAGTGGACTGGCGTGAGCCCGGGTGCCTACAGAGAAAAGCAGCAGCGCCGGAAATAAGCTAAAAATAAATCGAAAATAAAAAATGCGGTAGTCGCTTCCACGACTACCGCATTTTTTTGAATTCTGAACGGTGGCTTGTCTGCTTGAACGCAATCCAAGCGCACCTCACTACCGTCATACATATCGGTTGTATGTACAGCAGCTAGATATACTATAGCGCAAAATTATGACGGCTGCATGAAACACTTTTTGTGCTCCATCAAACTCCTGCAATTTTATTCTCCAGCACTGACACCCGCGTCTTTATCCAGCGCAAGCGCATCAGCAGAAGCCTCCGTGACGGCGAGTTTTTCAAAACGGAACAGGTCTTGCACCGAACAATTAAATAGTTCGGCAAAAGCTTCAATGAACTCTACCTTCCAGTGCTCTGCCTTGTTATCGACGATACGTAATAATTGGGAATGCGAGACGGTCACCCGTCTTGCGATCAGCAGGCGGTGCAAGGCAGAAACCGAACGAATCTTGTGCTCAACCATCAACTCACGGATTCTGAGCTCGGCTTTTATTTTTTGTCCGGACATGGGGAAAAAGTATTGTTACTGGGTTTGTCATAAGCGTGATTGAACCTCAATCAACGGCTGCGATGATACAGGATATAAGCAATTTTTGCGGTCACCGCATAAAAACAACATGAAACATTCAATTTTCTCCACGCCATGCTGGATTTTTTCCAAAAGCTGTGGCAAGATCAATTCATCGAATTTGGCAAGACTTGTAAACATTTTTTCTTTAGGAACGATACGTGAAATCTACCTGGCTCCCACAAATGCAACAAGACATGTGCTTAACCGCACAAGGCTTGCTGTCAGCATTGTCGGCCAAGGCAGTGGCGGGATTGAATGGTCGTGATGCACTAACAACTCTGGCGGCGTCTGGCACAACGTCCAAACGCGATGATAGCAACAGCATTATTCGCACAGTCGCCAAGCATGTGATTACCCGTAGCGAGCAGTCCAAGCCAGTTAATTTTACGTTTAACCCTAACCAGTATCACCGCATCCGAAGGCCAGCCCTTCAGGTAGCAGGAGCAAATTAAAACCCGCTCCTCCTTGCTTAAAGCTGAAAAGCCCGGATGCCCTGAAAAGCTCCGGGCTTTTTGTTTAATCATCTGCTGTTTTTATCAAAAAAAACACAGACCCAGCAGTAAAACCCGCGCAAGCGGTCGTGGCCAGTAGTTAGCAGTCAGGCCACGGAAACACCGGTACTGATAACAGGCCCGCTAGTAACAATATGCATTTAATCAAGCTTCTCCTCGCTTACTGAATCGCAAGGACAAGCCCGGGCTTAAAGGGGAAACCCCACCAGCTTGACGTTATTTTTATTTCTAAGGAAGGGAGGTAAACATGTTTGCTGTATTCTGGATAGAAATCCACAAGCAAATTAAGATGTCTCACTGCAGGGAATTTGATACCGGCGACATGATTGCCGCCCTCAAATTTGCTGACAATCTGAGACAAAGACAGGCCGCAGGAGAATATATACGCCACATCAGCATGTCGTCAGAAAATACCAATTCTGTCGGTGTGCCAAGTGCGGCAATAGATTATCACTGGGCCGACCACAAGATCGCGGCATGATACAAAAACATATCAACGCCACTATCAATATGACACCAGCAAATGCAAAGACCTGAGCTAGCTCAGGTCTTTTTTATTGGCAAAGCGAATTACTTAATGCAATTGATCCAGGACGCCAGCGGGTGTGAAGAATTTGGCTCTTGCACTGAATAGCGTGGTACCTGCACTACCTCCTTTTGGTCCTGCATCGTCTTTGATGCCAGCACATCGCTGATGTTCTGCGACAGGTTTTCGCGATGATTTTCTCTTAGCCATGTCACCAGCTTGGTGCTGGAGTCAGTATCGGTGGTCATCAGCACCCTTGCCGCTTCAAAAAGAGAATTTTGTATCAGCACCTCGTCGCAACGCCCTGGCCCGTTCAAGGCAAGCTTGTAATTTGTTTGGATGGAATTGACAAAGCGGTCTAGTCTGATGAGCTGGTTATCCCGATAAGAATCATCCCTGTACTCATCGGCAGCAGCCTGCTGGAAAAATGCGTTGCGCTTGCGCGGATTGCCCTTTTTTGTCAACTCCAGCAAACGATCCAGACCTATATGCCAAACCGCACAATTTGCATTATTGATAGAGCGGCCTGCGGATTCATTCAATGCAAAATGACGCCCACGCTCAACAGTATTTCCTTTTCCAGAAAATGCATAATTCTTTAACGGGATATTGACGTTAGGATTGAACCTGAATGACTGGTCAGACGCCAACGGCACACCCAACATATCGAGTTGCCATTCCCTGCGTTGCTCCAGCAATGAATCAAATGCGCGATAGATAGACGGGCTGATCACATAATCTATCATGCTGCTCCTGGTATCTGCCAATGAGCCACTCAAGTCCCCTCTGTCATTGACGTGCGCATCTACCAGTATCAGCAAGCAAGACAAATCCTGCGTGCCCACCAGAATTTCTGAATAAGCTCGGACCAGGGCATCAACACCCAGATTATCAGACGAGCCGGCATCATATAAATGCAAAAATTTGGGGCTGGCTTGATGATAAATATCAGTCTCAGCATTAAAGTTTTTTAATGCCAGAGGTACGAACAAACCAGGATAGGCAGCAGATGCAGCGACTGCATCTGCCAAACGCAATTGACTTAAATCTGAACCAATTTCCTTGAATGCCGCATCAGTGAAAGTAAAGCCCTGCAGACTCGCTTCTGAAGAATTAAGCCCCCGGGTCGTCAAGCTATCTGCACCGACAAACCGGTGTGCATGCGAGCTGTTGATATACAGCGAAGGCTTGCCCGGCTTGCGATCCCCTAAATCACCATAGACCGCACCTTTGTATATCCCCGTGTCAAACACATCTGCCAGGATACGGGTGGCATTCTTACCGGATGTCAGGGTGGGTACAAAATTGATAGGATTGGCCGAACGATATACCCATGATGACAAATAGTCCCGGCGCAATTGGGACGCCATCACGTCAAAATCCGCGTCACTGGTCAATGGCTTCAGACTAACGGCAGCAGCTGCAAGTGAGCCACCAGAGACCGATGACAATGCCGTAACTTCATCAAACAAACCAAAATGACGTAACTGCGACATCACCCCAAGACCAAAATTTGCCGCCCGCAATCCACCGCCGGAAATAGCTACCCCCACAAACATAGGATGCGGGCAAGGATCACTCTCAGCCGCAATACTTGTCGCACATCCCAGCCTGGACGCGTAATGCGCCCGCGGAACACTGGTGTCACCAATAGCAGCCTTGACGTTTATATGGGGATTTCTTTCATCGAGGTGCAAAGAAGCACAGCCTGACAAAAGCATCGACACCCAGATGGAAGAGCCAATGATGGCATTTTTTACCGGGGAAATATTCAACAATTCAAACTCCATGATTCCCTTGAAACTTTGAATTCCCTGGTCAATATAAAAAGATTGACGACGAAAATTCAAATGCAAACTTGATAGACTATTAATTATTGCACAGGTTCCAGAATATCTCACAGAGTCGCTGCAATCCACCCCTGCCTTCCTAGCAAGATACAGCAAATCACTAAAGCTGCACTGCACATATGACACGAGATCTATAAAATGAACTTGTCTTTTTAACCATAATAAGCTACATTGTCAAATCGGAATTTAAAACTAATTTGCCCGATGCGCATATTGATCCGGCCTGGACAAATCTGCCCCCTCCTGCATACCAACCCACATCTACGAGGAAAACAGCATGAGCACATCAATAGGCAATACATCCGACCCCAATCCAGGATTAGCAATGACGCTGGCGGCTGTAGCATATTGCCCTGATCCCGCCTCAACGTTAAACAGCATGAGTAATGGCTGGAGCGCAGTCTGGGTGGCGCAAAATGATATCAACGGCAATATAGCCTTCGTCGCCTACAATGACAGCTCGCAATATGTGGTGGGTATACGTGGCTCGCTGCTCAACTTTAGCTGGCAGGCTTTTGACAACTGGTTCGATCAGGATTTAAATGTATTTGAGCAAACTGCCTGGACATATCCAGGCAGCGACGCCAACCCCATGATCTCGCAGGGCTCGTCAGATGGCCTCAATGACCTGACACAGCTGGTCGATGCGACTGGTCAAACGATCTACCAGTACCTTACTGCAAACGCCATCGGAAGTGACATTTCCATCGGCGTGGTTGGACATAGCCTGGGCGGCAACCTGACGACAGTTTTTGCGCCCTGGCTGTTGTATCAATTCCAGCAAAACAATATAACCCCGCCCAAGCTTTTCCCCGTATTCACCTTTGCTGCTCCCACTGCTGGCAACCAGGCATTTGCAGATGCCTACGACAAAAGCTTCTCCAATTCATGGCGCTACTATAACGAAATAGACCTCGCCCCCATGGCATCGGACGATTTACGTTCTGCCGGCTTACTTTATTCACCAGCACCAGAGGCTAGTGGCATAGAAACCACTTACCACAACATCACCGTCACACTCAAAGAAGGCATAGGCCTTATCGCCGATGCAATCGACGCTTCCGAACTTGGTTACGGCTCGTATTACACCCAAACCAATCAGGCCAGCGGCAGTGTCGTGCTGAACACCTCAAAATCACTGCACTCTGTCGATACCAGCAAAGCTCTGATAGATCAATGGTTTGACCAGGTGGCCGCACAGCATGAGCAAGCCAATTATTTATCTTTCTTTGGATTACCGCCGGTCAGTTGCACAACTTCGTGAATGCACGATGCCTGCCAGAGCAGCAAGAACAAACAAGCCCTTGATCAACAAGGGCTTGTTTTATGATGAAAAGTCTTCAGAAGCGCTGCTGGCCTTAGCGCGAATTCCGCTGCATAAAAAGGCTGGCTACACTCAGTATCGCCAGTGCGCCAACGATTAAACTACCCAGCGCCTGAAAATCAAAACCACTATTGTAGGGTGTATCAACATTTAAATATGAGGGCATCAGGCAGCCTATGATGAGACCGCCCGCAATACCAACGAGCACATTCAGATAAATATTCTGGTGATCCCCCGTCGAAGTCGTCAAAATAATCCAGCCGACGATACCACCGACAAAAATCCAAAAAATCAATTCCATATGCCCTCCGAGTTAGTTAGTTATCCTGCCCTGTTATCAGGTAAATTGTCATTATTAAAAATTAATGACCAAATAATTTTTGCCTTTGCTCATGGCGTTGCTGCGCCTCCAGCGACAGTGTTGCCGTAGGGCGAGCCAGCAAACGCTCAACACCAATAGGCTCGCCAGAATCTTCACACCAGCCATAATCCCCTTCATCTACACGCGCGATGGCAGCCCTGACCTTTTTGAGCAACTTGCTTTCACGGTCACGCGCACGCAATTCCAGCGCATGCTCTTCTTCTATCGTTGCACGGTCAAAAGGGTCTGCAATGATGTCGTTTTCCTGCAGATGCATGGTAGTCTCATTGGCATTCTGAACCAGGGTCAATTCGATCTCCTCCAGGCGAGATTTAAAAAACGCCAGTTGCGCATCATTCATGTACTCCATCTCCCCCATGCGCAGAATTTTTTCTTCTGTCAGCTTAGACCTGGAAGCAAGTGCACTGGATTTGATTGCCGCTTTTTTAGATGCAGTATTGGTTTGCATGGTTGTCATCGTGATACTCCTGAATCAAGTAATGGGTCGATTGTCCATTTAAATATTTCTCAAAAGAACTTTAGAAGAAACCAGCAGATCCACTGCATGGGTTTTTACTTCGCTGTTGCAGAAATATTTAAAATGTAAGGCAAGATACCAATCAATTCCCGCCACATCTACAAGACCAAGGCCACAAAACTTGTCAGTCAGCTCCTACGCTGACTCAGAAATCGAATAGCACAGCCGTTCTGCCAATCATGAAGACGACCTTGCTGTGCTACAAGCATAGCCTCGCAACGTGCAGACCACACCAGTCCATGCTGGCAATCGTGTCAGCACTCACAAGTTTGGAAATGCTTAAATGTTACCAGATCCAAATCCTGTTTTTTACGCTGCCCCACCCCGCTGACGCACGGTACAGTACGCGAATGAATCAGGCGAACTAAATAGTATGGATCTCTAAGGACACACATTTTTTGCCAGCCAGGCAAAGTCAAAAACCGTGCGTTATACGCCTTGTAAGTATGGATGCCCCACAGCACTGCGTGTTGTCTGACAAAACGCCTACATCTCCACTGACTGAAAGCAATAAAGCATCTATTTAAGATGGCGCTACTGGTTATTTCAAACCACCGCGTCAAATCAACATGACAAATTGGCGACCTTGGGTCGAATCTATTGAGGAGAAAGTAATGTCATCAAATTCCATCAGCAACAACCAAGTCTCTTCCAAACGCTTTGCGTCCATCATGAATACAACCATCAACGCTGTCATTCAAGATGCTGCCAAGCAAAGGGCACAGTCATCGTTCAATGACGACATCCAAAGAAACGGCATATTTGCTGATGAAGAACATGATTTTCTTGAGAGCTCCACAAAACTGACAGCCAGCCTCACTCGCAATGCGGCAAACAAAGAAGTGAAAAAACCAAGAGAAGAATTTGATGACGACGACCTGTATGTATTTATGGACGAAGACTATCAGGACGACCTGCGTTTATCCGACGCTATGATTTTTGATGATATGGCCAGATCATCCATGTCAGATTTCTAAAGCGCAGCTTTGGAAATAAAAACGCGGCAATAAGTGAAGGAAGGGCAAAAAATCTCACCTTCATGTCCCCTTCACTCTGCCGACAATATCTCAATCTGAATTTTAAGAAAAGCAAAAAAATGACTACGTCCAGGAATATTTTCACCAATAAAGAAAGCAGCTTCCCTACCGCAACAGGCATATTCTTTGGTTTAGGCCTTGGCGGCCTGGTGGACACAGTCATACTCCCACGCATCTTCTACTGACACAACACACCAAGCAATGTGCACCCCATCACATCCATTAAAAACCTCCCCGTCAGCAACTTCACAGGCAGCATGACAGCTAGCCTTGCATATACCCTGACCTACGTCTTCTTCATCACTGCATTCATCCTGTTTTGGCAGGCCAGCAGAACATATAGCTTGCAAACGTCATCACCATTATTGAAAGGAAGCCTGCTGACTGGCTGGGGCGCTTTTAATATGATAGAAGGCGTCATCGGCCACTATCTACTGAGCACTCACCATGCAGAAGGATCAGTCGCTATCGCACATTCAATTTATTGGGACATCTGCTTCCTGGTTACCGGGATCATCATGCTGGCCATAGGGATAAGACTGATCCAGCAAAAAGATATGAAACAAATGACTTATTTGTTCGGCGTGAATATAGCGCGGAAAAATCAAATTGCTTGAATAGTTGGACGGTTTATTTAAATGACTGAACGCTCAAGGTCAGCCAAAGCCTGCAAAGCAAAACCATAGTTCACAAAGACCAGACTAATGAGTCAGGCATCAATTTTTAAATCAACTGGCAAAGGCGAAGACTGCCCACCATCACCCTGGAGCGCCGCGATGGCGGCAAATCCCACTACCACAACGCCAGCCGCGAGGCGTACAGCGACCCCAACGACGCGAAAGAGAAAAGCGAACTGATAGGCGAAGACGACGACCCCAAGCGCCTGCGTCATTTATCCAAGCCAGGCAGCGGCAGCAGCAAAAGCAGAAAATAACCGGATAGAACGTGGTAAAGCCACTCTACAATTTTAATCTGGCCCTGGGCAGGCCAGACATTATCCCCATAATGGGCGTGATCATCCCGACTTTAAAAGCGCCAATTGGTAATACAGATTGGATTATCGTGAAAACCACGCACAGCGTCACAGCGCAGGGATTTACGACACAATTGGAGATGGAGACAAGAAAAAGGCAGGAGGAAAAGGATGCAAGGCCAGTAGAAGAGTCAGAGCAATAATGATAAGCTATAAACCGACAAAATTTTTTTAGGAAATCGACAATGGATTGGAAACGGGAGATTTTGATCGGACACATGGTGAGACAAAAAAATGCGGAGGCGGATCAATCTTGAATGTGGGAATACCCATTCCCAGAAGTCGCCGCATCAATAGAGCAAATTGAATCAGTTGAGAAAGTTCTTGGTTTTTCACTAGATTCAGAACTACGACAATTCTTACTGCTCGCCAATGGTTGGCACAGTTTTTTTCAAACAATTGACGTGTTTTCTGCAGAGGACTGGTGCAAGGAGAGCATTTTGACAGAGCAAATACTTTGTTGCAAAGTTTAGAAAGTCTACACGAACTATGTGGATTTCGACGAGAAGAATTAGTACCAATTGCAGTTGCAATGGAGGATATAGATGCATTCGTCATTTCGACACCAAACTCTGCAAATCCTGGGAAAGTATTTTGGTTTGCCGGGCAAGTAATTGATGAATTTATTAGCTTTGATGAGTGGTTCTTAGCTATGGTTGACTATAGCCGCCGTCAATATAGGCAATTAATTGGCGAAGAATGAAAAAAGAGCGAATGGCCGGCGTAGGGGTGATTAGCAGCGCGTAATCGCCCGTCGGGTTGAAAATGTATGAATGTTAGACCTGACCGCATTTTTTGAAGAAAGTTTATCGTGAGTAGGACTGCAAGACTATATCTAAAACACTCTATTTCCTATGGGGAAATGCGTGCCTTCTCACTTGAACATAATGCTCAAGAAGTAAATCCGACAAGAGGTGGCAAGTACAGTTTCAATGCCTATTCGCAGGAAGGTGGTTACATCACTGTAGAATTTTTCCCCGATTTTGAGCCTGAAATATGGGATGAGTCTAACGAAAGAGAAATCGCTCAAATACAAGGAAAATTAGGTGAAATACCAATACTGTGTGTTGAACTGGAATTATCCCCAGATTTAGATCCACCCTTTTATTCAAGAATGATTTTTGACTTTTGTACTAAATGGCCTGCAGTTTTTCAAAATCTTGCTGAGGAAATTTTATCTTGTGAAGACGCAAAAAAAACGTATGGTGGATCGTAACTACTACATGTGAAGCTTACCCTACCCTTCTATCCGGCAGCGCAGCAGGACAAATCAATGTCAGTGGTTCGGGCCTCATCTTTGCCAGAGAACACAGGCATAAGATGGTTGAGCGGCTCAGAGAGGTTGAAGATCATGGGATTTGCCGGGGACTGGATGAGGCCAACTTTGTGGAAACTCATGCTGCCGGAAACGCCGCTGTCCCGCAAGTCGCGGAGCGTCTGACGAGCCTGTAAATAAAAGTGTGTAAGTAATTCTGGTCAATGAACCTCCTATAATGAGGAATTGCCAAAATGACGACAAACGCCATGGAAAGAAGCAAGCTGCAGGCGCTGGCCAAAGAGCTGGCGAAAGACATCAAGACCGAAGCTGATTTGAATGCGTTCTCCCGTGAGCTGCTCAAGCACGCGTAGCGGCGATTAGCGCCGCGTAATCGTCCACATGATCGAAAATATATGAAAATTAAACCTGACTCCCTGCGCCGCTTTTGGAGTATGAATAATGGAATTTGTTGATCCAGTAGATTTTTCTGTGTGGGGACGAGTGATCCCTGGGAAGGTGGGTGATTTTAGAAAATGGATTAGTAATAGAATTAACATTTCCCAGCTTGCAGCTCATCAATTGTTTGGAGATGTCGTAAAAGACGGTAATTTGGTTCAGATTCATTCAGATTGTAATTGGTCAAGAATACCAGCAATGTTGAGCTGCATCCCTGAATTCATAGAGCCGGGAAGTGTTGTAGTGGCGGCCACCGGTATTTATCCGTCAAAAGAGGAAAAATACTGTGAAATTCATAACGTGTATTTTCGGTTGGGAGCATGCCCAGTCTGCACCGACCCACCCGCTTAAAACCAGCTCGCGTAGGGGTGATTGGCAGCGCGTAATCGCCCGCCGGGTTGGAAGGGTATGAATGTAAGACTGACACCGCGCCCGCTCACTCTACCCGCGTTTTACAGGATTGCTCGGCTTCCTAACGTATCAAAAAATCGTACCCGTCTGCTCTTCTCTGTCGAAATTTCGTCTCTACTATGGCATCACAGATATGAACTACCTACTTGAGGAAACGATCCGCTACTATCCAAATTGCTACGGACAAGATGATTAGCATCGTTTCAAATTTATTTCTCAATGGCTGAAAATGAACAACTACAACAAAAAATTAACTTTACTCTGGGCACCCTGGGTAGAAAAGAACTATTCCGAACTCAAGGAAACTATCAAGCATGACGTGTCGCAATACCTTAGTGATTTACGTCAAAACCATCCCAATCAAGATTTTTATGGCTTTTCCTTGCTCACGTACAATGGCTTTCCATCAATTTATCCGGTATTGAATACAGTAGAGCAGCTAAAGAAACATACTGTCGGCGCACATGAGAAATACGATCAATATTGTCCTGATGAGTGGGTTTGTTGGGAGAAAAACTCTCCATTTGACAAAGCCAACAAATACATTGCCACATTGCATACGGAATTTGATGCAATCAACGAGCAATATGAAAACCTTGAATTTGAAACTGTAAATTCCCTAGATGATGAAATTGCAACATATTGGGAGAAGAATGTAGAGCGCATTTTTGAAACTGCCGTTGATGCTCTCGCCGAGCTACAAAGTGAAGGGCATTTCTCTTGGATAAAAAATGAGCCATCGGCGTTACTGATGATCTGGTTTCCTGACGCTTCAACTTGGGAACTAAATATGTCAAGAGAATCGGTAAAGCGGCTAAATACAGAATCAACATACAAGGAATTTTGCGAAGTTTTCGAGCTGAATGAAAATGAAGTACCCCTCGGGAAAAAGGTAACTTAGGTAATTTATTTTATCAAAACCGTGGAAACCCTTGATACATAAGGCTTTCAAGCGAATAGCAAAAGGTAATAATTAGGTAATGTAAAGGTATTCTAGTTACCTATATAAATGGTATTTTCTTCTTTAGTAAATACCCTTATAAATCAATGGCTTAAGAATTAATTACCTTTTACATTACCTAAAGTTACCAAATAAAGCAGCCAGACATCCTTATATAAATCAAAGACTTAGATAGCAATAATTGATGCAGTTACCTTAATTACCTTTTTCCCGATGCGTCCCCAAATCTGAGGAAAGCCAGACGAGTCACTTTGTATTGCCGCATACAGTTATCACCATCATGCTGACAGGTGCGACTTTGCATGAAATTTCCGTCAAATTGCGTCACCAGCCAGAACCAACGGAGCGGCCGCAAACGTAAGCCGGGCTTGCCTCTCAAGGGTGACGCATATTTGAGTTGAAAGAGCCCCGTTTAGCGGGCAGGCGTGGTGGGGGATGTCTGCGCGTCAGGCCTGGAAATGAGAAAAAATGAATGGCAGAACTTCTTTGGTAAGCCAGATGGTAAAGTATAATTTTCATTTTTTTGGGACGGCTGCGCCGCCCCACAATTCAGACGTTAGGCATACATATATGTGGGAAGGTCAATCAACTTCTAGGCTGTCGCAGCAATTGGCAGGTGTTGCGCTTGCGGTTGTTTCGCTACCGTTCGCTTCGCTCGGTGCTGTGGGCGTGTGGCTCTGCATCGTTAGAGCTGAAACGACTTTAGTAATTATTGCTACTATGACAATATCACTTCTTGTTGGTATCTTCGGGCTAACAATCGCATATCGAATTTTTTTCGGAAGAGGAGTTCGTCAGGGTGGTGGCGTTCTATCTCCCTTCGCTTTTCGAGTCGGTGGCTTTGCGTCGTTAGCATTTGCAGCATTCTGCACTTACGAAACCTTTGTCGATGGCAAGTCTATGAATGTCGTGGGTGTTTTTTCCTCACTGTTTCTTGCCTTTATTTTCTTTGTTGCCGCTCGGCACAGAGGTGCAATGCGCTCTATTAAGTAAGCATGCTTCGATAACCGCCAAAACGCAGCAGAGATTAAATTAGGAGTAATTACTTGAAAATACCAGCCTCATTTAAGGCAACTCTTGATGAATACAAAGCGTTATGGTTCGATGGGTATTTGGCAATCGAATATTTTGCCAACAATACTGGAGCAAAAACCGCCTCATCAATCGCATCTATATTTGGTAACAAGCAAGCGATTCAACAACTCAACGGTCTCGGGGAAACACGTATTGCAATTCACCCTCAAATTTTGCATGAAATTGATGAGCCTGAACGAATACCCAACCTGATTTTTTTGCTGCAAAATGAAATGTCTATGTATTCGTCTCAGAAATATTCAGATGAACATCTAGAAAAAATTGCGACGGATTTCCTAAAGGAGTTTCATAAACCACGTACTTTTGTTAATTTCCATTTTAAGGGCAACTATAGGTCATTCAACTGGAACACTATGTTTGGTCATACCACGGAACTTTTTTTCTGCGCGATCGATGATAAGCACATGGGTTGCCTGCTCTATACAGACGATGATTAGTATCGCAATGACCGAGGAAGAAAAATATCTCTCTGGGATGGATTTGAAAAACCGTGATCCAAGGATAAGGCCAGTATTAATCGCACTAGGCCAATTCCAAAGTGGCGACCCGGTCACCCAGTCGTGCCCGGAATGCAATCGCCCCCTGACGGTAAAAGCTCTCGGCACATATAGCAGGCCATCTGCCAGGGCTATTTCATGCCCATGCGGAAAGTGCGACAACACATTCAGAGGGCTTTAAATGCGCCAAATATTACGAAGCCTGCTTAAAAAAATGACCGCCCCTAGCTATGAAGACGAATTGAAAAACGCCTCCCCTACGATAGTCGTCAAAGATCGGTATGGGAATACGCTCGAAATCTGCAAAAAATGCAACGTACCAGCACGAATTCAAGGTGCGATTTTCAAATGCATGAATGGCTGCATTTCTGGGCACCTTGATTACATGCCGAACAAGCACCCATCCAAGTCAAATAACTATAATCCATTGAAACTTGTACATTGCCAATCCTGCTATGGTGATGACAAGGATTATTTCAAAGAAGACGGCGAGTGGTGCGTAAAACCTTGCGATGCCTGCCAGGGCAAAGGATCTTTTTATGTTAAAAAACACAGTGAAACAGAAGAAGCCGCCCTCTCTCAGCCACTACCGCTGGATGTAGATGATGAAGGATGGACGCGCTGCCCCAAGTGCAATTTTCGATTTATGGTCACAGATCCAAACGTCTGGCTCGAAGATCGCCACAGACGCTGCAGTCAAAAGTTATCCTACAATCATCAATAATGATTACCTTTTCAAATTTTCGATTTCTTATGCTTTCGATCAAATTCATTCTCGCATCGGCGTTACTTTTCACGATCAATATCGCCACTGCAGAAAAGAATGCAGCTCCACAACCAACAGTCAAAATATCCCAAATCTCAACCAGATCTAAGAATTTTGATCACGCTTTATATCTTTTTATTGTGTTTAATAAGCTAGAACATTTAGGAATTAAGGATCTACCTATTCAAAAAGGTAAGAAAAATTTCGGTTCATTGCTTGCCAGTATCCCCATATCCACAGATGGAACAATTTATAAAGACAAGGGCGGAATTAAAATAATTCAAAGTTCTGGGGACAAAGAACTTGACGCGGCCTTCATTGAATTTGTCGAAGCGGCCGCGCCACTAAAACCCATTCCTGAAAATTTGCGTACTCGCAATAAATCAGACGTGTTTGAGTTAATGTTCAATGGAGAAGATACCCCGTACGTAGCCACAGGTGCAGCACCCAAAAGCTAAACATTTACTCTCATAAATCATTTCCCCTCCCCGCCCTCACCCGTGCTGCCCTCTCCCGCTCAAAATCATCCCGACAATCCCGATCACAAAACAGCAGATCGGGCTTGACGACTTCATCACAAAACCGGCATTGGCCGTTTGCTTTCATCCCCTGCTAACCACGCGCATGCGCAAGCGCCGAAGCAATAAACGTCTCGACATTTATATCTGACATATCCGCAACATCACTCATTTCGTATTACCTCCGTCATTACCCAATGAATATGGCTTGAACCGGATCACCTCCTCGCCCAACCACTCGTTGCACTCCCTAAACCGCGCCTGCAGCGGCTCCAGCTCATTCATCGCAAACACCTTGGCTGCAGGCTCAACAGCGCCAAAACCGCCTGTATTGTTCGGCACCAGGCCCAGCAACTGGGGCGGCACCCGGTGCGCAGCCAGCATGTCATCGCGTGTCACGTTCTTGATGCTGAAAAATTCATCCTTGGCCGCCACCTCAGACACCGGCAATATCTGGATGCCGTCTTTCTTGCCGTTTGGCGCGTACATGAACACATTGCGAAAATTGCCCGGCCCTTTACTGTCGCGCAGTGCCTGGCGCATGTTGTCAACATCACTTTGATTCTGGGCCGGGTCTGTCATGTACAAGATGAAACCGGCATGAGAACCATTCTTGTAATACTTGCGCCTGAACAGCGTCGCCGCCTCATTCAACCAGGCAGAATGCAAGGCGCTCAAATATTCAGGCAGCCCGTACACCTCTTGATTGATGTCCGGTTCCATCAAATGGAAAATCGCCCCAGACTCAAAGACATGATCTTCCTGCCAGCCACGCACAAAAGCATATTGATTCAGATCATCACTGCACCGGCGCATATACTTGGCAAGCGCAGGCTCAAGCTGCAAAGGCTTGCCGGTGCGACTCTTACGGTTTTCCAGATAGGCATTACCAAACACCAAAAAATCCAGAGCAAACAACATGCAGACACAGATTATTCCTGTCCCGTTTTATGAAGACACGTTGTTGATGATTGGCAAAGACAATGAGCCGATGGTGGCGATGAAACCAATCGTCGAAAACATGGGTTTGGATTGGGGAGCCCAGCAAATCAAGCTCAGCGAAAAATTCGGTTCAGTTAGTGCGATAATCCCATCAACTGGCGGGGATGGCAAAACTTACAACATGATTTGCCTGCCATTGCGCAAACTTCCCGCCTGGCTGTATTCCATCAATCCGAGCAAAGTCAAACCAGAACTGCGCGAGAAAGTCATCCGCTATCAGGAAGAGTGCGACGACGCCCTCTGGAACTACTGGACCCAAGGCACAGCCACCCGCCCCGGCACCATGACTGTGGCAGACCGCCTGCGCGTGCACCGCGCCCGCCATGAGGTAATCAATAAGCTCGTGGACACTACCCACGCCTTCAAGCGCCAGGCGCTCTATGAAGAACTGACAGAAATCTCGACTCTGCTAGGCTACGCCGCCCCTGCCCTGGCCGTCCTCGGCAGCACAGAGCCAGACGAACCCGCTGTCATGACAGAATTCTGGGATGCCATCGAAGAACTCAACAACCTGGGCATCAAAACCAACCACGCCCGCGACACCAGCATCATCGCCATCAACATCAACGAAGTGGTAAGACTCGCCCAGGAGAACAAAATCCCCCTCCCCAACCGCCAGGAGATCCGCCGCAACATCCACCTAAGCAAATACAACTCCTACCTAATAAACACCGTCGTCAACAGCGCCATCGCTGGCAAGTCAATGAAGTGTTACATCTTCAAAGCCCTGGGGAATGGGACGATTGAGGCGTAATTTTTCACTTAAACACAACGCAGACGTCCTTATAGTGGGCATTTCATTTGATTTTGGTTGACAAAAGCGATGATGCAATACATGCTAATTTTTCTATACTAATTAATCATGTTTTAAATAATTGATATCGAAAATATCAAGTGGACCGTAATACCCGGTGAAATCTGAACTAATTTGAAATTAAAAAATTTAAATATTCTTATATCAAAGGAAATTGTATGCTTGAACCTGGAACACTTTTATTCACCAAAGCGGCGGCTCAAACTGCATTAAAACTCTGTATGACGCTATATGGAAAATATCTCAGTTGGAACAACGAGAAAAAATTGAGCGCCAAGCACGTTGCAGACCAAAAGCGTGCGGATGCCTTAATGTATAAAATCAATCTAGCCATACTTCAAGGTGGAAGTAGTGACGACCCTGAGATAGCGGAACTGGTTGAGGAATTCGAAGAATTAATTGAAACTGACGTAAAGCCAGCAGGTCATCAGATAACTACAGATTGGATTCGGCGCAGTAGGAAGCCAGCTGAGAAAGCTCCAAAGCCAGCCGCGAAAAAAGCCGCTGCAAAACCGGCCGCAAAAGCTGCTGCAAAGCCAGCCGCGAAAAAAGCCGCTGCAAAACCGGCCGCAAAAGCTGCTGCAAAGCCAGCTGCGAAAAAAGCCGCTGCAAAACCGGCCGCAAAAGCTGCTGCAAAGCCAGCTGCGAAAAAAGCCGCTGCAAAACCGGCTGCGAGAGCACCTGTAGTTACAGTCACTAAACCTTCAGTTTTTAAGTCAACAACTAAAAAGTGAGTGGTGCACACAGTTGGAAACAAATCGATGCATGCCCTCTTCCCGACTAAGTATTTATGCTTAACAGGGAGGGGGTAACGTACAAGGTCTAGTAAGAATATTTCGCGAAATTGCATTCACTGCCTCGGTATTATGTGGCTGTCTACTGGCTGAAAAATACATTAAATTTTAGGAAACTTATGAAACAAGAACTGGCTGCTGCATACTATCAAGCGGGCATAGCAGTGGTTGCACATCACTCTAAATACCATCGCGTAATTGGTGACATTACTCTGTTAAATTTTGGATCTGGAGAAACGTTTATTTCATTGAGTAGGTCCAAGTGCATCGAGAATGGGATGCCGCCACACGAAGAGTCAAAAAATGACCCTGATGTGAGTAAAGACCTCGCGATCATTCTCAGTGCTGGAACTGTTGCGGAACACATTGGATCCGAAAGTGATGCCAATATCAAACCAAGCAAGAATGCATCTGGGTCTGAATATATGAAGGCCGTAGAAAAAATAAAAAATACCGAGCATAGCCAAAAGTACGACTTCCATCATGCAAATGCTCGGTTAGAGCTTGAAAAGCATTGGGATTCCGTGGAACGGCTAGCACAACTTCTGTTCAAAAATACTACGGCAACTTCTGAGGACATAGACATAATACTGAATAACCATTGATGACTTGCCTCACCTTTCATTAATTAGATAGTCTAGCCTCAAATAAGCTTCTTGCAATTTGCTATGTGCATTTCAATTAGGGTATATAAAATGGCGAACAAAGTTAGGCTTTATGGTGTTCGCACCATAAATGGTCATGGGGAAAGTGAACCTGTAATGTATCCTGCTCCAAGTAAAATGTCATTGGTGAATGCGCTAACCACTCAAGATGTCAGAGTTGATGTTGAATTTACTTGCTGGGGAAAAGTAGTAGCAATACCAAGTAATTACGACGTACCTAAGTTCCAAATAACCTATGGATCTGAAATATTAGAGGTAGAGTCCGATGGATTTGGATACGGCTATCTAAAACAACAATGCCCGAAGACATTCAAAGTTGTGGAAGATTATATAAACGGGAACGAAGATCAAAATTGAAATTTACACGTTGCAGAGAAATGAGTAGTTTCGCTCGCCCTTGCCTTGAATATCGATACCCATCATACAAAATTGATAAATTTCTCGCGCACGCGTAAACGCCGCTGAGTTACTAAGCCGCTTAGCAACCCCTCCCCGCGTGACTGGCTAGCCCGGTCACGTCATCATAGTCGGCATGGAATTCACCCTTGCCGACCTCTCCCGCCGCTTAGAAAATCTCGTCCGTTTTGGCACCATTGCCGAAGTGAAGCACGGCAGCGTGCCGCAAGTGCGTCTGCGTATTGGCGATATCAAAACCGGCTTCTTGCCGATGGCAACGGCACGCGCAGGCAAAACAAAGACATGGAACCCGCCCACTGTTGGCGAACAATGCGTTTTGCTTTCACCCTCCGGTGAATTTGCGGGCGGTGTGGTCCTGCCAGGCATTGCCAGCAACCATAACCCAGCACCAGACACCAACCCAGACAACACCCGCACCGAATACCCAGACGGCGCGACGGCTGATTACAACCACGCCGATCACCACTACACCATCACTTTGCCAACAGAAGGTAAGTTTAGTTTTGTCGTGGGTAATACCACGCTGGAACTGCGTAACGATGGCGTGACATTGCGCACGCCTAAATTTGAGGGCGTCAAATCATGAGCCATGGTATCGCCGTAAAAGCCCTGGACCGCGCAGGTGGCCCGCACCGCGCTGGTGGACAAGACTTCTTTGCTGTCGATGGCGTGCCTGTCGTGGTGCTGGGTGACCGCATCGTCCCACATGGCCCGGTACCGCATGCCAACCCGGTGATGGTAGAGGGTTCCTCATGGATGACCTTGAACGGCATACCCGCATGCCGCGCCGGGCATCACGCCAGTTGCACCCACCCCAGCACCGGCCGTAGCTGGTTTTTGATACCAGACTGAGACGCTGAAATGGCAGGCATGAATTTAATCACTGGTGAAAGACTCGCAGGCCTGGCGCATTTACGCCAGAGCATTGCCGATATCTTGACCACACCCATAGGCACCCGCGTGATGCGCCGTGACTATGGCAGCTTGCTGTTTGAACTGATAGACCAACCAGACAACGGCACCACGCAAGTGCGCCTGTATGCCGCCTCGGCTGAAGCCCTGCTCAAATGGGAACCACGCATCAAGTTAACGCAAATCAAGCTGTACCGCACTGGCACGCCCGGTAAAGTCATCATTGATTTAAAAGGCCAACTGGTGCGCGCCTCCAAGGCGTTTAGCCCGTCTATACCAGTCACGGTGAAAGCATGATTGAGTTAACCAAGCTGCCATCGCCTGCAGTCATCGAAGAGCTGGATTTTGAAGCTCTGGTCACGGCCCACAAACAAGACTTGCTGCAACGCCAGCCAAGCGCCGCCAATGTGCTGGCCTTGCCGTCTGAACCGCTGGTCAAGCAGGTAGAAGCCTTTGCTTATCGTGAAATGCTCTTGCGCGGCCGCGTCAACGATGCAGCCCGCGCCAATCTGCTGGCCTTTGCCACTGGCACAGACCTGGGCCACAAAGGCGCATTCTATGGCCTTGCACGCCAAGCAGGTGAAGCAGACGACCGCTACCGCAACCGCATACAGTTGCGCATTGCCGCCCTGGCTGGCAATGGCACGGCAGAACAATACCGCTTGCTTGCCCTGTCTGCCAGCGCCAACGTGCGCGCTCAACACCCGGCAGCATTGCCGTGGTGCTGTGGCTGATCGACGCAAGCCAGGCGCAAGCCACCAGCGACGCCGTGCTGGCCGCCATGAACGCGCCCAACGCCCGCCCGCTGGGTGTGCCTGTCAGCGTGGCCGTGGCGCGCCCTGTGGTCTTGAACGTCACTGCAACCCTATGGCGCGAAGCCAGCGCCCCGGCCGATATCGTCACAAAAATTGCCTCTTCTTTGACCGCCGCGCTATCTACTTATGCCAGCCTGGGCCGCACTGTGCAGCTGTCCTGGGTAACCGCGCAACTACAGCAACCAGGTATCAGCCGGGTGGAATTCCCCATTGCAGGCCAACCCGCCAGCAATACCGTGCTGGCCGCAGATGAATACGCCATCGCTGGCGCCATCTCCCTGACTGATGGCGGTGTGGCATGACGGACTTGGCTTTACTGCTGCCACCCAACGCCAGCGAGCTGGAACGCAACCTGGTACGCATCGCGCCGCGTGCGGATCTGGACACGGCTGCAGACGCACCGGCAAACATTGCCAGTACCATGCCCGCAGCTTTCCAGCCCTGGCTTGCCGCTGAATGGAACCTGGCGCAATTCTCGCTGCACTTCCCCAGCAATGCCGAGCTGATCGCCGCTGGCTTGCCCTGGCTGCTAGAACGCGGCAGCGCCGCCAGTGCGGTGCGCGCCTTGTCCTGGTTGGCTTACGACAATGTGACGCTGGAAGAGGATGAATTTTTAGTACACATCGACCCAGGCACCACGGCGGCCGCGCTGGATCTGGCACGTATACGCCAGGTGGTGAATGCATCCTTGCCCGCACACAGCCGTTTTTATCGGCTTTATCACGGTCTGGACCTGCGTGCTGGCCGCTTTGACGCTACTAGCTTTGATCAGTGTTTGTTTGATGATGATTCTGGCATCTGGTCCGGTGACCCTGCAACTGATGGTGTAAAGCTGTCTTTCGGTGAAACGCACATAGGCATAGTCAATGCACCGCCAGCCCTGGCACCCATTGCGGCGCACCGCCCGCGCCAGTTAAACACCATCGTTGACGATTCAATGATGCAACTTGATAGCTGGGTACCGTCAGCACTTCGGCCAGCGCGAGGTCATGATTATCTGGCCTGACTTTGTGCACTTCGACACGGCCAGCAATGCCAGCGCATCGATACCGGCCGTCGCCTACGCCCTTGGCCTGCGTGCCAAGATTGACAATGACACAGGCTGGCACAAGTCTTTATCCAATGTCGTGGTAAATGGCCCGACGGGCATAGCGCGGGACGTGTTCTGGGATCTGCAATCATCGGCCACAGATGCTGGTGTGTTGAACGCTGCAGGCGTCACCACCCTGATTAACAAAACCGGCTACCGCTTCTGGGGTAGCCGCACGGCCGAGGAAGCAGAATTCTTTTTCTTTGAGAACTACACACGCACCGCGCAAGTTCTGGCTGACACCATTGCAGAAGTGCATTTCACCTATGTAGATAAGCCCATGCACCCGTCTTTAGTGCGTGACCTGATTGAATCCATTAACGCCAAATTCCGCGCCCTAAAAACGGCCGGATTGATTATTGACGGCAAAGCCTGGTTTGACCCTGCAGCCAATAGTAAGGACAGTCTCAAAATCGGCTCATTAGTCATTGACTACGATTACACACCGGTGCCACCAGTCGAAGACCTGGTACTGCAACAGCGCATCACAGACCGTTACCTGGCTGACTTTGCCAAGCAAATCACCACCTAAGAAAACAAACCGCCCGTCAGCATGACGGGCAATCCCCCCAACAACCAGGAGCAACAAATGGAATTTGCTCATTTGACGCTCATAGAGTCCTTGCAGCTAGGCCATTTTGTTAGCCTGACCTGCTCCCCAAATATGGGGACTCGTCTAGCGATGGTACAGGACGACCAGCTTTTGAATTAAATCCAAATTCGGATTTAATATTAGATAGTCAACAGCAAGGAGGAGCATCAAATTTTGTGGCTATAAATCCAGTCAAAACAAGGGCTTTACCATAAATTTATGGAAAACCTCTTGAGGCAGAAAGTAAGCTCTATAGCCAGATAAAAGGACGTATTGCAAAGTATGGTTTCATAGAGGGCGAGGACTTTACAATAAATTTATTGAAAAGTTCTGGAGGTCGCCCAAGCAAGAATGCCTTGCCTATATCGACGTGGCAAAAGAACTTGCGATGGTACAATTTGGGAGAGATTTTTTTAAGCCTAATTTAAGCCTAAATGATCTTGAGATATTTGACGTTATAAACCTTTAGGCAGTAAGTTAAGTATTACACCTAAGTTTTATAAGTCTTTGATTTATATAGGTAAATGGCGGAAGCTGTGAGATTCGAACTCACGAAGGCTATAACACCTCGCCAGTTTTCAAGTTCTCCCCATAAATCAATCAAATCAAGCGCGTAACAAAAAATCGTTTCCGTCTGCCCCCTTCGCCATAAAACCCGTTTTCCCTATGACGCAGTTGGCCGAAAATACCCCTTTGCGGAAATGATTTAACCAGCATTAGCCAGGTATAGATATGCTAGCCAGTATTGAACACATTGGGGCAGATTCAAGCCAGAACAAACGATCGTTCTAAAATAAAGTACCCCTCGGGAAAAGAGTAATTTAAGTAAGATTAATTTTTGATTGCCTGAAAACCATTGATACATAAGGCTTTTAAGAGAATAGCAAACTGTAAGAATTATGTAATGAAGAAGTAAGCTAATTACCTATATAAAGAGTGTTTTTTCACTTTTTAAATATCCTTTAATATCAAGCACTTAGATTTTTCTTACCTTTTGAATTACAGAATATTACATAAAAATGTAAGATAATATCCCTATACAAATCAAATACTTAGGCCATCTTTTTTTCTCGACTTACTTAAATTACTCTTTTCCCTAGCCCCGCTTAAAATCCCACCTTCAACGCGAATTCAAAACCGCGACTTTCAATACGCGCATGCCATGAAAATTTGCGTCAAAATGCGTCATCATTTGATGCTATCCGGGTGGCCGCAAACGTAAGCTGGGCTTGACTCTAAATGGTGACGCATATTTGAGTAAAAAGAGACTCATTTAGCGGGCAGGCGTGGTGGGGGGATGTCTGCGCGCCAGAGCTTGAAATGGGAATAAAATTGCTGTATTAAAATTTTTCTGAGGGATTTGCCAGACCAAAGGGTAGGCGGCCATGCCAGGTGGTAATCATGTGGCGTGCATCTTTGTCAGACAATTTTGCCTTAACTATATGCTAATTGATCGTGTTGGATACAACACTCGAATGAAGTTGCTCAGATAAAGCAGAGATATACCCAACCCATTTTATTACCGCCATACGACCTAGCAATTATTAAATATGCAACTAATTTAACTTGCGCGATATTGCAAATTTGGCAAAATTTAACAATTGGCAAATTGCTTTTTAGGCAGCAAGCATTTATCTTGATCTTAATAAGTACTAAAAACACATCAATGGAGAAATTAATATGACCACTTCAGCAGAAGAACTGCATTCGCAAACTCAAGCAGCAGCCAAATCTTTAGAAAAGATGACAGTCAAAGAGCGCGAACAAAGGCCTTACAGCACATTTGCTAGCAATTACAATAACCTTTTAGCACTAGCCAAAGAATCTATGCCGACAGTTGATGATAGACGTTGGCCGCCTGCAATCGAAATTGACGTCTCAGAAGGAGGCGCTTCAGTGCGAGCAAATTATGCTGAAATTTTTAGCTATTACAGCCAAATGGCATCAATACTTGCTACGGGAATTCAACCTCTAGAGTTTGGTTCTTTTTAACTAATAATTTATTGTTAATAGACAACAAAAGCCGCACAAGGCGGCTTTATTGAGCTTCTGGGGAGCGAAGCGACTAATGTGTATGTGTTTCCAACAGATCAGAAACCCAGGTGTTTAAACTCTTGCCGGATGCCTCTGCGTACATGGCGGCCCTAGCATGCGTCTCTGGTGAAATTCTCAAGCGCATATTACCTGAATATGGTTTTTGCGCTGGCCTGCCGGTCTTCTCTGCAACCTCCAGATAATCATCGACAGCCTCTTCAAAAGCTGTTTTCAATTCACTGACTGAATCGCCATGGAAGCCAACCACATCACGGATACCAGCGACGTGACCGACGAAGCAATTATCATCTTCGCTGTATTCAATGCGGGCCGCATAGCCCTTATAAGTCATCATTCCCATATTTACTCCTATTCCGGCTTGATGCCTGCTGATTGAAGAAATTCACGCGCATCGCGTACTTGGTAAGCTTTGGCTTCTTTTTGCGGATGTGGCCGGTGGAAAGTGCCCACCACATCATTTAACAAGAAACGAACCCGCGAGCCGCGCCCTTCGATAGTTTTCGCGCCTAGCGACACAAACAGAGACTCAATTTGCGCCCATTCCAGTGTCATGGAAACAGGGTTAGTAAAAATGATTTTCAGGGTTTTTGTGTGTGCGCTTTTCATGTGTAGAATAGTACCATATTCTGACACTAGTGCAACCATTTTTTGACACCACTGATAAATATTATGTCGAACAAAAATCAAAACAATCAAGGCACGCCACCACCACAAGCAACAAAGAAAAATGCTCTCCCTGTCCCTGATCCGCTAGAGCTAAAACAAATCCAACTATATCGTGCAATACGCACCATGCAAGACATGGACTGGGCAATGGAAAAACTTAGCGCGTACAGAACCTGGATCGCAGATAAAAACACAGATGGCATGTTTGAGCAGGACAAAAAAGCAATCCCTGAAGCATTGCTTCATTCTGCAGTAGTAGCCTATATTCGTCCCTTTTCTGGTAACCGTGCAGATGGCTTTAAAGTGAAAAGTGATAACTATATTTTTCCAGAAGATGACGCTACAGAAGATCAAAAGCTATTGCATGAAAAACTCCAGACATATAGAGACACCAGCCTTGCACATTCTGACGCGGGCAAGCATAAACCCAAATTCAAATTCAATAAAAAAGGTGAATGGGTTGCGAAATTCGAAGACATATCACCAAAAGATATTGATCCGGACGAATTTATGGGCTTGATGCAACTGATCCACAACCACGCAAATATAACTGTCGGCACAATCGTCGATGAACTTAAATCTATTCCTAATCTACCAATTGAATACGACATAAACGAAGAGGAATTCAATTACGCCTTACGGATTTCCACAAGCGCCAGCACATATGAACCACCGATCCAAGATAATCAAGCCCAGATGGTAATCACAATGCAAGCACCTAAAGAAAACAAGGACGAGTGACTCAAGTCATATAAACCCTGATCGCCTTTTTGACGCCTGCAAACGCTCATGATCGTCACGGCAGTCTAAATTACAGAAAAGCGCACCAGGCTCAATAGCCTGGTCACAAAACAAGCAATGTAAGTCGGGCTCAACCACCGCATAACGGTGCATGTTATTCAAGGCAAACTCAAGGTCAAGACTAATGCGCGCATCTGCGCTGTCAGCGATATCACTCATTTTGTGGTGCCTCCTGCGTCACCTAAAGAATATGGGGTAAATCGGATTACTTCCTCGCCTATCCACTCGTTGCACTCTCTGAAACGCGCCTGCAGCGGCTCTAGCTCATGCATAGAAAACACCTTGGCCGCTTTCTCTACATCCCCGAAACCACCGGTATTGTTTGGCACCAGGCCCAGCAGCTGGGGCGGTACCCGGTGCGCGGCCAGCATGTCATCGCGTGTTACGTTCTTGATGCTGAAGAATTCATCCTTGGCCGCCACCTCAGACACCGGCAATATCTGGATGCCGTCTTTCTTTCCGTTCGGCGCATACATGAACACATTGCGGAAATTGCCTGGCCCTTTACTATCGCGCAGCGCCTGGCGCATGTTGTCGACGTCACTTTGATTCTGAGCTGGGTCGGTCATGTACAAGATGAAACCAGCGTGTGAGCCGTTCTTGTAATACTTGCGCCTGAACAGCGTCGCCGCCTCATTAAGCCAGGCAGAATGCAGAGCACTTAAATACTCAGGCAGGCCGTACACCTCCTGGTTAATGTCCGGTTCCATCAAGTGGAAAATCGCCCCCGCCTCAAACACATGATCTTCCTGCCAGCCACGCACAAAAGCGTATTGATTCAGATCATCACTGCACCGGCGCATATACTTGGCAAGCGCAGGCTCAAGCTGCAAAGGCTTGCCGGTGCGGCTTTTACGGTTTTCCAGATAGGCATTGCCAAAGACAAGAAAATCCAGCGCAAACCGGCTAAATGCCTCGCGTGACAGCAAGGCATGCGGCACAAAGGTGGCCGCCAGCAAGTTGCGCTTTACGTAGATTGCTGTTGAATGGTGCACGCTAGCCCTGAAAGACTTAGCCAGACCGTCCCAACTGATAGGCGGCTCGTAATACCGCCCATTCGTCCAGCACTCGATATAGTCCAGAATTTCAGACCGGTCTAATACCGGCGTAGGGTCGCCAAAACTGAACACCTCAGCACCCGGCGACACTGGCAAGGCTGGCACCGCTTCAGCCTGACTACTTGCCCCAGCATTGAAACTGCCGAGCCGCTTTCTCTTGCTCATGAATACACCTCCATAAATGATTGATTGCTGCTGATACCGCCGTCCAATGGCTCATGGTCCAGCGCATGCATACACGCCCAGGCAAGGTCTGCATGCCCAGTTTCTTCGCTACGGTCTGCCACATAGGTCACATGCTGGCCGCTGGCCGTCAGCGTCTTTTTAATCGTCATGAATGCCTGCGCCAGATCCGTGGCCCCTGCGTCAAATTCCAGACGCCCCTTGCTGATCACGTCGCGGGCTTTGATGACCATGCGGCTCTTCACAGCCGGGTCGTAGTTAATCTTGGTCACATTGGGATAGAAGTTCTTCACCAGCTGGTGCACACCTTCACCCATGCCGGTGGCGTCAATGCCAATAAAAGCAACGTGATAGCGAATGGTGGATTGCCGTATCTGTTCTGCCTGGGCTGCAAAGTCCATGCCCCTGAACTGCATGCGCTCCAACACCCGGAATTTCCCCCCAGGCGTGCGCGGTGGCGCAAGGATCACCAGTCCTGCACTATCGCCAGTGAATGCCGGGTCATACCCTATCCAGACCGGGTTATCCCCATAAGGCCGCGTGGTGAATGGCTTGAAGTCTGTCCAATCCACCCAGGCATCCACCATGCACTTTTGAAGCTCCTGCAGCGGGAAAACAGACGCCGTATCATCAATAAACTGACACATCAGCAGGTTTTCAAACTGATCTGGGCTGTACTCATACAGGCGCAGCTCGTCAATATCGAACAGATCACAGCCACCCGCCTGAGCGTCCATAATGGTGACGATTTGCCGCCACATCTTGTCTTCACCCGTAAAGCCAGAGGCAAGCCGCTTGTGACTGATATCAATATTGACCTGGTCTTTTTTAGGCCGCCGCTTGTTGAACAGCTCACCGGTCCAGAATGGGTAAGCCTCGTGCGTGATGCTTGATGGCGTGGAAAAATAGGTTTTACGCCATTGCTTATGTAGCGCCATACCTGACGCCACCTTGTTCAATTCCTGAAATTTATGAGTCCAGAAAAATTCATCAAAGTAAAAATTGCCGTGATAACCCTGGGCTGTCCTGGCATTAGTACCCAAGAAGTAAAGATGCGCGCCATTCGGCAACACAATAGGGTCCCCCGCCAGCTCGATGCCCGCAGCCTCTTTGGCAAACTGGATAATGTATTGTTTGAATACGTGCGCCTGCGCTTTAGACGCAGATAAAAAAATCTGATTGCGCCCGGTCTCCATGGCATCAGCCAAGGCCTCCCGCGCAAAGTACCAGGTAGCACCAATCTGGCGTGATTTGAGTATCACCCGCGTACGCTCATGCCCATTACGCAGCCATACCTTTTGATAGTCAAAAAGTGAGTTCCTGAAGGCCTCTAACAATTGGTCGCGCTGCTCGTCGCTGTAATCGTTGCGCGTGGGTTTCTTCTTTGGTCCTGCATTGCGGTTTGCCAGTTTGGGATTCAAATCCACTTCATTGCCGCCAGGTGCCTCATAACGGCGTACACGCGCCGTCTGCACAGCCTGGCGCATCAGCAAATCTATTTCCTTAAAGTCGCCACCGGTCTTCACTTCCTTGGCAATCAACTGCACGAGGCGCGTTTCAAGGCTGGCTTCAATTTTTTCTATGAACGGGGTCTCGTCCCACTTCTCACGGTCGCACCAGCTCTGCACCGTAGTGCGTGCAATCTCCAGATGCCGGGCAATGGAAGAAATCCGCCAGCCCTGCCAGTACAAGGCCTGAGCGTGTTTCTTCAGGTCGTAGGTAGGAGCAACCGTTGCGCCATCAGCAGGCGCATCCAATTCGTTATCGTGGGAAATTTCAGACGTGTCGTCGTCGGCAAGATCAATCATGCCGCCAGATTACGGGCATCGCGGGCGCGCAGGCAGCGCGGCCAAGTTGATATAAATCTTAACAACTCCCTGGCCGTTGAACAGAGTCAACGCAAGTAAGACTATGGGCACTCATCAACCGCCAAGCCCCCTATTTCATCATGTCCACCAAAAAATTCACATCAAAATTTTTCCGCGTTGCAGTTGAAGGCGCAACCACTGACGGCCGCAAAATTGATCGGAGTTGGATCGAGCAAATGGCAAAGAATTTCGATCCCAAGACCTATGGCGCACGCATCTGGTTAGAACACATCCGCGGCACTGTGCCAGATAGCCCCTTCAAAGCCTACGGCGATGTAACAGCGGTCAAGGCCGAAGAAGTCACCATAGACGGCAGTAAAAAGCTGGCCCTGTATGCCCAAATCGAACCGACGCCTGATTTGGTGGCACTGTCCAAAGCCAAACAGAAGATTTACACCAGCGTAGAGATTAACGACAAATTCGCCGACACTGGCGAAGCTTATCTTGTCGGCCTGGGTATTACCGACAGCCCCGCCAGTCTCGGTACTGAAGTATTGAGCTTTGCGGCCAGTAATCCCAACGCCAACCCCTTTGCAGGCCGTAAAACCAACCCTGCGCACCTGTTCTCTGCTGCCGTCGAAGTGAATCTTGAATTTGAAGAAGTCAACACTGAAACCACCAGCCTGGCTGCAAAAGTCAAAGACCTGCTGAAAGTATTCAACAGCAAAAAAGGCGGTGACGATGCCCGCTTTGATGATCTCGGTCAGGCAATTGAAACCGTAGTGGAACACACCGCAGACCAAGAACAGCGTTTTAGCGAATCAAACAAACGTATTTCCGAGCTGGAAAAAAACCTCAAAACCGTCACCGACAATTTCAGCAGCCTGAAAAACCAACTCGACAAAGAACCCGGCGGCCAGACCAGCAGGCCCACTGCCACAGGCGGCAACGGCGCAGAACAAACCGACTGCTAAACCCTGCAAACCATCGCAAACAGCACAACACCAACACACACACACAAAACAACGGAGTAAGCACGCATGAGAAACAATACCCGCCTGGCCTTCAATTCCTTGCTGGCCCGCCTGAGCGAACTCAACGGCGTTGATGACGCCACCAAGACCTTTAGCATCGCCCCCACAGTGCAACAAAAGCTGGAAACCAAAATACAAGAATCCAGCGAGTTCTTGAGCAAAATTAACATCATCGGCGTGACCGAGATGGAAGGCGAAAAGCTGCACCTCGGCATTACCAGCCCGGTCGCCAGCCGCACAGATACTACCCAAACAGAAAGACAGACCCGCGATTTGACCAGCCTGTCCAATGACCGCTACCGCTGTGCCAAGACTGATTTTGATACGCATATCCCGTATGCAAAGCTTGATGCCTGGGCCAAGTTTGCCGATTTCCAAACCCGTATCCGCGACGTCATCGTCAAACGCCAGGCGCTGGACCGCATGGTCATCGGCTTTAACGGCACTGCCGTGGCCCCCAATACCAATATCGCTACTTACCCGCTGCTGCAGGACGTAAATAAAGGCTGGCTGCAGCAAATGCGAGAAAACGCCCCCGAACGCGTCTTGTCTTCCGGCGGTACGCTCAACAAGATCAAAATCGGTGCCGGTGGCGACTTCGCCAATCTGGACGCCGCCGTGTATGACGCCATCAATCTTCTGGACCCATGGTTCCGCGAAGATGCGGGCCTGGTATGCATCGTCGGCCGCCAGCTCATGCATGACAAATATTTCCCCCTGGTGAACAAGAATCAGGCACCAACCGAAACCCTGGCATCTGACATCATCATCAGCCAAAAACGCATCGGTGGCCTGCAGGCGGCAACAGTGCCTTACTTCCCGGCAAACAGCATCCTGATTACGCGCTATGACAATCTGTCTATCTACTTCCAAGAAGGTGCGCGACGCCGTCAAGTGATGGAAAACCCTAAGCGTGACCGTATAGAAAACTATGAATCCTCGAATGATGCCTATGTCGTGGAAGATTACGGCATTGCTGCAGCCATCGAACATATTGAGCTGGTGGCCTGATCATGTCACACACCAGCCTGGCCATGCGCCACTTTGCCCGTATCACCGCCGAGCGGGCCAATGCACAAAGTAACCAAGGCGGCGAACTCACCGGCAACGCCTACGAGCTGATGCTTGCCAAGCTCATCAACGACAAGCAAAGGCTCAAGGCCATCAAGTCTATCCAGCGAAAAATCGAACTCAAGCGCGAAATTCTGCCTGAATACGATGACTGGATAGACGGCGCACTGGAGAGCGGCAACGGCGCGCAAGACCAGGTATTAACCACCGTCCTAGTCTGGCATATCGATGCTGGCACCTATGCCCGCGCCCTGGACATCGCGCAATACTGCCTGGTTCATAACCTGAGCCTGCCAGACCAGTACGCCCGTGATGTGTCCACCATGCTGTTGGACGAAATCCCCGGCGCATATCTCGAAGGCCGCTTTGAAAGCACGGCTGCAGCCGTGGAAACACTCAGGGCCGTGCAACTGCTGACCGTCAATGCAGATGTCCCAGACCAGGCCAGCGCCAAGCTGTACAAGGCGCTTGGCTATGCCCAGATCGACAAGATGGGCAATGGTGACATTGACTTTGACCAGTTGCCAGAAGAAGCCGCCAGCAAGGCACTGGACAACCTGCGCCGCGCCCTTGATCTGTTCCAAAACATAGGCGTCAAGAAAGACATAGAACGGCTGGAACGCCGTCTCAAGAACATCGTAGGCGATAGCGGCACCCCGCCTACGTAACCAGGCACCCTCCGGCGCCGGGCGGCGTGGGCCGATCAGGTATTTCTAGCCATTTACCCTGTGACAGCCCACCCACCGCCCACTTGATTGACTCAATGAAGATCCAGACCCATGCCCTCATTTATTGCCAACGCACCAGGCGGCCCGACCAGCGCAAGCCAGCCAGACAACATCATCACCAATGATGGATTCTTCCCGGATCTGGATGTCATCGCCATGCGCGACGCCATCAGGCTGGACGGCACTGTCACTGATGCCAGACTGATCGCGGCCACCGTGGACGCCATCATCTTTGTCAATGACCAGGTGAAAGAGCTGAAGGCATCAGCGCAAAGCGCAGGACACAGCTGCATGGCGGCTATCCCAGCGGCACAGGTCAACCGGCAAAGCGTCCTGATATCCCACTACCTGCGCGCTGTCTATTGCACGGCAAAAGCGGATCTGATTGAACGTTACAAGGATTACGACACCACCGCCACGTCACTGGATGACAAGAAGCTGGTCGGCTTTCTGGCAAATGGCCCTGACGAAGAACGCAGGAATGCAGCCTGGGCGATATCTAAGCTCATGGGCCGCCACCAAGTCACGGTAGAGCTGATTTAGACATGATCGTCCGCGCCCAACAAAACGACACCCTCGACCTGCTGATCTGGCGTCACTTGGGCAGCACAGCAGGCATCGCAGCAGTGCTGGCCTTAAACCCCGGCATTACCAGCTTGGGCGCATTCCTGCCCATGGGCAAAGCTATCACATTGCCAGACCGCGCACCTGCAGCGCCAACGCTGCAAATGATTAACTTGTGGGACTAACCATGATCGATTACCCCATGGAAACAGTGAAATCTATGCCACCAATCGCCATCAGTGCAATCACCTTGCTAGGCATTCCCCTCAATGAATGGGTATTCATTCTGACGATTATTTATACCGTGCTGCAGATCACGTTTTTTATACGCGACAAGATGTTAAAGCCCTGGCTGAACCGTCGTGCCAATGCACAGAAAGGAAAAAATCAACAATGTGTACAGATATCAAACAAAAACTGATAGCTGCCGGCATTGCTGCAGCCTTGCCCTTGATTGTCCTGTTTGAAGGCACCAGGCAAACCGCCTACCTTGATCCAGTCAGCATCCCCACGATTTGCCGGGGCCACACTGGTGGCGTCAAGCTGGGCCAGACTGCCACCATAGAGCAATGCGACGACATGACAGTACAAGACCTACTCAAAGCCAAGGTATCAATGGAAAGCTGCCTGAAAGTCCCACTCAACGACAACCAGCGCGCCGCATTCACAAGCTTTGTGTTCAACGTGGGGCCGGGCCGCAAAGGCGTCAAAGACGGTTTCTGCGTGCTGGAAAACGGCAAGCCATCCACCATGATTACTTTGCTCAACAAAGGCGACTACACCGGCGCATGCAACCAATTACCTTACTGGAATACAGCAAATCATATTGTATTGCGAGGTCTGACCAAGCGCCGCGCCGCAGAGCGTGAACTCTGCCTCAAACCCGCATAGGTGAATGAATGCTCAACATCATCAAAGCACTGGACCCACGTCCATGGATAGCCCTGGCAGTAGCAGCCGCCGTCCTGTTCTGTGTCGTCAAATACAAAGACGCCATACACCAGGTAGACAAACTCACCGCCCAGATTGAAAAGGACAAAGCAGAAGCCACCGCCACCGCACGAGAAAATGAAAAGCTCATGTCCCGCAGCCTGGCCGCCATTGCCACCACCCACCAAAAGGAAATGCAAGATGAAAAAGACAAACGCGACAAGTTTATTGATGACGTGCGTACTGGTGCTGTGCGCCTGTCAATCCCCGTCAAAGCTTGCAGCGCCCGTACCGGCACAAATACCGCCGCTGGATTCAGCAATAGCGACCAAGCGCGAGCCCAACTTACGCCAGAGGCTGGAGCAGCTCTTGCAGCCATCGCCGCAGACGGTGACGACGCCATCAGGCAATTAAACGCCTGTATAGACAGCTACCAGGCAATCAGGGCCATTACCAATCATGTACAAACCAAATAGCCTGCGCGCCCACCTAACAGCCGCCTTGCCCGATTTAAAGCGCAACCCAGACAAGCTGCTTGTGTTTGCAGACAAAGGCAGCTTGCGCACCACGCGCACGGCTTCACGATCTTTTGAATATGCCTATGTCTTGAATGTCATTGTGACCGACTACGGTGGCGAAGAAGATGCGCTCATGGTGCCATTGCTGGATTGGGTGGCAGTGCACCAGGCAGACTTGCTGCGCAACGAAGACAAGAGTAATAAAGGCATACGCTTTATTGTTGACTTCAATAATCATGAGAGCGTTGATATCAGTCTAGAGCTGGACATTACCGAGCGCGTCATAGTCAAGCAGACCGGCAACAAGCTTGATATTTCCCACGCAGGCGAGATAGCCGTCGCGCCGGACTATACCGCGCCATTCTGGCAGCTCTACAACGGCAACAACCTGCTTGCAGAGTGGCAGTTACTCAACCCTGCGCAAGACAATGGCTGACGATCTCAAGGCGCTAGAACAATGGGCAAGCGTCCTGCTTGCCCAGCTCGATCCGGCCAACCGGCGCAAAGTCAGTTTGAAAGTGGCGCAGGATTTGAGACGGTCCCAGCAACAGCGCATCAAAGCGCAAATGACGCCGGAAGGCCTCCAATACACACCCAGGAAGCCGCGCAAGGACTTACGCAATAAGAAGGAACGAATAAAAAAGCAGAAGGCCGCGATGTTTGCCAAACTGCGCACAAACACACACCTGAAAGTGAAAGCCGACGGTAACGAAATTGCTGTAGGCTTCTTTGACCGCGTTGCCCGAATTGCGAGGGTTCACCAATACGGGCTTGAGGACAAGGTAAGTAAGGATGGTCCAGAAGTCAGGTATACCCGGCGACAACTGCTTGGTTTCAGCACGGCGAATCTAGAGCAATTACGCGAGGTCATTGTGAGACATATCGCAAATTAAACAGAAGATAAAAATTTAAGATGTTTAGAAATAAATATTGCCGCCAAATCAAGGACAAAAAAACAACAAAATTGCATGCTGCAAAGGTAGTATGCGGCAATCAGCATTACACTATTTGCAATGCAATTTGCTATTTATTTCCTTAATAAAATTTAAGATGATATGTTTAAAAAAAATGACCTCATAGACAATAAATATGTTGTCGAAGGATTGTGCAGCAAATCTGGCGGAATGGGAGAAATTCTTCATGTAAAGCACGTCAAGGTATTCTATGAATACGACATCGTTTTAAAGTATTGCAAAGGCAATTCAGATGAACATCTCAAACGGTTTAAGAGAGAAGTCCGGTTGCTTTCAGAATTTAAAAATAACTCGAAAATAGCCCAAGTCGTGGACTCCAATCTTGAATACGATCCGCCATATTTCATAATGAAATATTATCCCAATGGAGATCTTTTACATCATGCGATCAATCTTAGGTATTCGTTAGTTGATCAGGAAAAAGTGTTTCTTCAAATGATAGATTGCGTTCAAGAACTTCATTCAAGAAATAAATTTCATCGAGATATTAAGCCACAAAACTTCCTAGTTAACGGAAATCAAATAGTCGTATCAGATTTCGGTTTATCCACGGAAACCGGATCACATACAGCATTCACCAGTAGCTCAAATAGCTGGGGCACCCAAGGATACATCCCTCCTGAATTCATAAGTGGCGGATTCAAACACGCAGATGCTGCAGGTGATGTATTTATGCTGGGTAAAACATTTTATGTACTATTAACAAAAAATGATCCGCAGCACCTTTTCGAAGAAGGAATTCCTGCGCCAATTTTTCATATAATTGAACGCTGTTGCAGAAACATCAAAACACAACGCTACCAATCTCTTTCCGAACTCAAACAATCAATAGTTGCGGCTTATGACGTACTACTTGGGAGGTCCGAAGGAGTTGATACTGTAAAGCAATTGCTTATGGCTATTCGCGATAGGAGCGAACAAGAAAGTAAATTTCTTTCAAAGGAAATAATCACATTTGTAGAGCAACTTGCAATTATAGAAGAGACAGATCAAATTCGAATTTGTTTTGAAATCCACGACAAATTTTTTGGTGTAATTAAGCAAAAATCTGTGATTAATAGCCTCCCAATATTTTTGTCAGTGTATGAGAAAATGGTAGAGGATCAAAGTTACAGTTGGAGCTATGCCGAAGACATAGCAAACCACATGAAAACCATTTTTATGGGAGACGATGTTCCTGTCGTTCAAAAAACTTTAGCATTAGACCTTGCAATTCGAGCAGCACGTTACATGAACCGTTTCGCTGCAATGAACACATGTAAAGAGATGATTACTTCTGTAGTCGACCAGTCCTTAGGACTGGAAGTGGCTTCGCTAATTTTAACTCTTGATGGTACCTTCGTGACTAGCACGGAACCGAGTGAATGTAAAAATAGAACTGTCGCAAATGCATTACGCCAAATAAGCGATAATTAATCAAATAGCGATGTATAAGTTGTTATGTGAATTAGCAACTCTCCAGCGCGTGACCTAAACCCGGTAAGCCGTCACCATAGGCGGCATGAACTACAACCTTGCCGACATCGCCCGCCGTCTAGAAAACCTGATTCGCTTTGGCACCATTGCCGAAGTGAAACACGGTCGCGTACCGCAAGTACGCCTGCAAATTGGCGACATCAAAACCGGCTTTTTGCCCATGGCAACGGCACGCGCTGGCAAAACAAAGACATGGAACCCGCCCACTGTTGGCGAACAATGCATTTTACTTTCCCCCTCCGGTGAATTTGCGGGCGGCGTGGTCATGCCAGGCATTGCCAGCAACCACAACCCAGCACCAGACACCAACCCAGACAACACCCGCACTGAATACCCAGACGGCGCGACGGCGGACTACAACCACGCAGAGCATCACTACATCATCACACTGCCTGCAGAGGGCAAGTTTAGTTTTGTCGTCGGCAATACCACGCTGGAGCTGCGCAACGATGGCGTGACCTTGCGCACGCCCAAGTTTGAGGGCGTCAAATCATGAGCTATGGCATCGCCGTTAAAGCCCTGGACCGCGCAGGCGGCCCGCACCGCGCTGGTGGGCAAGACTTCTTTGCTGTCGAAGGCGTACCTGTCGTGGTGCTGGGTGACCGCATCGTCCCGCATGGCCCGGTCCCGCATGCCAACCCAACCATGGTACAGGGCTCCTCCTGGATGACATTGAATGGCATACCCGCATGCCGCGCCGGGCATCACGCCAGTTGCACCCACCCCAGCACCGGCCGTAGCTGGTTTTTGATACCGGATTGAGGCAAAACAATGGCAGGCATGAATCTTTCAACAGGTGAACGTATTGCAGGCCTGGCACATTTGCGCCAGAGCATTGCCGATATCCTGACCACACCCATAGGCACCCGCGTGATGCGACGCGACTATGGCAGCCTGTTGTTTGAACTGATAGACCAGCCAGACAATGGCACCACACAAGTGCGCCTGTATGCCGCCACGGCTGAAGCTTTGCTCAAATGGGAACCCCGCATCAAGCTCACGCAAGTCAAGCTGTACCGCACAGACACGCCCGGTAAAGTCATCATTGATTTGAAAGGCCAACTGGTGCGAGCCTCAAAGGCGTTTAGCCTGTCTTTACCTGTCACGGTAAAAGCATGATTGATTTAACCAAGCTGCCACCGCCTGCAGTCATCGAAGAGCTGGACTTTGAAGCCCTGGTCACCGTTCACAAGCAAGACTTGCTGCAACGCCAGCCAAGCGCCGCCAATGTGCTGGCCTTGCCATCTGAACCCCTGGTCAAACAAATAGAAGCATTTTCTTATCGGGAGATGTTGCTACGTGGCCGTATCAATGATGCTTCCCGCGCAAACCTGCTGGCCTTTGCCAGCGGCACAGACCTGGACCATAAAGGCGCTTTCTACAATCTGGCACGCATGCCAGGTGAAGCAGACGAGCGCTACCGCAGCCGCATACAGTTGCGCATTGCTGCCCTGGCTGGCAATGGCACGGCAGAGCAATACCGCTTGCTTGCCCTGTCTGCAAGCGCCAACGTGCGTGATGCAAACGTCACCAGCTCAACACCCGGCAGCATTGCCGTGGTGTTGTGGCTAATTGACGCCAGCCAGGCGCAGGCCACCAGCGCCGCCGTACTGGCCGCCATGAACGCACCCAACGCCCGCCCGCTGGGTGTGCCTGTAAGCATGGCCGTGGCGCGCCCGGTGGCCTTAAACGTCACTGCAACATTGTGGCGCGAAGCCAGCGCACCGGCTGATATCGTCACAAAAATAACCGCCTCATTCATGGCTTCTCTTGCCACTTATTCCAGCCTGGGCCGCAGTGTGCCGCAGTCATGGGTAACGGCCCAACTGCAGCAGCCTGGTATTAGCCGGGTAGAATTTCCGGTCGCAGGCCATCCCGCTGGCAATACAGTGTTGGCCGCTGATGAATACGCCATCGCTGGCATCATCACTCTGACAGATGGCGGTGTGGCATGACTGACTTAGCATTACTGTTGCCACCCAACGCCAGCGAGCTGGAACGCAACTTGGTACGCATTGCCCCGCGTGCGGATCTGGACGCTGCTGCAGACGCACCGGCAAACATCGCCAGCACCATGCCCGCAGCTTTCCAGCCCTGGCTTGCCGCTGAATGGAACCTGGCGCAATTCTCGCTGCACTTCGCCAGCAATGCCGAGCTGATCACCGCTGGCCTGCCCTGGCTGCTGGAACGCGGCAGCGCCGCCAGTGTGGTGCGCGCCTTGTCCTGGCTGGACTATGACCAGGTCACGATAGAAGAAGATGAATTCCTTGTACACATAGACCCAGGCACCACAGCGGCCGCGCTGGACTTGGCACGTATCCGCCAGGTGGTGAATGCATCCTTGCCCGTACACAGCCGCTTTTATCGCCTATATCACGGTCTGGACCTGCGTGCTGGCCGCTTAGATGCCACCAGCTTTGATCAATGCTTGTTTGATGATGATTCTGGTATCTGGTCTGGTGACCCTGCAACTGATGGCGTCAAGCTGTCTTTCGGTGAAACGCACATAGGCATAGTCAATGCGCTGCCAGCACTGGCACCCATTGCAGCGCACCGCCCGCGCCAGTTAAACACCATTGTTGACGATTCAATGATGCAGCTTGATAGCTGGGTACTCGATAGCGAAATTCGTTTAAACAGTGTCGTCAGTATCAGCGACCTATCCAGCGGCGTGGTCAATCAACCGGCTTTGCTGCCTGTATTGGGCAATCACCACGCTACATATTGTGCTGTGCCGATGGCGCGCGCCATGCCTGCACCTATCACAGCAATTTCACCAGGTACAGCAAGCAAAGTTTGCAGCCCGGCCTTACCAGTGTATGGCTGGGCCGACCAGTGGGCCAGCGGCTGGGCGGTCTGCTACCCCTTAATTTCAAATCCATAGAAAGGCACTGACATGGCAGTCCTGCAAGACCAAGGCCGCATCGAGCTGGCCGAACAATTTAAGAACCGCCCGCTGCACCTGGCATGGGGCCACGGCCTGGCCGCATGGGATGCAGCGCCCGTATCCGAACCCATCACCGCCATTGGCCTGATGGATGAAATAGGCCGCCGCGTGGCATCACAAAAGCAATTCGTTGTTCCTGAGTTAGACCCAAATGCACCGAACACCATCAGGGTACCAGGCGGTGACCTGTACCGCATCGTCAATACCCCATCACGCTGGGTATTGGTCGAATTCGTTTTTGATTATGGCGACGGCGCAGGTCATGACATCCGCGAGCTGGGTTTGTTCGTCGGCACCGAAGTGGCCGCAGCCCTGCCAGCCGGGCAACGTTACTTCACACCGGAACAAATCATCAAGCCGGGCCGCCTCTACATGCTTGACCGCATCCCGCGCCTGATTCGTTCTGGCGCTACGGAACAAGTTTATCGCTACGTTTTGCCTTTCTGAAAAAGATAACCATGGATAAAAATATCAACTTAACCGGCTATTTGAACCGGCACGACGCAGCGAAGCAGTTTGATACGGTGCTGTACCGCGCTGACCATGTCATCCAGTCTGACGAACTCAACGAAACACAAAGCCTGCTACAAGCCCGCGTCAAAGGCGTGGCTGATGTGCTGCTGGCAGACGGCGCAGTAATCCGTGATGCCCGCATCGTCGTCAATGCCATCACCGGCGCGACGACCTGCGAATCCGGCGCGCTGTATGTGGATGGCGCAGTGCGCGGCATACCGCCTGCAATGCTTGCCATTGCCGTGGTCGGTATCGTCATCGTGGGCGTATATCTGCAACCGCACATCATCACCGAGCTGGAAGACCCCACACTACGCAACCGCGCACAAAATACCCGTGGCTTTGACAAAGCCGGTGCAGGTCGCCTGCAAAAGCTGCTTGCCTGGGGCTTTGCCGGTGACGGCCAGACTGGTGATTTTTACCCTGTCTATACGGTAGAAGATGGCACAGTCCGCAGCAAAGAACCACCGCCCCAGCTCGACGGCGTGACCCAGGCATTAGCCCGCTATGACCGTGACTCATCCGGCGGCAGCTATGTGGTGAACGGTTTGAACGTCACCGCTGCAAACGACATGCCGAGCGGTGAACAAGTCTATACAGTCAGCGAAGGCCGCGCCCGCGTGACTGGCTTTGCAGTTGAATTGCCTACTAGCCGTCGCCTGGTGCGTGCTGCCACTCCCGATTTGCGCTTCATAGAAAACGAGCCGCATCAATCCACCGGGCCAGCCGCCCAGCGCGTGAACTTTGACCGAGCACCGGCCGCAAACGTTACGCATGTGACCATCACAGCGCAAAAGACCATAGACGTAGCACACGGCGGCTTTACCGGCGCGCTGGACCCGTTGGAAGATGGTTCTGTACTCGTCGTGCTGTCTGTCAAACAAGGCGCAACGACATACACCAAGGACGTGGACTGGAAATTCACCGCGCAGCAGATAGACTGGTCATTGCCAGGTGCAGAGCCACAGCCAGGCAGCACTTACAAGGTTACGTATCAATACCTTGCCACTGTGCCAGCAACGGCCATAGATGCCGACGGCTGCACGGTCACCAATGCGGTAGCAGGTACGGCCATCCTGATCAGCTATAACCGCATGCTGCCCCGTATAGACCGCCTGTGCATGGATAGCGCCGGTGCGCTGGTCTGGCTGCCAGGTGTGGCCGCAGACCGCAACCCAAGGCCGCCCAGCGTGCCTGCCAATCTCTTGCCGCTGGCATCTGTGCTGCAAAACTGGCGTGCAGGATCGCGCACGGTCATGATAGACAGCGTGCGCACGGTACCCATGGAAACACTGGCCGTCTACAGCAAACGCCTTGATATGTTGACCGAGCTGGTAGCGCAGCAGCGCCTTGAATCCAGTACCCAATTGCGAGATGCAACGGCAAAGCGCGGCTTGCTGGTAGATCCGTTTATCTCTGACAGCGTACGCGACCAGGGCTTGCCCCAAACCGCCGCCATCTTTGGCGGTGAACTCACCTTGCCGGTATCAGTGCAACCTAACTTGCTCTCTATCAGCCTGGCCGCGCCGCAAACGCTGCCATTCAATCCGGTCACACTGCTGGAACAGCCATGGCGCACCGGTAGCATGAAAATCAATCCTTACGATGCTTTCGACCCCCTGCCATCTGATGTCACACTCACGCCAGCAATCGACCGCTGGACAGATGTAGATACCCAATGGAACAGCCCAACCACTGAAACCATCACAGAAAACATTACCCGCCGCGTGGGCCTGTGGATAGTCGAAAACGGCGAAGCTTACGACACGACTAACCAAATCACCCGCGACATCAGCCACACCAGCAAGGCGGCGGAATACATCCGTCAAATCAATGTTGCCTTTACCGTGAAGGGTTTTGAAGCAGGCGAAACCATACAAAGCCTGCGTTTTGATGGCATTGCTGTTGTGCCCGACAATCTGGCAACGCCTACACCCGGCACCATCACCGGCACGTTTACCGTCCCGGCCAAGGTGCCTGCAGGCAGCAAGCGCGTGGAATTTGTCGGCAACCATGGCAGCTTTGGCGTGGCTATCTATAGCGGTACCGGTGTGGAAATTCAGGATGTGAAACAACTGGTGACAGTGCATGCATCCGGCTGGGTGACTTTCCTCAAAGCTGACCCACTGGCGCAAACATTCACGCTGGCTGCTGATCGCCAGATAGCTGGGCTGGATCTGTGGTTCACGGCCAAGGGTAATTCATTACTTGCGGTGCAGATACGCGAAACCAGCACCGGCATACCTAACCAGAAAGTCATCGCCCAGGCGCGCATATCGGCCGCAGCCATTAACGTGGATGGCCAGGCTACCCGTATCAGCTTTGATTATCCTGTAAGCCTGACCGGCAGCGTGGACTATGCCCTGGTTATTTTGTGTGACGATGCCACCACGGCGGCCAGCATTGCCGAGCTGGGCAAGTACGACGACCACAAGGGCCAATGGGTAGCCAGCCAGCCATACACCGTGGGTGTGCTGCTATCATCCAGCAACGCCACTACCTGGACACCACACCAAGACCGTGACCTGGCGTTTCGCCTACTGGCCGCTGAATTCACGGCCACCACGCGCACCATAGCCCTGGGCAATGCCAATCTTGCCAACGTCACAGACTTGATGCTGTTAAGCCTGGTAGAAACGCCCAGCGCACAGACCCGCGTTGAATATCAAATCACCTTACCCGGTGGCAGCGTCATGAACGTGGACGACGGCCAGCCGGTGCGCCTGGCTGCACCCATGACAGGGCAATTCAGCGTCACGGCCAAGCTGACCGGCACGGCCAACTTGTCGCCAGTGCTCCACCCAGGCATCACGCTGCTGGCTGGCACAGTATCCAACCAGGGCAACTACATCAGCCCCTTGGTTCCAGCAGGCCAGAACGTCCGCGCCCGTATCGTCGTGGATTGTTATTTGCCTGCAGGCGCTGCCCTGGCCGTGAGTGTTGCGCCAGAAGCTGCAGGCGCACCGGTTTACACAGTAGCGCCGTTTGTATCGAGCCGGGATATCGCTGCTGACTGGCATGAACTTACTTACGAGCTGAACGGCGTCACCGCCGACCGCTTGCGGTCAAAGCTTGAACTGTCCGGCAACACAGCAGCCCGGCCGCGTCACCGTAATTTGCGTGTCATCGTCATCTGAGGGTAACCATGCAAGATCAAAAAACAGCTAACCGGGCTTATCCCCTGCCCCACATCCAAAACCCCGGCGCGGTAGAAGTGGAACGCCTGCGCGGCACCATCACGGCCATAGATGCCGATGTTGACGCCCTGAACGGTGCGGCCAATCAGTTGCAATTGACCAAGGCCGACAAAACCACGACCGCCAATTTGCAAGCGCAGATTGACGACCTTTCTATTTTCATTTACGCAGGATTGATCTGATATGAGTTCGACCAACTTAGCCGATTTCCGCGACCAGTACATTGCCCGCGCCAAGACTCTGCTGCAGGGCACTGACCTTGCCAATGCAGACAGCAAAACTCTGATACTGACGGGCGCTGTTTTTGGTGGCCTGGACAAAGTCATTAACGCCCCGTTAATAGGCCGCGACACCCTGGCGCTATTTGATGCCATGACCAGCGCTGATATCGATGTCTGGCTGGCAGACGCAAGCCACCGCAGCGTATGGCAGCGCCTGTGCAGTGATGAAGCCAAAACCATACAAGTGGCACTGCAAGACGATGTACTACGCCCCAAGCTGCTTGGCAGCACCTTGGCGTGGACAGACATCATTGCATCATCTGTCATGCAAACATGGATACAGACTAAAGCGGCTTATCTGGTGCCGTACATTGCCGCGATACCTGGTTGCTTGACCCTGACAGCATCCAGCCGCACGACGATGGATAAGTTTGCATCTGTTCAAGCGGCTATGACGCTAATTTATGCAAGCACCAACTGGTTAAACGCGATTGCAGCCAACACACCGGCACAAGATGCCATAGGGGCCAGCCTTACAGCATTGCGCGAATTGGCTAAATCAAGTGCGGCCATGAATGCGCTGTACACCAAGCTGACCACCATCATGGTCTACCTGTTTGCAGATATCACCGCCGCTATAGATGCATGGAATTTTGTATCGAGCGAAATCACCGCAGGCCGCACGCCGCTGGCTACCACTTTCTTTGGTGATGCAGGAATACGTACTGCATTGCATGGCAATACCGGCATCACAACAGCGTTGAACACGACGGCCACCGCCCTGTATCAATGGCTGTTCACCAACAAAATGACCGTATTCCAGCGCACCTATGCGGCCAGCACGGCACAAAGTGGCGCGGCCATAGGCGGCAAGATACTGATGCTGGCGATGTCAGGCGCGTATAGCGGCGCTGGCCCGTCTTACTTCTATCTGACTGGCACAAGTAGCCAGGCACTGGCAGCGGCCACCGGGGCCAGCTATATCACTCTGACCACCGCACACAAAACCGTAGGCAGCCAAAACGGCCCGCTTTATTTCACAGACGCCAGCACCGGCAGCTATTACATGACACTGGGCTATCTCGTAATTTAAGGACCATCCATATGACAATACTTATCATTGACAACGCCAATCAAATCACCGGCTACAGCCAGGACGACAGCTTGCAGGCGTGGGACGGCGTGCGCTTAGTCCCAGCTCCGGAGGGCTTTAACCCGGCCTTGCTGGCGCATTGCATCGTTAAAGTCTCCAAGGGCAAAACCACCATTACCCTGAACTTGGATGCAGCATTGACGGCTGCCAAAGCTGCCCGCTGCAACCAAATCAAAGACGAAGCGGCCAGGCTGATTGCCGCCACAGACTGGAAGAAGCAACGCGCAGAGGAACGCGATGCTGCAGGCTGGGGCAATCTGGGGGATATCGATATCGTGCTGGCCGAGCGGGAAGCCATACGGCAATCAAGCAACGCCGCCGAGCTGGCCGTTAATGCCCTGACCGACGTCACGGCCGTGCAGGCCTTCACCTGGTCGGTGGACGTGGCAGTACCAGCCCCCAACCGTCTGACACGCGGCCAATTCCTTGACCGTTTTACCAAGGATGAACGCGCCGCCATTCTGACTGCAGCTGACAGCAACGGCACTTTAAAAGCCTGGGTGATGCGCCTCGAAAATTCAGACTGGATCAAACCAGCAGAAGCCACACCCGGCCTGCAGGCGCTGGAAATCGCCGGGCTGATCCAACCTGGCCGCGCTGCAGCCATCCTTGCTTAACCCTCCCAACCACCAAAAGGAGCAAACACAATGCCCGCAACGACTTACCACCATGGCGTACGCGTCATAGAAATTAACGAAGGCACGCGCCCGATACGTACCGTTTCCACCGCCGTCATTGGCCTGATTGCCACGGCCGACGATGCAGACGTTACAGCCTTTCCCCTGAATGTCCCGGTGTTAATCACCAATGCACAAGCTGCCATTGCCAAAGCAGGCCACACCGGCACGCTGGCAAAAGCCTTGAACGCCATTAGCCTGCAGACCAACCCTGTCACCATCGTGGTGCGTGTGGATGCTGATGAAGACGAAGCCATCCAGACGGCAAACGTAGTCGGCACTGTTACGGCTAGCGGCCAATATACGGGCGTTAAAGCCTTGCTGGCAGCCCAGACTAAGCTTGGTGTCAAACCGCGCATTCTGGGCGCACCTGGCCTCGATACGCAAGCCGTAACCACCGAACTGGCCGCCGTTGCCCAAAAGCTGCGCGCCTTTGTATATGCATCAGCCTGGGGCGCACAGACAAAGGAAGCTGCTATCGCCTACCGCCAGCACTTCGGCCAGCGTGAGGTCATGATTATTTGGCCGGACTTTGTGCACTTCGACACTGCCACCAATGCCACCGCATCCATACCGGCCGTCGCTTACGCGCTAGGCTTGCGTGCCAAGATCGACAATGACACAGGCTGGCACAAGTCTTTATCCAATGTCGTGGTGAATGGCCCGACCGGCATAGCGCGAGACGTGTTCTGGGATCTGCAATCATCGGCCACAGACGCCGGTGTATTGAATGCTGCAGGCGTCACCACCCTGATTAACAAAACCGGGTACCGCTTCTGGGGCAGCCGCACGGCCGAGGAAGCAGAATTCTTTTTCTTTGAGAATTACACCCGCACCGCGCAAGTGCTGGCTGACACCATTGCAGAAGTGCATTTCACTTATGTAGATAAGCCCATGCACCCGTCCTTAGTGCGTGACCTGATTGAATCCATCAATGCCAAATTCCGCGCCCTCAAAACAACCGGGCTGATTATTGACGGCAAAGCCTGGTTTGACCCTGCGGCAAACAGCAAGGACAGTCTCAAAATCGGCTCATTGGTCATTGACTACGATTACACGCCGGTGCCACCAGTCGAAGACCTGGTACTGCAGCAGCGTATCACCGACCGCTACCTGGCTGACTTTGCCAAGCAAATCACGACCTAAACAAACAAACCGCCCGTTAGCATGACGGGCAATCCCCCCAACAACTAGGAGTAAAACATGGGATTACCAAGCAAATTAAAAGACTTCAACCTGTTCAATGACGGCGCGAATTATCTGGGCCTGGTGCCTGAGCTGACCTTGCCCAAGCTGTCGCGCAAGATGGAAGAGTACATCGCGGGCGGTATGTCTGGCCCTATCGAGGTTGACTACCACACCGAAAAAATTGAACTCGACTGGACGGCAGGCGGCCTGCTGGTGGACGCACTGATGCAATATGGTGCCGTCACTCACAACGCCGTGCAACTGCGTTTTGCCGGTGCTTACCAGAACGATGACACCGCAGAAGTCACCGCAGTGGAAATCGTGGTACGTGGCCGCCATAAAGAAATCGAAATGGGCAGCGCCAAGATGGCCGACAAGAGCGACCAGAAATACAAAACCACCTGTAGCTATTACAAGCTGATTGTCAACGGCCAGGACATCATCGAAATCGACTTTATCAACGGCGTTGAAATAGTCGGCGGTATTGATCGCCGCGCCGAGCTGCGCGCCGCTATTGGTATGTAATGCCAAGCCATCAAAAACGCAACATATTAAACAACGCTTAATCGAAGTTAAGCACTACTTAAGAAAGTAACATCATGACAACAGCAAACAGTAACGACGTCGTTTTCATCACAAACAAAACCATCACCCTGGACGAACCTATCAAACGCGGTGACACCCTGATTACAGAAATCACTCTGCGCAAGCCCAAGGCAGGCGAGCTGCGCGGTGTGTCCCTGGTGGACCTGGGCAATATGAGCGTAGTAGCCCTGCAGCAGGTCTTGCCACGTATTACCACACCAATACTGACCGGGCAGGATGTTGCCAATCTTGACCCGGCAGACTTACTGGAAATAGGCGCAGAGGTGGCCGCTTTTTTGGTCAAGAAAGCGGACCGTATGGCATTCCAACGCACATAGAAGAAGCCATGGCAGACCTGGCGATTGTGTTTCATTGGCCGCCATCTGCCATGGATGATTTAAGTATTTTGGAATTGATGGACTGGCGCGAACGCGCCAGGGTGAGAAACACAGCAGAGTGAATAAGGGAGCGGTTAAGCAATGTCAGAGCGCGATTTAAAGTTACAGGTAGTCTTCAACATGATAGAGCGCGTGACCGCTCCCCTTAAACGCATCATTGGCGAATCCACCGCCAGCGGCAAAGCCTTGAAAGCATTACGCGACAAGTTAAAAGACCTGGACGCGCAACAAAAACACATTTCAGGCTTCAGGCAAATGCATACCGGCTTGCACGAGACCGGGGGGCGGCTCGATGCTGCTCGCCTCAAGGTCAAAGAGCTGGCCGAGCAAATGGCCGCTACTGAAAACCCTACCCGCACCATGACGCGAGAACTCAACCGCGCCACCACCGCCGCCCGGCTGATCAAACAGCAGCACCAGCAAGAAAGCCAGCAATTACAGGTTTTGCGCGACAAGTTAAACGCCGCAGGCATCAGCACCGCCAGCCTGGGCAGCCATGACCGCAGCTTGCGCAGCAGCATCGCTGCCACTAACAGCCAGATCGATGCACAAAAACTTAAGCTGGGCGAGCTGGCAAGGCGACATGAACAAGTATCAGCCGCCAAGCAGCGCATGGAAAAAACCCGCGCTACTGCGGGCAACATGGCGATGAATGGCGCAGGCATGACCATGGCTGGTACTGCCATGGGCGTGCCAGTTATCAAAAGTCTGGACCAGGCCGCCCAGTTCCAGCAACAGACGTCCCGCCTGCGCGCCCTGGGTATCGGTGAGCACATGGTGCAAGAAGGCGTCAAATTTGCCAAAGGCATGGACATTATGGGCAGCAGCAGTTTAGAAAACCTCAAGCTGCTAACTGAGGCGCAATCTATCTTGCGCGATTTTCACCATGCGCAAGAGGTCACGCCCCTGCTGGCAAAAATGAAGTTTGGTATTGAGGGCGTCATGCAACAGCGTGGTGGCGGTGAGGGCCACGGCGAAGCGGCAGAACGCATGTTCATGGATCTGATCAAGGTAGCCGAGCTACGCGGCGCGTTAAAGGACATGGACACTTTTAAACGTGTACTGGATTTCTCGACCAAGGCTTATGTGGCCTCGGGCGGCCTGGTCAAGCCAGAAGACCTGCTCAACATGATCAAGACGGGCGGCGTAGCGGCCAAGCAATTATCAGATGACAGCTTTTTCTTTGGCATGTTGCACAACATACAAGAGATGGGCGGCGACCGCACCGGCACCGCCTTGATGAGCGCCTATCAGAATTGGGCTGTGGGCCGCACTACCCAGCAAACAGCAGAAGAACTGCACAAAGATGGCCTGATAGACCCTGATGCAATCAAGTACGGCAAAACGGGCCACATCACCAAAATGCGGCCAGACGCCTTGCTGAATGCAGATAAATACAAATCAGACCCCTTCAAATACTTGATGGAAGATGTGTTACCCAAAATCCAAAAGCCTGGCATGACAGATAACCAGGTCATCAGCAAAATCACGACCTTGTTCTCAAGCCGCAATGCTGCAAACCTGATGTCATCCATGTATTTGGAACGGGCCAACATCCAAAAACACCGTGACGCTGCAAAAGGTGCCTATGGCATTGACCAGTTAAACAAAGAATCAGGCCAAGGCGTCAACGGCCAATACCTTGCCCTGGTCGCTCGCCGCAACACGCTGGAACAGCAATTAGGTGAACACCTGCTGCCCCTGGTCAATAAAGGGCTGGAAATGCTGACCAGCACCATACAAAGCCTGACGGGCTTCTTTGACCGCCACCAGGGCGTAGCCAAAGCCCTGACTATCACTTTTGCTGGCTTGGCTGCAGTATTGCTGGTGATGGGTACAGCTACATTGGGTTTGGCCGCCCTTATTGGCCCGTTTGCCATGCTACGCTTTGGCATGGTTATGCTGGGTATCAAAGGCGGCTTACTCGCTGGCACCTTTGCCCGGCTGGGTGCTGCCTTTGCGCGTATCGGCCCCTTCCTTGCCCGTGTCGGTGGCTGGCTGCGCGGCTTGCTACCTGCATTGCGCTTGGCTGGCAATGCTGTCATGTGGCTGGGCCGGGCCTTTCTGGTGGCTGGCCGCTTCTTGCTCATGAACCCTATAGGCCTGGCAATCACCGCTATTGCTGTAGCGGCATATCTGATCTATCGCAATTTGGCCAGGGTGAGCGCATTCTTTATAGGGCTATGGGGCGAGGTTAAACAAGCCTTTAACGGCGGTATTATGGGCGTGGGTGCCTTGCTGTTAAACTGGAGCCCGTTAGGCTTGTTCCACCGCGCCATGGCGGGCGTGTTGGGTTATTTTGGTATCGACATCCCGGCCAAGTTCACCGAGTTTGGTAGCTTCATGATGCAAGGCCTGGTGAATGGCATCACCAGCGCGGCCAGCACCGTGCGCGACACCATCAGCAACATGGCTGACAACGTTGTCTCATGGTTTAAAGAAAAGCTGGGTATTCATTCGCCCAGCGTGGTGTTTGCCGAGTTGGGGCAATTCACTATGCAAGGCTTGTCGATAGGCATTGAGAAAGCCCAGGCGCTACCATTGGACAAGCTGCAAGGAGTAACAAAACAAATGACGGCCATTGGCACCGGCCTGGCCTATAGCGCGGCAATTAACCCGGCATTCGCGCAGGTGCCGCCACCCCTGTTCAACCCACAAGCCACAGCCCTGGTGCAGTTTGCAGAACAACAGCCACAGCCGCCGCACCTGGCCGAGCCTATCAAGTTTGACCGACGCCCGCCGGTGCAGAACCAAGGCAGCAACGCGGCCAGTGCAGGCAATGGCCCGGCACCAGCCGCCAGCAATATCCAGATCGTGATTAACCCGGCTGCAGGCATGGACCCACAAGCGATAGCCAAAGCCGTGGCGGCCGAGCTGGACAGGCGCGAGCGCCAGCAGAGCCAGCAGCGCCGGTCTGCCATGCATGACTATGACGAATCATAGAAAGGACACAGCAAAATGATGATGAGTTTAGGCCAGTTTGTATTCAGCCTGTCCACGGCCGCGTATCAGGAATTCCAGCAACAAATCGAATGGAAGCACCCGAAAACCAGCCGAGTGGGCGAACGTGACGCGCACCAGTACCTTGGCCCAGGTGACAACACCATCACCCTAAGCGGCTGGATGGCCCCGGCCTTTGCCGGTGACCCGGCGTCTTTGGATGATCTGGAAGAAATGGGGGACGCTGGTGACGCCTATGTACTAGTGGAAGGCACCGGGCGTATCTATGGGCAATTTTTATTGACCAATCTGACCAAGGGCAAAACCATCTTTATGGATGACGGCACGCCACAAAGGATAGATTTTTCTATCAGCTTGAAACGGGTAGATTTAGGCGACCAGGTGGACCCGCATACAGGCGGCCCGGATCTGGGCGAAGATGTCATTGAATGGGAAGAGGTAGATTTAGAATGAGCCATAACAAACCAGCATTTGCCATCACCCTGGACGGCCAGGACATTACCAGCAAAATCTACCCGCGCCTGGTGAGCCTGACACTGACCGAGGCCCGAGAAAACGCCGTGGACGAACTCAACATCACCATAGACGACAGCGACGGCCGCGTGGCGATACCGCGTAAAGGCGTCAAGATCACCTTGCAACTAGGCTGGCAAAATACAGGGATGGTGGACAAAGGCAGCTTTGTGGTGGATGAAGTAGAACACGAAGGTGCGCCAGATATGCTGGTCCTGCGCGCCCGCAGTGCCGAGATGGCAAAGCCCGTACGCACCCGCAAAGACCGCAGCTTTGATCAAAAAACCGTGGCCGATATCGTCGGCCAGATTGCCAAAGACAACGGCTTAGCGCCCAAGGTAAGCCAAAGCCTGCAAGGCAAAGTCATAGACCACATAGACCAGACCAATGAGTCAGACATCAATTTTTTAAACCGGCTGGGCAAACGCTTTGATGCGGTGGCCACTGTCAAAAAAGACGCCCTGCTCTTCTTGCCAATCGATGAGGGAGCCAACAGCAAAGGCGAAAGCCTGCCCACCATCACCCTGGAACGCCGCGACGGCGACAAACACCGCTACCACACCGCCAGCCGCGACGCCTACAGCGGCGTGCGCGCCCAATGGCACGACCCCAACGACGCCAAGGAAAAAAGCGAACTGATAGGCGAAGACGACAACCCAAAACGCCTGCGGCACACCTACCCCAATCAAGAGGCAGCAGAGCAAGCAGCACAAGCAGAGATGAACCGGGTAAAGCGTGGCAAGGCAACACTGCAATTTACCCTGGCCCTAGGCAGGCCTGACATTACCCCCATGATGGGTGTGCGCATCCCCAGCTTAAAACCGCCTATCGGGGATACTGACTGGATTATTGTCAAAACTACTCACAATCTCAGTACGCAAGGATTTACAACTGGTCTTGAAATGGAAACAAGAAAAAATAAAATCGAAATTTGACTAAGAGGCTCATAGGATTGCCAGGTTGAATCATTCATATGCGCAGAAAACAACATGAGTCTTTATTCAGACAATTATTCAACAAACATTACCAATATTGCATTAAATAAAATTAGAATTAGTCTTAACTGCCTTAGCGAGATAATTGACACATCCTTTGTCGTGCCTAACTTTCCTCGTTAAATAGTTGTACTAAATTCAAAGTTTTTTTGTGTAAAGCTAGTCGCCGTAAATAAAATTTTTCTGCACGTCCATTCAACATATTAAGCATGAAGGATTAACGGTGACTATAACAATTCCATTAGGTTTGAAAACAGCAATTGAATCTGGCAACTGTGTTTTATTCATTGGTGCTGGGATTGGCTACCACATGACTGGTTCAGATAATAATTTGGTTCCTGATGGTGCCGCGTTAGCAAAGGAATTAGCAATACATTTTAAAATTGATACCGATTCTGAAGACCTTACTAAAGTATCACAAGTTGTTGCACTAAGAAGAGGTCGATCAGATTTAGATGATTTTCTCAGGAAGCGATTAGCAAATATAGTACCGGACGAACATGTCCGCTGGCTGACTACAAATAGATGGCGAGCAATCTACACAACAAACTATGATTTTGGTATTGAACGCGCATACGAACTCAACTCGTCGCCGCTACAAGCGCCAATTTCTATTTCCTCTACTCAAGATCTAGTTGAATATGACTTGAGATTTCAAGTTCCTATCTATCATATTCATGGCGCGCTATTTGGGGAACATCAAAACATTGTAATTACTGAAGATGACTACACGATTTTTAGGGAACGCAGACGGATGTTGTTCGAGCAATTGAAACAGCAGTTTGCAACTTCTACATTTTTATATATTGGCTACAGTCATCGCGATCCAAATTGGAAGCTTGTATTACACGAAATTGCGACTGAATTTGCACCTTCAAAATTACCTATATCCTACAGAGTTACGCCAAAAACTGATGCCATTGATATTGAAATCCTAAGGTCGCGTGGAATTGAATGTCTTGATTGCTACTTCAATGAGTTTGCAGAGCTTGCCCGAAGTGAATTGAATGCTGCGACAGTTCAAGAAGATCAATTGCGCCAGATTGTTAAGCAAGTTCCTAGTAACCTTGTTGAGGCTTTCCACAACAATCCTGCTGCAATGATACGTTTATTGAAATCTTGGGAATATGTAAACCAAGCACCTTTTGACGACCAGCCAAACGTTGAAGCATTTCTACAAGGTGATATTCCGAACTGGGCGACAATGGGAGGAAAACATTATTTTTCGAGAGATATTGAAGAAGAAGTTTTCGATTATCTTTTGGACTATGCAACAACAACACCAAAAGGTCCAGCCTCCCATATTTTGGTCGGACCAGCAGGTTACGGTGTTTCAACTATATTGATGAGCTTAGCGGTTAGGTCTGTTACTGAAAATATCGGACCAGTTTTTTTTCATAAAATCGGGCAGCCTGTTCTTGAAGGGGATATTGAATATGCGGCCTCATTGTTCCCAAACATCCCATTCTTCTTTATTGACAATGCGGCAGATCGACGGCATGGACTGACAAAAGCGATTGCTGTTCTGCGTGAACAAAAGAAACCTGCATTATTTTTATTGGGTGAGCAGCGAAATGAATGGGCGCAAGCAAAAGGTCGCATTTCAGGGCAACAATTCCCCGTCGAATCTTTAAGTGACGATGAGATAAATAAGCTTCTAGATTTTTTAAGTAAAAATCATGCATTAAATAAACTTGAACCATTAAGCCGAGATTTGCAATTTGCTGCAGTAAAAAAAACCCATGGGAAGGAACTTCTTGTAGCCATGCGAGAAGCGACCGAAGAACTGGGCTTTGATGCGATTTTGGAGCATGAGTATAGAGGTATTGAAGGCGATATGTCTAAACGGCTTTATTTGATTGTAGCTTGTATATATCAACATGATGCCCTAATTCGAGATGTAATTCTTGCTGCTATTCTCGGCACGTCAGTTGCGGAAATGTATCTTGAAGCGAAGAATCCAACAGATGGTGTCGTAGTTTTTGAATGTGCGGATGAAGTTAATAACGTTTATATAGCAAGAACTAGACACAGGACAATTGCAAGAATAGTTTGGGAGAGGTGTGGAAGCCCAACTGATAAAGAGGAAATATTGCAATCTCTTGTTTCAAAGTTAAATCTGAATTATGGGATAGATGCGAAGGCATTTGAAAAGATGATCAGAAACGATCATCTGATTGATTCAATTAGAACTTTAGAAGGAAAAACTTATTTTTTTGAAATGGCCTGTAAAAAGGATCCTCATAGCCCTTATGTCAAACAGCACTATGCAAGGATGCTCTTACGCGAACATCGACCTGAACTCGCACTTGCGCAAATTGACCAAGCTATGCAAATGCCTGGAACAACCCCAAGGGTATTAAACCATACTAAAGGACAAACACTTAAGGCTATGGCTGTCAACGCAGAAGGCTACGAGATTGGGAGAAAGTATGTAGCCCGTGCAGAACAAACATATAGAAAGTCAATATCATCCAGTCCAAAAGATGAATATGCCTACCAAGGCTTGGCAGATTTATTTTTGGCCTGGGCAAGAAAATCAGAAAATGAAGAGGAAGCGGCAAAATACATTCAAAAAGCGGAAGAGGTTATTAGCGAGGGACTACGTAACGTTCGAGTGCGAGATGGGCTTTGGATCGTATCATCGGAAATCTCTAACTGGCTGGGAGATCAGCCTGCACGCTTGCAATCATTGGAACGAGCAGTGAAAGAATCACCGACAAGCACAGTTGCACGTTATCTACTAGCCAAACAATACCGAATCGCAGGGCATCCAGAAAAAGCAAAGGAAACTTTGCATGCCGATGTGCTCGCCAATCCAGACGAATATCGCTCTGTTCTTGAATATGCACTCGCAATACTCGACATTGGAACGGATATGACGAAGAACTGGAAAGAAGCAATCGCAGTTTTATCGCTTAGCACTACCTATGGATTAGGTGATTCAAGATTTATATCAACTTATGGCGGTTTACTTTTTTTAAATGAACAGTTTAGTGAGGCTGCACGTGTATTCAATGAGAGTGTCGCACGTGAATTTGCTAGTATAGAAATGCAAAACCCATTTTTTAAACCGACTGATAGAGTCACAATGGCACCACTTAGAGTGGTTGGGAAAATAACTGACGTACATTATAGGCAGTGCTTTGTTGAAAAAGAAGGATGGCCGCCTGTTATTTGCATGTCTTCTAAGGGTGGACCAAACCTGCGGAAAAATCTAAACGTATCTGTAGGAATAGTTTTTTCAGCACGGGGAGCAATGGCAATTACTCCCCATTTGATTTAGATTTAATCTTTACATTTTTACAGATCACATGGCGATGACTGCATTGAATGTAGCCATCACCATGCGTTTTTAAGTTTAGCTAACGCTTATACACTACTATTTCACCGCAATCGCTCACGTTTGATGGCTCGCCACTGCGGTGCCTCATCAATTACTTGCACACATTCTTTGTACTGACCATTTTTCATCTTGGCAACACTTCCGATTGAGTGCTGGCTGTCGTCAATGTAGCAACTGTCTAATAAATGATTTTCTTCTTTAGGCTCTGCTAATGTGGGAATAACAGTAATTTCTATCAAAGCGAAAAGCATTATTGTGCATAGTGCAAACAGATATATCCGGCCATGCTTTGATATCGTCGGCCTTGGTGCCTTCGTCGTGCAATGCTCGCAATCCGCTATTACTTTCTTGTTGCAGATAATATTGTGAATTGCAAGCGGTGCTGTGACTGTGACATCTGTGCGCTCACCTTCTGCTTGGACTTGTAACTTTGTTGGCTCAGTTTCAGAGCCAACGTTTATATGCATGTATGTAGTTAATCGTGGTGCTTCATTAATATGGCCTAAGACGGCCTGGCCGATACTCGCTTCTATTTCTATCGTTTGGCTGTTATCGGTTTCTACTTCTTTATTTTTTTTCCTATTAGATTGACCGCCTTTGCTCCGGTAATGTCGCCAGTGATTTGCTGCCCCACTTTGCCTTGATTAGTTGTGCCGCCAATTGTTTGAGGCGTGGCCATGCCGCTGATCATGCCCAGCACCCCTGCTTTGCCACGTATATCTAGATTACGATAACCCGCAATCAATTCACTTTCATCTTCAGTAAGATTGCTCTCGGTCCTCACATCCGTTAGCAAATAAGTGACGTCTACTCCCGCCCTGGCGAGTAATTCTAGATATTCAGAATCTGGCTTTCTTGAGCCGTTTTCATAATTTAGCTGCGTGTCCTTCGTGACACCGCCCAACGATGCAAATTTTTCTTGGTTTAGACCAAGTCTCTTGCGCTCTGCACGCAATCTCTCATTAAAATTAGACATATGCCCAATAAATTGTTTGACATGTGGTCATTTGCCCACTATATTAGCTACACCCTGTAACTACTCTTAATAATACATTATGAGCCTGCCCTCTATTGCTAGTCGTGCGCCAAAAATTCCTTTGGCTCTCCCTCTTGCTTTGCGGCTGTCTGCTGAAGAAATGGCGAAGACAGACAAATACGCTGCCCAGGAAGTACGTTCCCGTTCTGCTTTTGCGCGCATGGTCTATTTGCGCGGCCTGGCAGACTACGAGCGTGAACTTGCCGAATCCAAATAAGCGAGGCCGCCATGTACGCAGATAAAAGACGCATCAAGACCAATAAAATGATGATCCGCTTTGATGACTATGAGTTTGAGTTAATCAAAGCCATGGCCGCTTATCAGGGCGATCAACCTGCGGCATTTATGCGTGATCTGGTTTTGCGCGAAGCCATCGCTTTGCTGGGTGAGCAAGTACCAGAAATCTTATCTGCAAAGTAATTACTTTGACAGACACCATCAGGCCATTTTGAAGTAGACGAAACAAGAAGATGCCTTCACTCCATACCGATTTCACGGACTCAGAATTAAAAATGCTTGAAAAAGTGCGTGTTCAATGGGGGCTGCGTGACCTTGATGAAACGGCTGAATTTTTGGCAAAACGCTTTTTACGCATGGGCATGCAGAGAATGACTGGCAATGGCCGCGCAATGAATTTAGTTTCACTTGAAGATTTTGAAAGGACGACAGAATGAGAGTAATTGGTTTGCCTTGCCCTCATTGCGCCCAGGGTGTACGAGCCATCAAAAGCCGCACGATGTCACCCATGTTTAAAGAAATCACGTACCGCTGCAATAACGTGGATTGCGGCCATGTGTTTGTGGCTGGCCTTGAGGTGTTACGCACTTTATCGCTGTCTGCCACGCCTGACTATAAGGTCAGGATACCTATTTCACGGCATGCCCGGCAGTCTGCCTTGAATCAATTGTCGCTGAATTTATCTGTCGGGTGACGCTGATCTAGCCGCCCTGCCCTAACCCTTTTTTGATGAATGAACATGCCTGTTATCAGGCGTGAGGGACTTTTTTTGCCTAAATATTTTGGAGGCCACCATGCGTTTGACATTTGCAACCCGTTTTGTATTGGCGCGAGAGATACACAAGCTGCTGGCGTCATCCCGTCGCGGCCCAACCATGAGCCGTTTGTATAACCGCAGCCTGATAGGGGAAGTCATCCACGATCTTGGCGGCCTTGCCGGGGAGTGGTGAGCATGCAACAGCCTGGTGATGATTTTACCCGCGACATCTTTAACAATCCCGGCCGGGGCCGCCCACGCAAGCCAAATGCCAAAAGTGCCGCCCAGCGCGCCAAGGAATATCGCGACCGTCAGCGGGAACAGAAATTCAACTTTTTAAGGGGGCAGCGTAATGAGATTGCCTAATCAAGTGTATGTCGTCCTGATGGGCGCTATCAGCCTGGGCATCACAGAAAATGAACGCCTGCAGGGCATCGCAGAGCGTTTGGGAGACGTGGAAGCCGAGCAAGAATATTCCCGCAATGTGCGGCTGCTGCAGGAAGGCCGCCAGTTGCTGATTGAAGAACAGCACAAATTTTCGTGACGCGTCACAAAAAATCATGCCTATACCCAAACCTACAGATGACGAGTTACGCCAGGTGCACACCGCTTTGCATGTTTCGGTGCCATTTGAGCAGATGTCGCCATTTATTCGTCACTACTTAGAAATGGTTGCGCACTGCTGGTGCGGACAGATCCCGGCGCATTTATTTGGCAAGCCTGTTGCTGTGCCCTCTTCTAAACCACTTAGGGCCAACGTGCCCGACTTTAAACGCCGCGCTGCCGGCGACTTTGAATAGATCGTATGGATTCATCACTTCATCATGAAATTACGCTGCGTCTGGCTGAATTTAAATTCAAGCCAGGTTCAAGCGGCATGCTACGCGGCGGCGAATGCCCGGCATGCAAGAAAAAAGAGCTGTACACGAATGCAGAGCATCCCTGGGTATTGCGTTGCGGCCGCCTGAACAATTGCGGCGAAACCTTCCACGTCAAAGAGTTGTATGCAGATCTGTTTGATAACTGGTCTGACCGTTATAAGCCGACGCCACAGAACCAAAACCCGAATATTGCGGCCGACGCCTATATGCAGCACGGCCGTGGCTTTGAGTTGGCCAAGGTTCAGGGGATGTATACGCAGGAGTATTACTTTGATCAGGAATTGAAGATAGGCAGCGCGACGGTACGTTTTCCGTTTGCGAATGGCTATTGGGAAAGGATCATCGATCAACCGCACCGCTTTGGCAAAAAGAAGGCGCATTTTAAGTTTGGTTCTAAGTATTACGGCTTGTGGTGGAAGCCTGACAATGTGGTGCCTGAAGGCAAAGATGAATTGTGGCTCGTAGAGGGTGTTTTTGATGCCTTGGCGCTGATGCATCACGGCATTGCTGCCGTTGCCCTGGGCAGTTGCAATAACTACCCTGACGAGGCCTTACGCAATTTGGCAGTATCTCGCGGCAATCAGGATTGCAAGCTGGTGTGGGCTTTGGATGGTGACAACGCCGGGCGCAGCTTTAGCAAGAAGCATGTTGAAAAGGCGCAGGCATCCGGCTGGACGTGCCAGGCCGCCCAGATCCCGCAAAAGGGTAAAGGCAAGCTGGACTGGAACGACGCGCACCAGCGCGGCTTGCTGACTGACGATGATATTGAGGAATACCGCTATCACGGTGATTTGCTGCTTGCCAGGACGCCGACAGAAAAAGCCTTGCTGATCTATAAGCATGACGGTGACCAGACAGAATTCTATTTTGATTTTGGTAACCGGCTATTTTGGTTCCGCCTCGATCTGGAACGGTATAACAAGGCCAGGGAGCAGCAGGACAATAGCGAAGAGGCAAAAAGCCTGTCTGAGTATGCATTACGCGACCAGGCGCTGGTGACATCGAGCATGGTGCGGCAAATTGCCAATTGTTTGCCCAGGGCGCTGTATTTTCAAGAAAACCTGATCACTAACGAGAGCTGGTACTACTTCCGGGTGTCTTTCCCGCATGACGGTAAGCCGGTGAAGAACACGTTCACGGCCGCGCAGATAGCGAGTTCAGCAGAGTTTAAAAAGCGTCTGTTGGGTATGGCTGCAGGCGCGATGTTTAGCGGCAGCAGCCAGCAGCTTGACCGCATTCTGGCGGACCAGCTTTACAACATCAAGCGCGTGGACACCATTGATTACATAGGCTACAGCCTTGAGCATGGCTGCTATGTGCTGGGTGATGTGGCGATGAAAGACGGCGTATTGAATGAGGTGAACGGCGAAGACTTTTTTGATATTGGCAAGCTGTCGATCAAGTCTTTGAACAAGTCTGTACACCTGACCATAAACCGCGACCGCAATGACTACCGCACAGACTGGCTGGAATTGATTTGGACAGCTTTTGGTGCCAAGGGGCTGGTGGCGCTAACTTATTGGTTTGGCTCATTGTTTGCTGAACAAATCAGAGCTAAACAATCGTCATATCCATTTTTGGAGATTGTAGGCGAGGCTGGCGCAGGTAAATCGACGCTGATTGAATTCTTGTGGAAACTGTTTGGCCGGAATGGCTATGAAGGTTTTGACCCGGCTAAATCAAGTCTGCCAGGCCGAGCGCGCAATTTCAGCCAAGTATCTTGCATGCCGGTGGTGCTGATTGAATCCGACCGAGAACGCATGGGTGAAGACAAGAGCCATGTGAAGTCATTTGATTGGGATGAACTGAAAACGGCTTACAACGGCCGTAGCACACGCGCCAGGGGTATGGCGACAGGCGGCAATGAAACCTATGAGCCACCGTTTCGCGGTGCAATCATTATTTCTCAAAATTTCCCGGTGAATGCCTCTGAAGCCATCCTTTCGAGGATTGTGCACTTGTATTTTGATCGTTCTACTCAATCACCGGCATCTGGTGAGGCGGCCGACAAATTGAAGTATATGTCGGTCGAAAATGTGTCGGGCTTCATTCTGGCCGCAACTAAGCGCGAGAAAGCAGTTATGGAGCTGGTAGGTACAAACACACCGCTCTACCTCAAGGAACTTCGCCAAAACAAGAATATAAAGATGCCGCGCCTGGTGGAAACCCACGCGCAAATGCTGGCGCTGGCTGATGCCCTAGCTCTGGTTGTGAAGCTGTCTGAATCACAGCAGGCCGCCTTAAAAGCGCAGATTGTGACCATGGCGGAGGAACGTCAACAGGTTATCAATAGTGACCATGTGCTGGTGCAGGAATTCTGGGAAGCGTTTGATTATCTGGATAACGGGGATATGTCGATCTTAAATCATTCGCGTGACCCCAATCTGATAGCCGTCAATCTGAACCACTTCCTGCAGGTGGCAACAGAGAAACGTCAGCAAGTGCCGCCATTGCGCGACCTTAAAAAGGTACTGAAGACCAGCGCCCGCCGCAAGTTTATTGAAGCTAACAAGCCTATCTACAGTCTTGTACGAAACACACAGTCACCAATCGCCACCCCGGCAACAACCGTTAGATGCTGGATTTTCCAGCGTGAAAAATAAACAAAGAAAGGACTGAACAAATGAGCTTTCAAGTCAAAGTAAAAACGGACCTGGGCAAGTTTGAATACTTCGCCATTGCCCAGGAGGCCGGTGCAGTTTTCGACGCTGCCTATGATTTTTTTGGCGCCTGCGGCGTCACGGTGAACCCGGTAGAGGTGGCAAATGATCGTCGCTAAACATCGTATTTTGCAGGCGTATGCCGTCACTTACGCGCCTGGTAAGGCTAACGCGGCCCGCTGCAGGGAAGTGGCTGAAAAGCTGGGTATTGATGCTGAAACAGTGGCCGCAATCGTGGCCGAGAACGTGGGGAACGTATGACATGGCTTTATCTACCATTGAATTATTTGCAGGAGTCGGAATGCTTGGCGAAGGAGTCGGAGCAGGACTTGCGTACATGGGCATGCAACATCGCCCCGTTTGCTACGTTGAGCGGGAAGCATACGCGGCCAGCGTCCTGGTTGCGCGCATGCAAGAAGGATCACTGGCCCAGGCACCTGTCTGGTCCGACATTACCACCTTCGATGCAAGCCAGTTTACTGGAAAAGTGGACGGCATCCTTGCCGGGTTCCCGTGCCAGGACTTATCAATTGCTGGCGCAAGAGAAGGTCTTGACGGCGACAGAAGCGGACTATTTTTTAAAATCCCAAAAATTGCAGATGCTTGCGGTGCGTGGTTCCTCTTTCTGGAGAACGTCGCAGCTATCGCTTCTGCCACCGCCACCGTTATGGACGAAGAAGAAGGAGAGCTTGAAGAAAGAGCGGCCGCCAGAGTCCTGGGAGAACTGGCCGACCGTGGGTGGAATGCGGAATGGATCACTCTTTCAGCGTCAGACGTGGGCGCCAGCCATGGCCGGGCAAGATGGTTCTGTTTTGCCTGGCGACAATTGGTCAACACCACAGGCGCGAGACAGCAAGAATCCGGACCTGGTGACAAGCGGGAACTATCAGCGCAAGTTGAATGTGGGCTACACAATCGACCTGAACTCGCAGGCGGCAAATTGGGCAACACCGGATTGCAACAGCTCATCCTACAGCAACGGGAAATTCGGGCCAAATCTCAGGCAGCAGACGAGTCAATGGCCGACGCCCAAAGCGAGCGAAATGAACCGCAGTGTGTGCGCTGCAGAGGCAGCAAGAAACAGCCCCGCATTGATTCAGGTGGCGTCATCTTGGCCGACGCCTACAGGAAGAGATCACAGGACAGCAAACAGCCCGGAAAGCCAAAGCAAGAGGAATGCTGGGACGCGCCGTGGGCAGCAATTACCCAACTTCGTTACTCACACGTGGCCGACACCAACGGCGCAGGATTCCGAGAACTCTGGCAGCGCGAAAGCAGGCCATCTGACGCTGTACCGGGCTACCTTGAATTATTCGCACCAGGGCCAGCGGACGCCAGATGGGGAGAAATTCTTGAACAAAGACCAGAACTTGCGCCGGCACTTGAATCCACTTTTTGCGACCTGGTTAATGGGGTGGCCTATCACATGGACGATAGCAGAGCCTCACGCCTCAGGTGCGTTGGAAACGGCGTCGTGGCGCTCTGCGCTGCAACGGCACTTGTCCTGCTTGCTAGACGCTCAGGAATTTTCAAAGAAATCATTTATACAAATTTTAAGTAAAGGCCATTCACATGAAAACCGTGAAAATAACTTCATACATGAATGATGATCAAGCATTGGCGCTGGCCCAATTTCTTAAGCGAGTCAAGTTTTCTGAATTTAAACAGCTTGCTGCCAATATCGATGAAGCCTATTTGATGCAGGAAGGTGCGCTGAAGGTTGCAGACGCCCTTGCTGATAATGGCTTCGCGCCACGTTGAGTGAAATATGAGTTCAATTTTCGAAACAAGAGTGGACACTGAGACACTGACCAGCGATGAGCTGGCAAGTATCACCGGCTGCCCGCGCCGGCACGACCAGGTGACGTGGCTGGTAAATAATGGCTGGGTATATCACTTGAAACGTAACGGGGAACCAGTCGTGGGCCGCTTGTATGCCCGCTTGAAGCTGGCGGGCGTGAATCCTGCCAGTTTTGCCCCAGCTGCGCCTTGGGTGCCTGATTTTTCTAAATTATCTTGATTTTTACTATGAGACCAAAAACTACGTCGCGGGAATTGCCACCAAAAATGCTAAAACGGACTAAGAAGCTGAAGAGTGGCAAACTTTGGACAAGTTATTACTACAACGGGCGCGATGAAGTCGGTAAGCGATTGGAAATCCCTTTGGGTAAGGACTTGAACGAGGCCAAGCGAAAATGGGCTGAACTGGAGTGCGTTGCTGCGCCGATTGAAACTGGCCTGATGTGTCATATTTTTGATCGCTATGAGCGGTATATCCTGCCGGATAAGGCACGAAGCACGCAGAAAGACAATGCAGACTCAATACGACAATTGCGTAAAGTGTTCGACTCTGCGCCTATTGATGCTATTACGCCGCAAATGATTGCTGCTTATAGAGATGTGAGAACGGCGAAGATCCGCGCAAACAGGGAATTGGCGTTGTTGTCGCATATTTTTAACATTGCGCGAGAATGGGGATATACCGCACAAGAAAACCCTTGCCGTGGAGTGCGCAAGAATAAGGAGGAGCCCAGGGATTTTTACGCATCAAAGGATGTATGGGAGGCTGTATACGCCCTCGCCCCCTTCGAGTTACGTGATGCGATGGATATGGCCTATTTAACTGGTCAACGACCAGGTGACGTGCTGCGCATGCTGGAGACGGATATCCATAACGGTGCACTGCATGTCAAACAAGGCAAAACCAAGAAGTTTTTACGGATCATGCTTGATATCAATGGCGTGCGTTCGGAGCTGGGCCTTGCGCTCGATCAGATTCTTGCACGGCTGCACCGAATTAACAAATCTTATATTGTTACTACGGAACAAGATCAGCCGTTAAACAAATGGACGTTACGCTTGCGTTTTGAGAAAGCCAGGTCGTCTGCAGCGGAAAAAGCTAGGCTTGATGGAAATGGTCACCTTGCTAGCAAAATTGAAAAGTTTCAATTCAGGGATATCCGATCAAAAGCCGCCAGCGAAATCGCGAGTTTGCACGATGCCAGCAAATTGCTTGGTCATAATGACAAACAGATCACAGAAAAAGTGTATCGCCGTATCGGTGAAGAGGTCAAACCGACCCGATAAATACGGGGGTTGCGGAGATCGTCTCCGCAACTCAGCCCAATTTGCGTATTTTGAGGGCTTGGCGGCCTGGCGACAATAAATGGTGAAAATAAAAAAGCCCTTGATTATCAAGGGCTTTTTCGTATTCCGTGGCGGAAGCTGTGAGATTCGAACTCACGAAGGCTATAACACCTCGCCAGTTTTCAAGACTGGTGCATTCAACCGCTCTGCCAAGCTTCCGAGCCGCACAGTATAACCTGAGTGGCGGGCTTGGGCAAGGATCAAATTTCGAAATGGAAATTTTTATCCAGCAAAGCAAGCAAATGCTGGGGGCTGACGGGTCTGGAGTAAAGGTAGCCCTGCACTTCGTCGCAACCGGCGTTAATGAGGAAGGCCAGTTGTTCGCGGGTTTCTACGCCTTCTGCGATGACTTTGTGTTTGAGTTGCTTGGCCATCATGATGATGGCGCTGGCAATGGCGCAGTCGTTTTGGTCTGTGGGGATGTTGAGGATGAAGGAGCGGTCTATCTTCAGGGTGTCGATAGGGAAACGCTTGAGGTATGAGAGGCTGGAATAGCCTGTGCCAAAATCATCGAGGGCCAGCACGACGTCCTGGGCGGTGATTTGCTCCATGATGGCGATGACGCTCTCGGTGCTGTGCATGAGCATGCTCTCGGTAATTTCGAGTTCCAGCCATAGTGGTGATATCTGGTAGCGTTGCAGGGCCTCTTTAACACGCAGGGGCAGGCTGTTGGTGAATTCTCTCGCTGTGACATTGACTGCGATACGGAACGGCGCTATGCCGCTGTCTTGCCATTCCCTGGCCTGGGCGCAGGCGGTTTCGAGTACCCAGGCGTCGATTTGCAGAATCAGGCCGGTTTCTTCTGCGACAGGGATGAATTCTGCCGGCGAGATGAGGCCTTTTTCTGGGTGTTGCCAGCGCAGCAAGGCTTCTACACCGATGATCTTTCCGCTTTTGATATCGACTTTGGGTTGGTACTGCAAATAAAATTCCTGATTTTCCAGCGCCTTGCGCATGCTGGATTCAAGATACAACCTGCCAGCGATGCTCTGGTTCATGCTGTCGCTGTAAAACACAAAACTGCCAGAGACATTGCCGGCGCTACGCTTGGCCTTGTACATGGCGATGTCGGCTTTTTGCAGCAAGGCATTGGCGTCATTGCCGTCTTGCGGGAAGATGCTGATGCCTATGCTGGCACCGACGCGCAATTCGTGGCCAGAGACGATGAAGGCGTCATTCAATGACTGCAAGAGTTTTTGTACGACCAGGCTGGCATGGAAATGCTGGTTGATGTCAAGTACGGCGATGGCGAATTCGTCGCTACCAAGGCGGGCTACGATGTCATTCTCGCGCAGGGTTAGCAAGAACCGGGCGGCGACCTGGCGCAATAACTCATTGCCTATGTCATGACCAAGTGTGTCATTGATGAGTTTAAAACGGTTCAGGTCAAGAAAGATAATCGCAGCGCTGCTGCTGTTTCTTTGTGAGTGCAACAGTGCATTATCGACGAGTTGCCGGAACAGGCTGCGGTTGGGCAGGTTGGTCAGTGCATCGTAATAAGCGAGGTGATTGATTTTTTGTTCTGCTTCTTTGCGGGCAGTGATATCGCTGAGATAGCCTATGATACCTATGGGCAGGCCTTGGGCATCGCATAAAGGTGAGAGGCTGAGGCTGGCCCAGAATACGTCGCCAGATTTTTTCTTGCGGCGCACCTCCATTTCGCGACCACCATGCTCAAGGAAGCTGTCATACAAATGGGGATCCGGTTCGCCCTCATCGTCGTATAAGAACAGGATGTTTTTGCCTATGACTTCTTGCGCGACATAGCCAAAGAGTCTTTCTGCGCCGCGGTTCCAACTAAGGATGAAACCTGCCAAATCCATGGTAACGACGGACTCGTGAATCTGGTCGATGATCTGGGTCTGTTGCCATTGTGCCTGGGCAGATGCCTGTAACTCCTGGTCAAGTTTTGCGCGTTTGCAAAACAGCTTGGCGGTGAGGCTGGCAAGGGTATTTAGTTTTGCCAGGTCGGCTTCGTTGATCTGCCCTTTTTTACCGGACAGGATGTAATAGGTCTCAGGTGATGCCATGCACAGCACATCAACCTGTGTTTTTTGTTCATCCAGTTTGCCCCGGCGAAATGCCGCATTGGCGTCACGAAAAACTTCTTTGACTATGCGATTTAAAGCGGCGTCGAGCTCCTGACCTTGCAGGCACAAGACAGCCTCTCCGAGACTGGCACCAACTTCGAGTTCGTCTATCGCAGCTTGTCTGGTCATTGGCTACATATCCTGGCAAACCTGATTCACCCATGTATATGCAGTGATCATGCAGTCGTAATAATCATCGGCACTCAAGCCCAGTTCGCCTGTCAAGCCAGCATCAAAGTCTTTGAGAGGACGGTCTGCCCTTTCTACCAGATCCAGGCTTTTGCCTAGCGTGCCTGATTTATGCAGCAAGGCATCGAGCACTTCTGTATGCAGGTTTAGAGGTTGCAGCACTTCAACCAGGGGATTGCCAAACAGTTTGTCGAGCAAAGAAAACATGCCGACCATGAAGGCACAATCGAGCTCATCCTTGTTGCCGCCACGCTTGAGGCAAATTGCTTCCATCAAGCTGGCGCGAAATGCGGCGCGCGGCATCAGGGGGTTCAAGCTGCCGCTGTGATCTAGCTGGCGTGCATACAGTAATAATTGCAGCCATCTTTGCAACTGTCTGCGCCCCAGCAAGTTAATAGCCTGACCAAAGCTGGACACCCGCACGGTTTGCGCAAAGGCGGCAGAACTGACGAGCTTGAACAGCATGAAGGACAGGGTTGCATCTTGCTTGAATAATTCTTCCAGTTCGCGCGATTCTGCATCTCGGGCGACCAGGCCCAGTAACTTCAATAAACGTGTTCTGGCAGTGGCATCTGCTGCTTTGTTGCTGACGGGTGGGTGAAATGCATAATCACCAGAGAACCATTTAAAACCGGCCTCATGCGCCTGCTCTTGCAAGGCTGCATGAGGCAGATGTTGCGCCAGGTGATCTCCGCCGTGCAGGCGTAACAGCAAAGGTTTGATGTGGGCAGGAATGTTCTTGCTGCAATCAACACTGATTTTTTTTGCGCCTTCCCATATCGCATTGTCGTGCGCCTGCAAATCATCAATGATGATGCGTGCGCCATGCGAGTTGAAATACTTAAGCCTGGTTTGCACTTCCTTGTCTTCTGTAGATTTTGCAGGCACACCGAGGACTATGCGTGCCAGTGGCAAGCGTGTATCGATGTCTGCCGGGACAAGCAGGGGATCTGCAATCCTGACCAGAACAGAAATGCCAGAAAGTCTCGAAAAGATTTCTTTTTCATGCAAAAACTGGAGCAAAGCAATGACATCGCCGATTGGCAAAGCACCAAAATCAGCTTGAAGTGCAAGCAACTGTTGCTTGCTATTCATCACGGGCAATAAAGTGCCTATTCCACGAGCCAGAGTCATAAAGAAAGATGTCAAATGTTACAAAAATTGGTAGAGATATTAGTTTGGGACTTAACCAATTGCAACACAATTTAAAGCGACAGGTGAGGTATTTTGATACTTGATGAGTGCAATCTGACACAATTACCAGAATTCCAACTTAAAACTGCCTCGCTGTTGATGTTCCAACAGGCATATGGATGCTGATACTCAGCTATCAGGATAGGAGATATTTTAGATTTCACCAATAAAGCATGTAGTAAAAATGCCATGCTTTATTGGACTCGTGTCAGACTTAATTCAGGCAAATAAATTATTCGCTACCGAGGAATATCTGTTGCAGGTCATTCAAAAATTGTTTGCCCAGCGGTGTGGGGGAAATGATTTCATGGTCGCGGTAAAGCAGACCTTTGCTCTCAGCAATCAGCAATTCTTTTTCTATACTGTTGAGCAGCATGCCAGTGCGCTCCTGGAACAAATTGACCTTGAACCCTTGTTGCAAGCGCAGTGCATTCAACATGAATTCAAAACCCATTTCATCCACAGGAATTTCATGCGACTCCTGTATGCAATTACCAGCAGCCATGGCGTCCATATAAGCCTTGGGTTGCTTGTAGCGCGCCTGACGTACTACCCGGTGTGGGAAAGATATTTTTGAATGCGCACCCGCGCCTATGCCAAGGTAATCACCAAAGTTCCAGTAATTGAGATTGTGCTTTGATGCCTTGCCCGCTTGCGCATAGGCAGAGACTTCATAATTGCCGTAGCCTGCTGCTGCCATGCGCCCGTGGATGAGGTCTTGCATTTCTGCGCTGAGATCGTCATCAGGTATCGCTGGTGGGAACTTGGCGAAATAGGTATTGGGTTCCAGCGTCAGGTGGTATAGCGACAGATGTGGTGGTGCGAAAGAAATGGCTGTTTCCACATCTTCCCTGACTTCATCCATGGTCTGGCCTGGCAGGGCAAACATGAGGTCCAGATTGAAGTTATCGAAATTTGCCTGCGCGATTTCTATGGCCCTGCGCGCCTCGTCACCATCATGGATACGGCCCAAAGCTGCCAGATTTTTGGAGTTGAAACTTTGTATGCCTATCGACAAGCGGTTGATGCCGCTTTGGCGATAAGAGCGAAATTTTTCTGCTTCAAAAGTACCGGGATTGGCTTCCATGGTGATTTCTGCATTGCCATCCAGTGGCAATAGCGTACGCACGTCAGAAAGCAATCTGTCCAACCCAGCCGCCGACATCAGGCTGGGCGTACCCCCGCCGATGAAGATGGTGTAAATCTTGCGACCCCAAATCAGTGGCAAGGCTGCTTCCAGATCAGCGCGCATGGCATCCAGGTAGGCGGACTCGTCGAAGCTGCCTTTGACTTCATGCGAATTGAAATCGCAATAAGGGCATTTGCGCACACACCAGGGGAAATGGATGTATAGCGATAGCGGCGGCAATTGCGTCAGGTTGAGGTTGCCTGGTGCAAGATACTGGCTGGCCACGTTACCGGGTATATTCGATAAATCCGGTGATTTTTTTTGCACTGGCTGGCTTGCCGCTATGGGCTTGATGGGTATCATTTCAGTTTTTCTACAAGGGCGCGCAAGGCTTGCCCACGGTGTGACAATTGATTCTTTTCTGCTGCTGCGAGTTCAGCCACAGTCTTGTTCAAACTGGGGATGAAAAAGTGTGGGTCATAGCCAAAACCGTTTTCACCACGCGCATCTGCAATAATCTCACCCGTCCAGATACCATCGGCAATTACGGGCTGCGGGTCAGATTCTGAACGCACAAAGACCAGCACACAGTAATAATAGGCGGACTTATCAGCCATGCCAGCCAAATCTGCGATGAGCTTTTGGTTGTTGCGCACATCAGACTTGGGCTCACCAGCAAAGCGGGCAGACAGCACACCAGGTGCACCTTGCAGGGCATTCACGCAGATGCCTGAATCATCGGCCAGCGCTGGCAAACCCGTCAGGCGTGATGCATGCCTGGCCTTGGTCAGCGCATTTTCGACAAAGCTGGGATAAGGCTCCTCAGCTTCAGGCACGTCAAATTCAGATTGTGCCCTGAGGTCTATACCCAGCGGTGACAGTATCTGGTAAAACTCTTTGAGCTTGCCCTGATTATTCGAGGCCAGGACTATTTTCTGGTTTTTGCTCATACTCATCTACTCTTATACTCATACTTCCAATCAACTGACCTGCAAACCCAATACTTCTTTTTGCAAGGCGATCAGATCGGCAATACCGTCATGTGCCAGATTCAGCAAGGCATTCATGGTCATGCGGTCAAATGCTTCACCTTCTGCTGTGCCCTGCACTTCAACAAAGTGGCCATGTTCAGTCATGACGACATTCATGTCAGTGTCGCATTGAGAATCTTCTGGATAATCCAGATCCAGCACAGGCTGGGACTGATACACACCAACCGAGATAGCTGCCACAAAATGGCGGAGTGGGACGGCGGGAATGACTTCACGCTCTACAAGCTTGGTAAATGCGTCATAGGCTGCGACCATGGCGCCGGTAATGGAAGCAGTGCGGGTACCACCATCCGCCTGGATCACATCACAGTCTATATGCAGGGTACGCTCACCAAAGGCTTCGAGATCAAAGGCTGAACGCAGGGAACGGCCTATCAGGCGCTGGATTTCCTGGGTGCGGCCCGATTGTTTGCCCTTGGCTGCTTCCCTGTCCATACGGCTATGGGTGGAGCGTGGCAACATGCCGTATTCTGCAGTCATCCAGCCCTGCCCTTTGCCTTTCAAAAAGCCTGGCACCTTGTCTTCTATACTCGCGGTACAAATAACACGGGTGTCGCCAAATTCGATAAGGACAGAACCTTCTGCATGCTTGGTAAAATGGCGGCTGATAACCACCGGACGCAGTGCATCCGGTGCGCGCCCGCTAGGGCGAAATGAGTTTGACATGATGTTTAGTTCTTGGAGGTGATGCGTGATGATTTGTGGATCGCGTTGCGAATTTCTGCTATGGCTTTTTCAATTTCGGCGTCATTGAAGACGTCACCATCGGTGGTTTCAATTTCTGCATCGACTGGGGCCTGTATGGTGGTCGTGACCGAGCCTATAGGCAAGGTATTGGTCGAGATGATGGTGGAATTATCCATCCTGTCGTCACCTTCCCACATCATGGCCAGCGCCGTGACATTGTCGCTTTGCTTGCCAGCGATATCAACGGCCGAGCGTATCAGCTCAGGCACGGCACGCACGATGGTGTGGTCATGCAGGCGCTGCGCCAGCATATGGTCAGGCAAGACAGACCACAGGCCATCAGAACACAGTAACAGCAAATCGCCAGGCTGCAATACCGCGCGGCGTGACAATTCAACAATAGGTGCATTGGGTGCACCCAGGCAGTTGAACAGTTTATTGCGGTCAGGATGGGTGTGTCTTTCTGCCGGATCAACCTTGCCCTGGGCAATCAGGGTTTCCAGACGGGAGTGATCTTTGGTGCGCAACAAAATCTGGCCCTGACGCATCCAGTACAAACGTGAATCACCGCAGTGCGCCCAATAGGCATAGCCGTTTTGTATCAGGCAGGCAACGATGGTCGTACGTGGTGTTTCGGGCAGATTATTGATGGCACGATAACGATGTATCTCTTGATGAGCCGCCAGGAAGCTGTCTTCCATGAAGCGCTCTGGCCGCCCTATCATCGGATGTGCTTGCTGCTGGAACAGGTTACCTATAGTTTGCATGGCAATGGCTGCGGCCATTTCGCCCATGATGTGACCACCCATGCCGTCCGCCAGCAAAAGCAAAATCGAATCGCGGGTAAAACTGTAACCCATACGATCCTGGTTGACCTTGCGGCCACCAATATGACTTTCTTGATAAACGGAAAAACGCATGAGATTTTTAAAACTTTATAATGGTTATTGATACAAACAAGCCAGGGAGCGCATACATTTGCTCCAGAGCCTGACCAGCGACGAACATTCACAGCGAAAACAGCTTTACCAGCTTAATGCAGCTTTAATTCAGGGTGCTTTCCTGTATGGTCGTATGATCGCTTTCGACTTTTTTTCTTCTTCCAGCAATCAGGGTCTTGAACTTCAATGTCATTTTTTCCATAAAGGTCAATTCCCGCTGCGGTTGTGCCTGGATAGCCAAGGCTTTTTGCAGGGCAAACACACTTTGCGGCCGCTCCAGCGGATCCAGTTGCAGGCACCAGCGTACTACTTCTATCAGTTCTGAAGAGTATAAACCTTCCAGCTTGCGGTAGTGCCCTTCCATCTTGTCACTGGTCTTGCGCTGGTCTGAAGGTTGCGGTGGCGCACCTACCATGCAAGCAAAAATCGAAGCACCAATACTGTAAATATCAGTCCATGGCCCCAGATTGCCATTCTTTAAATACAACTCTGGCGCAGCAAAACCCGGAGTATACATTGGGTAGAGCTTGGGTATGTCAGTTTTAAGAGTTTGGCGGGCAGCGCCAAAGTCCAGCAAAATGGGCGTACCATCCAGACGCAGGTAGATATTCGCTGGTTTCAAGTCCAGATGCAGCAGCTTATTGGTATGCACTTCACGCAAGCCATTCATGACCTGATTAAACATGCGACGGATGAAGCGTTCTGACACCAGTGGCTTTTCACCTTTGTCGCGACGACGCAGGATGTGTTCTTGCAAAGAGCGGCCAGATTCATAAGCCATGACCATGTACACAGTTTCATTGGCCCGGAAGAAATTGATAACGCTGACCACATTCGGGTGCGAGATGCGTGCCAGTGCACGGCCCTCTTCAAAAAAACACTTCAATCCTATGCGGTAAATCGGCAAGTTCTCATTCGAGATTGCTGGCACCAGTTCACCTTGCTGGCGTAAAGCCAGGGAGCTGGGCAAATACTCTTTAATTGCAACTGCGTTGCCATCTTCGTCAGAAGCCAGATATACAATACTAAAGCCACCGGACGCAATTTTCTTTACAATGCGGTATCCGGCAATTTCCAGTCCATCTGGCAGAGGTGCGTTATTTTGTGCGGCCATCAATCGTCCAATTCACTATACAAAACGGATTGTGTTGATTATTGCGGTATTTGTAAAGAATATCCTAGTGTCTAATGCGCAATTTTGCCACTCCAGTACACAGTTCACGCTTTTTTAAGGAATTACCTTGAGCATTTTCAGCATGACAGGTTATGCCACCAGCACCAATGAAACCGATGCTGGCACCATTACCATAGAGATCAAAAGCGTCAATTCTCGCTTTTTGGACCTGCAATTTCGTATTAACGACGAGTTTCGCTCGGTTGAATCGCAGTTTCGCGAAGCACTGACGCGCAAGCTGGCGCGCGGCAAAGTGGAGTGTCGCTTCAGTTTTGGCAAAAAACTGACAGAAACACATAATAAAAGCCTCAATGCAAGCTTGCTAGAGCAGCTTGCCAGTTTCCAGGTCAATCTGAAACAGCAGTTCCCTGATGCTATACCCCTGAGCACCAATGAAATCCTACGCTGGCCCGGCGTCATAGAAGAAAGCGAAATCAATGCTGAATTCTTGCAAACTGCTATCAATGACACGATCAACAAGACGCTGGAAGCATTCGTCGTCAGCCGTGAGCGTGAAGGTGCAGCGCTGGAGCAAGTGCTGTTGAGCCGCATCGCGGCAATGGAAGAAATTGTCATCCGTATCACGCCTTTGATGCCACAAATCGTCCAGCAATTCCAGCAAAAGGCCACTACTAGACTGGAAGAAGCCTTGGGTCTGGCTCTGCAATCCAGCGGCAATAACGCTGGTCAGACCATCTCCCGCGAAGAAGCGCTGGACCGCATCCGTCAGGAAGTGACCATGTATGGCATACGCGTGGATGTGGCCGAAGAGTTGGCGCGCCTGTCAGCCCATTTGACAGAAACCAGGCACATCCTGAAAAAAGGTGGCCAGGTTGGCAAACGACTGGATTTCATGATGCAGGAATTGAATCGCGAAGCGAATACTCTGGGCTCTAAAGCAGCATCCAAGGAATTGTCTGATGCATCCATGGAATTGAAGTTATTCATAGAACAGATGCGCGAACAAGTGCAAAACCTTGAATAAACAGGCACATTTGCTTATACTCCCGCACTCTTTTTCTTGGGAAATGTTTCGGGATAAGGGCTGACAGGAGTATGCAGCCCGATTTTATCTTGCAAATGACCTGAGCTGACCCGAATTAATCTACCGGAGGAACATCATGCAAACCAATAATACGACTGCTGGCAGTCTTTTTGTGGTCGCCGCCCCCTCTGGTGCGGGTAAGTCTTCGCTGGTCAATGCCCTGCTGGCGCAAGAACCTGCGATCAAATTATCAATCTCTTTCACTACCCGCGCACCGCGTCCAGGCGAGCAAGATGGCCGGGAATACCATTTCACGACACCAGAAGATTTTCTGGTGCGCAAGGCGCAGGGTGAATTTCTGGAGTCGGCAGAAGTATTTGGGAATTACTATGGTACTTCACGCATTATCATAGAAGACCAGATGCGCTCTGGCACCGATGTTTTGCTGGAAATAGACTGGCAAGGTGCGCAGCAAGTCAGGAAACAGTTCCCTGGCGCTGTTGGCATTTTCATCTTGCCGCCCTCCATCCCGGCACTTGAAGAGCGCCTGAGGAAGCGCGGCCAGGACGAGCCGCATGTCATTACCAAGCGCATTTTGGCTGCTGGCGGTGAAATGGCGCACTCTCCAGAGTTCGAATATGTTATTATTAATCAAGACTTTGCAACAGCCTTGTCAGAATTGAATGCAATTGTGAAAGCCACGCGCTGCCGATTTGCACAACAGGCAACACGCCACTACGAGCTGTTCACCCAACTTGGCATTCACGCCAACGCGAATTGATTCGCAAACCCAATTTAGTGAATTTTTAGTATCGAGGAAAAAATATGGCACGTATTACCATTGAAGATGCATTGAAACAAATCCCTAATCGTTTCCAGTTGACACTGTGCGCCACTTACCGCGCACGCCAACTGCTGCAAGGCCACACACCTAAGGTTGACTCCAAAGACAAACCGACGGTCATCGCCCTGCGTGAAATCGCTGAAGGTAAAATTGGTATAGAAATGTTGAAAAAAGTGCCGGTGTAAACAACCGCATCTGCATTCTTAGCCGCTCCTTCTTCACGCCTTATCCGGCCGGGAATTACAGAATGAACCTTAATGATAGTCATTCATCTCTGGAAAACAAACCGGCCGATTCAAGTCCTGTCGCGCTGGCTGTCATGCGCAGCCCTGCGACTACGGTTAATATCCCTGGCAGCATTAATACCATCAACAAGCATACCTCCCACCTGGATGAAATAGACCATATTCGTGCATCATCAACGAATACCGGTGTCGCCTCCATTACTGCATTAACCAACCGCATCAGCGAATACATGTCGGCCAGTGAATTGAAGCTGGTCAAGGAAGCCTATCGCTTTTCTGATGAAATGCATTTGGGTCAGGTACGCAAGTCTGGTGAGCCCTATATCTCCCACCCCATCGCTGTGGCAGAAATCTGTGCGGAATGGAAGCTGGACGTGCAAGCTATTATGGCTGCGCTCTTGCATGATGTGATGGAAGATCAGGACGTTAAAAAAGACGAGCTTATCGAGCGCTTTGGCGCACCAGTTGCCACCCTGGTTGATGGTCTCTCCAAACTGGAAAAAATAGAATTCCAGAGCCAGATAGAGGCACAGGCAGAAAACTTCCGCAAGATGTTACTCGCGATGGCGAGGGATGTGCGCGTGATTCTGGTCAAGCTGGCCGACCGCCTGCACAATATGCGCACGCTGGACTTCATGTCGGCGGAAAAAAAGCGCCGTATCTCACGCGAAACCATGGATGTGTATGTGCCTATAGCGCACAGACTGGGACTGAATAATATCTACCGTGAGTTACAGGATCTGGCGTTTTCGCATCTTTACCCTATGCGTTATCGCACACTGTCAAAAGCGGTCAAAGCGGCGCGCGGCAACCGTCGCGAAGTTGTCAACAAGATCATGGATGCAGTAAAAACCGCCCTGGCCGAAGCTGGATTGAAGGCTGAAGTATATGGCCGTGAAAAAACCCTGTACGGCATTTACCGCAAAATGCACGACAAACACTTAAGTTTTTCCCAGGTACTTGACGTGTATGGTTTCCGTATCGTGGTTAGCGATTTTCGAGACAGCTATTATGCGCTGGGTAGTTTGCATGCCCTGTACAAGCCCATGCCAGGCAAGTTCAAGGACTATATTGCCATCCCCAAGACCAATGGCTATCAATCCCTGCACACGACGTTGATTGGTCCTTACGGTACGCCCGTCGAATTCCAGATACGCACGCGTGATATGCACCATGTTGCCGAATCAGGCGTCGCTGCACACTGGCTGTACAAGAATGAAGAAGGTAGCCTGACCGACTTGCAACAGCGCACGCACGCCTGGCTGCAATCTCTGCTGGACATACAAAAACAGACCGGTGACTCTGCGGAATTTTTGGAGCATGTCAAAATCGACTTGTTCCCTGACTCTGTTTATGTGTTCACCCCAAAATCCAAAATTATTGCCCTGCCACGCGGAGCAACAGCTTTGGACTTTGCCTACAATATACATACTGATATTGGTGACCAGGCGATTGCTACACGCATTAATCATGAACCGGTACCACTGCGCTCTGAATTGAAAAATGGCGACATCGTCGAGATTATCACTTCACCCAATTCACGCCCTACGCCTAATTGGCTGACTTATGTGCGCACTGGCAAGGCCAGATCCGCGATACGCCACTACCTGCGTACGATCAACCTGAATGAATCGACAGAACTGGGCAAGCAATTGCTGGCGCAGGCTTTGGTGTCAGTGAATTTGAACCCTGACTTGCCGGATAGCCTGGTCGATAAGCTGCTCAATGAATCCAGCGCAAAATCCCTTGATGAGATTCACACCGATATCGGCATAGGCAAACGCATGGCAGCGCTTGTGGCCAGACATATACTTGATCTGGTGGAAGATGATTCACCGTCCATCCCTTTCCAGCAATATGGCGACAAAATAAGCAATAAGCGCGACCCCGTCATTATCTATGGCAGCGAAGGCTTGTCGGTGCAACTGGCGGCCTGCTGCCTGCCGATACCAGGCGATGGCATTGTTGGCCAGCTCAAACGTGATCAGGGTCTGGTTGTGCATACGGATGATTGCGAACATGCCAAGCGTCTGCACATCAAGGAACCAGACCGCTGGATCGATGTGAATTGGGGTGAAGACCTGAACCGTCGCTTTGATTGCCGCATTGCCGTCACGGTGACCAATGAACGTGGTGCCCTTGCCCGCATCGCCGCGGAGATAGGCGAATCAGATGCAAATATCAGCCATGTCAATATGGAAGATGGTGACGCCAATGACATGACCAATATTCACTTCACGATACAGATCGAAGACCGCACCCATCTCGCAAAAATCATGCGCAACATCAAGCATTTGAATGGCGTCACCCGCATTATCAGGGAACACGGTTGACACTTATCGTTAGTGTATAGTCTTGTGCATCTTGCGCAAACCCCACCAGACCACGCCAGCAATCACGGGCAAAGACAGGCCCGCCAGAATATCTGGGTTAATCGGCAAACCGATCGCCTTCAAGCCCTTGCCCGTATAGTAGACCAGGCCCGTCATATAATAGCTGATTGCCACAACCGACAAACCCTCGACCGCCTGCTGCAAACGCAATTGCTGGCCCGCCCTGGCATTCATGCTTTGCAATATCTTGCGATTTTGCTGCTCCTGTACGATGCCTACCCTGGTGCGTAACAGATCATTGGTATTGGCGATACGCTCTGCCAGTGTTTCTTGCCGTCTTACGATAGCTTCACAGGTGTTCATGGCTGGTGCCAGACGTCTGTCCATGAATTCACCTATGGTCGGCACACCTTCTATCCTGAATTCACGTAACTCGGCAATACGCGACTGCACCAGCTTGAAATAAGCCTTGGAAGCCGCGAAGCGATAACTGTTTTCCAGCGCCAGTTTTTCAGTACGGGCAGCCAGGTCGATAATTTGCCGCAGCAAGCTTTGCTCGGCGTCTGTCGAACTTGATTCACCATGACCATTACCCGCCATGGTCATCGCTGCAGTCAGGGTCACCAGCGCACTCTCGATATCATTCAACACAAAAGAAGCATTTTGCGCATGCGGCAAACCCAGCAGTGCCATCATCCTGTAGGTCTCGATCTCCAGCAGCCGCTGCACCGTGCGGCCCGCCTGTTGATCCAGAAAGCCATTATCCATGACGACGAAGCGGCTGAAGCCATCAGCCTGTATCAGAAAATCTGTCCACACTTCACCGCGACTCAAGACTTCACTGCCCACCACCACCCCACCCTCAAATATCTGCTTTACTGGCGAAGGCGGATGAAATTCTTGCGCTTCTGGAATAAGGGCCACATGGGTGGCGACCATGACCTTTTCCTGCAATTCAAACAACCAGTGCTGAGGCAAATGCCGGATGGGAACATTGGCAAATACCTGGGACAACTCGGTCTCATGCTGAACGCTATCATGCGGCTCTGCCTGGCTTTCCACAAAGGTATAAGTGGCAAACTCTGTATGGCACTCCCATTTAAGGCGAAAACGTCCGAAATCATGAAAGAAATACTTGGCATCACCTGAGGGGCTCGCCACAGCAAAGTGCCGGCAAAAGTCGCCCAATATGACTTGTTGCGTCAGCAGATTATCGCCACCGAGATGGGCATCATTCCTGGCAAAAATCGCCAGATGAGTTAGCGTCTCTGGTGCATGCAAGCGTAATGAAGGCCTGGAATGGACTTCCGCTGCCAGCGGTACGCGCAAGGGATGGTTGAGTTTGGAATAAACAAGGGACATGTGGATTCATCGCCAAATTAAAAATCTTATGCCGGGTAATCAACCTCAAGTATGGTCAATTCCTCTATCCCACCCGGGGTACGCAAGGTCACTGTATCGTCAACCCTGGCCTTGATAAGTGCTCTGGCTACAGGAGAAATCCAGCTGATCTTGCCTTGCAGAGGATCAAACTCATCAACACCGACTATCGTCACAGTATGTGATTCACCATGCTGGTTTTCATAGGTGACGGTGGCACCAAAATAGATTTGATCAGAACCATGATGAATACGTGGGTCAAAGACTTCGGCAATATCAAGGCGTTTGGTCAAAAACCGTATGCGCCTGTCTATTTCACGCAAACGTTTTTTGCCATAGATATAGTCGCCGTTCTCGGAACGGTCACCATTGGAAGCAGCCCAGTGCACGATATTGACAATTTCAGGTCGCTCAACGTCCATGAGTTGCAAGAACTCGTCCTTCATGCGCTGATGCCCTTGCGGCGTCATATAGTTTTTTACACCCGCAGGAATAGCTGGCGCACCGAATTCTTCTTCGTCGTCAGGGTCTGCTTCTTTCATAAATGCTTTGCTCATATAATCATTGTAGCGGAGTTGATCAAAATAATTTTCTTTGTGGCACCGAAAGCCCACACTTAGCTTATAAAATAGAAGAATACTTTGCTTGCCGTTACCATTCAATATCAGTACTGATAGGATGTTTGGCAATACCAAGTTGCCTGAATAAGAAAATGGATTTTGCATGACAGAAAAAGCAGCAATCAACGTACTCATGGTCGATGATCATGCGGTGGTCAGGGAAGGGATAAAGAGCATTATCTCAACCACAACAGATATGGCGCTCATCGCAGAGGCAGAAACAGGCCTGGAGGCGATACGCCTGAGCCGTCAGCTCGATTTTGAGGTCATGTTGCTGGACATTGCCCTGCCAGACAGGAATGGCATAGAAGTTTTAAAGCAAATCAAGTCCGAGAAACCACATATTGCAGTCCTCATGTTCTCCATCCACAGAGAAGACCAGTATGCAGTCCGTGCCTTGAAAGCTGGCGCCTCTGGTTTTCTGAACAAGCAATGCAGCAGCGCGCAAATCCTAGAAGCGATACGGCAGGTAGCCCGTGGCTTGAAATACATCAGCACGCAACTTACCCAGGAGCTGGCAAACAACCTGAACCAAGAACATGAAGATGCGCTGCACAAAACCCTGTCTGACCGTGAGTTTCAAACCATGACTTTAATCGCGTCTGGCAAGTCTGTCAGCGATATCGCAAAAGAATTGTCACTTTCTGTAAAAACCATTAGTGAATACAGGTCGAGAATTCTATTGAAGATGAAATTGCGGCACAATGCTGAATTAACGCACTATGCAATAAAAAATCAGCTTGTAGATTAAGCGGCAATATTAATGTCGTAGGCAATACTCTTGTTAGCAAGGTCATTGGCAAAGCAAAATGTCGAAAACTCCAAATAATTCGCAGTTTAAAAGTCCCACAGATATTGCGCGCGAGACATTCAAACAATTGGCGATACAGCGTATCGCGCCAACACCCGAAGCCTACCGCAAACTATATAACGACATTGCTGGCATTCCAGATACTCCGGTAGAAGCCCCGCCTGAAGTGGAGGCAGCCCCAGTCATTCCGCCAGCCGAGATTTTACTTGCCAATTTTGCCAACAGCCTGCAAATTTCGACAGGTGAGATGTCCACTTTTGGCCAACGCTTCAGCCGGGCCATCAAAACTGGCAACTGGCAAGATTATGGCCGGGGCCTGACCCAACTGGCTGAACGTATTACGGCACCGCCGGCAGCACCGTCCAGTAACATCAGTCTCGTCGATCCGCTGCCACTGCCTGTTGCCAACAAAAGCATCTCGCTGGTTGATGATGGCCCGGTTGAAGATGGCAGATTGCGCATACTTAAGGACTTGCTGTACCGCACCCTGACACTTGCCCTCACGTCACTGTTGAAACCTAGCCCGCAACTTGCAGAAGAGTCGGAAAGCCTGGGCACGGCAGTCAAGGTTGCTGGCAATGAAGGTGAGCTGAATCTGATTGCTGGCAGACTCAAGCAATTGTGCTTTCAGATTGAACTGCAAAGTGGTGACAGCGCTGAACAACAGGAATTGCTGCTGCGCCTGTTTGACCTTCTGCTGACCAATATCCACGATCTGCTCGACAACGATAACTGGCTACGTGGCCAGATCGAGGTAGTACAAAATCTCATCGCAGGCCCGATTGATCACCGTGCCCTGCAAGAAGCCACGCGCAGCCTGAAAGATGTCATCTATAAGCAAGGCGTACTGAAAACCAGTATTGACGAGTCAAAAACCTCTGTCAAGAACATGATGACGGCGTTTATCGACAGATTGAATGCCATGGCAGACAGCACTGGGGCTTATCAGCACAAGATGGGTACCTATTCACAACAACTGAGTTCCGCCAAGAATGTTGCCGAGGTCAACGACCTGATCCGGAATATCCTCAACGAAACCAAGGAAGTCCAGTCTGAAACCCTGCGTTCGCGCGACATGATAGTCGCCGCCCAAAAAGAGGTCAGTGAGGCAGAAGCACGCATCAAGGAACTGGAAAACAAGCTTGCCCACATGAGCGAACTGGTCAGGGAAGACCAACTGACAGGCAGCCTGAACCGCAGAGGCATGGACGATGTATTTGAACGTGAAGCCGACAGGTCTGACCGTCGTAACACACCACTTTGCGTAGCCCTGCTGGATCTTGATAACTTCAAGAAGCTCAATGACACCCACGGCCACGCCGCCGGTGATGAGGCGCTGGTTCACCTGGTACGTATCGTCAAGCAAACCCTGAGATCCATCGACGTGGTAGCACGGTACGGTGGTGAGGAATTTGTCATCATCATGCCGGAAACGCAGCTGGAAGAAGCTGCTCAGGCCATGATGCGCGTACAAAGAGAACTGACAAAACACTTCTTCACAGCCAATGATCAACGCTTGTTCATTACTTTCAGTGCGGGGGTTGCCTTGCGCAATCCGCTTGAGCCGCAAGAAGAAACCATCAAGCGTGCCGATAAGGCAATGTATGAGGCAAAACAATCAGGGAAAAACCGCGTCATCAAGGCGGGCTGATATCAGGGGATCAGCGTATCAGGTGTATATATATCGCGGATTAGTAAAGAGAATATAAAAAAACACGGAGGACAAAATGATGTCCTCCGTGTTTTTTTGAGCTTTTTTCTAGCTGACCCGTTTCAGGAAACCATCAGGTGCAACGGTAATCTGCAATTTATAATCCATGGCCTTGTCTATCACAAATTCTGGATGGGTTTTCAGATATTCGAAAACGGCAGTCTTCGGGCTATTTCCCGGCTGCCACGGACGATTATCAAAGACATCTGCCGGCACATCTTCTACAAAAGTATCAAATACGACGCAATAACTGTCTTTCGTTACCAATGGTGCGTAAGCCTGCAACTCAGCCAATACATGTTCGTAGGTATGGTTGGAATCCAGGAATACCAAGACTTTTTGCTTACCTTGTGCAATTGCCTTCACTTGATCCACAATCTCAGTAGCGACACTTGATCCTTGCAGCATCTGGATACGTCTGGACATAGGGTGTTGCAGAATTGCTTCCTTATTGTGTTCTCGAATATCAATATCGATGCCAATAACTTTAGCATCAGGATTACCACCGCAAGCAGCATTTAACTCCAGCAAGGAAGCGGAGTAAATAATAGAACCGCCATGAGCAATACCGGTTTCTATGATGAGGTCTGGCTGCACCGTCCAGATCAGTTCTTGCATCGCCATCATGTCTATCGGGTTTTGTATGATGGGTCGCCCCAACCATGAAAAGTTATAAACATACTGACGACGCATGCTTTGCTCCAGCCAATCGCGGGACTGCGCCTGGAACTCAAGATCTTTGCCCAATTGCTCTATACGGGCATCGCGTTCTGCTTCAAATTGTTTAATCGGGTTCATGGTTTTTTGTGTAATGATTAAAAAGCGCTGGTAATTCACTTGTTATATCCAACTCCGGCTGACCGGACAAGGACTCCAGCTTTAATGTAGAAATAGGCGGAAAACTGATGCACTGCGCATGATTTTCGAATTCACAACTGATCCCGAACTGTTCCAGCAAAGCTGCTATTCTGGCATGCTTAGTATTCCTGCCCCTGGCTAAATTGTATATGCCAATCTCACCTTGTGTAGCAATTATGGGTAAAAAACGCACTACATCTGCGATGGAAATGTAATCTTTTTCTGAATCAGGACTGCTGCGAAATACCACCCTTTTCGTTTTTGTTGCGGCATTCAAGATATCTGCCAGGAAATTCTGCTCTGGCATCCCTGCTCCATACACATTCGATAAACGGACTACGCGCACATTGCGACCACCATGCAGGCACAGGCTTTCACCCATGAGTTTGGAAATGTTATATAAATCACCAGACAAATGAGAGCTGACGGTCAATGCTGTGTCTTCTTGCGTATTCGTAGCGCCAGCATAAACACGGGTACTCGACAAGTAAGTCAGACTGGCAAACTGGGCTTGTTGCAAAATACTTGATAGCAAGTGCACATGGGCATCTACTGTAGCATAGGGGCGTTGCCGGAAATCTGCCGTCAGGCCAGCGCAATAAAAAACATGACCCAGATCATCCGTCGCCAGCCGTGAATCATCACGCTCTGCGACATAACTGTCCCACCCGTTTGCTCGCAAAGCCTGGTGCAGATGCCGCCCAACAAAGCCTTTGCCACCTATCAGGGTTGCGCGCAAAGTCTCGCTCATTTGCGCATCCCGATTTGTTGCAAGGGGTTGCCAACATTGATGGAGTACGCAGCGACCTCAGAACGGACGATAGAACCCGCACCTATGACGCAACCCTGCCTTAAAATGGCACCATCAAGTATCACGCAATTTGCCCCTATCCAGACATCGTCTTCAATGACTATGCCACCTTTGCCAGGCAAGAAACCTTGTTGATTGATGCGCCGGCTTTTGTCGTGATAGGCATGATTGACTGGCGCAAAAGTACAATTGGCGGCAATCGCCACATCATTTCCTATCACGATGCCGTTCCCCGTATACAGCACGCAGCCAGAATTGATGACACTGCGCTCACCAATCACAACATCGGCCACGCCACCGGCAGGCTTGAATTTGACAAAGCTGTCTATGCTGGAAAAAGCACCTATGATAATGCGCGTCCCTCTGACTGAATCTTCAATATCAGCCAATTTGGAAATTCGCGCATCTGGATGTATTTCTATCATGCTGAGCTCTTACACCACCGTTAATTGAGGAATCGCAACGACGAATTGCGCGCCCCAGTTTTTTGCCTGGGCGAGGTCTTGCATGATTTCTGCCTGCAAATTCCAGGGCAAAATAAGAATGAAATCCGGTTTATCTGCCACTAAATGATGAATGTCAACAATAGGTATATGGCTGCCAGGCATGAACTTACCTTGCTTATGGGTGTTGATATCCACCACATACGGCAAGAGATCAGGCCTGACTCCAGAAAAGTTCAGCAAGGTATTGCCCTTGGCAGCAGCGCCGTAGGCGGCTACACGCTTGCCATTGCGTTTTGCGTTGAGTAAAAACTCCAGCAATGCAAACTTGGCAGACTCTGCCTTGTGCTGTGCCGCCTTATAGAAATCGTCACTGAGAATACCCGCTGCCTGTTCTGCTTGCAGTACTTGCGCGACACTGGCTTTTTCTTCGCGGTACCTGATATCCATTCTCTGCGCAAGCACGCGCAAACTGCCACCATGCGTTGGCCACTCCTGTACATCAAATACATGCAATCCGTTTTTTGCAAACACCGTCCTGACCGCATGCAATGACAAATAAGAATAATGTTCATGATAAGCAGTATCAAACTGGTTTTGCTCCACCATATTCAACAAATGCGGGAATTCAAAACTGGCGACACCTTGCTCACTTAAGAGCAGGCTAAAGCCAGCGACAAAATCATTAATGTCAGGCACATGCGCCAATACATTATTTGCTACTGATAGATCGACGCGCTGACCACGCGCCAATATCTCGTGAGCCAGTTCTACGCCAAAGAAGCGCTCTACGATATTGATGCCTTTTTTCCTTGCTGCCTCAGCGGTACTGGCGGTTGGTTCCACACCAAAACAGGGGATGCCGACCTCTTGCACATATTGCAACAAGTATCCATCGTTTGCTGCCACTTCCATCACCAGGCTTTGCGAATTCAAGCCCAAATCCTGGCACATCGCTTCAACAAATTTCTTCGCATGGGCCAGCCAGCTAGAAGAAAATGAACTGAAATAGGCGTAGTCGGCATCGAATAAATTTTCACGCCCGGTAAAATCCAGGGTTTGTGCCAGCCAGCAAGCATCACAAACCATTACCTTCAAAGGTAGCCAGATTTCTGCCTGGCTCAGGGCTTCTGGTTTTAAATAAGCATTCGATGGTGGTGCTGAACCAAGATCGAGAAAGGTTTGCGTCAATTCATGCGCGCAATGCCTGCACTTCATACAATCACTCCTTGAAATTCTTTACTTAACATGGGCCAGTTGCGGTCTTTATCCGACATCTCGGTTGTCCCCACAGGCCATTCTATTGCTAACCGGGCATCAAATGGGTTTAATCCCATTTCATCTGCAGGTACGTAAGGCTTGCTATGGCAATATAGCATCTCAACCTCATCCGACATGGTTTGAAAACCATGAGCGAAACCGGCAGGTATTAAAAACGAGCGCTGGTTCGCTTGTGACAGCAACACAGAATGCGACTGCAAGAAAGTGGCAGAATCAGCACGCAAATCTACGGCCACATCCCAGACCTCGCCTTTCATGCAGGTGATTAATTTCATTTCTGCACTTGGGGGCAATTGCAGGTGCATGCCGCGTATCGACCCCTTCACTGAAGTATAGGTATGATTCACTTGTGCGATTGGCTCGTGCCAGCCTAGCCCGGCCAAATCTGTTGCGCAAAACATGCGTTGAAAATAACCACGCTGATCACCCAGCACTTTTCTTTGCAGCAGGTAGAGGCTATCCAAAGGCGTCGATAAAATCTCAAAGCGGCCTGAGGCTGAGACTTGCATCATGCATTACCTGCCATGAAAGCGGCAATATCCTGGTCACATAATTCTGCAGCACACTGACCTTGTGCAAAATCACGATACCAGTGCATACTGCGGCTGACCGCCTGCTCAAGATTCCAGCGCGGGGCAACCCCCAGGGTCTGCCTCAATTTACTGGCATCCAATGCCAATAAGGCCGCTTCATGCGGGCCAACAATATCAGCCGCAAATTCAGTCTGCCCACTGCCATAAGCAGCCTGTGCAAGCTTTACTACTGCTCTTACACTTGCTGCATCATCGGGGCCTATGTTCCAGGCATGGCTGGCCTGTGGATTAGCATGCGCATACTGGGCAAGACACAGATATGCTGACAGTGGTTCCAGTACATGCTGCCATGGCCGGACAGAGTCGGGACGGCGAATCTGCAAAGTCTGCCCGCTTTGCCAGGCTTTTACAGCATCTGGCAGCAATCTGTCTTCAGACCAGTCGCCCCCGCCAATCACATTCCCGGCCCTGGCTGCCAACACGGCGGTGCCCTGCCCGGCCAGAAATGAAGCGCGATAGCTTGCCAGCACCAGTTCTGCCGCAGCTTTGCTGGCACTATACGGGTCATGGCCACCTAATTCAGCAGTTTCTGGATAAGGATTGATCTGCTCAAGATTGCGATAGACTTTATCCGTCGTGACGATCAGTGCAAGTTTTACATCGCTGCGCCCCCTGAGTGCCTCCAGCAGATTGGCTGTGCCCATGATATTGCTGGCAAAAGTCGCCAGAGGCTCACGATAACTAGCGCGCACCAGGGCCTGGGCTGCCAGATGGAATACAAACTCTGGCTGACACGCATCCATCGCAGCGGTCACCGCATGAATATCGCGTATATCGCCAATGTGACTGCTGACCTTGTCTTCAATCGTCAGCAAATCGAACAAATTAGGTTCGGTTGCTGGCGCCAAAGCCAGCCCGTGCACCACAGCGCCCATGCCAGACAGCCAGTATGCCAGCCAGGCGCCCTTAAAACCAGTGTGCCCGGTCAGCAAGATACGCCGCCCGCGCCAGAAGGCGGGATCAACGATGCTTGTTTTTGTGATGTGATTTACCATACTCGCCACGGTGCTTTTCCTGATTGCCACAAGTCTTCCAGCAGATTTTTTTCACGCAGCGTATCCATGGGCTGCCAAAATCCACTGTGCTCGAAGGCCATTAATTCCTGGCGTTTGGCCAATTCGGCAAGTGGCGCGGCTTCCCAGCTAACGCCATCATTATCGATAAAATCCAGCACTTTGGGAGACAGCACGAAATATCCGCCGTTGATCCAGCCACCATCACCACGCGGCTTTTCGATAAAACCGGCGACCTGATTACCGTCACGTTCCAGTGCGCCATAGCGTCCGGGCGGAAGAACTGCTGTCACGGTAGCCAGTTTGCCATGCTGTTTATGGAATGCGATGGAAGCAGCAATATCCAGGTCTGCAACACCATCACCATAGGTAAAGCAAAATGCTTCTTCACCCTGCAAATAACGGGCGACACGCTTGAGACGCCCGCCAGTCATGGTGTCTTCCCCGGTATCCACCAGGGTTACCTTCCAGGGTTCGGCATGGTGCTCATGCACCTCCATACTATTATTCTGCATATCGAAAGTGACATCTGACATATGCAGGAAATAATTGGCGAAATATTCCTTGATCAAATAGCCCTTGTAGCCACAACAGATCACGAATTCATTCACACCATGCGCCGAGTACGACTTCATGATGTGCCAGAGTATAGGATGCCCTCCTATCTCTATCATGGGCTTGGGCTTGAGGTGGGTTTCTTCAGAAATACGCGTCCCCAGGCCACCGGCTAAGATAACTGCCTTCACTCTTATTGTCCTTCACAATAAATTTGCCACATCTGGCGAAATGCTTTTTCTACTGAACGTGCAAAAGCCGGCTCGTCCATGAGCAGAGACTGCTCCATTTCCTGACGCAAACTGCCCCTTAGTCTGCGTAATCCATCCAGATCGTGCGCCAGAATAATGGCTTTTTGCGCATATTCATCCTCAGTATACGCTTGCCATTCTTCATGGCCAATCGCAGTCAGAATACTTGCGCCGATACGGCCAACAGAAGGCCGGTCTGCCAGGGAGATGAACGGAATGCCCATATATAAAGATTCCAGCAAGGTCGTTCCTGAATTATGCGGAAAACAATCCAGACTGATATCTATATGTTTCAGCACTTCCCAGGAAGGTGTAGTAAAGCCTATATGCAAACGTGAACGTTCGATTCCATAACGCATGAACCTTGACGCCATTTCATCCTGTACTTGCGGATCCTTGAAGTCGCCACTATTAATGATCAACTGGGAATTGGGCATCGCATCCAGTATCGTTGCCCAAACACGTACAACACGGTGATTAATCCTGGTGGAGCGTGACAAACTGCCAAAGGTAACCATGCCAGTCTGTTCAAAAGGCGAAGTTGTCAGTTCTGCCTTGCGCGTGTCGGGTCTGTATACATATGCAGGACCATCCAGGCACCATACTTTCTCTGAAAATAAATGGGCGCAATTGTCCGTAATTGTGGGCTTGTCCGTCAAGTAATAATCAATCGCACTCAAGCCAGTTGTATAACCATATTCAAGCCAATGCAAGGAAACTGGTGCCGGTTTGCGTGCGAATACCGACAGGCGGTTACCATTGGTATGACCCGCGACATCCACCAAGATATCGATGCCATCAGCACGAATACGTTCTGCCAGCACCTCATCTGTCATATCCCGGGTTGGCACCCAATGGTCTACCTGTTTTTTATAATAGTCTGTGACCTCGTCCTCAAACGGTGGATTGGCATAGGCATACACTTCAACCTGCCCTTTGTCATGCGCTTCTATGAGTGGCAAAAGAAAATACTTGCAAACATGATTGTAAAAAGCTTGGGTCACATAGCCTACTTTAAGCCGTTTGCCAGGTATAGGGGCATTTTCAAATGCCCTCCATGTTGCCTTTAGTGGAGCGGTAAACCGTACATCAAACTCGTGGTAAGCATTAAAAATGACTTCCGGCGTCAAATCTGGATGGTAATTCAGGCAAAACAATAAGTTGGTATAAATTTTTCTGTTGAAAGATGATTCACCATCTTGTCTGAAAGACAGTGTTTTTATGTAGGCTTCTATCGCTGCATCCAGGTGATTTGCTTCACGCAAGGTATCACCATAGGCGGCCCAGATCTCTGGAATATTCTGCGTCAGTGTCAAGGCATGCTGACCGCATTCTATAGATTCTTGCACCTGCCCGTTCTGACGCAGAGCATCAATCAGATTAGGGTAAACCTGAACCAGATCGGGTTGCAATTGCAAGGCATGCCGGTATTGCTCAATAGCGACGCTGTACATGCTGTGCTCGCGATAAGCCAACCCAAGATTGTTAAACAGGTAGGCCAGGTTGGGGTTTAATTGAACAGCTTTCGATATACTGGCAATCGCCTCTTCTGTTTTACCAATAAAACGTTGCGCATTGCCAAGATTATTTAGCCCGACCACCATATCTGGCTGTATCGCCAGTGCTTTTTCCAGATAAACAATAGCGTCGGCGCAGCGCTCCAGGGAAATCAGCACATTTCCCATATTTACAAGAACATGCGAATTATTCGGCAACAGGCTAACTGCCTTGCTTAATGCATCCAAAGCCTGAGGGAATTTGGCCTGTTCTATCCTGGCAAGACCAAGATAATCCCAGACGATGCCATCACGAGGCAAATAAGATGACAGCCACAAACTGCCATCTTCCAGTTGCGCATACTGCTTTGCCAATAAGTACTTATTAAATATACCGAAAGCGATTTTCCTGTTATCAGCAAAATGTGGCATGACGTCAAAGGCGAGCTTGATATACGTCATACCTTCATCGCACTCGTTTGTATCGCCACAGATTCTGGCTAAAGCATAGAGCGCTTCAGCATGGCGCGGAAAATGCCGGATAATATTCAGTGCGGCATGTTTTGCCTCGGCCAGCGCTCCAGCATCGAAAAACTTATGAACTTCACGCATTGCTTTTCGGGCATCAAAACCTGTTTTTGCCATGACCAGTTCCTAAGTAAGATTTTTTATCATTAATTATTTTTACAAATGCCTCGGTTTGCTTACAAATTATTTAAGCAAAATGAGTAAAACTGCATGCATAGAATGGAAAATACCAGAAACAACCCTGCTCAGGCTTATTTTATAACCAATGAATTTGTTTCCATGTGTTAAATAAAGCCCCAAAACTAAATCAAATTAGACCCTAAAGTATTTAAAAAAAGCGCCGACAAGCGGAATGACTAAAAAAACTTGAGCGAAAAAAATAAGATTTATTTTCAGAAACACGCTAAAACTTTTTTTATCTGTACCGATACCCTTTACAACGGCGGTCCAATAGTCAGCACGAAAGACCAAAGTTTCAGGCTACTACGCCAATTTGAATAACTTAGGGAGAATTACCATGGCTGTTATTAATACCAATATTGCATCGCTGAATGCACAACGTAACTTGAGCACATCCCAATCTGCTCTGAACACTTCCCTGCAACGTCTGTCTTCCGGTCTGCGTATTAATAGCGCCAAAGATGATGCCGCTGGTCTGGCTATTTCCGAACGTCTGTCTTCTCAAATTGGTGGCTTGAATCAAGCTGCACGTAATGCGAACGACGGTATCTCCCTGGCGCAAACTGCTGAGGGCGCATTACAACAAATCGGTTCCAACTTGCAACGTATTCGTGATCTGGCCGTACAATCTGCCAACGGTTCTAACAGCGTTTCTGATCGTGCCGCTCTGAACAATGAAGCAAGTCAGCTGATTTCTGAGATCAACCGCGTTGCCAGCAGCACTAACTTCAACGGTGTGAACCTGCTTGACGGTAGCTTCTCCGCACAAACTTTCCAAGTTGGCGCTAACGGTACATCGAACGATCAAATCAGTATCGCTTCCATCTCCAGCGCAAAATCTAGTGCCTTGGGTGTCGGTGCATCTTCCAGCTACGCAACAACAGTTGCCGGTGCCGGTGCAGTTACTACCACAGCCCTGGCTGCTGGTGACTTGTCCATCAATGGCTACCAAGTTGGTGCTTCTGCAGCAGATGGCGTATCCTTCTCCAACTCTACAGCTAGCGGCATCTCCAAAGCAGCTGCGATCAATGCAATCAGCGGCAGCACAGGTGTTACAGCAACTGTTGGTTCGACAACTGTTGCAGGTACTGCAAGCACTTCTGCAACAGCCATTGCTTCTGGCGACATTACTATTAACGGCGTAAATCTGGGTGCCTTGAATGCATCTACTTCTGGCGCACAACGTGGTGCTCAAGTAGCTGCTGCTGTCAATGCAATCAGTACACAAACAGGCGTTACAGCAACATTCAATACATCAACTGGTGCAGTTGCACTGGCTGCTGCCGATGGCCGTAACATCACTGTAACAGCGAGCTCAAACGCTGCGGCTGCCGCTGCAAATACAGGTATTACCGTATCAGCAACTGGCGCAACTGACGTAGCTACATCAACACTGTCACTGACTTCTACCAGCTCTGCTGGTATCACTCTGGCTAACGGTACAGGTACTGGTTTGACAGCTGCCAATCTGACAGGTGCCTTTACATCTGCTTCGGTAACGGTTGGTGCTGGTGTATCGTCACTGAATCTGGGTACGGCTGCCGGGGCCACCTCTGCGCTGACGACCATTGATGCGGCATTGCAGTCAATCAATAGTTCCCGGGCTTCTCTGGGTGCGTATCAAAACCGTTTCTCTTCCGCGATCGAAAGTTTGCAGACTAACTCTGAAAACTTGACAGCATCCCGCAGCCGTATCCGTGATGCAGATTTCGCCCAAGAAACAGCGTCCCTGACTCGTGGCCAAGTGTTACAACAAGCTGGTACAGCGATTTTGGCTCAGGCAAATGGCTTGCCAAACGGCGTTCTGGCCCTGTTGCGTGGCTAATAGAAGTAGGCTTAAGTAAATTAGGTTTATACTTAAAGCATAAAGCATGTCCCCCTGGTCATCTTTTTGATCAGGGGTATTTTTCTTGAAGGAAAAGATCATGGACATCCGGTCGATAGGGAGCGCATCTCCATCAGGACAACTGATCGCCGATCGTACAGTCGCACCTGATACCAGCTCACCCGTTTATAAGTCTGCAGCAGCTTCAACGCAAACCATTGATGCGGTCAAGGCAGCCTCCTCTGCGTCAACACCACCAGAATTTGATAAAGTGACCAAAGCAGTCGACGATATCAACAAAACAATCCAGTCTCTGTCACAATCCCTGGAATTCAGTGTAGAAGAACATAGTAATAAAGTAGTCGTGAAGGTGGTTGATCTGCAAACCAAAGAAGTCTTGCGCCAGATCCCGTCTGAAGAAGCCCTTGAAATATCGCGCTCTCTGGATAAACTACAAGGTCTATTGATCAAACAACAAGCGTAATTAGCTAATCTATAGTCAGTCCTGCATCTAAGTTTTAAATTGGCATGTAAATTCCCCTCTAAAGTCTGGTTTGTCTTTGCCGATAATTTAGTACAGTACGGTCTGACAAGGGGAACAATGTGGGCATACAATCGACAGGCTTAGGCGCCAATCTGGACGTCAACGGTCTCATTACCAAACTAATGCAGGTGGAGAGTCAGCCACTGACAACACTGGCGAAGAAAGAAGCCAGTTTTCAGGCAAAGCTATCTGCTTATGGCACGCTTAATAGCGCGCTCAGCGTTTTTCAGTCCAATGTTACCGGCCTCAGCAATCTGGGCACTTTCCAGTCGCTTACTGCTTCTGCAGGCGACAGCTCAATTTTATCTGCCACCACCACCAGCGTTTCTACTCAAGGTAGCTATAACGTCAATGTCACCAAGCTGGCACAGGCGCAAACTATTTCCAGTGCTGGTCAACTCAGCTCCACTGCGAGCATAGGTAGCGGCACCAGCACGACAATCAACTTCGAGTTTGGCACTATCGCTGGCGGCACTTCTGCAAATGGCGTGTATACAGGTTCGACTTTTACCCAGGATGCAACACAATCGATCGGTACAGTGACGATCGATGGCGCGAACAATTCGCTGCAAGGTATTCGTGATGCAATTAATGCCGCAAAGGTAGGTGCAACTGCAGCCATTGTTGGTGACGGCAGTGCTACGCCCTATCATCTTGTGCTTACATCAGCAAAAACTGGTGCCACTTCTAGCTTGAAAATCTCTGCTACTGGCGATGCCGCAATTCAAAGCCTGGTGAATTATGATCCGGCTGGCGCACAAAATTTTACGGAAACAACGACGGCACAAAATGCAGCGCTGACTGTTAATGGTATTGCAATTTCCAGTACATCCAATGCGGTAACTGGCGCCATACAGGGCACAACCCTGAACCTGAGCAAAGTGGGCACGACCAGTTTGTCATTGAGCGCCAATACCAGCGGGATACAATCTGCAATCAATGGTTTTGTGAAAGGCTTTAATGACTTTCAGGCCACGTTAAAAACCCTGACCGGTTACGATGCCAGTACGCAAAAAGGCGGCATCCTAATTGGCGATTCTACCGCCAGGAATGTACAAAGCCAGATCAGGTCGACACTCAGTACCGCTGTCAACGGGCTGGGTGGGAATATCACGAGTCTCGCCAGCATAGGCATCAGTTTTCAAAAAGACGGTACACTTTCTGTAGATTCTTCGAAACTAAATACTGCCTTGTCGACGAATTTCAATGAAATCAGCGGTCTGTTTGCCTCTGTCGGCAAAGCAACGGACAGCCTGGTCAGTTATACCAGTTCGACCAGCGCAACCAAACAAGGCGCTTATGGACTGGAAATCACAGCCATTGCCACGCAAGGTGGTTTGCAAGGCGACTTGGACCTGACTGCTGCCAGCACCACCATTGCTGCCAACACTGGCATCAATGTAACCCTGGATGGAAAGACGTCTCTGGTGTCGCTGGCTGCGGGCACTTACACGGCGTCTTCACTGGCGACCTTGCTGCAGACTTCGATCAATGGCAACTCTATATTCAAAGACAACAGCTCAACAGTCACTGCAACGATCAATGGCAGCGGCCAGTTGCAATTGCAATCAACCCGCTATGGCAGCGCGTCGAATGTGAGTCTGGCTGATGGCACAGGTACTGGTGCAGCCAGCTTTACCGGTACTGTGCTGAATGGTACTGCGGGCGTGGACGTAGCAGGGAAACTGAATGGCATTACAGCAGCCGGTAGTGGGCAATATTTGACGGGCGCGACTGGTTCCGATGCCGAAGGTTTGAAAATATTGGTCAGCGGTGGCTCACTTGGCGCACGCGGTACGGTCAATTTTTCAAGAGGTTATGCATCTCAGGTATCGTCTTTGCTGTCTAGTGTTGTTGGCACTTCAGGCTCTATATCCAGTGCTACAGATGGTATCAACCGTAGCATCAAGGACATAGGCAAACAAAGGGATATTTTAAATAGCCGCCTGTTCGATACAGAAGCACGCTACCGGGCACAATTTACAGCTTTGGACACTATTGTTAGTAGTTTGAATAATACTAGTTCATTTCTCACGCAACAACTGGCAGCACTGACGTCAAGTACGAAGTGAATGTGGTTAGCAGTATCAATAATATCAGAGAGGATTAATCGCTATGTTTGGCTCATCTCAAGTACGTGGTGCAAATGCCTACGCAAAAGTTGGCATAGAGACTGGCGTGATTGCTGCCAGTCCCCATAAATTGATTGTGATGCTTTTTGAAGGAGCAATCGTAGCGATCTCCAATGCATCGCAACACTTAAGCAACGGTGAAATTGCCTCTAAAGGCCAGTCAATTTCAAAAGCTATCGCCATTATCGAAAACGGACTGCGCGCAAGTCTCGATAAGAAGGCAGGTGGTGAAATAGCCAATAATCTTGATGCGCTTTACGAATATATGAGCGCCCGTTTGATTCGCGCCAATTTGGACAATAACGATGACATGCTCAATGAAGTAAAAAATCTCTTAAGGGATTTAAAATCTTCATGGGAAGCGATTGCACCCAGCAACGAACCTGTCGCAGAAGCACCAAAAATGAATATGGACCCATTGTCCCCTCGTCCTGCCAACTTTGTTGAGGCTTGAATCAAGATGAATAGTCTGGAACTAATCTCATTGTATGAAAATGTTGCCGCAATTACAGGCAATATGCTTGAAGCAGCACGCTCAGGCAATTGGGAGCTGCTGGAACAACTGGAGAATGACTGCTCCAGCCGCGTGCAAACCATACGTGAAAGCGAAATCCCTTTTGACCTGTCCGCAGACATGCGCGACAAGAAAGTCCGCATCATCAAGAAAATTCTTGCTGACGACAAGGAAATCCGTGATATTACCGAACCATGGATGGCGCAGTTGTCAGATCTGATAAAAAACTCCAGTACCAACAGAAAATTATCTAATGCTTATGGTGCAGGTAGTGCAGCCTGATTTTTATGGCTACCCCACTCGATAGTTTGTCCAAACCAGTTGCCAATATCGAGGCACCAGCAGCAGCATTATCCATCAACGAAACCAGGCAGGACATCACTCCAAAACTGGCGCAACTGGTTACCGGGCAATTGCTCAAAGGCGAAATCCTGTCGAAGTTGATGGATGGCAGTTTTACCGTGCGGGTGGCAGGCATTACCGCCAAGATGATGCTGCCAGAAGGTACAAAAACAGGCGACCAGATTCCATTGCGACTGATCGCAACCGAACCCCGCCCCACCTTCCTGCTGGAACACAACGGCGACGCCCAGTTCCCTACTCCGCTACCGCAAAACTACGCTGTAGGTGCTGACAAGCGCCCACAGCTTCAAACCAGTAATTATCTCGGTGCGGCTGTCAATGAAGTGGAGACACCAGTCTCGCAAACAATCAGCAGACCAAGCACTCCAGAAACAAGCATTAAAGCCGATACTTCGAGCATAGTCAGTTTGTCAGTGAATGAAGCTGCCAGGAAGGTCAACAATGATACTGGCATCAACTCCCCCAAAGTCAGCCCACATGAAGTAACGACTGCAAAACAGGGAGAAATCAACGGCAAGCTCTTCCCTGGCAATAACAATGCCTTTGATACGACACCGGATCGCCTGAGCAGCGCACCGACATCACTGAGCAACACAGGGAAATTCATTACTCAAATTTTGCAGACTGCCCCCAATCAAGGGGAGAAACTGAGTATTGCCAGCCAGACTCCGATCGTTGCTACTGCAGTGGAATTAAAAGACACCAGTACGACAGCGAGTAAGCTCCAGCACCAGATCAGCACCAGCGGCTTGTTTTATGAATCCCATGTTGCAGAATGGGCACAGGGCAAGCGGCCTATCAATGACATCAAGGCAGAGCCTCAAGCAAAAATTGGCGCCACCGACATCACTGCCAGCAACCCTGCTACAGCTTTAAGCCCTGTCAATAAAGAAATGGGGCAAATAATTCACCAGCAATTAAATGTTCTGGAACAAAATATTGTACGATGGCAGGGAGAGCTTTTCCCCGGACAAAAAATCGAATGGGAAATAAAAAAAGAAAGCCAGGGAGATCGCCATCAGCAGGAAATTGAGAATGTAAACTGGCAATCGGTGGTTCGCTTTGATTTGCCCAATCTGGGGCCAGTCACAGCGATCATCAATCTACAGTCAAGTAATCTGGGCCTGTCCTTACGGGCTGAGCAAAGTAGCACTGTCTCTGCCCTAAAGGATCACGCAAGTGAACTGGCAACTGCCATGCAGGTGGCCGGTTCACCACTGATGTCTTTTGTGGTGAATAAAAATGAGCGCAGCTGATCCGCCAGTCAAACCAGTACAAAATGCCGTTGCTCTGGCTTACCAGAATGGTGATGCAGCGCCTAAAGTAGTTGCCAAAGGCAAAGGTTTGATTGCCGAAGAAATCATCAACAGGGCAAAAGAGCATGGCGTGCATGTACATCAGTCCAAAGAATTAGTCTCTTTGCTCATGAAAGTCGATCTTGACCGGGATATTCCTCCTGCCCTGTATCGGGCAGTTGCAGAACTGCTCGCTTGGCTTTACCATATTGATACGGAAAAGTCTGAGACAATTTCGGAGACTTCAGGGCAACAATAATTAAACAGCCCCAATTTTAAAATACGACTATAAAAATATGCCATCGACACCTCCGAGTCTGGGTACAGAAAATCAAAGCCCGTTTCAAGTTGATTCCCGCCGGGAAATCATCGGTCTGTTGCGCGGCCTGAAAGAAAGCAAACAATTGATCAGCATGCTCATCAATAGTGGCTCAGAAGTATTCATCACCTCCATACTTGACGTTGATGACGACACCAATCTGGTGATCATTGATAGTGCTCCTGGTCAATTGGCAAACCAGCGCATCATTGAGGCTCCAAGAGTATCGTTTGAAGGCCTGCTAGACAGGATCAGCATACAGTTTTCTGCATCGAATCTTGAACGCATAGAGTTTGAAGATCGCCCTGCCCTACAGTTTGAAATACCAACGAATATGATACGTCTGCAAAGGCGCGAATATTATCGTATCAATACCCCTTTATCCAACCCTATCCGTGCGATGATACCCGTGCATCTGGAGGATAGACAGGAAACATTGAAGCTCGCGTTGGTAGATATCAGCTGTGGTGGCATAGCAATACTGGATGAAAGAAAAATCCTGGATAGCACCATAGGTATTATCTATGAGCAATGCAAACTTGATTTGCCGACCATAGGCCTGGTAGATGTGATACTGCAAATCCGTAACTCTCAGGATCTGGTTTTGTTGAATGGCAAATCAAATCGCCGCCTCGGCTGCCAGTTCATTAACATGTCCAACGGCGTACTGGCGAGCATACAGCGCTACATCATGAAGCTCGAGCGGGAACGCAATGCCAAGTTAACCGGTATACGCTAAAAATTAATACATAGTTAGCTGAGTAGTTGCGCAGGCATAGCCCCATTTCCAGCAATCGGACTTTATTTTTCAGACTGACGACTGATGCCAGGGCCCGTCTCTAAAACCTGCGCGCACTTTTGCTGAGCGCTTATATCTGCATATTCATGATGTCATGATAAGCCGATACCAGTTTATTCCTCACCTGCACGGTGGTCTGGAACGAGATATTGGCTTTTTGCATGGAAATCATGACATCAGACAAACTGACTTTATCATCACCCATAGCAAACTTTTGTCCCAGTTGCTGTGAACTGATCTGAGATTGATTCACGCTCTCCAGCGAAGCCTTTAATGCCTCTGCAAAATCCAGCCTGCCAGGAGCTGCCGTACCATCTGTCGTACTCACTCCCAGACCTGAACTCGCTTCCATTCTGGCCGCGGTCGCTTTTAATTGCGCAACCATGGTTTCTATGCGGCTGGCGTCTATGCCCCCCATTTTCATTTGATCACCTATCTTGTGGACTTTCACATTTGCTACATTAACACCCAGAAGGCAAATGGGAGCTTGGAAAAGAACTGTAAAGGCATCGTTTTTCCTGCGTTTGATTTCGGTAATTAAGTGGAAAATCGCTATCAAGGAAAAAACCATATCTGGAACAGCAAGCATGCAATCCACTGACACATTACTTAGCACAAGGTGAACTATGGCAACCGCAGAAAATATAGCAATTGCCCCGCCTGGACCTGCCCTGTCGGGCATATTTGGCTTGCCGCAGACGCCCGCCATGCGCAACATCATGCTGTCGGTCGGTGCCGCAATTACCATTGCCATCATGGTGGGTGTATGGCTATGGAGCCAGCAACCTGATTACAAGGTCTTGTTTTCCAACTTTAATGACAGGGACGGTGGTGCCATTGTTGCCTCATTACAACAATTAAACATTCCTTACAAATACTCAGAAGGTGGCAATGCCATCCTTGTGCCCGCCAACCAGGTCCACGATGCGCGTCTGAAACTGGCGTCACAGGGCCTGCCCAAAGGCGGCAATGTCGGTTTTGAATTGATGGAAAACCAAAAGCTGGGTATCTCACAGTTTCTGGAACAAGTGAATTTTCAACGTGCATTGGAAGGTGAGTTGGCGCGCTCTATCCAGGCGGTCTCATCAGTCCAGACTGCACGCGTACATCTGGCCATTCCCAAATCACAGGTTTTTATCCGCGACCAGCAAAAACCGACCGCCTCGGTCTTATTGAATCTTTACCCCAGCCGTGTGCTTGATCAACAGCAGGTCAGCGCCATCATTCATCTGGTTGCCAGTAGCGTGCCTGAGTTATCTGCCAAGAATGTCACTATCGTCGATCAAAATGGCAATTTACTGTCAGATCCGACCAAACAGATGGCGAACAACAGCCTTGACCCATCACAACTTAAATACGTACAGGAATATCAGCAAAACATTATCAAACGCATAGAGTCGATTATTTCACCTATCGTAGGTGCCAATAATGTGCGCGCTGAAGCGACTGCAGATATCGATTTCTCACGCTCAGAACAAGCCGCTGAAACTTACAAGCCCAATTCACCGCCTGAGGCTTCCGCCATACGTAGCCAGCAAACCAGCGAGTCGTATAACAAGGCGGGCAACCCATCCGGCATACCAGGGGCATTGAGTAATCAACCACCAGTCCCGGCAACAGCCCCCATCGTCGCCAGCGGTGCAGCCAATACACAGAGTGCCGCATCCAGCGCAGGCCTGATGCAAAAAGACTCCACCATGAACTTTGAAGTGGACAAGACCATACGCTATACGCAGCAACCTATGGGCGGGGTGAAACGTCTTTCTGTTGCTGTAGTCATCAATTACAAAACAGAAACAGATAAAAATGGCAAAACCACGACACGTCCGTTGACAGACATAGAAAAAACCCAGATCACTGACCTCACCAGAGAAGCCATGGGTTTCAACAAAGACCGTGGCGATACCTTGAACGTAGTCAACAGCCCCTTTGCCAGCCCTGAAAAAGAGCCTATAGTGGATTTACCACTGTGGAAACAACCTGATGTATTGCAAATGGCTAAAGAAATCGCCAAATACATAGGTGTTGCCATCGTCCTTGCCTACTTGTTTTTTGGCTTCTTGAAACCCATGTTACTGAAGATGATGGGCAAAGACAAAGCAACTCTGGAAGCAATGGACGCTGAAAAACGGGCGCAGGAAGAAGCAGAAAAAGAGGAAGAAGAAGCTGCCATTGTTAATTTGTCGAAAGAAGCAGAACTACAGAATACCAGACATGGTTCCAGTTATGAAATGAATCTGGAAATGGCGAAACAACTGGCAAAAGACGATCCACGTATTGTGGCTAACGTAGTAAAGGCATGGGTCAGCAATGAGTGAAGATGGAGTCCAAAAAGCCGCCACCCTGATGTTGGCACTGGGTGAAGATGGCGCTGCCGAGGTCATGAAATATCTTGGCCCGCGCGAGGTGCAAAAAATCGGTGCAGCCATGGCTGCTATCGGTGCCATCCCGCATGAGGCCATCGCCAAGGTTCTGGAAGAATTCAAATCGGCGGCCGACCTCAGTTCCTCGGTCGGTCTGGATTCAGATGAATACATCCGCAACGTACTGACCAAAGCCCTGGGCGACGACAAGGCCGCTTCTTTATTGAACCGTATTCTCGGTGGCAAGGATGCCAGCGGGATAGAGAGCCTGAAATGGATGGATTCACCCTCGGTTGCAGAGTTGATCAAGAATGAGCATCCGCAAATTATTGCCACCATCCTGGTCCATCTGGAAAGTGATCAGGCTTGCGAGATCCTGAACCAGTTTACCGAACGCCTGCGCAATGACATCGTGCTGCGTATCGCAACGCTCGACGGCATCCAGCCAACTGCATTGCGCGAACTGAATGACGTACTGACCAAGCTGCTGACAGGCAACGAAAGCCTGAAGAAAAAATCCATAGGCGGCGTCCGTGCTGCCGCAGAAATTTTGAACTTCATGAGTGGCGAGAATGAAGCGTCAGTCATGGATAATCTGCGCAAATACGATGGCGACATGGCAGAAAAGATCATGGATGAAATGTTTGTCTTCGATAACATCCTTGAAATTGATGACAAGGGCATACAGTTACTGTTGCGCGAAGTACAGTCTGATTCACTGATCGTCGCCCTGAAAGGTGCAAATCAGGATATGCGCGAAAAAATCTTCAAGAATATGTCGCAACGCGCTGCAGAAATGATGCGCGAGGATCTGGAATCCAAAGGCCCGGTACGCTTGTCTGAAGTGGAAACGCAACAAAAACAGATCCTGCTCATTGTCCGACGCCTGGCCGACGAAGGCCAGATCATGTTAGGTGCAAAAGGCGAAGATGCCTATGTCTAATAATACTCCCCGTAGAGGTGACATGACAGCATTCCAGCGCTGGGAAATGGCGTCTTTTGGGGACAATCGACCTGCTCAGGTAGAAGAAGTCAGGGCAGCAAATGCGAACCAGGCTGCCCAAAGCCGACTGGAAGCTGACAAAGCGAGGGAGGCAGCTAAACAGGAAGGTTTTGCGGCTGGTTACAAAGAAGCCTACGAACGTGGCCTTAAAGATGGTCAGGAAACTGCGTATGCTGAAACGATGGAACAAGTGCAAACTGAAATCCACTCCTTGCAACTCTTGGCGCAGGCATTCTCGGAGCAATTGCATTCAGCATCCCAGCAAATGGGCAGTGAATTAATGTATCTTGCGCTAGACATGGCAAAAACCATGCTCAAAGCTAAACTCGATAGCGATCCGACCGTGATATTACCTATCGTCGAAGACGCCATTGCACAGTTGGCGAACGTACAGCAACCTGCCCATATTTTATTGAACCCTGAAGACGCAGCCATGGTTAAAAATCAGCTCGGTGAAACACTGAGTGAAGATGGCTGGCGCATCATCGTCGATCCCATGATGGCACGCGGTGGCTGCAAACTGGAAACCCAGCATAATCTCGTCGATGCAAGCTACCCAAGCCGCTGGCAAAAGCTGCTGGACAGCATGCAAATCAGTGATCGCAAAGAAGGCTGACGCACATGTCAGATACCTTCATCAACGACTGGAAATCCAAGCTCAATCTAGGTCGTGAGCAAGTTTATCATGCACAAACCACGTCCATGTCTGGCAGAGTCACCCGCGTCACTGGCCTGGTGATGGAAGCAGTAGGCTTGCGCCTGCCAGTCGGCAGTGCCTGTAGCATTCATCTGCAAAGCGGTGCAAAAATAGAAGCCGAGGTCGTCGGCTTTGACGGTGACAGGCTGTTTTTAATGCCACACAGTGATCTTGACGGCGTGACACCTGGCTCCCCGGTTTTTCCGGCAGAACCTGAAGCGCATGAAATTGCCAATCACCCACGCCGCCGTCCCAGCGACCGCAGCCGTCATCTGCCAGTAGGCTATGAGCTGCTTGGTCGCGTTCTGGATGGTAATGGCCGCCCTCTTGACACACTTGGCCCACTAGGCACACACGAATCAGCCCCTTTGGGTGCACGCATCTACAATCCGCTGGAACGTGCCCCGATTGTTGAAACACTGGATGTGGGTGTACGCGCCATCAATAGCATGCTCAGCGTTGGCAAAGGCCAGCGACTGGGCCTTTTTGCCGGTTCAGGCGTAGGTAAAAGCGTGTTGCTGGGCATGATGGCCCGCTATACCGCTGCCGACATCATCGTGGTAGGCTTGATTGGTGAGCGTGGACGTGAGGTCAAGGAATTTATTGAGCAGATTCTTGGTACTGAAGGCCTGGCCCGCTCCGTTGTCGTAGCCGCGCCAGCCGACGCCCCTCCCTTGATGCGTTTGCAAGGCGCAGCCTATGCAACCACCATTGCTGAATATTTCAGGGATCAGGGCCGCAGCGTATTGCTAATCATGGACTCGTTGACCCGTTATGCCATGGCCCAAAGGGAAATTGCCCTGGCCATAGGTGAACCGCCAGCAACCAAGGGATATCCCCCCTCCGTATTTGCCAAGTTGCCTGTATTAGTTGAACGGGCGGGCAATGGCAAATCTGGAGGCGGGTCAATTACCGCCTTTTATACGGTATTGACCGAAGGTGATGATCAGCAAGACCCTATCGCAGATGCTGCCAGGGCAATTCTGGATGGTCATATTGTCCTGAACCGTACCTTGGCAGAAAGCGGCCACTACCCTGCCATTGATATTGAACAATCGATCAGCCGCGCCATGCATGGCATAACCACGCCCGAACATCAGGCTTTGGCCAGAAGGTTAAAACAATTATATTCACGCTATGAACGTAGCCGGGATTTGATCAGCGTTGGCGCCTATTCACCAGGATCTGATCCCTTGCTGGATGAAGCGATACGCCTCAACGGACGGATAGTTGCCTTTTTGCAACAAGATATTACTGAAAAATGCAGCATTCCCGAAAGCTTGAGCCAACTTCAGGCTCTATTCAACGGATAGAAAATCCTGCCAGCGACTATACTTAAATCACCATGGCGTTGAAATCACCAATTAGCACACTGATAGAAATTACAGAAAGAGAAGTTGACGATGCCGCCAAACTTCTGGGTAAGGCCATACGTGCGCATGAAGATACCGAGAAAAAACTTAGTTTGCTGCAACAATACCGCGATGATTACGCGGAAAGATTGCAGGATGGTGCCGCTAAGGGCTTGAATGTATCGCAATATACGAATTTTTTATCTTTTTTGGCCAAACTTGATTCAGCCATAGACGGACAAAAGCAAGTAGTCATGGATGCAGAACATCGCATCGTCATGGCAAAAACCGAATGGCAGGCAAGCGAAAAAAAACGCCTTTCTTATGACACTTTGCAAAACCGGGCACAAACTGTGCAGCAAAAGAAAGAAGCAAAACGAGATCAGAAGCAAACCGATGAAATGGCAGCGCGCGCCCTCTTTTACAAGCGCTAATTTATCTACAGGTACCGCAAATGCAAGCTAATCCTCTACTGACAGCGACAGACAAAACTGCTGCGGCCACCAAAGCGAGCAAAAACAGCTCGTCTGGCAATAACGAAAACAATTTCAATCAAATGTTGAACAAAGAAATTTCTGGCGCAAAAAGGCCGGAGATGGAAGCGCCGCGCCCTGCGAGTGCCAACAACGCGAACAAGCCCCCTCAAGCCAACAAAAACAACAATAACGCGACAAATAGCAACACCAACAATAACGTTAACAACAACGGTAATGCTAATAATCAGGCTAATGCAGGCAATAAATTGGCAAAAAATGACGACAATGCAGCTGCCAATGCCAATACTGGTGCAGTAAAAACAGACACGGCAAATACTGATGCCACAGTTACCAAAGAAGACGAGACTGATGTCAAAAAAGAAGATGAACTCAGTATCAGCGAACAAATTCTGGCCTTGGTAGGCAATCTCAATCCTGCTCCTGCGGCTGCAGATATAGCCAAGAAACCTGTTGCCAGCGATATTGATACCAGCAAAAACAATAGTCTTGCAGCGGTCACCAGTACAGACACAACGGCAATCGCAAGCGATTTGATCGACAGCAATACGGTCGCAAGCCTGACAAAGTCAGGCGCTGAAAATCAGGATTTGGTCACTACGCGGCTTAATAACAAATCAACAGGCGAGGAACAAATCAAGCCTGAGGACCCTGTTGGAAAAGCTGATGTGGCAGCAATTGCTGCGCAAATGATTGCCAGCAAGGCTGACGGCAAAACCACGGCCAGACTCGCAGAGAATGGTCAAAATGCAGTAGCTTCACCTCTTGATAAAGAGGCCGGAAAATTGATGGATGCCATTAGCCGCACGGCTGAACTCACCTCTCCAGCACCAAAAGATGCACTGACAAGCAAAGGGGCAACTACAGTCAGCGCAGACACACCTTCCGAAACAACTGTTAGTGACGCCAAGATCAGCGACCTGAGTTTGGCGAAAGCCACCAACGACAAAATTGGGGATGCCCGCCCCGTAGCAAGTACGGCGGACACGCCAAAATCGTTTGCCAATGATATTGCACAGGCAAAGGATGCCATGGCAGAACGTATATCTGAAGTCAAAACAGGTGCAACCGCCAAAGACAGCCAGCAAGTCATGGCACCGCCTGCGATTGCAGCTAATGCGGTCAGTAGTACACAATTCAATGCCGCAGTGCTGGCAGCAGAGCAAATTGCACCACGCGTTGGCAGCAATGGCTGGGATAAAGCAGTAGGCCAAAAAGTTGTCTGGATGGTGGGTGAGGGCTTGCAATCAGCAGAGTTGACATTGAACCCACCGGACCTCGGACCCTTACAGGTCGTGCTGAAGGTCAGCAATGAACAAGCAAGCGCCAGTTTTTCTTCCGCCCAGCCTGAAGTCAGGGAAGCACTGGAAGCGGCCTTGCCGCGCTTAAAACAAATGCTCAGCGATGCGGGCGTTCAATTGACAGGCTTCTCTGTTAATTCACAGGCAGCAGGCCAGGGACAAAATTTCGCGCAACAACAGCCACGCAGCCTTGGCCAGGCAAGAACTGGCGTTGATTTGCCTGACAATACGATCAGCACGACAAGTACGGCACCGGCCAGGATACAGACAAATAACGGATTGGTAGATACCTTTGCCTGAGGCTCCTGTCACCTCTACCATTTCTTGAGCTAATGCCGCGCAATGGCGGCCGGATTCGCAGACCGGCCCAATGTTGTAGCCCTATTTCACTCTCTGACACAAAAGTATTGCTCATACGCAGCAAGATCAGGTTCTACTCTCTGGAAAAAAACTTGTACATGCATGTAGAATGATCATGAACAGGCTGATCCAGGCAATGAAGTGAGTTCACTACTTTGCAAACATCAGAGATAAGCTGAAATACGCCCTCTTTTTCCCGGATATTAAATGCCTGCCTTCAAGCATAATACGTAAAAATCATGGCATGTATTGCCTACAGAGAGGAAAACCATGGCGAAAGCACCAGCGAAAGCAGCGGAAGCAAGCGATGCTCCAGCAGGAAAGTCGAAGAAAAAGCTCCTGATCATCATTGCTGCGGTTGTCGTCTTACTGGTCGCTGCTGGCGGCGGCGCAGCTTTTTTTCTGTCTAAAAAAGCACCGGCCAACAAAGAAAAAGAACATAAGACCGAACCGGCAAAAGCCCCTGTATTTCTTGCGCTCGAACCATTTACGGTGAACCTGCAATCAAACGATGGTGACAAATATCTGCAAATCAGCATGACGCTGCAAGTGCAGGATGAAGAACAGGTCAATCTGATCAAGGCCAATATGCCGCAAGTGCGCAGCCGCTTACTGTTGCTGCTGTCAAGCAAGGATGCATCTGAAATTTTATCGTCCGAAGGCAAGGAAAGACTGGTCAATGACATTATTGAAAAAGTTGCCCTGCCTTTCACGGCAAAGGGAGAACCACAAAAAGTCAGTGGTGTTTTCTTTACGTCTTTTGTAGTCCAATAAAACCATGTCAGATAATTTTCTCTCCCAGGAAGAAGTTGATGCCCTTTTGAAGGGTGTCACGGGAGATCAGGACGACTCGCAATCTCTCGAGGATACTTCCGGTGTCCGGCCCTACAATCTTGCCACGCAAGAGCGTATCGTCCGTGGCCGTATGCCAACGCTGGAAATTATCAATGAACGTTTTGCCCGCTTGTTGCGCATAGGTTTGTTCAATTTCCTACGCCGCAGTGCAGAGGTTTCCGTTGGTACTGTCAGGGTATCGAAGTACAGTGAATTCATCCGTAATCTGGTGGTGCCTACCAATCTGAATCTGGTACACATGAAGCCTTTGCGCGGCACCTCATTGATCGTGCTTGATCCTGGCCTGGTGTTTTTGCTGGTGGATAATCTGTTTGGTGGTGACGGCCGCTTCCATACCCGGGTTGAAGGTCGTGACTTTACCCAGACTGAACAACGCATCATTCACCGCATACTGGAAATCATTTTTGAAACCTATTCCAAATCCTGGGAGCCAGTCTATCCCATAGAGTTTGAATATATACGCTCAGAAATGAATACCCAATTCGCCAATATTGCAACCCCGAATGAAGTCGTCGTATCAACCACCTTCACGATAGAACTGGGGCCAGTCAGTGGTGAAATGCATTTATGCATGCCGTATTCCACCATAGAACCCATACGCGACATCCTCACCAGTAGCCTGCAAGGTGAAACCCTGGAGGTAGATAAACGCTGGGTGCGGCTGATGACGCAGCAGATACAGATAGCAGAAGTTGAAATAGTTGCAGATCTGGGCACCACGCGCGTCACTCTGGGCGATATACTGAACATGAAGGAAGGCGATATCATTCCTCTTTCGATACCAGAAATTATTTCAGCAAAAGTTGACGGCACTCCTGTGATGGAGTGCAAATATGGTGTATTTAACGGACAGTATGCCTTGCGTGTGGAGAAGCTGATCAGCTCCAGCGTACAGGAAGTAGCACAAGGAGAAAATCATGGATGACAACGGCGATACACCTATCAGTGAAGATGACTGGGGTGCTGCGATTGCAGAACAGGAAAGAGCAGAAGCTGCAGCAGCCGAAAAGCCTGAAGCACCACCAGCGACCGCTGCCATTTTCAAAGAATTCAGCGGCAAGAGCAGTACTGCGCCAGAAACCCATAATGACATCGACTTCATTCTCGATATACCGGTTCAACTGACGGTAGAGCTGGGCAGAACCAAGATTGCCATCAAAAACCTGCTGCAACTGGCACAAGGCTCCGTGGTCGAACTTGACGGACTGGCTGGCGAACCTATGGATGTGTTGGTGAATGGCTGCCTGATTGCTCAGGGTGAGGTAGTTGTGGTCAACGATAAGTTTGGTATACGCCTGACGGATATCGTGACGCCTGCAGAACGCATACGCAAACTCAATAAATGAAGATGAAATTGTCTTATTTTATGTCGTTAATATTGGCGACTATTGGCAGTTCCGCGTTTGCTGCCGAGACTGCGCCAGTGTCACCTAGCGGTGGTTTTTTACAAATTGCTACAGCACTACTTCTGGTGCTGGGACTGGTTGTCATGGCCGCCTGGCTCATGCGCCGGCTGGGTCCCATAAATGCGGGCAATAAAATCCCGGTCAAAATCATTGGCGGTATCAGCGTAGGCAATCGTGAACGAGTGATGGTAGTTGAAGTAGGCGACCAATGGCTGATCCTTGGCGTGACTGCAAGCAATATCAATCATCTGGGCAGCATGCCCAAACAGCAAGAATTGCTTAATCAGTCAGCACAAATAGCCGCAAATGATCCTTTTTCTGCCTGGCTTAAACGCACGCTGGAAAAACGCAATGCTGGGCGAACCGCTGAGCAATCTACAGAGCCGTCTGACAACAGGTAACTACATCGCATGAAAATTTTGTGCTCTCATCTGCCATTCATCTGGCTGGCTCTCTTGTTGTGCGGCCTGGCCTTGCCAGAAGCCGCCATGGCCCAGGCCAACGGGGGCCTGCAAGCGATTACCAGCACACCCGCACCCGGCGGTGGACAAAACTATTCACTCAGCATACAAACGCTGCTGTTCCTGACTGCGCTCAGCTTTTTGCCGGCTGCCTTGCTGATGATGACCAGCTTTACCCGCATCATCATTGTCTTGTCTTTGCTCAGGCAAGCGTTGGGTACCCAGTCTGCACCGCCGAATCAGGTAATGGTGGGTTTATCTCTGTTCCTGACCCTGTTCGTCATGGGGCCGGTGTTTGACAAAATCTATGCTGAAGCTTATCAGCCGTTTACTGAAAACAAGATCACCATGCAGGTTGCTCTGGATAAGGGAGCAACCCCGCTGAAACAATTCATGATGAAGCAAACCAGACAGACTGATCTGGCCCTGTATGTAAAATTATCCAATACCCCTGAGTTGCAAGGGCCGGAAGATGTACCTTTGCGAATTTTGATCCCTGCCTTTATTACCAGTGAACTGAAAACTGCTTTTCAAATCAGTTTTGCCATCTTCATCCCCTTCCTCATCATCGACATGGTGGTTGCCAGCGTGCTGATGTCCATGGGTATGATGATGGTCTCACCTGCCATCGTATCGCTGCCCTTCAAGCTCATGCTCTTTGTACTTGTTGATGGCTGGCAATTGTTGATAGGTTCACTCGCACAAAGTTTTTACTAAGGTTCACCATGACACCCGATAGCGTAATGACATTAGGCCGCCAAGCCATGGAAGTCACCCTAATGGTGTCTGCCCCCTTGCTACTGGTGGCGCTGGGCATAGGTCTGATCGTCAGTATTTTCCAGGCAGCCACGCAAATCAATGAAACGACTCTGTCTTTCATTCCGAAGCTGATAGGCATCTTTGTCACACTCATTATTGCGGGGCCCTGGATGCTTTCAGTCCTCATGGATTACATGCGCCAGATGTTTTCCAGCATCGCCACCATGGCAGCCTGATTTGCGTACCATCGCAATTCCATGATCTCTTTTTCCAGCAATGAACTGATTGCACTGATCAATTCCTTTATCTGGCCTCTGACCAGGATACTGGGGCTAATTGCGGTTGCCCCGCCATTTGGCAATAACACTGTCCCGGTACAAATCAAGATCGCGCTGGGTGTAGTCTTATCGCTGATTGTCGCTCCTACCCTGCCAACGATATCTGATCTTGACCCGGTTTCCCTGAATGGTATTTTGGTACTCGCACAGCAACTCATCATAGGATTGGCAATGGGCTTTGTCATGCGCGTCGTCTTTTCTGCAATAGAGATGGCTGGTGAGGTTTCTGGCTTGACGATGGGACTGGGCTTTGCGACTTTTTTTGATCCGCAGACCCAGGGGCGCTCGTCAGCGATTGCGCAATTTCTGGTGCTGACATCGACTTTGCTGATGCTGACGCTGAATGTACATCTTTCCATGCTGGCGGCGCTGGTTGAGAGCTTTCATACCATGCCTATTGCAACCACCTATCAATCTGGTCTCAATTATCAAAAGCTGGCAATCTGGGGGGAGCAAATTTTCAGCGTGGGCATGCACCTCTCGCTCCCCATTGTTGCAGCCCTGCTGGTGACCAACGTCGCCCTCGGCATATTGACACGCGCTGCACCTCAATTGAATTTGTTTGGGATAGGTTTTCCTATCACCATAGGCGTAGGTTTTTTGATGGTGGCCCTGATCATGCCTTACCTGCTGCTGCCGCTGCAAAACCTGTTCCAGAGTGGCCTGGAAATGATACAGTCCTTAGGCCAGACTACACCGCTCCCGATAAAGAGGTAAATTATGTCATGCGGGGTATTTGCCGGGGAAGCCAGGCTTTATAACGTAGAACAGATACGTGAAATAGAGGCCCGTGCACTGGCACATCAGAGTGAGATCACGCTCATGCAGAAAGCCGGGCTGGCGACGGCAGGACTGGCGGCGAAAATTTGCGTGAACACGCAATATCCCATATTGATACTGGCAGGGCCGGGCAATAATGGAGGAGATGCTTATGAGGCCGGATATCAGCTATCCAGACAGGGCTTCAAAGCGGTTTGCCTCATGTGCGGGGCATTTGAGAAATACTCTCCAGATGCGCAGGCCGCGCTGCAAAGAGCCCGCAATGCCGGGCTGGAGTTTGCGGACCTTCACACATTACTCAATACGCGATCACAAAACTGGAGCCTGATTATTGATGGCTTATTCGGCATAGGTCTGAAGCGGGCACCGGAAGCTGACATCGCCAGGCTAATCAATTTCATGAACCGACTCGCGTCTGAAAAGGCTATCCCAGTACTGGCGATTGATGTTCCCAGTGGTCTGAATGCCGATACCGGCCAGCCTGTAAGTCACGACAGCGTGCTTATTCAAGCCAGCCATACCATCACTTTTATCTCCAATAAACCTGGATTGCATACAGGATCAGGCAAAGACTATGCAGGCAAGATTACGGTCAACACTTTGGATATTTCCGACGATTTCTTTCCTGAATGTCGCAGCCATCTGAACGAACGCACTTCCCTCCTGCGGATTCTAAAGCCTCGCAAACAAAACAGCCATAAAGGCAGTTTTGGTGACGTCATAGTACTTGGCGGTGCCAAGGGCATGGCAGGCGCAGCCATACTTGCGGCAAGGGCCGCACAATATGCAGGTGCCGGGAGGATTTACTGCAGCATGCTGGCCGAAGCACCAGCTTACGACAGCCTGCACCCGGAAATCATGTTTCGTCAGGCTGGAGAGATAAGTCTGGCAGAGGCAACTGTGGTCATAGGACCAGGGCTGGGTACTTCAAACACAGCTCATGCCTTACTCCGCAGTGCAATTCAAACTGCGCAAGCACTGGTCATTGATGCCGATGCCTTGAACCTGATTGCTGCAGACAGCAAATTGCAAGCCTTATTACACGACAGAAGTACCCCGTGCATGCTCACGCCACATCCATTGGAGGCGGCGAGATTACTGAACAAGAGTGTCGCTGAGATACAGAATAAGCGCTTGCATGCGACACTGGAACTGGCGCGAAAATTCAATGCAGTAGTGATACTCAAGGGTTCAGGCAGCATTATTTGCGATGCAGATGGCAAGCTATATATCAATACGACTGGCAACCCAGCCCTGGCCAGTGGTGGCACGGGAGATGTGCTGGCAGGTGCAGCAGGCGCTTTACTGGCGCAGCTTAGCAATAGCATGGATGCAGCGCGGATAGCAACTTGGGTGCATGGTCATGCAGCCGATGTACTGGTAAAAAATGGAACAGGACCGATAGGCTTGACTGCCAGCGAGCTATTGCCACAGATTAGACTTCATATCAATCAGTTGGCCTACCAGACTAGCGCTGGTGCCTAACTCATGGATGGATTAAGAATCAGTCAACCAGGCTATTAATCTGCTCCGGTATCAGCTTACCCACCTCAGACCGGGCGTCACAGACGATACCGGATTGCGCCAAAGCTGCAGATAATTTCTCTATCTGTTCTTGCTGTGCGGCAGCGTGATCAATCAGCTTGTGCAGGACTTTGGAAATTGGGTCGTCACTGTTTTGAGTCACGCCATATGCGGTGAACAAATGTGCAGTTTCTGAATCTGCAGAAGCTAATTCTTTTTTGATGACGTGAGCAGGATTACCAACCGCAGTACCACCAGCAGGCACCGGCTTGAGTACCACAGAGTTTGATCCTATCTTGGCACCTGCTCCAATAGTAAAACCACCCAGTACTTTGGCACCTGCACCGACAATGACACCCGCCTCCAGGGTAGGATGACGTTTTGCGCCACGCGACAATGAGGTACCGCCCAGAGTCACGCCCTGGTAGATCGTGCAGTCATCACCTATTTCTGCCGTTTCGCCAATAACCACACCAAAACCATGGTCAATAAATACCCGGCGACCTATCGTCGCACCAGGGTGAATTTCTATGCCGGTCAGTACCCGGGCAATATGAGAGATAAAACGACCCAGCCATTTCAAACCGCGTTTCCAGCACCATTGCGCCCAACCATGCATGAGGATAGCCTGAAAACCAGGATAACAAGTGATTACCTCCCAGGCATTACGGGCAGCAGGATCTTTCTTGATAATACTGGCTATATCTTCTCTCAGGCGGTCAAACATGGAATTTATATGGTTATGACGGAGGGGAATAAGATAGTAGCGTATTTCTGAAAAAGCTGCGCCCGGCACCAAAAATCATGAATACCAGACGCGACGATCTTACAGACGCTGACGGCGGGCTTCGTACAGACAAACACCTGACGCCACGGAGACATTCAGGCTTTCTACAGAACCGAACATGGGAACACTGACCAGCATATCGCAGGTTTCACGGGTCAGGCGGCGCATGCCCTCACCCTCAGAACCCATGACGATAGCGCAACCAACTTTGAAATCCACATCATAGATATTTTTTTCCACTTCATCTGTCGTGCCGACCAGCCAGATGTCACGATCTTTCAATTCACGCAGGGTGCGCGCCAGATTGGTGACGGTAATATAAGGCACTGTTTCCGCAGCACCACTGGCAACCTTGGCGGCTGTTGCATTCAAGCCCACTGCCCTGTCCTTGGGAGCAATAACCGCATGCGCACCAGCACCGTCAGCTACCCGCAGGCAGGCACCCAGATTATGCGGATCAGTAATACCATCCAGTACCAGCAGCAAAGGCGGGCCGTCAATTGCATCCAGCAATTCATCAAGATTGCGTGCCAGTGACAGTTCACTGGCCTTCGCCACTACACCCTGATGGCGGCGTGTACCGACGATATTGCTGAGGCGCTGATCATCCGCCGGAATGATGCGCACACCAGCAGCTTTTGCCGCTTGCAATAAATCTTTCATGCGACCATCGACGCGGGAAGAATCTACATAGATTTCTTCGACGGAAGAGGCTTCATGACGGATCCGGGAGGTCACCGCATGGAAACCAAAAATCATTTTACTTTTCATTTCATTCTTTTCTTTACATGCTTTTCTTTAAGGTACTAACGTCTTTTCTTCGCTGACTTACCAGCAGCTGCAGGTGCTTTTTTCTTCGCACTGGCGACAGCAGGTGAGGATTTCTGGCGACGTCCACCAGAAAAACTTTCTTCTTTTACTTTTTTGGCCGGAGCAGTTTTACCACCTCTGCCATAATTTGCCACGGCTTTTTCTTCAGGAACAGGCAACGCTTTCTTGGCACTGGTAGCACCCTTGCGATTTTTCTCATTCACAGCTGCACCACGAGTATCGACCAAACCTGCAGAGCGTGGCGACACGGCTTGGACTATGGCCAAATCTATCTTGCGGGCGTCCAGGTCAACGCGACTGACTTGCACCGTGACTTTATCGGTCAACTGATAACGCTTGCCGGTACGTTCGCCGCGCAGCTCATGGCGCGCTTCGTCATATTGGAAGTAATCAGCGCCCAGTTCAGTCACATGCACAAGGCCTTCGATGAAAATTTCATCCAGCTGAACAAAAATACCAAACTGTGTCACACCAGTGATCATGCCTGTGAATTCTTCGCCTACCTTGTTACGTATGAAATAGCACTTTAGCCAGGCTTCGACATCGCGTGATGCTTCGTCAGCACGACGCTCATTGGCAGAACAGTGAACACCCAGAGCATCCCAGATAGTCTGTTCTTTCTCTTCTTTCTTCTTGCCCGCAGCCTTGTCAGCAATCTGCTGTTTTCTGGTGGCGTTCGATACTGAAGTATTCAAGAGCGTCAGATCGATTCCTTTGGGCTCGTATTTGCGCCCCTGCAAGATTGCCTTGATAGCTCTGTGCGTCAGCAAATCAGGGTAACGGCGTATCGGGCTGGTGAAGTGGGCGTAAGCATCGTAAGACAAACCGAAATGGCCGATATTATCCGGGCTATAAACCGCTTGCTGCATGGAACGCAGCAACATGGTTTGCAAAAGGGGCGCGTCTGGCCTACCCTTGACCTTCTTCATCAACTCGGCATAATCGGATGCGGCTGGCTTGTCGCCACCACCGAGGAACAGGCCAACTTGCTTCAGGAAATTTCTGACCTGGGTCAGTTTCTCTTTGGTCGGTCCGGCATGGATGCGATATGTGCCTGGATGCTTATAAGTTTCCAGCAAATTTGCTGCGCATACATTGGCTGCCAACATGCATTCTTCAATCAGCTTGTGTGCATCATTACGTGTGCGTGGCAATATCTTTTCTATCTTGCCAGATGGATTGCAAACAATATAGGTTTCCGTCGTTTCAAAGTCGATAGCACCACGCACCTGGCGGGCCTTCAATAAAGACTGGAATACTTCGTACAGGTGCAAGAGATGCGGTACCAGCGTCATGCGCTTGGCGGCTTCCGGCCCTTTGGTATTGCCGAGTATGGCTGCCACTTCTGTATATGTGAAACGCGCAGCAGAATGGATGACAGCCGGATAAAACTGGTAGGCCGTGACTTCACCATCCTGCGTAATCACCATATCGCACACCAGCGTCAGGCGATCGACATCAGGATTAAGCGAGCACAAGCCATTGGACAAGCGCTCTGGCAACATAGGGATCACCCGGCGCGGGAAATACACCGAAGTGCTGCGCAACAAGGCTTCTTCATCCAGCGCGTCATTAGGGCTGACATAATGACTGACGTCGGCAATCGCAACGATGAGCCTGTGGCCTTTGCTGCGACCTATTTTGACTGGCTCACAGTACACGGCATCATCAAAATCGCGGGCATCTTCGCCATCAATCGTCACCAGGGGAATGTCACGCAGATCTACACGATCTGTCAGATCACTATCCCTGACTTCTGACGGTAATTTGGCAGCAGCTTTTTTAACTGCTTCAGAAAACTCATGTGGCACACCAAATTTTCTGACGGCGATTTCGATTTCCATACCGGGGTCATCAACATCACCCAGTATTTCAACGATCTTGCCAACGGGCTGCGCATAACGGGTAGGCTGCTCAGTCAACTCGACGCTGACGACCTGCCCAGCCTTGGCTTTACCTGGTGCGCCAGTCAATAAAATATCCTGGCTGAAACGCTTGTCTTCAGGCGCAACTATCCAGACGCCGTTTTCATTGAGAAGACGACCAATAACGTGGGTATTGGCTCTGTCCAGTATCTCAAGAATGCCACCTTCCAGCCGACCACGCCTGTCGGTGCCGACAACGCGGGCCATGACGCGGTCACCATGCAAGACCTTTTGCATTTCGCGCTCAGGCAGGAACAGGTCTTCACTGCCATCATCAGGAATCAGGAAACCATAACCTTCGCGATGACTGCTGACTTTGCCGCTGATGAAATTATCTTGATTGGCGATGGAATAATTTCCACCTTTATCTACTTTGACTTGCCCATCTCTTTCCATCGCGTTTAATCGTCGTGTCATGCCATCTAACTCCTCAGGTTTCACTGACAATACCTCTGCAATCGCAGTCGCTGTCATTTTTGCCGTGTTAGTACGTAGAACACCCAGTATCTCTTCGCGACTGGGGATGGGGTATGAATGCTTGTTCAAATTTTGTATTTTTTCTTAAAAAAGTTAATTTGGCTTGCGCCAAAATCTTATCAGGCCATAGTTTACTGTAGCAAACCTCTTTCGCCTAACAATTCTTGTACTACCGAGGTAGCTGACCTTGACAAATGCCTGGATTAATTTATAATCTTGTTCTTCGTTGCCCACGTGGCGGAATTGGTAGACGCGCATGGTTCAGGTCCATGTGCCTTCGGGTGTGGGGGTTCGAGTCCCTCCGTGGGCACCACAAATTTGAGAGCCCGCTGATGAAAATCAGCGGGCTTTTTCAATTCCACTTCGAATTTCACGTTTGGCACATTCAGTTTTGCAAGTATAAGCAAGAAATTCCCTACCCCTGCATTTCTTGCCCACGATGCCGGTGACTTTCTGTTCGTCAGCATGATGATGCAAAATTTTGCCCAAAATATTTCCCCAAAGCCAGTCAAATACCCTATAATCATGCCTTCCGTTGCCCACGTGGCGGAATTGGTAGACGCGCATGGTTCAGGTCCATGTGCCTTCGGGTGTGGGGGTTCGAGTCCCTCCGTGGGCACCACAAATTTGAGAGCCCGCTGATGAAAATCAGCGGGCTTTTTCAATTCCACATCTGCCTCATTTGCATTTCTCATGTGCGCAAGCTGCATCATATCTGCATTATACAAAACAAACAAAGTCTGGCAGGAACAATTAAGCCCCCCCTTTTTTCTGTAAAACACAAGACATCCATCATAATAAGACACTGGATAATCACATACTGCCGACATCAAAAAAAACGGAAGCAAATAGCTTCCATTTTTTGACTAACAATTATGTTGCGCCCTTTTTCAACCAGGCATTCAACTGATGTGGCCTGATACTGTCATACTCTTCAAAAGGCTGGTGTATCCAGGGATTATTTGCCAGATGGTCCAGATAATAATCTGGCGCCACTGATGAACATGCCTTGTACCAGATCACGGCTGATTTTACTTCAGTCACTGCCGGGAAGTTTTCACGCAGATGCACGAGCACTTTTTCCAGCGTAACGCCAGAATCAACCAAGTCATCGACCACCAAAACTTTACCTTGCAATGCTCCCTTGGTCATGGAAATATATTTTCCTATATCCAGAGAGCCCTGCACTGTGCCGGATTCTTCACGGTATGAGCTAGTCGATAAAATCGCCAGAGGCACATCAAAAATTCTGGAGAAAATATCACCAGGACGCAAGCCACCACGGGCGAGACACAGGACTTGATCAAACTTCCAGCCAGACTCATGCACTTTCAATGCAAGCTGCTCGATGGAACGGTGATAGGCTTCCCAGGAAACCCATAAGTCCTTGTCTGTAGATGCAGGCATATTCATATTTTTATTGTTCCTTCTTAAATAAACGGGTGCCTTAACACGATGGTTTCTTCGCGATCCGGTCCGGTAGAGACCATATCGACAGGAACACCAACCAACTCCTGAATGCGCATGATGTAATTGCGGGCATTGACTGGCAGCGCATCCATGCTTTGCGCGCCAACTGTACTATCAGACCAGCCTGGCATTTCTTCATAGATGGCTTCACAGCGTGCCGCTTCTTCAGCACCGACCGGGAAGATATCGACGACTTTGCCATCAACTTTATAACCGGTACACAGCTTCAATGTTTCCAGACCGTCCAGCACATCAAGCTTGGTCAGGCACATGCCTGAAACGCCGTTGATTTGCACAGAGCGCTTCAACAACGCAGCATCAAACCAGCCACAACGACGGGCGCGACCAGTGACTGTACCAAATTCATGACCAACACTCGCCAGGTGCTTGCCTACGCCTGCATCGGTCGGCAGTTCAGATGGGAATGGGCCAGAACCTACACGCGTTGTGTAAGCCTTGGTGATGCCCAGGATGTAATGCAGCATGTTAGGACCAACACCAGAACCAGCAGCGGCATTGCCAGCTACACAATTACTGGATGTAACGAATGGGTAAGTACCATGATCGACGTCCAGCAAACTGCCTTGCGCACCTTCAAACAAGAGGCTGGCACCAGCTTTGTGCGCAGCATACAAGGCACTGGAAACGTCCGCCACCATAGGACGGATACGCGGCACATTGGCCAGTGTGTCATCCAGGGTTTTTTGGAATTCAACTGCAGGCGCTTTCAGGTAATTGGTCAGCACAAAATTGTGATAATCCAGATTATCACGCAGCTTTTCAGCAAAACGCTCTTCATTGAGCAAATCAGCTACGCGGATCGCACGGCGGGCAACCTTATCTTCATAAGCAGGGCCTATGCCTTTGCCAGTAGTGCCGATCTTGGCGGCACCGCGGGCAATTTCACGCGCCGCATCAAGTGCTGTGTGATACGGCAGAATCACAGGGCAAGCTTCTGAAATCTTGAGGCGCGAAGCAACTTCGACGCCATTTGCCTGCAATTTGTCAATTTCACGCAAGAGATCAGGAACGGACAAGACTACACCGTTGCCGATGTAGCAGGCAGTTCCAGCGCGCATGATGCCAGAAGGTATCAGTTGCAAGGCCGTTTTCTGACCACCGATTACCAGTGTATGACCAGCATTGTGACCGCCTTGAAAACGCACGACGCCCTGAGCGTGATCCGTCAACCAGTCAACGATTTTTCCCTTGCCTTCATCGCCCCACTGGGTGCCGATTACGACTACGTTTTTTGCAATTTTAGTTTGTGTCATCACTCAACCTACATTTTGAAGAATCCATTTACCCGCATCGAAAGTGAGTGCGCGATTGCAATCAAATTCGTCTTGTTCGTTCTCGTGCCCTGGCAGGCTTTGAATCACGATTTCGCCTTCGCTGCGCAATGCGGCGATTTTTTCCCGCAAGGCAGGATCACTGCCCCAGGGAGCGCGAATTGCGTCTTTTCTCTCAGCGGAAGGCAGCAGACGCGCCAGCTCACGCAAATCCAGAGAGAATCCTGTCGCCGGGCGTGAGCGGCCAAAAGCCTCACCCACATGATCATAACGACCACCCCGTGCAACCGCGTTTGGCAAACCAGGTACAAATACATTGAACATCACACCACTATGATAGTGGTAGCCACGCAAATCAGCGAGGTCTATCGTGACATGGGCTGTGCCTGTCAAACGCACCAGATGCTCAAGCTCATCCAGCGCTGTTTGTATGCCTTCGAATGCCGGCAATACAGTACGCGCTTTTTGAATGATGGAGATATCTCCATATAAACCTGGCAAAGCCATCAATGCTGCGCGCACTTCAGGAGAAAAATTCTGGCTGAGCCTGTCTATGCTAGGCAAGTCTTTAGACTCAAGCAAGGCATACAGGGTATTTTCTTCTGCCTTTGCCAGCGGATCGGCAGCCAATAAGGCACGCAAAACACCTACGTGGCACATATCCAGCCGCACATCTTTAATATGCGCGAGGGCCAGACAGGCTAATACCAGCTCTTGAATTTCAGCGTCAGCTTCAAGGCCGGCATGGCCGTAAATTTCCGCACCGATTTGCAAAGGTTCCCGTGTAGCATGCAGACCAGACGGCTTGGTATGCAAGACACTACCTGCATAGCAAAGACGGGTAACCGTGCGGCGGTTTAACAGATGTGCATCAATACGGGCAACTTGTGTTGTCATGTCAGCACGCAGCCCCATGGTGCGGCCAGAGATTTGATCTACCAGTTTGAAGGTACGCAAATCCATATCCTGGCCAGCACCCGTCAGCAGAGACTCTATGTATTCCAGCATGGGGGGCATGACCAGTTCGTAACCATACAATCTGAAATTATCCAGCAACAAACGGCGCAACTCTTCTATCTTGCGTGCTTCTGATGGCAAGATATCAGCAATATTTTCAGGTAAAAGCCAATTCGGCATGAAGAACAATCAAAAAAAACAACTATTTAGTTTAGGCTATCCGACAAACAGCGATCTGCACAAAATTTGCGCAGATCGCTGTTTGTCACTACAGTCACTTTATTTAGCGGGCAATTACTTTACACTTTACCCTTATTACTTACCCTTTACTGCAGGAGCATTACCGCCTACTGAAGATGGGCCTTTAAAATATTTAAAGAACTCGGAATTAGGATCTACTACCAAAACATCATTCTTACTCTTGAATGATGCAGTATACGCTTCCAGACTGCGATAGAATTTATAAAATTCAGGGCTTTGACTATATGCTTGCGCATAGATTTGCGATGCTTCTGCATCACCCGCACCGCGTATTTTTTGCGCATCGCGGTTAGCTTCTGCCTTAATCACCAGCCTTTGCTTGTCGGCATCTGCTCGAATTTCTTCAGATTCTGCTGCACCAGTAGAACGCAAGCCATTTGCTTCACGGGTACGTTCCGCCTTCATACGGTCATACACAGAGTTATTGATTTGCTCGACATAATCTACACGCTTGAGGCGCACATCGACAATCTCAACGCCAATATGCTTGGTTTCATCAGACACTTTTTTCTTAATCGCATCCATGACCTTGCCACGCTGAGTGGAGATTACTTCACCCACTTTGCGCTTGGTTATTTCATCATTCAGGGCAGCTTTGATGATTTGTGACATTCTATCCTGCGCCCTGCGCTCTTCGCCATTAAAACTGACGAAATACAGACGTGGATCCTTGATGCGCCATTTCACATAAGAATCAACCAGGATATTTTTCTTTTCAGAAGTCACAAAACGATCTGCTGAATTGGTGTCAATCGTCAAAATGCGCTTATCCAAAAACAACACATTTTGGAATGGTGGTGGCAGCTTGAAATGCAAACCGGGCTCACTAATAACAGATTTGACTTCACCTAAAGCAAATACGATAGCGTGTGAACGCTGATCAACGACGAAAATAGTCGAATATGCAACTAAAATTGCTGCACAGAGAGCAATAATGAAAGTAGCTAGTTTATTCATTATCTACCCTCCCTCTCGCGTGTGTCACGATTATCTTTTGATCTTCCATCTTTGCCATAACGCATTTCTACAGTAGGGATCTGTTCCACAGCTGGTGCGGTCAATTGCGCTGGCAGAGCCGGTTTAGCGGCAGATTGATCAGCTTGATTAATCAACTTATCCAGAGGCAAATAAATCATGTTATTACCCGTCTTGGTATCCACCATCACTTTGCTGGTACTGGAGAATATTTGCTGCATAGCCTCCATATACAACCTGTCTCTGGTAATTGCCGGTGCTTTTTGATATTCGGTCAGCACTTGCTGGAAGCGCGAAGCATTACCCTGAGCGTTGGCAACAACACTGGCTTTATAGCCTTCCGCCTCTTGTATCAAACGGGAAGCTTCGCCACGCGCCTTGGGAATGACATCATTGGCATAGGCTATACCTTCATTTTTCAGTCGCTCTTTATCTTGCTTGGCTTTTTGAGCATCCTCAAAGACGGCCTGAACTTGCTCCGGGGCCTGCACGTTTTGCATAGTCACCTGGGCGACTTGCACGCCTGAACCATAAGCATCCAGAATTTTCTGCATGCCGACATTCACATCGAGAGCGATTTTTTCTCGACCTTCATACAGGACAAAATCCATGGTACTTTTACCGACGATTTCACGTACAACGGCTTCAGCTACCTGACGTATCATCTCTTCCTGATCGCGGTTGTTATACAACCAGTCAGCAGCATTATTCAATTTATATTGAACCGCAAATTGAATATCGACGATATTTTCATCATCAGTCAGCATCAGGGACTCGCGCTCCTTGGAGCCTTTTTTGTAGCCTATCTCCACTGTTCTGACTTGCGACAGATTGACTATCTCATGACCCTGAACAGGATAAGGCCAACGCCAGTTAAAACCTGCCGAAGTCTGATGACTGAATTTGCCAAATGTAGTAATGACAGCGGTCTGCCCTTCTTGCACGATAAAAAAACCACTGGACAACCAGACCAGGGCAATCACGGCAACAATCAGTGATGCACCAATTTTAGCGCCAGACGAGTCTGGTGAAAAATTACCTCCGTTATCACTACCGCCATTTTGCCCGAACAGACGTCCCAGTTTCTGGGTAAAGTCTTTCCACAACTGATCTAGATCAGGTGGGCCTTCAGGTGGTTTTTTGCCGTCGGGTTTATTATTATTTTGCGAGCCACGCCCCCATTGCGGATCATTTATGGACATGGTCAAAATAAATCTTTTGAGAAATGAAACAAGCATTCTGTCGCTATCCAATGAATAGTGGGTTGGACTACTGAAAATCAAGGCGGGCATCAACCGCCTCTGACCTTGCCGTTTGTGCAATGCCAGACGTTTTTGCCAATGCGAATTCGGCGATAGCTTCACGCAATAAACCTATACCTGCTCCGGTGTGGGCGCTCAGACAAACCCTCTGAATTTTATCACACTCATCCACCTCGACCGAAGGCTCCAGGCCAGCAAGATCTATCTTATTCCACACCAGTATCTGCGGTATGTGATCTGCACCGATTTCCTCTAGCACCTGATTGACCTGTTGAATCTGATCAAACCTTACCGGACTACTTGCATCCACGACGTGCAACAGCAAATCTGCATGGATGGTTTCTTCCAGTGTTGCGCGAAATGCCGCAACCAGTTGATGCGGCAATTCACGTATGAAACCGACCGTATCAGAAATGACGATATTGCCTGCATCACCCAGGTACAAACGGCGTGAAGTGGTATCCAGCGTTGCAAATAATTGATTGGCGGCATAAGCGCCCGCCTTAGTCATGTTGTTAAATAGACTGGACTTACCTGCATTGGTATAACCAACCAGCGAAACCGACAAGGTATTGCTACGGCCGCGTGAACGCCTCTGTGTTTCCCTTTGCTTATGTAGCTTATCGAGCTTCTGCTTGAGCATTTTGACGCGCTCGCCCAGTAAACGTCGATCTGTTTCCAGCTGTGTTTCGCCTGGGCCACGCAAGCCTATACCACCCTTTTGTCTTTCCAGATGAGTCCAGCCACGTATCAAGCGGGTAGCCAAATGCTGCAATTGAGCCAACTCCACCTGAACTTTACCTTCATGACTATGGGCACGTTGAGCAAAAATATCCAATATCAGGCTGGTACGGTCCACCACTCTGACCTTCAAGTGTCGCTCCAGATTTCTTTGTTGCGCTGGAGAAAGTGCGTGATTAAAAATGACTATATCCAGCGCCGCGTCGGCAACAGCATGTGCGATCTCATCGGCCTTTCCGCTACCGACAAAAAAAGCAGCATCAGGGCTCGATCGTTTGCAAGTGATGGTTGTAACTGGCTCTGCCCCCGCAGATTGCGAAAGCAAGGATAGCTCTTCCAGACTGGGGGCAAAGTCGTCCTTACCGAAATCGACACCAACTAAAGCGGCGCGCATGGACGACTTCTTTATTTCATTACTCAAAAATTACTCTGCCTCTGGCTCAGTGTTAATGCTGACTGCGCGTGCTGGCACAACGGTAGAAATAGCATGCTTGTAAACCATTTGCGTCACAGTATTGCGCAGTAAAACCACATACTGGTCGAAAGATTCAATATGGCCTTGCAGTTTAATGCCGTTGACCAAATAAATTGATACAGGAATATGTTCTTTACGCAAAGCGTTCAGAAATGGGTCTTGTAATAATTGCCCTTTATTGCTCATAACAGCTCCATTGTGTTGTTGTGATTAGGAGTTGGGGACTACTTATCAGAATACAAGTATTCCCAGAAGTTGATTACAAAGTAATGTAATCTATTTTTATCTTAATTGCATATCTCTTGCTTAAATTTCACTGCAAAAGGAGAGCAACTAAGCATTTTCTTACATTTTGATACTTGCCTGCAGACTTGCTTGGACGAACTCACTTCGACGACTTGTCAAACGGATTCTTGCCAGAACGCATTTCAATTCTCAAAGGCGTACCAGTCAGCGAGAAAGTCTCACGGAAATGTTTTTCAAGGTAACGCTTATATACATCACCCACCGCTTCCAGTGCATTACCGTGAATGACGATGATAGGTGGATTTTGCCCACCCTGATGGGCATAACGCAACTTGGGACGGATAGAGCCCTTGCGCTTGGGTTGCTGATGCTCTACAGCCTCAATCAAGGCACGCGTAAGCTTAGGCGTAGACAAGTTGACCATTGCAGCAGCATAGGCAGCATCAATGGACTTCATCAAAGGAGCGATGCCAGTAGATTTTAGTGCTGAAATGAAGTGAAACTTGGCAAATGTCAGGAAATTCAGCTTGCGCTCAATATCCAATTTAATTTCATCACGCCTGTCGCTTTGCAAGCCATCCCATTTATTGACACCAACAACCAGGGCACGGCCAGATTCCAGGATAAACCCGGCGATATGTGCATCCTGTTCTGAAATATCCTGTTGCGCATCAAGCAGAAGCAAAACCACATTGGCTTCTGATACAGACTGTAGGGTTTTTACGACTGAAAACTTCTCTATCGCTTCAAAAACCTTCCCGCGACGACGGATACCCGCAGTATCAATCAACGAATAATGTACGCCATCACGCTCGAACGGTATTTCTATCGAGTCACGGGTAGTTCCAGGCATGTCAAAGGCAATCACCCTTTCCTCACCCAACAAGGTATTCACCAAAGTTGATTTACCAACGTTAGGGCGGCCAACGATTGCAATCTTGATACCCCTGACATTAGGTTCAGGCTCTTCCACTTCTGGCGGACGCTGGGCAAAAGCGATATCAAGCATTTCTTCGACCAGATCGGACACGCCATCACCATGAGCAGATGAGATCACATAAGGATCGCCCAGGCCCAGCTCGTAAAAGTCTGCAGTCACCGAGGTATATTTCATACCTTCAGCCTTGTTGACGACCAACATCACAGAACGGCCTGATTTGCGCAGGAAATCTGTAATGGTTTTGTCATGTGGCGTCAGGCCTTGACGTCCATCGACGATAAATACAACGACATCTGCTTCAGCCACAGCCTGTTTGGTCTGCTTGGCCATTTCATGCATGATACCCTCTTTGGCAACAGGCTCGAAACCACCTGTATCAATCACCAGAAAGGGGCGTTCACCAACACGGCCTTCGCCGTAATGCCTGTCCCTGGTCAAGCCAGGTAAATCTGCGACCAAAGCGTCGCGTGAACGGGTGAGCCGATTGAACAGCGTGGATTTGCCGACGTTAGGTCGGCCTATAAGTGCGATAACCGGCTTCATTATTATTACTCGGTTGCAAGAGCAACCACTGATCCTGATTTTGTTTGAACGATCAGTTTAGCATCGACCACCAAAGGCGCTGCTAAAATCTGACTACCATCGGTAGTAATACGTCCGATGAAAGAACCATCTTCCCTTGACAGGAAGTGGACATAACCTGCGAAATCACCGACCGCAACTGCACGGTCATATGAAATTGGTGCTGACAAACGACGGTAGCTGAGCTTGTCATTACGCCAGGCACTTGCACCACCATTGCGGGCGAAAGCATTCACAGCGCCAGCGACATCAGATGCGAACACAAAGCGTTCATCAACACTGACACCAACATCGCTGGACAAAGGCTTGGCCCAGCGCAAGGCACCAGTAGCCACATCAAAACAAGCTACCCTGCCCTGATAAGAACTGGCGCAAATATCACCGCCAAAGATGACTGGCGCACCTGAAACGTCTGCGACACGTTCGAGTTCGGTAGCACCTTTAGGTTCACCGACCGTTGCCTCCCAGCGCAAACCGCCATTATTCAGCGCCAGTGAAGACATACGGCCACCAGGCATGGCGACAATGGCCTGCTGCCCCTGTATCACGATGCCAGGTGCAAGGCGCAAAGTCAAAGGAGGCAATGGGCGCTCTATGGACCATTTACGTTCCCCATTAGTCAGGTCATAAGCACTGACCTTGTTGTCAATACTACGAACCACAACCAGACCCTGGCCAACTGCCGGAGCAGATAAAATTTCATTTGTGCCCTGGGTTTTCCAGCGCAGCTTGCCGTCGAGGTCAAATGCCAATACCTGGCCTTTTTCACCCGCAACAGCAATAGTTGTACCATCAACGCCTACACCTGCCGTCAAACGGGTACCGGCATTGATACGCCATACCGTGCGGCCTGTCGCCACTTCTATACGTGCCAGCGTGCCATCAGCCGCAGCCACATAAACATTTTGTGCATAGGCAGCAGGACTGAAGACATAGTTACCCGCAGTACCAATTGCCACTGTCCAACTGGGTTTAATCGCCAGACTGGACTTGATCTCAGTCAAAACTGCTGGCTGATTTTTTGCGTCAGATTTAGATGAAAACGGATTCAGCGAAGACAGCGTGGAACAGCCCGTCATTGCCATGAGTACAGATGACGCAACGAGCAGTTTGGCAGAAAATTGCATGTATGATTCTCCTTATTTACTGACAACTTTAGTATCTGCCACACCACCAATGACATCCAGCTTCATTTGCAAAGCCTGACGACCTGGACTTTTATCTGCCATTTTTTCCAGCGCTGATTTATACGCCGTACGCGCATCTTCTATCTTGTTTTGCGCTACATAGACATCGCCTTTGGCATCCAGCACATCAGCATCGAACTGTGTGGGGAAAGTACCTGACAATTGCTTCAAGGCTTCATCATAGGCTTTTTCATCCAGCGCTATCCCAGCAAGGCGTATTCTTGCCAGGGCCTTGTACTCTTCTGCCTTGGAAGTATCTGCCACCCATTGCAACTGGCTCTTGGCTGATTTCAGATCATTTGCATCAAATGCACTCTTTGCGGCCACCAGCGCAGCCATGGGTGCATATGAAGTAGAGGCAAATTTGGCTTTCAAATCTTCCGTGACCGCCTGCACCTTGGCATTGTCTTTGGCGACAACCAATTTCTGCATTTCTTCATACAACTGTGAAGCTTGCAATGTCTGAGTGTTTTGACGCGATGACCATGCAGTCCAGCCAGCATAACCGGCCAGGGCAACGATCAATCCCCAAGTTGCCATATTGCCGTATTTTTTCCAGGCTGCCTTGAGGTTATCTAACTGCTCTTGTTCTTCTAAATCGTATGCCATAGTGTCTTTATCTATCTATTTTATTAATGTTATTAATATTTTTAATATGGATTAATGGTGTACATGGTGATGATTTGGGTCATCACAGCAATCTGCATCTGCACTACCGGCGATTTGGTCAACCAGATAATCCACCGCAGTATCGAAAGGCACGTTAACCTGATTATTTTCAGCGTCAGCCGCGCGCAATTCCTTGATACTCACTGTATTATTATTTGCTTCATCCTCACCAATAATGACAGCATAAGCAGCACCACTGCCGTCAGCCTTCTTCATCTGAGACTTGAAACTGCCCACACCGTTGGCAGTTGCGCAATGTAACACAACATCCAGGCCGGCATCACGCAAACGCTCACTTAATACCATCGCCTGTATTTGCGCTTCTGCCCCTTGATGCACCAGATAAGCATCGCACATTGCAGGTTGATGTACATCACCATTGGCTTTCATCAATTCTAGCAGGCGCTCTATGCCCATGGCAAAACCACAGGCTGGCGTTGGCTTGCCACCAAAAATACCGAACAGAGCATCATAACGGCCACCAGCACAAACTGTCCCTTGGGAACCCAGGTCATCAGTAACCCATTCAAAGACAGTGCGGTTATAGTAATCAAGACCACGCACCAGACGGGGATTGATGGTGAATATAATGCTGTTGTGACACAAAATCTTTTGCACGCCTTCAAAGTGAGCCAATGACTCTGCACCTAGATAATCGAGCAATTTAGGCGCGGCATTGACCATCTCTTGCATCGCAGGGTTTTTGGTGTCCAGGATACGCAAGGGATTCGTCAGCAAACGCCTTTTTGCTTCCGCATCAAGAATGTCCTGATGCTGTTCAAAATAAGCGATCAGTGCGATCTTGTGCTGATTTCTTTCCTCGGCATCACCAATAGAATTCAATTGCAGGCGCACATTTTGCAGGCCCAGGTCATCCCAGAAACGCTGGCACATCATGATCAGCTCGGCATCAATATCCGGGCCGGTAAAGCCCAGCGCCTCAGCACCTACCTGATGGAATTGACGGTAACGGCCACGCTGCGGCTTTTCATGACGGAACATGGGACCGGTGTACCACAAGCGCCTTGGACCATCGTAAACGAGATTGTGTTCAATCGCAGAACGTACAACACCGGCAGTACCTTCAGGACGCAAAGTCAGCTTGTCGCCATTCATTGAGTCTTCGAAGGAATACATTTCCTTTTCAACGACATCGGTCACTTCACCCAAACCACGCGCAAACAGATTGGTAGGTTCGACGATAGGCGTACGGACTTGCTGGAAGCCATAACTCTTCAACACCGATTGCACAGTATTTTCAAACAACTCCCACAACGGGGCGTCATCCGGCAAAAGGTCATTCATCCCTTTCACACCAGCGATTTTTTCTGCTTTTTTAATTTCCGACATGCTTGCTACCTGATCTAATTATTTGTTACGCCATGCACCGGGGCATAGTGACTCTTGACATAGTCCAGCACAATTTCCTGGAATTCCTCTGCGATACGGTCGCCGCGCAAGGTAAGCGCCTTGGCACCATCGATAAATACCGGTGCTGCCGGTGACTCACCTGTACCGGGCAAACTGATACCGATGTTGGCATGCTTGGATTCACCTGGGCCATTAACGATACAACCCATGACGGCGACATTCATATTCTCTACACCTGGGTACTGGCTCTTCCAGACTGGCATTTGATTGCGCAGGAAACTCTGAATATCATCAGCCAACTCCTGGAACACAGTTGAAGTAGTTCTGCCACAACCAGGGCAGGCAATGACCATAGGCGTGAATTTTCGCAAGCCCATGGTTTGCAAAATCTCTTGACCAACGATGACCTCTTTGCAGCGATCACCGCCGGGTTCTGGCGTCAGGGATATGCGTATGGTGTCGCCTATGCCTTCCTGCATCAATACAGACAATGCTGCCGTCGAAGCCACGATGCCTTTACTACCCATGCCAGCCTCGGTCAGACCAAGATGCAAGGGATAATCACAACGTGCAGCCAGTTCGCGGTAAACAGCGATCAAGTCCTGCACACCTGAGACCTTGCAAGACAAGATAATCTTGTCACCCGCCAAACCCAATTCTTCAGCTTTTTGCGCACTTTCAATCGCAGACGTGATCAGTGCCTGATACATGACTGCCTGCACACTCCATGGCACAGAGCGTTTAGCATTGTCGTCCATGATGCGCGCCAGCAAGGCCTGATCGAGGCTGCCCCAGTTAACACCAATCCGTACTGGCTTATCGTAGCGACAGGCCATCTCTATCATCTGGGCAAACTGAGTATCGCGCTTGGTGCCCTTCCCTACATTGCCGGGATTAATCCGGTACTTGGATAAAGCCTTGGCACAATCAGGAAAGTCATTCAGCAACGTGTGGCCATTGTAGTGAAAATCACCTACCAGCGGCACATCGATATCCATTCTGTCGAGCTGCTCACGTATCGCCGGCACTGCCGCTGCGGCTTCCGCATTATTGACTGTGATGCGCACCAACTCAGAACCAGCCCTGGCCAATTCCTTGATTTGAATCGCAGTGCCGATCACGTCTGCTGTATCGGTATTCGTCATGGATTGCACTACGACAGGAGCACCGCCACCAACTAGAACTTCACGCGCACCATAAACAACCTTGGCAGAACGGGAAGCGCGTCTAAGCTTGGGACCAGAACCAATTTCCGATAAAAAATCCGTCATCTTTACTTCACATTCATATTAATGACATTACTATCTTTGCCCGGTGCAATCCCCATGGACTTGCCACGCAACCAGCCATCCACACCAGCAGCATTACCTATCCTTAACTGCAAGGCTTCTTTCATGTCAAATACTTCTTCAGTACCAGCTTTAGCGAGATGAGAAGTTACAACAGTGCCGTTTTCACGTTTTACCTGTATCCACGAATCCTGCCGGAATTTCAATTTCAGCTGACTATTAGCGGCATCTGCTACTGGCTGAGTTGACACTACCGCAGAGATAGAAGCTGGGGCTGGGGCTGAGGTCGCAGCCAAAACCGGAGCAGATATGGTCGCAGGTGCAGGGCTTTGCAGCACAACTGCCGAGGCTGACGCGCCCGGCACATCCTGACTCAACTTAGGTGGGCCAATAACATCCTGGGCTTCCGGCTTTGCCTCATTGGCAGTACCAAGCACGGTAGGAATCGTCGATGCAAGGGACTTTTCAGCTTCCGGCTTTACGGTAGAAGGCTGAGTATTTTCCAGTGGTTTTTCAAGCTCGATATCAGGATTTTTTTTGGCGGGCTGGGTAGATATCAAATTCTTGAAATAATCATTCTGCTCTAGCTTTTGCACAGCAACAAAAACCAGGGCGCACACTGCCAGCACAACAGCACCAATCACATACTTGCGATTATTATTGGCATCTTGCCGCCCCAGGAAAGGCGTGCGCGACTCCATGAATGGCGTTGCCAGGGTAGGACGCAAATCCGCATCCAAACCACCCAAACCTTTTTCTGCCGGCAGCGAATCGATAATTAGTGCAGGGTCTAGCTTGAGAAGCTTCGCATAAGAGCGCACAAAACCACGCACTATCACCATCTTCGGCAAATCATCAAACTGATTATTTTCCAGCGCAAGTATTTGTCGCTGAGACAACTTGAGTTGATCTGCAACCTGTTGCAAACTCAAACCCAATTGAACACGCGCAGCAGACAGTTGCGCACCAGCAGTCTGCACCACAGACAAGATGGCTTTGTTCTCAGTGACTTCCGAGGCCAAAGGTTCTACAGGTAAATTCGCGCCCGCATCACTCATCAAACACTCCACGTTGGTACAGAGAAAATTCTTTTGAATTTGGATGGCGGCGACGCAATTGCGTGCCCAGACTATTCAATGCAGCCTCATCACCCAGTTTTTTTTCAATTTTCATAGCCAGCCACAATACATCAGCTGCCAACACGTCAAACTTAAGGACGCGCCCGATATAAAACCGCGCTTGCTTGTATTCCCCGCGTTTATACAATACATCGGCCAGATTGGCATTAATTGCCGGATTGCCCGGGTCTTCGCGCAAGCCTTGCATAAAATAGCGCTCGGCACCAATTGGATCCTTCATACGCAAACTACACAGACCAGCATTATTCAATGCCTTACCTGGCGCAGTATAAGCAGGGTTCTTAATTGCACTATCCAGATATACCAGGCCTTGCTTTTCGCGCCCGTTCAGGCACAAGAACCAGCCGTAATTATTACCAATATCACTATTACCCGGCGCCAGCTTAAGCGCATGCTGAAAATTATCTTCAGACAATTGCTTTTCGCCCATATCCATGAAAATCAGTGCACGGAGACTGAAAGCATCCACCAGATCAGGTGCAATCACCAGGACTTGACGTATCTCCTCCAGAGCGACTTTCAGTTGCCCTTGCTGATAATAGCCCACAGCCAACTGCATGCGTATGGATGCACGTTTTTGCGCATCCTGCTTTTCGGCAGACATGTTTTCGTCTGGCCTGTCACCCTCAAGGCGCTTGGACGCACACGCAGACAAGGAGAGCGCCGCAACCAACAGCACTCCGGTAAAAAAACACTGACGCATTTGAAAAATTTTCACTGAGTGATCTCCACGATCTTGCCAAAATTTTCGCCAAACTTCTTTTGATATTCCGCCATTTTTTGCATGCGCTCCTGCACGCGTGTTCTGTCCTGCACTTCCCCAGCCAACTGGCCGCAAGCCGCATCGATATCATCGCCACGGGTTTTACGTGTGGTTGTCACCAGACCTGCGTCCAGCAAAATCTGGGCAAATGCCTTGATACGTGGATTGGCCGAGCGCTTCAAACCAGATTCTGGGAAAGGATTAAAAGGAATCAGATTAAACTTGCACGGTACGTCACGCACCAGTTCTATCAATTCCCGCGCATGCGCATCAGTGTCATTGACGCCATCCAGCATGCAATATTCAAACGTGACAAAGTCGCGCGGCGCAAATTCAAGGTAACGATTGCAGGCCGCCATCAACTCTTTCAATGGATGCTTTTTGTTCAGCGGTATCAGGCTATCACGCAAAGTATCATTCGATGCATGTAAAGACACCGCCAGCGCCACTGGACATTCTTGTGACAGCTTGTCTATCATGGGGACTACGCCACTGGTTGAAAGCGTCACACGGCGGCGTGACAAGCCATAGGCATTATCATCCAGCATGAGACGCAAAGCGGTCACAGTTGGCTCAAAATTCAGCAAAGGCTCACCCATACCCATCATGACCACGTTGGTGATCTGACGCTCGCCTTTAGGGCCAGGGGCAATACCTTTGGTCTTGCGCAATTCAAATTCTGCCATCCAAAGCTGGCCTATGATTTCGGCTACGCTCAGGTTGCGGTTAAAACCTTGTTTGCCGGTAGAACAAAAACGGCAATTCACGGCACAGCCTGCCTGGGTAGAAATACACAGGGTGCCCCGATTTTCTTCAGGGATAAATACAGTCTCTACAGCATTACCCTGACCGACATCAACCAGCCATTTTCTGGTGCCATCTGTGGAAGTATGGTCACTGATCACAGCGGGAGCGGCAATCATCGCTCGCGTAGCGAGCTTCTCGCGCAGGGATTTCGCGAGGTCTGTCATTTCATCAAACGAACTGGCACCAAACTGGTGTATCCAGCGTTGCAATTGCTTGGCACGAAACGGCTTCTCACCCAAGTCACCGCAATATGCGACGAGCTGCGCTGGATCCAGATCCAATAAATTTGTGAGTACCGTCATGATCTTCTCTTTCACCCCTCATACAGCACCAGACCGTATGAGGTGTATATCTTAATTCTTTATTCCGTTACATGCAGACAAAGCCTGAATTAACGAGAATAAACGTTCAACGCCGGGAAGTAGTAAGCGATTTCCACAGCAGCTGTTTCTGGAGCATCAGAACCGTGAACAGCATTAGCATCGATAGAGTCAGCGAAATCAGCGCGGATTGTGCCAGCGTCTGCTTTCTTAGGATCTGTCGCGCCCATCAGGTCACGGTTTTTCAAAATTGCGCCTTCGCCTTCCAGAACCTGGATCATCACTGGACCGGAGATCATGAAATCAACCAGGTCTTTGAAGAAAGGACGTGCACTGTGAACAGCATAGAAGCCTTCAGCTTCAGCACGGGACAACTGCGCCATACGGGCAGCAACTACTTTCAGGCCAGCGCCTTCAAAGCGGCTGTAAATTTGACCGATGACGTTTTTTGCAACTGCATCAGGCTTGATAATAGACAATGTACGTTCGATAGCCATCTAAAAACTCCAATAAAAAGAAAGGGTTAAGAAAAATTTCAAGAATTCATCTAACCTTAGATTTTAACATGAAACCACCATCCCAGATATATCTTTCAAGAAATACAATTGGTCGCAGGCTGGATCAATTAAACTTTTATTATCTGAAATAAGAATTTCACTACATCAAGGCAAATCCACAGTCAATTGTTAGCAACGTTTGTGAATTTGCCACTACAAAATCTAGATCAGATCAAAAACTGCCATGGATTCCACATGGGAAGTATGTGGGAACATATTGATGACACCAGCACTGCTGAGGCGGTAACCAGCCTGGTTAACCAGCATGCCAGCATCCCTGGCCAAAGTGGAGGGGCTGCAAGAGACATACACGAGGCGTTTAGGCTTTAATTCAGGCGCTATTTCACCCAGATCAATCAGCGCCTGACAAACAGCCATGGCACCATCACGCGGTGGATCGATCAAAAAACGGTCAAATTTGCCCAGCTTGACGAAATCTTGCGCAGTTACTTCGAACAAATTGCGCGTACTAAATGATGTTTTGTCAGCCAGACCATTGTGTTTGGCATTTTCCAAAGCACGCTCAGTCAGGGTATCACTACCCTCTATACCAACCACCTCTTTCGCCATAGTGGCGATAGGCAAGGTAAAATTACCAAGGCCACAGAACAGGTCGGCAATACGCTCATCTTTTTGCACATCCAGCATGCGCAGAGCGCGCGCCACAAGCACACGGTTGATATGATGATTAACCTGGGTAAAGTCGGTCGGCTTGAAAGGCATTTTCACGCCAAACTCTGGCAGCAAATAATGCAAATCACTGGTCGCAGGATAATAAGGCTCAGCAGTATCAGGGCCCTTGGTTTGCAACCACCATTGCACCTGATACTGGTCGGCAAATGCTTTCAGCTTGACTTCATCATCCTTGGTCAAAGGCGCCATGATGCGCAACACCATGGCCGTGACGCCCTCGCCTATCGCCAACTCGATTTGCGGCAAAGCCTCAACAATGGAGAGCGATGCTACCAGGCCACGCAAAGGCATGAGCATGGCAGAGACATGTGCAGGCAATATCTCGCAAGTCTCCATATTGGCAACATAACGCGATTTTTTTTCATGAAAGCCAACTAATACCGTGCCTTTTTTAATCACATGGCGCACTGACAGACGGGCACGGTAACGATAACCCCAGGTAGGACCGATGATGGGGCGCAGCATGATATCGGATTTAACCTTGCTGATATGCCACAGATTATCCTCCAGCACGCGCTGCTTCATTGCCACCTGAGCACTGGCATCCAAGTGCTGCATGGAACAACCGCCGCAAGTACCAAAAAATTCACATTTAGGCTCCACCCTTTGCGAAGATTCGCGCACCAGACTCATCATGGTCGCCGCTTCCCAACTGGCTTTTTTCTTGTAAGTGCTAAATTCGACCAACTCACCCGGCAGTGCCCCATCGACAAAAACCACCTTGCCAGCGCTACCATCTTCGTTTTGCAAATTACCGACGCCGCGCGCGTCCATATCTAAAGAGCGAATTTCTATTGTATTCATGGAAATTGATGGCGCAAAACACATCACGCCGATGGGAAGTGAGATTTAAAAGACGGAATTATAAGAGATGCGCGGACGCACACCTCAAGAAAATATGTAAATTGCTCAGCGAATGCGAATTAAAGCACCGAATCGCGCCCTACACCACGCGAGGCAAACGAGCGCTTGAGCTTGATGAGCGCCTCTTGCTGAATCTGCCGAACTCGCTCACGGGTAATGCCCATTTCATCGGCAAGGGTTTCCAACGTTGCAGGATCATCATTGTCCAGGCCAAAGCGCCTCACAATGACGATGCGCTGCTTGTCCGGCAATTTTGACAGCCAATCCCTGACCAGAATAGTCATTTCATGCTGCTCAGCACGAATGTCCGGTGCATCATCGCTATCACCAGGCAACATGTCCATGAGACTGGACTGAGGATCATTGTCCAGCGGCGTATCCAGCGAAGTTGCATGCTCGGATAAGGTTAGAATATCCTGCACTTCATCGACCGGCCTATCGACCAGCAAGGCAATATCTTCCAGCGCCGCATCCCTGCCATCACGTCTTTGTGATTCAAGGTGATACTTGGCACGCAAAATCTGGTTCAATTCGCGCACCATGTGCACTGGCAGGCGTATTGTCCTAGCCTGATTCATGATAGCGCGCTCTATGCTCTGCCGTATCCACCAGGTGGCATAAGTCGAGAAGCGAAAACCGCGTTCGGGCTCAAACTTGTCTATCGCATGCATGAGGCCCAGATTGCCCTCTTCTATCATATCGAGCAAGGCAACGCCGCGGTTGATATAGTGTTTGGCAATCGACACAACCAGACGCAGGTTATGTTCTATCATTTTTTGCCTGGCTTCAAAATTGCCTTGCTTGGCCAGGGTTGCGTAATGCAGTTCTTCGGCAGAGGCAAATAAGGGACGCGTACCTATCTGGTTTAGATAATATTGGGTAGTATCTGTAGAAAGTTCGGCAGCAAGTACCGTTTTTAATTCATCAATTGGTGCAACGACCAGGGCAGCAGGATCTTCACTCTGCTCTTCCTGCCCCTCCTGCGTCAGATCAGCCGCATCATCAATGTCGGCACTATCGGCAGCAGAATGCGCATCTCCATCAGCAGCGTCAGCGGACATGTCTGACTCATCGCCAGCGGCAGAATTTTCCAACTTGTAGGTGCTTAAATTGTTATGCATGATCTCTGCTGGTTTGCCATTCCGGTAAGTGAGTGTTGCTTGAACAAATTATTTCTAAAAATGCCAATATTAATTTACCAATACAGCTTTCCTGAAAATACCCTACATAAACAGGTGTCAATTTACACAAAACATCTACACTTGCTGCATCTTAGTAACAAACCAACACAACGACTTGGCAGGCTGAATTAGCGAGCTGGCAGATATCTGCCTGGATCAACCGGTTTACCCTGCACGCGGATTTCAAAATGCAGCTTCACCGTGTCACTGTCAGAATTTCCCATCTCTGCAATTTTTTGTCCCCTGCTTATATTCTGGCCCTCTTTAACGAGGATGGACTTGTTATGTGCATAGGCTGACAGCAAAGTACTGGTGTGTTTAATAATCACCAGATTACCATAACCACGGATACCACTACCTGCGTACAAAACTTTACCTGCGCCTGCCGACAACACATCCTGACCCAACTTGCCGGCAATATCGAAACCCTTGTTCTTAACATCGTCAAATGTCGCCAGCACTTTACCGTCGGCCGGCCACATCCATTCAACATTTTCAGTTTCAGCAGCTACTGATTCGGTGACCTTGGCTGGCGCAGGGGCTTCAGACTTAATGACTGGCACTGTTGGCGCCACAGATGCCACTACTGTGACATCCGTTTTTTGCAACTCGGCGAGATTGGTTTCTGAATATGGCCGTTTATCGCCGCGCGGGCTCATTTTGTTGGTCGCGGTATTTACTGGCAGAGGTTTGACTTCAATTCCAGCATTCGGAGCCACACTGCTGGTTTGCGCCCCCTGGACAGCATCTGGCGGAGCAACCCGCAGAACCTGACCTACTTTGATGTCATTCGGGTTTTTCAAGTCATTCCAGGCAACGAGGTCACTATAGCTTTGCCCATGATCCAGAGCGATTCTATACAGGCCATCACCACGCTTGACCACATAGGTGCCGCGTGTATTATCAGGCACTTTAACTATCGGCTTGACAGCCTCAACTACGGGAGGAGGATCAACCTGCTTTGTATCAAAGCCACGCTCCACGACGGGCGCTTTATTCTGAACATTGGTGGTACACGCAGTCATCAGAGCCAGGACTGTGATGGACAAACCAGTTTGTATTATTTGCTGTATTTTCTTCATTTCTGTTTTAATCTATCAAATTCATTGTTGCCACGGGCAAAGCTAAATTATGCCGGGATGCAGAGGCACAAAATGGCAGGATTCGAGCACAGAACTATTCCACTCATAAGTGGATACACGTTCTATCAATTGCAATACCTGATTGCGCCCACCTACAGGGGCAACCAACCTGCCACCCACCCGCAGCTGTTTTAGCAGGGCCTGCGGCACCTCCAATCCCGCTGCTGCCAATATGATACCGTCAAAAGGTGCTTCACTCGGCAAACCCTGCATGCCATCACCATATAAAAGCCGGATATTCGCAATACGCATGGGTCGCAGATTGCTTTTGGCCAGTTCATGCAAGGCCTTGATGCGCTCAATGGAATATACGTCCTTGACCATCACGGACAGGACGGCTGCCTGGTAGCCGCAGCCGGTACCAATCTCAAGCACGCGCTCCAGCTTGCCACCATTACGCATAATCTCCAGCATCCGGGCCACAATATACGGTTGCGAAATAGTCTGGTGATGGCCAATGGGCAAAGAAGCATCAACATAGGCCTGGCTGGCCATGCCAGACTCCAAAAACAAATGTCTGGGCACGGCCTGTAACGCAGCTAGCACGGTCGTATCCTTGACGCCTTGTTGTGCAACCCTTGAGACCATGGCGCGTCTTACGCCCTCGGACACCAAGGGACCAGACAACAAAGAGGGTGACAAACCAGCCGAGGCACCTACAGCCCCTTGCGGCAGATGCAAGTGCTGCGAATTTGCAGTTTTCGCTGCAGCCACACCGCTTAAATGATGTGCTGCGTTGCGCATGGCGGTTTGCGGCATGGCTGTATGCCGCACAGCTCCACCACCTGCCTTGTCTTTTTGGTTAACCACAGAAGACAAGCTTAGAGGGAAGCGCTTATCCTTGGTCGTCATGCAAAATCCATATCCAGATCAGCCAGTTGGCGGGTATTGGTCAAATCTATCTGTAGAGGTGTCACGGACACGAAATGTCTGGAAATTGTATCAAAGTCTGTGCCAGCACTAGCGTCTAGCGCCGCGCCTGGTGGACCTATCCAATAAATATCCCTGCCATGCGGGTCCGTCATGTGGATGACTGGCTCAGATGTATGGCGTTTACCGAGCCTTGCCTTGCGTACGCCCCTGATTTCATCGTACGGCAGATTCGGTATATTCACATTCATCAAATAGGGGTTAGCCAGTCCAGGAAAACCACGCTTCACCATCTCCAGCGCAATACGGGCAGCGGCATCCAGATGTGTCCAGGCTTTTTCAGTTTGTGAAAAGGCGATTGCCGGAATGCCAAACAAAAATCCTTCAGTCGCGGCTGCGACAGTACCAGAATACAAAGTATCGTCCCCCATATTCTGCCCTTGATTGATACCAGAAACGATCAGGTCAGGTTTTTCTTTCATGATGGCGGTCAGGGCGACGTGTACGCAGTCAGAAGGAGTACCATTCACAAAGTAAAAACCATTGCTGGCACGTTGCACACTCAAGGGCCGGTCCAGGGTCAAAGCATTCGATGCCCCGGAACGGTTGCTGTCGGGAGCCACCACTGTTACCTCGGCAATAGATGCCATGGCCTCAGCGAGCGCCACGATGCCAGGAGCAAGATAACCATCATCATTACTGATCAGTATTTTCATGTTTTGTATTCTACCTGATGCTGAAATATAAATTTCTACAGAGAACAGATTTTTACGGCATAATCACAAAATCAAACGGTCGTACTATTTTATGGAGGCACTAAAATGAAAGCTGTTGTTTGCAAGCAGTGGGGATTGCCAGACACTTTGGCGATAGAAGACTTACCGGATCTGGTGCCGACAACCGGCCAGGTTGCCATCAATGTCAAGGCAGCAGGCGTCAACTTCCCCGACGTATTGATCATACAAAACAAGTACCAGTTCAAACCTGAACTGCCATTTACGCCAGGCAGCGAATTGTCAGGCATCGTGTATGCTGTTGGTGAAGGTGTCAGCCATGTCAAGGTTGGCGACAAGGTCATTGCCTTTATTGGCAATGGTGCATTTGCACAACAGGTAGTTGCCCCTGCCAATGCCGTCATGCCCATGCCACCTGGTATGGACTTTGACGTTGCAGCAGCGATCACCCTGACCTATGGTACATCCCATCACGCAGTGGTTGATCGTGCCCAGTTAAAGGCTGGCGAAACCATGTTGGTACTGGGCGCTGCCGGTGGCGTAGGCCTTGCCGCCATAGAGATTGGCAAGGCTCTGGGTGCGCGTGTCATTGCCGCTGCCTCTACCGATGAAAAGCTGGACATCTGCAAACAACATGGGGCTGATGCCACCATCAACTATAGCAATCAGGATCTGCGCGAAGCGATCAAAGCAGCTACTGATGGCAAGGGGCCGGATGTTATCTATGATCCGGTCGGTGGCATTTATGCAGAACCAGCTTTCCGCTCGATAGGCTGGCGTGGTCGTTATCTGGTGGTCGGTTTTGCCAATGGTGAAATACCGAAACTTCCATTGAATCTGACCCTGCTCAAAGGCGCTTCTCTGGTTGGTGTTTTCTGGGGTGAGTTTGCCAAACGCGAACCCAAAGCGAACCTGGCTGCCATGCGTGAGCTCATGGGCTGGCTGCATGAAGGAAAAATCAAACCACATATTTCTGGCCGCTATGCGCTCAAAGACACACCAACAGCGCTGAATGATCTGGCAGCGCGCAAGGTCACTGGCAAGATAGTCATACAACCAGAAAAATGATGCGGCAAGGGATGTAAAAAAATATTGAAAGACCTCATCTCGCAACATCAGATGGGGTCTTAAGGTGAGGTCTTTAATTCAGCAGTTATTTTCAACGATTATTGGCAGCATCACCCAACCAGTAACGATTGATATCTTTAATTCCCCACTTGGCGGCATCTTCACGCGAAGCGATCTTGTCGTTCATTCCTGGACGGGACAAGTCAATCAACTCAGGTGCAATATAAGCCATGGATTTGACAGAGAAGAACACCCTGACCTTGGGCAACAACAAAGACTTGCCGACCTGTTGCTCTACCACGACAGCCAGGCGGCCAGATTCCAGTTTGACCAACGTACCCACGGGAAAAATACCTATGCTTTTAACAAAAGCCTGAAATATTTTTTCATCAAAATGACCGGTGCTCCATTCTGCCATTTTGCGCAATGATTCTGCCGGACACCAGCCTTGCTTGTACGGGCGGTCGGAAGTAATTGCATCATACACATCGCAGACCGCGCCCATGCGCGCGTACACACTGATTTCATCGCCCTTCAAACGCCGCGGGTAACCACTGCCGTCTATTTTTTCATGATGATGCAGGCAAACATCCAGCGAAATCGCACTCACACCCTTGGCTTCTTTCAGCATCTTGTAACCAGCCACTGGATGTTCCTTGACTGATACAAATTCTGCGTCCGTCAGTTTGCCCGGTTTATTCAAGATATCGGCATCTACCATCATCTTGCCTATGTCATGCAGCAAACCTGCAAGACCAGCCTCTCTGGTTGCTTCTTCAGACAAACCCAGTTGCTTTGCCAATGCCACCATCAACGCGCATACGGCAATCGAATGCATGTAGGTGTAATCGTCCTTGGTTTTCAATCTAGCCAAACCGATCAGGGCGCCGGGATTGCGCATGACTGAATCGGCGATTTCTTCCACCATGGTTTGCGCATTGCCGACATCAACTGCCTTGCCCATCCGCGCTTCATTGAACATGCTGAATACAGCTTGCTTGGATTTACTGACGATGGCCGACGCCCGCCCCAACTCATCATCCATGGAAACCGATGTAATTTGACGCGGTGGTGCTATTGGTTCCGGGAGCGGTTCTGGTGTTGACTCAGGTTCAGGCTGAGATTCGACTACTGGTTTTTCAACTGCTTCAGGCAAGACATCCAGACCCTTGCTGATATCTATCCAGGCATGACGTATTCTGGTTGCCTGAATTTTTTTCAATTCTTCTGCTTCTGCCAGTATGAAAGACTTTTGCCAGAACGGAGTATCTATCCAAGAGCTGCATAGCTCCTGAACATACATGCCAATCCTCAGTTGAGCAATTTCGATTTTCTTCAACATAGACAGGAAAAAGTTGTGAGTCGGGCAAACAAATAAAGTATAACCATAAGTCACCCAATTATTCTACAAAGCCTGTCTACAAGCCAGCAGTTAAAGCAGCATATTACAAAATTTTTCCTTCAGGCAATTTGCTGAGCAAATTCATAGGGCGAAAAAAATCTTGCATGGTTTTATTGGCAATAAAACTCAAGTTATATGGATGCTCTGCGCTAATTTGCTCGTAGAGTGCCGCTTCTGACATGGCGCGAAGCTGCTCTGCAATCTTACCCCATAAGATTAACATTGCAGTACGCTTATTCTGTCCACTTTGATGTTGATGTAGCGCAGATAAAACTGTTTGTAAGAATGGCTGCCATGCCTTTGCATCTTTTACAGGAGCAGTATCTTCACGAAACACCAGGCTGGCATTCAATAACAAGAATCCCTGCCCGATCAGGTTTTGCTGCAAATCATCCAGTGTCTGTATAAAGCCGCTGTCTGGTTGACGCGCCTGACTGGCAACAGCGGCCATGGCATCACCCGTGGTTGCCTCTTGTTGTAAATGGCCAGAAGCGACCAGCAGCATCTTCATGAAATTTCTGAGCGACGTAGCGCGATTGACTTTTTTAGACAAGCCACCACCCTCTTCATCTGACCAAAGACTTTTGACCGCGCCATCCATAAAACAATAACCGGTTGCACTATCCGCACGAGGATACGGGCCCTCACCCATCAAGATGTAATGGACATCATCCATAGGCATGGAAAAGGCAGTAAATAATCTGCCCTGATTGGGCAAATAGTCAGACGTAGTCAAACCCAAGAAATAATGTGGATTGGCATCATGCACTCGCTGCAACCCAGTCTCTATCGCAGGTCGCCAGGATGTGTGTGCCTGTTCTACAGCCAAACGCACATCGTCAGGGCAGGCATCTTGCCAAGAACTCATTGCTGCCCGCCCGGCATGGTAGATGGCAGAGAAGCCGTGGGCAAACCTGGTGTCACCATCGGTGGCGGAGGACTGCTTATGGGGCCACCTGGCGCATCATTGTGCTTCGCTGAAGGAAAAGCCACGGGTGCCACTTGTGGAGGCACTGTATTTGCCTGATTCAATGGCGGTATTTGCGCAGGCCCTCGGTTCATGTCTGGCGTTTGTGGCAATTCAACACGACGCATGATGCCTGATTCAGAAACCATCACATACTGCTCATGCACTTCTTTCAGTATCACGCCAGGAGCAACTTCTTTGTCCATGGCCACAGCCAGTGCAGGCTTGCCATTGGCGCTAATGATGGCAAGGCTCTTTTCAGTGCGCTTCGCCAAGACTATGCCCTTCAATTGATAGTTAGTTGCAGCCGCTTGCGCTGCCTGACTATTACCAAAAATACCGCCCCATTGCCCGGTTCCAGGCTCATAACTATTTTGCTGAAATCCTGCAGCAACAGCCCTGGCCTGGGGCTTGAACAAACGCAGAGCCCAAAAGCTCAGGGATGCACAAAGTACGACAAATACAATAAACGTCACAAGGACAGGTAAGCGTTTCATTTTTATCCTTTTAGCGTACCAATTGATTTATTTCTATGATGGGCATCAGTACCGCGAGAACGATGAGTAAGACCACAATACCCATGGTCAAGATCAACACCGGCTCCAGCAAACCTGCCATGGTCATCGCCCTGCGCTCAAGGTCTTGTTCCTGGGTATTCGAAGCACGTTCCAGCATGGCCGGCAACTCACCGGTTACTTCACCTGCACGTATCATGTGTATCAGCATGGGCGGGAAATGCTTGTGTGCTGACAGGGCGCGCGCCAGGCCAACACCCTCCCTGACACTGGCCGTTGCTTCTTCAACCTGGGCACGCATGGCCACATTCGAGAGAGTTTCACGGCTGGTTTGCAAGGCTTGCAAGATCGGTACACCAGACCCTGTGGTAATCGCCAGCGTGCTGGCAAACCTGGCCGTGTTCAAACTGCGTTCAAACTTGCCATACAGTGGCGCATTCAACAGCCAGCGATGCCAGCGCATCTTGAAGTCGGGGTTGCGCAAAGCCAGACGCCACAAAAAAAATGCAGCGGCAGTCAGTAGGCCAACTATCCAGCCATACGCACGTACAAAGTCAGAAATCGCCAGCATCACCAGCGTCAGGAAAGGTAACTTCTGTTTGGTATTGGCAAATACAGAAACGATTTGCGGCACCACATAGGTCAGCAAGAAAATGACAATAGCAAAAGCCACCACGGTCACGATTGCCGGATAAGTAAACGCCAACCGGACTTTTTGCACCAGTGCATTACGTCGCTCTATGTAATCTGCCAGTCGTGACAGTACGCGCGACAAATGACCGATGTGTTCACCAGAAGCCACCAAAGCACAATAGATGTCAGCAAAATCATTGGGGTGCTGCTTCAATGCATCCGACAATGAATTACCGGCCATGACTTCAGATCGTATCGAGCCCACCAGATCACGTACATAACTACGCTCAGACTGTTCGAGCAAGGCAGATAAAGATTGTTCCAGCGGCAAACCTGCTTCCAGTAAACTCGACAATTGCCGGGTGAACAAGGCATTTTCTACCGTCGACAAATGGTCACCGAACAGGCTGGTTTTGCGCTTACCACCGGCATCCATCTGACTGGCAATTGCATCTACACTGACAGGCACCAGGCCCTGGGCACGCAAGTCACTGCGAGCCGATCTGGCACTATCGGCATTCAATACCCCCTTACTGGTATGGCCTGTGGTATCAACAGCCTCATATCGAAATGCTGGCATGTACTTATTCCTTCGTCACGCGCAGCAACTCTTCTGGCGTAGTGATACCAGTTTTCAGCCAGCGCTCACCATCTTCTCGCATCGTTTTCATGCCATCGGCCTGTGCTGCCTTGCGCACTTCAGCTTCTGCCGCTTCATGATGTATCTGAGCGCGGATCGCATCTGTGGTTTGCAATAATTCATAGACACCGACACGACCCTGATAACCAGTATGGCCGCATTGCTCGCAACCGACTGAATGCCAGGCACCTTCTTTTTCGACACGGCAATGAATACACAATTTGCGTACCAATCGCTGAGCAACTACGCCAAGCAAGGAGGAAGACAGCAGGAAAGGTTCTATTCCCATATCCAGCAAACGCGTAACTGCCGCAGCAGAATCATTGGTATGCAGGGTTGCCAGCACCAGGTGACCTGTCAAGGATGCCTGCACGGCAATTTGCGCGGTTTCCAGATCGCGTATCTCACCGATCATGATGACGTCAGGATCTTGCCGCAAAATTGCCCGCAAGGCTTTGGCAAAAGTCATTTCGATTTTTGCGTTGACCTGAGTCTGCCCAACGCCAGCCAACTCGTATTCAATAGGATCTTCTACCGTCAAAATATTCGTGGTACCGGCATTTACCCTGGATAAGGCAGCATACAAAGTGGTGGTTTTGCCTGACCCTGTTGGCCCTGTCACCAGCACGATGCCATGCGGTTGTGCGATCAGCTTGTCGAATTGCGTCAGCACATCGGCACTCATGCCCAGATGACGCAGATCCAGACGTCCTGCTTCTTTATCGAGCAAACGCAATACGGCACGTTCACCGTGACCGGTTGGCAACGTAGAGACCCGCACATCAACGGGCTTGCCACCTATGCGCAAAGTAATACGGCCATCTTGTGGCAATCGTTTCTCAGCGATATCCAGTTGCGCCATGATCTTGATACGCGAAATCAGGGAGGCATGAATTGCCTTCTTGGGGCGCACCACATCACGCAAGGCACCATCGACACGGAAACGGACAACAGAAATTTGCTCAAAGGGCTCGATGTGGATATCTGATGCACCATCACGCAAGGCCTGTGTCAACAGCGCATTGATCATGCGTATCACGGGTGCATCATCTGCAGATTCAAGCAAGTCTTCGATGGCTGGCATGTCCAGCATGAGCTTGGCCAGATCCAGATCAGACTCAACCTCACCAACGACATCGGCAGCATCGCCACCAGAACCGGCATAAGCCCTGGCAATCGCCTCGGACAACTCCGTATGCGGCAGCATCAACAGTTTGACTTTACCAAACTTGCGTCCAACTTCAGATATTGCGGCAGACGGCGTCAACTTGGAAATCTGTATTTCAACGACACCGTTGACAACAGCATTGTCCCGCACGGCCAGCACAGAAAAATCCCTGGCGAAACCATAAGGCAATAAACGATGATCAAGCATGGTTTATTTGCCTTCCTGGCCTGTTGTCGTTGTTTTCTCCGGAGAGATCAGCAAAGGTGTAGTCAATAATTTTCCTTTTTCCGCAGTAGGCCATAAATTCTCTGCTACACCATCCTTGGAAGGGACAATCTGGGTGCGCATATAATCATAGCGATCGACAGAAATATTATTGCTTTGCTCTGCATTGCGTATCACTGTGGGGCGCAGGAATACCATCAAATTTGTCTTGGAACGTTTGCTGGTCTGGTATTTGAACAGATTACCAATAAACGGAATATCGCCCAAGCCCGGTACTTTTTCGCCGCCGTCCGTTGTACTGTCTTCAATCAAGCCACCCAAGGCAATAATCTGGCCATCATCGACCAGCACATTGGTGGTGATTGAGCGTTCCTTGGTAATAATACCTGCGGCATTGGTGGTATCGTCGACACTTGACACTTCCTGATAAATCGCCAGTTTGACTGTGCCACCTTCAGAAATCTGCGGCTTGATCTTCAACTTCAAACCTACCTGTTTGCGGTCTATGGTCTGGAAAGGATTGACACCGGCCGTGCCACTCGATGCAGTCGTAAATTGACCAGTAATCAACGGCACATTTTTACCGACGATAATATTGGCTTCTTCATTATCCAGCGTCACGATATTTGGTATCGACAAGACATTGGCATTGCCATCTGTCTGCAATACGCGCGCCAATGCGCCAAGGCCCAATTGCCCATTGACTTGTTTGAACAAACCCAGAGACAAGCCTGAACCTGGCAACACTGAGCCTAAAGCAGTTGCATTGCCTGCAACAAGATTAAGCAGATTATTGCCTTTAGTAGAGAATGACGTACCGCCACCAACGCGATAATTACTGGTGCTGTCACCCGACAGGCCCATCCATTGCACGCCCAGTTCATTCGACTTGTCAGCACTGATCTCGACAATCAGGGCCTCTACATATACTTGCGCGCGGCGCGCATCAAGCTGCTCAATGACAGTACGCAAATTACGGTAGACAGGCTCACTGGCGGTAATGATCAAAGTATTTGTGGCGGCATCAGCCTGTATATAACCGGCTGCACCGCCGCCGCTGGAACTGCCGCTGGTGCTGTTATTGCTGAATGACGGCATGCTGGTTTGTGTACTGCCCGTCGTGTTTGCAGCAACAGGGCTGTTCGTGCCATTGGCTGCACTGCCAGCATTGGAAATAGTGCTGCTGGAACTGCGTGAAGAAGAAGTATCCCCAGTGACGATGGAACGCAAGGTTTGCGCCAACTTCTCAGCTTCGGCATTCTTTAAATAAACGACATGGACATTGCCAGGTTGTGATGTAGGCTGATCAAGCTTGGCGATCAGGGATTTGATCTGGTTTGCCTTCGCAACTGAAGATGCACGTACCAGAATAGCATTGGAACGCGGGTCAGCCAGCAATACAGGCTTGGTCGGGTCGGCCCCGCTTCCACCAGAATCAATTACTTTGGAAACCATGGCAGCGATATCAGAAGCAATGGCATGCTTGACCAATATCACGTCCATATCCGTCGTCGCAGGCACATCCAGCGCAGCAATAATCTTGTTCAGGCGCTTGATGTTGTCAGCATAGTCAGTAATGACGACCGTATTATTGCTGGGATTACCGTTGATCGTATTATTGGGCGAAATCAACGGGCGCAATATCGTGACGATATTGGCTGATGATTCGTAATTGAGTTTATAAATCTGGGTAACAACCTGGTCACCTTTGGCAGTCTCCGCACGTTCACTATTGGTGTTGTGTGTAGGACCAGGTTGCAACTTTGCATCTGATTCTGGCACTACCTTGGAATAACCATCCGCAGTTACGACTGAAAAGCCTTGCAGACGCAAAGTGGAAGTCAGTAACTTATACGCCTGGTCTTTGGTCAGCGGTGTTTCTGAAACCAGATTGATCTGCCCTTTGACTCGGGGGTCAATAATGAAAGTTACGCCAGTGTAGTGACCTATCGCCTTGATGGCTGACTCTATGTCCGCGCCTACAAGGTTGATATCGACCGTATTTTTTGACGGGTCTTGTGCCATGGCCATGGGTGCCATCAAGAAACCAGCAGTCAATACTGCTGCACCAGTCAATGCAGACAATTGCTGGATAGGTTGGCGTAGCGAATTTCTTGTCATGGCGACCCTGTGCTTTAATGGAAATGTTTTCATTTGAACTCTAACGCAATTACATCTTTTTCACCGTCATTACGACGCTGCCCAAGCAAATTCAATAAATTTGCCAGCCTTGCTTCTTGCCCTGCTTCTGCCCATGCCTTGCCTGAAAACTGGAAACGACCATTCATCATTTTTCCAGCTCCTGCCAGCATCATCGGGCCCTTCATCGTCAACAACTGCATATCTGCTTCTGTACCGCGCAAATCAAAAGCCATCTGGTAACTGCCAAGCGGCTTGATTGGCGACAGGCGAGAAGCCATTTCTGCCAATTCCAGTTGCATATGCCCAGTCATACTCAGTTGCGCATTCTTGCGCGAAAACAGCAATTCATTCCAGGATAAATGCAATAAACCTGTAGGCCCCACCGTATTCAAAGGCGCACCCAGTCCTTCAAGACGTTCTGGAGGCAACAACAATACCGAGGGACTGACTTGCCACTGACTAAAGTTTCCAGCAATCTTGACCGGTGCCGACAAGGCCGCTGAATTTTCCAGATCAGCCTTGATTTGCCCGAATATCAACAGCGGAGAAATATGCCACTGGAAACGTCCTGGGAACAAAGGCGTCACTGGCCCGCTTTTACCTGCTGCTACGCCCAGGAATGCTGAACCCCGCCAAAAACTGCCCTGCACATCGCCCAGACTCAACCTGCCCTGGCTTTGCCTTTCCAGGACAAAACCCAACCAACTGGCTGGCAAAAACACGACTACCGTCAAAATGACACTGATGATTGCAGCCAGTATCCATGTCAAACGCCGGGTAAATAACATTTTTCTATCCCGGCCTCAAGTAGAGCTTCTTTGTTGACGCAAAGTCAAAGTCGCACTGACCTGACCGCTTTCCAGCAAGGAAACGAGTTTTGCTTCTTCCACAGTCAATCTTGAAGCTTTTTGCATTTCTACCAGACATTCCATCAAACTTGCGTAAGAAGCACTGGGAATTTGTAAACGCACCAGATCATCACTGACAGCAATCGTTTGTACCTTGATGCCGCGCCTTCCCAACACCGCCTCCAATTGTTCGCGGCTGACAGGAGCGACAAATTCAGACAAATTTGCAGTCAGGCCAGCCTGTTGTTTGCTCAACTCGGTAATTTCTGCCAGTTGCTGATTCAAGACTGGCAATGCAATGCTGAGCTGCTTGCGTCCGTTCAGGGCGGGAGCAAGGAAAAAACCGTAGATGATGGCTGCCATGATGAACAAGGCACAAATGAGCAGCATCTTGCGCTCACGCTCAACCCGGGCTTGCCAAAAGAAATTGAACTGCTCTCTAATCGCGCTGAACATCAGTCCTTACCCCCAGTAGAAACACGCAAAGCACCATCTGAAGAAGTACTGATTTTCATGGATTGTTCAGCCAGCGCCGAACGCAAGGCATCCATGGGCACTTGCACATTGGGCTTGATCCTGACGAACAGTGACCTGTCCTTATACTCTATCGACGCTACGCCACCTGGCACACCTACCCTGTCCCATACCTGGGAAAATTGTGCTGCCATCACGGCAAAATCATTGACCGCAAATTGTCCGGCCGCACGTTTTGATATGTTGATTTTTTGCTGCATCTGTTTCAACGGATCAGAAATGACGGTTTCTTTTGGATAAGTGTTACGGAATACCTGCAATAAGGCATTTTTCTGGTCTTTCTCTTCACGTTTCAGATTGAACCATTCAATGTTCAGCGCCAGTAAATTGACAACCATCAATGCTATCGCCAGACGTACCGGCCAACGCCATTTACTCCAGTCAAAACTGGCCATATGCTCTGCTGACACGCCTGTCATGAGGTCAGGTGTATATGCATTGATACCCGCCACCCGATTGACCCAGCTTACCGGCATGATTTCTATCTTGTCTTCCAGCCCATCTGTTTTCAATGCCAGTTGACAAGTTTCAATTGCGGTCGCGGGAACATAAGCAGCAACTTTAGGGCTGATGCTTAATTGCGCCAGCATGGACAGTGCATCGCTCATGCCTGCACTTTCCAGACTCAGGCCGAGGCCATGCTGAACACCATCACGCAAGCTCAGTTCAAGTCCCTCATCTTTTTCTTCAATCAAAGCCGAGGCAGTCTGGCTAGTCTCATCATAAGCGAGAGACAATTGAGCGGGATAGGCAGAGAATTTCCTGGCAGGCCAGTCTTTTACCCGCTTGGCCAAACCTTCCAGCCAGACTTTATCTGTGACAGCAACAATGATTTCACCATCAAGTACATTGCCACTGACCATCACCAGATCAGAAGGATCGGTAATTAACTGGTCTTCCAGTAAATTAGGTAATGCCTGTTTCAACTTGGCTGCTGACATCGGTGGCACTTTGGTCTTCAGCAAACTGGTATCGCTGGCTGCCAAAATAAAAGCGACTTGTTTTGCACTAATCGCCAGGGCTTTCAATTCAGCCAGGCTGGAATGCCCTTGCTGTTGCAAACGTCCTTCTGCCGATATCAAGGCGAAGGCCAATGCTTGCGCTGACCAATCAGGCCTGTGTTGTGCCGCCACTCTGGAGGGCAGAGAAATATACAGTGTGCTTGCCATTTTTATTTAATTTTCCCGTACCCAAAGCACCGTTGTTGTCATCGCCGTTGACCCTATGCTATCAGCGCGCTCTATCAATGCACTGACATCCAGCGCCGAGCGGTTCATTTTGACCTTGCCATTGACGATAAAGTACTTGGTCGCCACATCCACGTCCTTATCCGTCAATGTTTTCAATCTGTCTTCAAAACGTGTCTTGAATTCTGCTACCGTACGGAAGTAGGCGCGGTCGCGGCTGGCTATCATGGCGGCGGCATCACCGACACTGAGCCCGTCTATCCTGGCAGCCAGCACTTCAGCAAATGTCGTATTCACATTAATGCTGGTCTTGCCTGGCAATACCGTAACAAAAGTTTTAAGCTTTTCGACCATATCTGGCGTAAATCCATTAATTGCCAGTAAATCATCTACCTGCGTGAAGCGCAAGAATTGTACTTCAGGTAGCGAGGAATCGGATGGGCTTTTTCCAGCGCCAGTTTCGGCAGCAGAAGAGCCTGGTGCGGCAATTGCCCTGGTCTGCGTACTGGCCACCATATCGGCCACGGCTTCTGCCAGTTGTCCATCAAAGTGCAGGTTCACCAGCAGACGGTTGAATGCAGCAACTTCTCGCGCATCTACATTGCCATCCGTTGCCAGATTATTCAGGTTGTACATGGCTTGCGCGTCGATGACCTGACCAGACAGGGTGGCATCACTATCTTCATTGTCAGTCTTGGCATTTTCTACATATTGATCTAGGCGGGTATCTGCCAGCTTGACAGCCCATGGCTCGCCGAGATGATCAACATTAGCAGATTGCTTACTGTCTTCACGTAAAATCAATCTTGCCCAATCTATCGCCCCTCGCAAAATCCATTTCTTTTGCAACTGCATGCGCTGGTTTTCTATCGACCTGACCTGTACTTGCTGTTGCCAGAACAGGCTGGCAACTATCGTGATAGCCAATGTCGTCAACAACAAGGCAGTAATGACAGCCACACCGCGCTGTTGAGAAATATTGAGCGTTTTCATACCGCACCCAGCAAAAATACTTTAGTGATGGGCAGCTCTCTACCGGACAACTGCACGGCGATTTCCAGACCGGTCAATTTACCGCTTCTGGTGGGAATTCCAGGAGCAGCCGGCACAGGATTAGTGCCAGCAGCTTCGCTCCCGCCTGCGCGCCAGCCATTCTCGCCTTCTTTCCAGGTGCGCATTTCAAAACCGGTCACCATCGTCTGTAAGGAAATCGCGGGACTGGTTTCTGTATCGGACAGGGCGTCTTGCCAATCATGTTCCAGCACGGCCAGTTCGCGTGTAGGCAGCATTTCACGCCGGCCAAGTACCCCTCCACGTACGCTATACACCACGACTTGCAAACGTGTAGGCTGGTTTTCTTCAAACACACTACGTACCAGGGCCAACCTCGGGCCAATGGCGCTGAATACTTCGCGCCCTGGTAAATTGCTGGCATCTACCAGGTGGGCGCAGTCGTTCTCCAACTGAGCAAATGCCAGCTGAATACCACGCGTCTGTTCCATCTCGGCGGTAAGAACCACACGGGCACGGACGATGCTGTCGAGTCCACGCCAGCCCAATACGGCAATAATCGCGAGTATGGTGATCGCCACCAATAACTCGATAAGAGTAAAACCAGACTGCGATAATTTAGCTGTACGGTCTTGATCAGGTAGTTGAGACTTAGAGTGCATTCGGCACCACCTGGGTCAGCTTGATGATGCGACGCTCAGGGCTATCTGCTTCATATACAAAAACTTCAACCCTCCTGAAAGAAGGGTTGGGAGTGGCAATAACATGCTCTTCACACATCAGGTGCAAATCGCCCTGCGGACAGGCAAAGGTGCGCTCACCGAAAGCTGGCCACTCATGTGCCAGACGTATTTGCGCGAGACGGTTTTCAGCAGACCAGGTCGCCATCATGGAAGCACGCAAGCTGCTACTGTTTTGCGTCAGGCTGCCAACAGCGCGCAAACTGGCACCCAGGGCAGTACCGACGATGACCAGTGCCACCAGTACTTCCAGCAGGGTAAATCCAAATTGTGAGCGCAACTGAGGCATCTTATGTATCTTATTCCACTGAAAAATGACCAATACCATCGGCCCTTACACTGACATGTTTGTCATTGGACTTAATGGTAAGCACAAAGGGTTTATCGACGGGCTCACGACCAAACAGTATACGTATGACCGAAGTATCTGCCGCTTGCGGTTGCACAGATAATTCTACAGGCGCCGTTTGAAAAAACCGTTCGCGCAGCATGTCATCCTTAATAGGTGACCAGATTCTGTCTTCCCTGACCAAAAAGCGATAACCGTTCTGGTCGACCTCAAAAGCCACTGGCAAATTACGTACAATGGCTTCATCACGAGCAAGTTGCAAAAGCAGGGCAATGCGCTTGGCATCATTCTCCAGGCGCTGTTGCTCGCCTGGCATGGCATTAATACTGATGGCACCCAGAATGAGACCAAAAATGACTAACACCACCAATAGCTCCAGCAAGGTAAATCCCCGCTGCCCATGCTTCATGTTCATGTTTGCTTCTTATAAATCCCAGGAGCCTATATCTGCATCTTCACCACTGCCACCAGGCTGACCGTCGGCACCAAGCGAAAATACATCAACATCCCCCCTGATACCAGGCGAGAGATATTGATATGGTTTGCCCCAGGGGTCATTGCGCAATTTTTCTATATAACCGCCAGTTGCCCAGGCATTTGCCGCCGGGCCAGATGTCGGTTTTTCGATCAGGGCTTGCAAACCCTGTTCCGTAGTCGGGTAACGCTGATTGTGCAACTTGTACATCTTCAGTGCACCCATGATGGTGGAAATATCCTGTTTGGCTGCAGTCACCCTGGCTTCATGGGTAAAGCCCGTCAGTTTAGGCACCATAAAGGCACCGAGAATGGCGATGATGGTGACAACCACCATGATCTCGATCAGGGTAAAACCGCGCTGGGAATTCCTGGCCTTGCCTGCACGTAATGAAACTAAAGGAACTGAAAAATTAAGCATGGCGTAATTCTAAAAAATAAAAACTCTAAAAATAAAAAAATGCGTGGCGTACATACTAGCTGCACGCTGACGCAGTATAAATCCAGAGATTATCCCTGGGGCCACTTTCTGTATCGAATAGTAACAAAAAATGCCTTGAAGACAATATTTAAACACAAAATTGGAAATTAATATGTATGAATTCTGTTGAATCGCACTTCATACTACCACCAGTATGTGTCAACTCAATTTCAGCGGCAGACTGCGCAGACGTTTTCCAGTAAGTATGAATAAGGCATTCGCGACAGCCGGGGCTATCGGCGGCACACCTGGCTCACCTATGCCCTGAGGTAACTCTGCGCTTTTGATGATGACAGTTTCGACCTCGGGCGCCTCATTGATGCGCAAGACCTGAGAGTCGTTGAAGTTACTCTGCATCACCTTGCCATCCTTGATCGTGATCTCGCCGTACAAGGCGGCACTGAGGCCAAACACCACCGCAGACTCCATCTGCTGGGCAATGATATTGGGATTGACAGCGATGCCGCAATCTACAGCACAAGTGACCTTGTGCACCCGGATTTGCCCATCCTGCACTGAGACCTCAGCGATCTGGGCAACGATACTACCAAAGGATTCATGCAGTGCCAGACCATGCGCCCTTCCCTCTGCTGGCTTGCCTGCTTTTTGTACTGCTGCATCCAGCACGGCAAGGTGACGTGGATGCTCTTTCAACAAGCCACGGCGGAATGTCAGGCTATCCTGATTCGCTGCATGGGCAATTTCATCAATAAAGCTTTCTTTGAAAAAAGCATTATGCGAATGGCCGACTGAGCGCCAGAAACCCAGCGCCACCGGACTTGGAGCAATGACATGCCGGATACGCTGATGCGGGATTTCATACGGCATGTCAAACTCGCCTTCTGCCGTGGTTTTATCAGGACCTGCCCCCATCAAACCAAAGGTTCGCACCAATACCTGATGGGTAATTGAACCCGACACGGACTTGTTGTCATAAGCCAGCAATTTGCCCGCACTATCCAGCCCGGCCCTGAAGCGTGCCAGGGCGGCTGGACGATACATATCATGTGTCGTATCTTCTTCCCGGCTCCAGATCAGCTTGACGGGCACGCCCCTGGTTTCCAAGGCGATACGTGCGGCTTGCGCGACCATATCTACTTCCAGTCTGCGGCCAAAACCTCCACCCAGATAAGCCATGTGCAGAATGACATCTTCAGATTTAAGCTTGGCAACTTTGGCAGCTACATCTGCAGCAACGCCAGGCACCTGCGTAGAAACCCAGATTTGCAGCTTGCCATCCTTAAGCTGCGCGGTGCAATTGATAGGCTCCATCGCAGCATGCGCCAGAAACGGCGCACGATATTCTGCCTCTACGGTTTTTGCTACGCCCTTGCCAGCCAAGGTTTCTTCGACTTCCCCTGCCTTGTGATAGGCCAAACCAGACTCACTATCGAGTTTGTTAGCAAAGTCCTTAAAAATACTTTCTGTAGAGAGTTGCGCATGCTCACCGGCATCCCAAGTGATGGGCAATTTATCCAATGCCTGTTTGGCTTGCCAATAAGACTGTGCCAGCACGGCAACACCCGCCATCGCGCCTTCCATGGAAAAATCAACAACCTGCATGACGCCCGGCATGGCTTTGACTGCAGCAGCATCAAAAGACTTGATACGACCGCCTATGGTCGGGCTTTGTTTGATGGCGGCATAGACCATACCTTCCGGTCGGGCATCAATACCAAACTGGGCACTGCCATCGCCTTTGGGTGCAGCATCAGTGCGCAACTGCGGCTGACCTATGATTGTAAAATCTTGCGGACGTTTGAGTGGTATCTCACCAGGCTTACTGTTGACAGCATAGGCGGCCAGCTCACCATAGCTGGCATTTTTACCCGATGCATGGCTGACCATTCCGTTCCCGGTCGTGCATTCTGTCACTGCCACGTTCCATTTTTTTGCTGCAGCAGCAATCAGCATGGCGCGGGCCGTTGCCCCCGCTTCACGCATGGGTTGCCAGGCATCTTTGACGCTGGATGAACCACCTGTCATTTGCAAACCCAGTTCACGGGCAAACTTGAGCGTCACCCATTGGGCAACGCGTTTTACGTTGCCATGGTCGTCAGGATGAAATGGTAAGCCGTCGGCCAATGCCGCCATGCTGCCGTAAATTTTATCTGCGGGCACATACATGGGCTTGACCATGCTCATGGGCACATCCAGCTCTTCTGCCACCAGCATTTGCAAGGCAGTATGTATACCCTGCCCCATTTCGCTCCTGTGCATGGCGACACTGACGGTGCCATCTTGCGCAATCTTGATCCAGCCATTCATGGCAACTTCGCCATTTGATACCGGCAAGGGCGTACTGGCGTTCAGTCGCTGGCGTGGCGGCATGACGCCCCAACCTACCAGTAATGCACCCGTCAAGCCCAAGCCACCCAGGATGAAGCGGCGGCGTCCTGATTTTTTAAGCTGCGACATGCGCTGTCTCCGTTATTTTTGTCGCCTTTATATTATTTCTTATATATTTGGCGCGCTTATGTATTCCGTCTTGGATAACCTTCTGCCAATATCCTGGTCCAGACGATTTCCTTCTGTTCTGCTGTCATGAACACCCACTCTGCCACCTCAGCCACAGTGCGCCCACAGCCACGACAAACATCATCAAATGTTGTTGAGCAAACGGCAACACAAGGTGTATCCGGGCGTTCTTTGCCTTCCATCTTTATTACTGACATATATGTGTACTCTTGTTTTCAGGAAAATCTTGCCTGAGAACCTGTCTATGATCTTACTGCGCAGACGTGATCGGGGCTCATGTGCTGCTCAAAATGCTCATGTACTTAAGTACATTCCGCTTTTTGCGCTACTCTTCACCCCGCTGACGTCCGCTCGCTACAGATCAGAAACAGGTTCTAAGGGTTTATGCTCTTATAATAAAACGAGCGTTCGCATTTTCCCCGGCTAATAGTAAATGTTTTTTTGATTACTGCGTTGGTGGTCTTACTCTATTTTGCCCTCTATTTTTCCAGAAACAGAGGGACTTTGTTGACAGCCTACAGGCTTCAGCGGGAAAATTGTCTGCTTTCTGTCTATCCCTCACAAATATAAAGGTACATCATGAAAGTAGCCGTCGTTCTTTCCGGTTGTGGCGTCTTTGATGGAGCTGAAATTCACGAGAGTGTCCTGACCATGCTGGCTCTCGTTAGAGCCGGTGCAGAACCAGAATTCCTGGCACCTGATATCCCGCAAGCCCATGTTGTCAATCACCTTACTGGCCTGATCGCTGAAGGTGAAAGCCGCAATGTCTTAGTGGAATCAGCCCGTATCGCCCGTGGCAAAATCAAGGATATAGCCTTGGCAAAGGCTGACGAGTATGCCGCCGTATTTTTCCCAGGTGGTTTTGGAGCAGCAAAAAACCTGACTGACTTTGCCAACAAAGGGGCTGACTGCCAGATACAGCCGGATGTATTGCGCTTTGCCAAAGCGATTGCCGACGCTGGCAAACCGGCATGCTATATCTGTATAGCCCCGGCCATGCTTCCACTGGTATATGGCAGCGGTATTGCGGTCACGATAGGTAATGACGAGGGCACAGCTGCTGCCATCACTACAATGGGTGGCCAGCACATTAATTGTCCGGTAAAAGAATTTGTCGTCGACAAAGAGAGAAAAGTCGTCAGCACACCTGCTTACATGCTCGCAGAAAATATTGCTGATGCAGCGACTGGCATAGAAGCTGCCGTCAAAGCCACGCTGGCATTAATCTGAAATCAACAAGTTCCAGGTATCATTTTTCAAACAAGGTCTTCATGACTCAAGATTTTTTTCAATCCCTGATGCTGCTGATATTGGTCACCGACCCGTTTGGCAACGTCCCCATCTTTGTCAGCGCCCTGTCCCATGTTGCACCCGAGCGGCGCTGGCGCGTGGTCGTGCGTGAATGCGCGATAGCCTTTGGCTTGCTTTTGCTCTTCATGTTCTTTGGCAAACACTTCCTGACCGCACTGCAATTGACTGAAGTGTCATTGCGCATAGGTGGCGGCGTGATCCTGTTCCTGATCGCCTTGCGCATGGTGTTTCCTCAGGAAGGCGGTATTTTTGGGGATGTGGAAGATGGTCATGAACCCTTCATCGTGCCGCTTGCCATACCAGCATTGGCTGGTCCTTCTGCTTTAGCGACTGTACTGCTGTTTTCATCTGATAGCCGTCAAGACATGATGGTGCATCTGGCGGCATTGACTGCTGTTGCTGTCGTATGGCTGATTGTGTTATTGAGTGCGGAACGGATGCAAAAAGTCTTGGGGGTACGTGCAATGACAGCGTTCGAGCGCCTGATGGGCCTGATACTGACAGCCATGTCGGTGGAAATGCTGCTTGCGGGGATCAGGGATTATCTGAAAACCCTGAACTGATCAAATGTGGCTGATCATGTAAGGATTTGGTCGGCCAAATATTGTTAGTGATTGAAGGTAAAATAACCCAGCAGGAACAACGCCAGGGCAATCAGGAAATTTTTGAGCATTTGGCGATTCATATGTCCCTTTTTTTAAATTATTTTATCCGCAAGCATTTGCGCAATGTCAGCATCACTATAACCCAGCCCGCTCAACACCTCCTGATTATGTTGCCCCAGACGCGGACCCAGCCATTGTGTCTGGCCGGGAGTCTCTGACATCTTGGGTGTAATGGCGGGCAGCTTGACTGGCGTACCATCTTCAAAGGCATGTTGCTCAAACATCTGGCGCGCCAGGAATTGTGGATCAGTCATCATATCGCGCACCGAGTAGATTTTCCCCACCGGTACATCTGCTGCCTTGAGTATCTGCAATGCCGCATCTATGTCACGGCCTGAACACCAGGCCTGGATTGCTGCATCAATTTCTTCTGTACGCGGAACGCGGCCATCGTTACGAACGAGATCCGGATCTTGTGCCAGATCATCCCGGTCTATGGCTGTCATGAGTCTGTGAAAAATCGCGTCGCCATTGCCTGCAATGACGATATTTCCCCCCTCAGCCGTTGTGTAAGTATTTGATGGGACGATGCCTGGCAAGGCACCACCAGTACGCTCACGCACAACACCAGCATAATCAAATTCTGGGACCAGTGATTCCATCAAGTTGAACACCGACTCATACAAAGCTACGTCCACCATTTGCCCCTGACCAGCGATACATGTGTCACCCTGCTTGCCATTCCAGCGCCCGCCAGTAACGTCGCGATGGCGCAGCGCCATCATGGCGCCGATAACGCCATGCAGGGCAGCGACAGAGTCGCCTATCGAGATGCCCACGCGCACAGGTGGACGGTCGGCATGACCAGAGACATGACGTAAGCCACCCATGGATTCGCCGATAGCACCAAAGCCGGGCAAGTCTTTCAAAGGTCCGGTCTGGCCGTAACCAGACAGTCGTACCATGATGGTGGCGGGATTGATTGCTTTTAAATCCTCAAACCCCAGTTCCCATTTTTCCAGCACGCCGGGACGATAATTTTCTATGATGATGTCGGCATCAAGAGCAAGACGCCTGGCAATTTCACGCGCTTGTTCCTGCCTCATATTCAGGGTGATGCTTTTCTTGTTACGCGCCTGCACACTCCACCAAAGCGAAGTGCCATCCTTTAGCACACGCCATTGACGCAGAGGGTCACCGCCATCGGGCGATTCTACCTTGATCACTTCGGCACCAAACTCAGCCAGCATGCGCGAGCAAAATGGCCCTGCGATCAGCGTGCCCAACTCTAGAACCTTGATGCCCGCCAAAGGGCCATGTGCTTTAGCTTGTGACTGCATAAGAGGGAATGTGCTCAGAAAAAAATTTACAGGGCTGACCTATACAAAAGTCAGTTTCTTGATTTCCCATGCGATATTGGCGCGTGCCTGCGCATCAAACTGCGCGGCCATAATGGGATGAAAATATAATTGTTCGCGGTCAGCAAAGCGCTTCAGCACTTTCAGACGCCCCGCCCTGTAGGCAGGCGCTTCCAGCCAGCGGAATTCGTTGCGTATGGCACGGCTATATTGCTGATAAACGTCCTTAGGGGCACCCAGGATAGTCAGGGCAATATCAAGGAACAAAGGGATATCAGCCGCACGGTTTTTAAAATCAGCCACTTCATGCCTGGCCGTGGCAAGTATGCATTGCTGCACATGCATGATGACAGTGGGACTGATCTCCATGCGCATCATTAATTCCCCTGCCAGCTCTGCACTTTTCAGTTCATTATTGTTGGCATGGGTGTCATACACCATGTCATGAAACCAGATTGCCAGAGAGACAACAGCGAAATTCTGGATATCTGCACGCTGCTCTTCAGCATGCCTGAGCATAGACTGGATATGTGTGAGATTATGAAAACTGCGTTGAGGTTCAGAGTAATGTTTATCCAGCAGTGTCCATACTTCTTTGGCATGCCGTGGACTACCAGCCAAGCCCTGTATCAGGTCTGACCATTGCAACTGCAATTTGCTTTTTTGTTCGGCGGGGATCAGAAACATGATGGCTTATTATTATCTCAGTGACTGTATTAAGTTGTCCGTCTATCCAGCATGGCGCGGGCAATGGTGCCAGCATCCACATATTCGAGCTCACCACCGACCGGCACACCGCGCGCCAGGCGGCTGACGCGCAAACCGCGCGCCTTCAGCGTCTCACTGATGTAATGCGCGGTTGCCTCACCTTCATTGGTAAAATTAGTAGCCAGCACCACCTCCTGCACTTTACCGTCAGTGGCCCTGGAGACCAGCTTTTCCAGATGTATGTCTTTCGGACCTATGCCATCAAGTGGCGAGAGCCGCCCCATGAGAACAAAGTACAGGCCCTTGTACGTCATGGTTTGCTCTATCATCATCTGGTCTGAGGGTGTTTCCACCACACATAGCAAACTGGTATCGCGCACGGCATCCTGACAGGTTTCGCAGATATCACTCTCGCTGAAGGTATTACAGGATGCGCAATGCTGTATGCGCTCTACCGCATGAGTTAGTGCCATACCAAGCATGGCAGCGCCTTCCCTGTCATGTTGCAACAAGTGATAAGCCATGCGCTGCGCAGACTTTGGCCCTACGCCGGGCAAACGGCGCAGCGCCTCAGACAAGGCTTCCAGACTACCGAGTTTTTTCACACTCAGAATGGCATCTTGAAGCCAGGTGGCAATGGCATGCCTGCTGTCAATGCAGACATTTTTTCTTGTGAAGTGGCTTCTGCCTTGCGTACTGCATCATTAAAAGCGGCGGCAACCAGGTCCTCCAGCATGTCTTTGTCATCACCCAGCAAAGATGGATCGATGGTAACGCGCTTGACATCGTTTTTGCAGGTCATGACAACCTTGACCAGACCAGCGCCAGCCTGGCCTTCTACTTCTACCAGACCCAATTGATCCTGGGCTTTTTTCATATTGTCCTGCATTGCCTGGGCTTGTTTCATCAGGCCAGCTAATTGATTCTTCATCATAAAAATTTCTCCGAAAATAAAATTGGAATATTGATTAAAAGATGGTCACGCGTATTGATACATATTGCATACTACCGGCATCAGACCGGCCTTATGCTGCCCGTGACAATAGTGGCACCAAATTCGCGCATTAAAGTCTGCACGAAACTGTCGCCTTGTATGGATTTTTCTGCCTGTTGCTGGCGCACTCCACGTTCAGCCACAGCTTGTGCGTTGGCAGTATGCTCAACGGCACCTATCTCAGTTTCTACCCGTATGGTTTTTTCGAAACGCTCGGACAAGGCCGCACTGAGTTTCTCAACACTACCGGAAGACAAGAGTGTAGATAAAGGCAGACGCAGGCGGAATACATGGGCATTGCCATCTTGCTTGCAACTGACCAATTCACTTTGCTGTGTCATCTGCTGTGCTACGCCGCGTACAGGCAAACTGGCAGCCAGTGCAGGCCAATGGCCATCCCAGTTCAACTCAGGAACAGGCGTATTCGCGATCAGGCGATCGGCATTCAGGGTGATGGATTCTCTGGGCTTGAGCACTTCTGCTGCAGCTTGCGGCTCCTGTTCAGCAATTGCAGCAGCGTCAGCAAGCACAGCCACTTCAACTGGTGCGACTTGCCCCCGCGGCAAAGCATGAGCAGAAGCAGGAGCCATCACTCCCGGTGACATTGCCGGTTTTGCAGGCTCTGTATCGAAGAACATTTCTTCATCCCAGGGGGGCGGCATGTCATCCATGCCCATGGACCGCATGTCCTGCTCGGCGATCAAAGGCGTGGGTGCAGACACGGGCTGGGCAGGCTTGACTGATGGCTGTGTTGATGGCGGCGCTATTTTGACAGTTGACGGAGCAACAGGACGAACAGGCGCTACAGGTGAGACTGGGTCTACTGGTGCAATCGTAGCTTTGACTACTGGCGCAATTTCGGCAGTAGCGGACTTTCCTGCTGGCGTGCCATTCTTGGTATTTGCGCGTGCCGCTGCCAGGGCTGCCAGTACCGGACTGACTCGTGTACCAGCAGCAGGTGCGCTGGCGGGTGTCTCGGTGTTATCCTGGGCGGCCGGTTTCGGCACTTCTGCCGGAGCGCGAACAGGCATCACAGCAAGCGCAGTATTTGCTATAGGTGCAGCGCTAACATTACTGCTGGAAGCAACAGGACTAGAAACAGGAGCGGACCGCGCAGGGCTTTGTGCAGGCGCTGCATTATTCACATTATTAGCTGGCAATGCCGGACGCCCACCAGCCGGTGGTGTACTAGCAGGAGGCTGCGCCCACTGCTCACCACTGACAGGCTTGAATGCCAGCATACGCAACAGCGTCATGCTGAAGCCTGCGTATTCATCAGGTGCCAACGCCAGCTCATTACGGCCATGCACGGCAATTTGATAAAACAGTTGTACTTCTTCTTTGGCGAAACTCTGTGCCAGGCGCAAAACCTGTTCGCGTTCAGGAATATCTTCTGCCACTGCCGCAGGCACCATTTGCGCCACGGCGATCTGGTGCAGCAAACTGCCCAGATCTTGCAAGGCAGCTTTATAAGACAGGCTGCGTGCCGCCATTTCGTCGGCAACATCCAGCAAAGCTTTACCATCCTGCGCCAGCAAGGCATCCAGCAGGCGTATCAGATAAGACTGATCCAGCGCACCCAGCATGCCTTGTACCGCATCAAGGCTGACTTTGCCAGCAGCATAGGCAATTGCCTGGTCGGTCAAAGACAAGGCATCACGCATGGAGCCATGAGCACCCTGCGCCAGCAAACGCAAGGCAGGTAACTCGAAATCAATTTGCTCTTGCCCCAGAATGTTTTCCAGATGACCAACGATATGCCCGGGCGGCATTTGCTTGAGATTGAATTGCAGGCAGCGTGACAAGACCGTGACCGGGATTTTTTGCGGATCTGTCGTTGCCAGAATGAATTTAACATGTTCAGGCGGCTCTTCCAGCGTTTTCAACATGGCGTTGAAAGCGTGGTTGGTCAGCATGTGCACCTCGTCTATCATATAGACTTTAAAGCGTGCATTGGACGGCGCATAAATCGCCTGCTCCAACAACGAGGCCATTTCATCGACGCCGCGATTAGAGGCGGCATCCATTTCTATATAGTCAACAAAGCGCCCGGCATCAATCGCCGTACAGGCTTCGCAAACTCCGCAAGGATGGGCAGTAATACCCGTCTCGCAGTTAAAGGATTTGGCCAGTATGCGTGACAGCGTCGTCTTGCCGACTCCGCGGGTACCGGTAAATAAATAGGCGTGATGCAGCCGCTGCTGCTCTAGCGCATGCGATAAGGCACGGACCACGTGCTCTTGCCCCACCAGAGTTTCAAAACTCTTGGGGCGATATTTTCGGGCGAGGACTTGATAGGACATCCCGCGATTTTACCTTATTCGGGCGTTCTGATCAGTGATTTGCAGATATCCCAACACCAAGTTTTTCATCTGAGCAAGAAATTCAGGTTCTTGCAGGCTTTGCGGGGACAACATCAGGGTCTGGTACAAGACGCCATAGACAGCCGCATGGACGATTGCCGGACTGGTATTTGGATAAGCAGCGCGATTCGAGCTTGCCGCAAAAGCAGATTCCCAGATATCAACAACCTGCCCATACAAAGCACTGTAAGCATCCATATTGGAAATCTGTCGTTCCAGGAAAATAAGGGCAGACCATTCCTCCGTCTTATTGGCATGCAAAAGAATGATGCGTTCCAGCAGATTCGTGACGATGCCTTGCAAGGGCTGGCCATGTTGCAACTCTACCCAGATGCGCATCTGGGCGCCAATATTCTTCATACGCTCATGAATGCAATGCGCCGCTATTGATTTCTTGCCAGGGAAGTATTCATACAAGGTACCCAGACCCACGCCAGCGACCAGGGCAATATCACGCATCGTCAGGTCGGCATAGCTTTTTTCGACCAAAAGCCGAACAAAGGCATCCAGGATTGCCAATTGTGTCATTTTCGAGCGTTGCTGCACGGGCTTGCGGCGTAATTTCAAAGGGCTGGCAGTCTCGCTCATGGTATTTCTTGTTTTATAAGTTCAGGTACTGGGGGGAATGCTAAAAGGCGAACATCTTGATTACTTCATCAGACTACACTATCCACTTAATTACTTCTTTTGAGGCTGTTGCAAAATGAAGCTGGCTAGGCGTTGCCGACGCAGAAAGTACTTTAGTACCGGGTCTTAGGTCCGGGAGGCACAACAACGCCAGGTTAATTTTTCAACGGCCTCTTCGCTTACCCCATATCAATGAGGCGTATATGCAGTGGCAAACCCATGAAATCAGCAATCAGGTCGCAGACCTGCAAGATTACAATATTTTCACTAGTGACGCCGTTCTAATGACAAGCCTGGCGCAGTATCAGGCTGACTGGTATCAAAACGCACTGAAACAATTCGGCCAAGAGTTGGGCAGCAGTGCAGTGCTGGAAGCTGCTGCACTGGCCAATACGCATCTGCCAGAATTGCATACCCATGACAGGCAGGGCAAGCGTATAGACAGAGTGGATTTCCATCCCAGTTGGCATCAATTATTGGGGATATTGCGCAAGCAAGGCCTGCATGCCAGCCCCTGGAGCCAGCCGCGCATGGGTGCACATGTTGCGCGCGCTGCTGGCTATTTCATGCAAGCACAGGTTGAGTCTGGCTCCCTATGTCCCAACACCATGACTTTTGCCTCCATCCCCGTGCTACAAAACGAGGCTGCCCTGTTCGCGGGACTCAAAGACAAGGTGTATTCGCTGGAACATGACCCGCGCGACCTGCCCATCTCACAGAAAAAATCCATCCTGATAGGCATGGGCATGACAGAAAAACAGGGCGGCTCTGACGTGCGCACCAATACCACCACTGCCGTGGTACTGGGTGCTGAGGGACGAGGACAGGCTTATGCACTGACCGGCCACAAGTGGTTTTTCTCTGCCCCCATGTGCGATGCCCACCTGGTATTGGCTAAAACCGAAACTGGCTTGTCCTGCTTCTTCGTACCGCGCTGGCGTCCTGATGGCAGCAAGAATGCGATCCTGGTACAAAGACTGAAAGACAAACTGGGCAACAAATCCAACTCCAGCAGCGAAGTTGAATTCCAGGATGCCTATGGTGTCATGGTAGGCAATGAAGGCCGGGGCATACCAACCATTATAGAAATGGCCAACCTGACCCGGCTGGATTGTGTCATTGGCAGCGCAGGTCTGATGCGTCAAGCGCTGGTACAAGCCATCCATCATGCACGCCACCGTACAGCCTTCGGCAAGAAGCTGGCAGATCAACCCTTGATGCGCAATGTGCTGGCTGACCTGGCACTGGAAAGTGAGGCAGCAACCCGTCTCCTGCTGCACCTGGCAGCTGCCCTGGATGCGCCGGATGATGCCTTGCAACGCGCATGGAAACGCATCATGACACCTGCCGCGAAATTCTGGATATGCAAGCGTGCGCTGGAATTTACTGGTGAATGCATGGAAGTCTGGGGTGGCAATGGCTATGTAGAAACCGGCCCCATGGCGAGGTTATATCGCGAGGCCCCCGTCAACTCTATCTGGGAAGGCTCAGGCAATGTGATGTGCCTGGACGTATTGCGTGCGATGGAAAGAGATCCGGAAGGCTTGCAATTGCTGCTGCAATTATGGAGTAATTCAGTGTCTGAGCAAGTCAGGCAAATGGTGGTGGATTTACAAACAGATTTGGCATTAGCAGAATTCAGGGAAATGAATGCCCGCCGCATTACCCAGAAACTGGTACTGACAGCCCAAGCTTTCCTGATGGCAGAATATGCAGCGCCTGATATCGCCAGGGCTTTCATACAAAGCCGCAGGGATGCAGGATGTGGTCGCGTATATGGCACGCTGGCTGCTGCCACGACCGGAGCTTTGCAAGAGCACATTATTACAAGCGCATTTGCAGTCTGAATACAAAAGTAATTTTTTAGTAGCTGCCCAGTCAACAGACCGGGCAACTATTGCAGTAATTAGAATGCGGCGATTCCAGTCTGCGCACGACCCAGTATCAGCGCATGAATATCATGCGTGCCTTCATAGGTGTTGACGACTTCCAGGTTCACCAGATGACGGGCAATGCCAAACTCATCAGAAATACCATTACCACCCAGCATATCGCGTGCAGTGCGGGCAATATCCAGGGACTTGCCGCAAGAATTACGCTTCATGATGGACGTGATTTCAACAGCTGCAGTACCTTCATCTTTCATGCGGCCCAGGCGCAAACAACCTTGCAATGCTAGCGTGATTTCTGTCTGCATGTCTGCCAGTTTTTTCTGTACCAGCTGATTTGCTGCTAGTGGGCGGCCAAATTGCAGGCGGTCCATGGTGTATTGACGTGCTGTATGCCAGCAGAACTCTGCTGCACCCAATGCACCCCAGGCAATACCGTAACGGGCAGAGTTCAGGCAAGTGAACGGGCCTTTCAGGCCCTCTACATGTGGCATCAGATTTTCTTCTGGCACAAACACTTCATCCATGACGATTTCGCCGGTGATGGAAGCACGCAAGCCGACCTTGCCATGGATGGCAGGAGCGGTCAGGCCTTTCCAGCCTTTTTCCAGGATAAAGCCACGGATACGGCCATCATCCGTTTTTGCCCAGACCACGAAGACATCAGCAATAGGACTATTGGTGATCCACATCTTCGCTCCGCTGAGGGAATAACCACCCGGTACAGTTTTGGCACGGGTCACCATGCTGCCGGGGTCTGAACCATGATTAGGCTCGGTCAAACCAAAGCAACCTATCCATTCACCCGTTGCCAGCTTGGGCAAGTATTTTTGTTTTTGTGCTTCGCTACCAAATTCATTGATAGGCACCATGACCAGTGAGCTTTGAACGCTCATCATGGAACGGTAACCAGAATCGACACGCTCGACTTCGCGCGCCACCAGGCCATAGCAAACATAGTTCAAACCAGCACCACCGTATTGCGTGGGGATCATGGAACCCAGCAAACCAAGCTCCCCCATTTCACGGAAAATGGCTGGATCTGTTTTTTCATGACGGAAAGCTTCCAGTACCCGCGGTGTCAGCTTTTCTTCGCAATAGACACGCGCAGCATCCTGCACCATGCGTTCTTCATCGCTGAGTTGCGAAGACAATAACAAGGGATCTTCCCAACTAAATACAGCCTTGGCCATTTGTTTCTCCTGATTGAATTATGTATTTCATTATTTTTTGCATGCCACTTTCCCACAACAAGAAGTGACATGTCATGTTTTATACAGTCTTAAGTACTTGCCTGACTCGGCAAATGCAGCAAGGACAAACCCAGTTGCGCCCTGCGTACCAGCCAGGGGCTGGGGCGATAGCGCGGGTCGCCAGTGCTGGCATACAAGTTCCGCAAAACCAATAGTATACGCGAAGTGCCGAGTTTGTCGCCCCAAGCCAACGGTCCCGCTGGATAAGCAAGGCCTAATACCACTGCCTTGTCCAGGTCTTGTGGGTTGCAAATACCTTGCTGGGCTATGTCGCTAGCGATATTGATGATGGTCGCCAATATGCGTTGAACCACGAAACCGGCGCTATCCTGTATCAGGCTGACGCCCTGCCCGCTTTTTTGCAGCAAGGACTGGCATTGTGCTGCCAGTTTTGCATCTGTAGCGGGATTCATCATCAGGCTCAGATGTCCTTGACAAGCAGTCAGTGCATCGATGCCCAGGGTGCGACTGGCATTGAGCCCAGCTCTTGCTACACAGGTGCTGACATCTTCGCCGTATGGGCTGACTATGCACAGTGCCTTGGCAGATGGCTGTCTACCATTTTCGACTATAGCGCCACAACGCTCCAACAGCGCCAACAGTGTTGGCACCGCGTCTGCATTTTCCTGGCTGACCCATACTGGCCCAGCCCAGGCAGACTGCTGCTCAGGAACCAGCGGCACATCCTGATTGCCGTTATAAGAATAAAACCCTCGTCCGGTCTTGCGGCCCAGCACACCCGCATGCACGCGCTGCGCAGTGATGACGCTGGGGCGATAGCGTGGCTCTTCATAATATTGATGATAAATCGCTTCCATGACCGGATGCGACACGTCCAACCCTGTCAAATCCAGCAATTCAAACGGCCCCAGCTTGAAACCTGCCGCCTCACGCATGATCTGGTCGATCTGGCGGAAGCTGGCGACATTTTCTTGCAATATTCGCAGGGCTTCCGTGCCATAACCACGACCTGCGTGGTTGACGATAAAGCCTGGTGTATCCTTGGCACGCACCGGCAAATGCCCGGTTTGCGTGGAAAATGCCATGAGCTGCTCAGCAACCGCAGCATCGGTCAGTAAACCATCAATGACCTCAACCACCTTCATCAAGGGCACTGGATTAAAGAAATGCAGACCTGCAACGCGCTCAGGTATTTTTGTACCAGCCGCAATAGCAGTGACCGACAGGGAAGAAGTATTGGTCGCCAATATGCAGGCATCACTGACTATGCCATCCAATTGCTGGAACAAACCTCGTTTGACATCCAGCCTTTCAACAATCGCCTCTACCACCAGATCACATTTGGCCAGTTCCTGCATGCTATTGACGACTTGCAGGTTTTCCACAGCACACTGATATTGTTCTGCGCTGAGTTTTTCCTTGCTCAGCATCTTTTGCCATTGCTCGGCAATGAGCTGGCTGGCTTTGCTTGCGGCATCTGCCTGCACATCAAACAAGAGCACGGTAAAACCTGCCTGCGCCGCAATCTGAGCAATGCCGCGCCCCATGGCACCGGCGCCAACAATACCAACAACCGCAATACTGTTTTTCATATTTACTCCGGCACAATGGCGGTGACTTCTATCTCCACCCTGGCTCTGTCTTCTATCAAACCTGCCACCTGCACGGCAGTCATGGTTGGGTAATGGCGGCCTATGATGTCGCGGTAAGCTTCGCCCACTTCTCTGTAGGCACCAACGTATTCTTTTTTATCGATGACATACCAGGTCATACGCACGATATGCTCGGGTTTGGCATTTGCCTCTGTCAATACTTCAACGATGTTTTGCAAGGCCTGTCTTACCTGACCTGCAAAATCATCCGTCTGAAAGGTGCATTGCGCATCCCAGCCCACCATGCCACTAACGCACACAGTGCGGCCAGTGGCAGAAATGCCATTTGAATAGCCTCGTGGTCTGGCCCAGCCAGGAGGTTGCAAAATGTCCATCATCTATCCTTTCATTGATGACTATTCAGCCCCTGAAGTCTGAAATGTCCATTATATCTATCTTATATATTGCAATACTTCAGCATGGCGGTACGCAGTTCATCAGGTATGGCTACCGCCTTGCGCATGTCCAAATCCATCATAACCAGCACCAACTTCGCTTTCAGGCGCATATCCTGTTGCGGTCCGCTAAAGCAAATTTCCAGTTCGACTGAAGTCTTACCCAGTTTCGTCACAACTAATTCTGCCAGCAAGCTTTCACCCAGTTCTGCCGGTTTGATGAAATCGGTTTCGAGATGCACGGTCGGCAGACCTATGCCGCGTACAACATGCATTTCATGAAAACCGCAAGCCAGACCTTGCGCGCACCAGTCTTCCACCACACCGTTCATCATTTCAAAATAGCGCGGATAAAACACGATGCCTGCCGGGTCGCAATGGGCAAAGCGTATCGGTAATTCAGCCTCAAAAATCATAATTATTGCTCATGATGCGGCAAACTCTTTCAGCAATTCACGGCCTATGATTAGTTGCTGCACTTCCGTCGCCCCTTCATAAATTCGGAGAGAACGGATTTCACGATACAGGCGCTCTACTGGTACTTCACTGACGACACCCAGGCCGCCAAACATCTGCACCGCTGCATCTATCACTTGCTGCGCGCCTTCAGTCGCAATTAGTTTCGCCATGGCAGCTTCCTTGGTGACTTTTCTGCCCTGGTCTCTTTGCCAGGCAGCTCGGTAAATCAGCAAGGCAGAGCTGTCTATGGTAGTAGCCATCTGCGCAAGCTTGGCCTGGGTCAACTGAAAATCTGCCAGGGTCTGGCCAAACATCTTGCGTGTCGTTACTCTGTGCATGGCTTCATCCATGGCGCGGCGGGCAAAACCAAGTGCAGCACCAGCGACGGATGTACGGAAGATATCCAGCGTCGCCATCGCCACCTTGAAACCCTGCCCTGCCTGACCAAGCCGCTGCGTTGCAGGGATGCGGCAATTACTGAACTTCAGGCGCGCCAGTGGATGCGGGGCTATCACATCAATACGCTCGGCAATCTCAACACCAGGCAGACCAGCATCGACGATAAAGGCCGTTATGCCACGGGCACCTGGCGCTTCACCAGTGCGTGCGAACAATACATAGAAGTCGGCAATACCACCATTGGAAATCCAGGTTTTTTCACCATTCAAGACATAGTGACCGCCGCCAGCGTCATCGACAAATTCTGCTGCACATTGCATGGCCGCCACATCAGAACCAGCTTCAGGCTCTGACAAAGCAAAAGCAGCAATCACCTCACCTTTGGCGACCTTACTCAGATAATTTTGCTTTTGTACTACCGTACCATGCAGGCTGATCGCGCCTGAACCCAGCCCTTGCATGGCAAAGGCAAAATCTGCCAGGCCGGAATGACGGGCCAGGGTTTCGCGTATCAGGCAAATGGCGCGGGTGTCGATAACGTCAGCGTTACCACCAAAGGCACTGCCACCTACGGCATTCCTGAGCCAGCCAGCCGCACCCAGTTGCTTGACGAGGTCGCGGCAAGCCTGATCGACATCAGCTGCATGATGATCGGGCAGGTTTTCAGCAGACCAGGCATCCAGCGTGCGTTGCAACTCACGGTGTTTATCATCAAAGAAGGGCCAGTCTAGGTAACTGGTGTCAGGCATGATATGTGTCATGCTCAATCCCCTTCAAAAACCGGTTTTTGTTTGGCAACGAAGGCATGGTAGGCACGATGAAAATCATTGGTCATCATGCATATGGCCTGGGCTTGCGCTTCTGCTTCTATGGCTTCGTCGACGCCCATATTCCACTCTTGCTGCAGCATTTTCTTGGTCATACCATGAGCAAAGTTCGGTCCTTCGGCCAGATTTTTTGCATAGGTTTGTGCTTCTGCCAGTACATTCTCTGCCGCCGTCAGACGATTGAAAAAGCCCCAGCGCTCAGCTTCTTCACCTGACATCGAGCGTCCGGTATATAGCAAATCCGAAGCCCGCCCCTGCCCTATGATGCGTGGCAGGATGGAACAGGCACCCATATCGCAACCTGCCAGACCAACACGGGTGAACAGGAAGGCAGTCTTACTACGTGCTGTGCCTATGCGAATATCGGAAGCCAGCGCCAGTATGGCACCTGCCCCAGCGCAAACACCGTCAATCGCCGCAATAATCGGCTGCGGGCAGGCGCGCATGGCTTTGACGAGATCACCTGTCATGCGGGTAAAGCTCAACAAACCTGGCATATCGAGCTTAGTCAAGGGGCCGATGATTTCATGCACATCGCCACCCGAACAAAAGTTCTCACCAGCACCGGTGATGACGATGGCCTTGACATCATCGCCATAAGACAAAGTGCGGAAAAGGTCACGCAACTCGGCATAAGAATCAAAAGTCAGCGGGTTTTTGCGCTCTGGCCGGCTCAGGGTGATAGTGGCAACACCAGCATCTACTTCATAGGTGAAATGCTGTGCTGCATAGTGTGCCAGTTGCTCGCGATTGCCAGGTAAATCCTGGGGTTGTCCGGGTAGGTATTTCATATAATTTGTTCCTGCTCAGGGTTGTTGTCAGCGCTGGGCTCATGCAAATGAGTCTTTACTTGCGACAATAATTCAAATAATTTGCTTTTCTGCTCTGTTTGCAAACCGGAAAACATATCCGCTATCCATTCCTCATGAACAGAAGCCATGCGTTTGAAAGCACGACGGCCAGCAGGCGTCAGCTTGACACTGTAAGCACGCCGGTCTTTGAGATCAGCGACGCGGGTCACCAGTTTTTCTTGCTCCAGTTGATCAGTAATACCGGTTATGTTGCCGCCGGTGACCATCATGCGCTTGGATAACTCACCCATACGCAAGCCTTCTGGATGCCGTTCAAGCTGTGCCATCAGATCAAAGCGCGGCAAAGTAATGCCGAATTCGCTACGCAAACGACTGCGAATTTCGCCTTCTATCATCACGGTACAAGACAGCATGCGTAACCACAGGCGCAAGGACTGGTGATCATCCTGCGTCAGGCGGGTTTCCATGTCGAATACGGGATTGCTGTCTTCTTTCATACTGGATTTCTCTGCTCTTCAGATTTCGTCACATTACTTCGCCACCAGCCACGGCAATGGATTGTCCATTCATCGCCGATGCGCCATCCATGCATAACCACAACACCGCATCTGCGACTTCTTGCGGTTGTATCAGCCGCTTTTGCGGATTGCCAGCGGCCAGTTCAGTCTTCGCCTGTTCTTCAGTACGGCCAGTTTTGGCGACAATATTGGCGATTGCATCCTTGACGATATCGGTTTCGGTATAACCAGGACAAACCGCATTCACGGTCACGCCTTTGGCAGCGACTTCGAGCGCCACTGCGCGCGTCAGGCCAATCACACCATGCTTAGCAGCACAGTAGGCAGAGACATAAGCGTAGCCTTTCAGGCCTGCGGTACTGACCACATTGACGATACGTCCCCAACCTGCGTCCAGCATGGCGGGCAAAGCCTGTTTCATGCAAATGAAACTGCCGTTCAGGTTCACATCAAGCATGCTTTGCCATAGTTGTACATCGGTTTTCAGGAAAGAAGCGGAGCTGGCCTGCCCTGCATTGTTGATGAGGATATCGATACGTCCATTTCTGGCTTGCGATAATTGAAAAGCTGCTTGTGCCGACTCCACATCACTGACATCGATGACTACATACTGCACTTTGGCATTGGCCAAGGACGCCACAGCTTCCTGCAAGCTTGCTTCGTTACGCCCTGCCAGCGTCACAGTCGCACCTTCGCTGAGCAAGGCTCGTGATATCGCCAACCCTATACCTTTGCCACCGCCAGTAACCAGCGCATGCCTGCCTTGCAATTTCCCTGGATAGGCTGTCATGCTCATCCTTCCAGCAACTTGGCGGCAACTTGTTGTGGTGTCAGGCCAGCGCTGGCTGCTGCGACTTGTCGATCACGTTCGAGATTGCGTTCCAGTTGCATCTTTCCCGCGACATATTGCTTGGGCCAGGGCATATCATTGAAACCCAGTTTGGCTGCTTCATGCAAAGTCCAGGCTGGGTCAGCCAGGTGTGGTCTGGCGATGGCGCACAGGTCAGCACGACCAGCGGCGATAATGCTGTTTGCATGATCGGCTTCAAAAATCGCACCGACTGCGATGGTGGGTATCTGTGCCTCATTGCGTATGCGGTCAGCAAAGGGGGTCTGGAACATGCGGCCATAGACAGGTTTTTCCTGCTTGCTGACCTGACCGGATGAACAATCTATCATGTCGGCACCCGCTGCCTTGAACAGCATGGCGATGGCGACTGCATCGTCGGGAGTAATGCCGCCCTCTACCCAGTCATGCGCTGAGATACGCACTGAGATGGGTTTATCAGCAGGCCAGACAGCACGTATGGCGGCAAACACCTCCAGTGGATAACGGCAACGATTTTCCAGCGAACCACCATATGCATCTTCACGCTGATTGGTCAGTGGCGAAATGAAGCTTGATAAAAGGTAACCGTGAGCGCAATGCAGTTCCAGCCAGTCAAATCCTGCTTCTGCTGCTGCCCTCGTCGCCTGTACAAAATCATCTTGTATACGCTGCATATCTGCCGCCGTGGCCGCGCGCGCCATTTGCGAAATGCCAGGCAGGTATTGCTGTTCAGACGCTGATACCACTGGCCAGTTACCTTCTTTAAGTGGTTGATCAGTACCCTCCCAAGCTACGCAAGTCGAGCCTTTGGCACCAGCATGGCCGAGCTGCACGGCAATCTTTGCATCGGTATTGGCATGAACAAAATCGACGATACGCTTCCAGGCTTGCGTATGCTCAGGTCCATACAAGCCAGGGCAAGCTGGCGTGATGCGAGCATCGGCAGAGACGCAAGTCATCTCGGCAAACACCAGTCCTGCACCGCCCATGGCCCGGCTACCCAGGTGCACGAGATGATAATCGCCAGCCACGCCATCGACCGCTGAGTATTGCGCCATGGGGGAGACGATGATGCGGTTTTTCAATACCACGTCGCGCAGCTTGTACGGCGTCAGCATGGGTGGAATCGCTGTTTTTGTTTTGGGCACTGGCAAGCCTGCCCTGGCATACGCCTGCTCTGCTATCCAGTGCTCGAAGCTACGAACATAGGCCGCATCTCTTACCCGCAGGTTTTCATGCGACAGACGCTGGCTGCGTGTCAACATGGAATAGGCAAACTGTGGCGCTTCCATAGCGGTATAGCGCTCAACGTTTTCAAACCATTCCATGGAATTGCGGGCCGCACTTTGTATCTTCAAGACTTCTATGGAACGCAAGTCCTGATAGGCTTCCAGCACGGCATCCATACCCTGCTCGCCATGCCTCTCAAAACTGCGTGCCAGTTCTATGGCATCTTCCAAAGCCAGCTTGGTACCTGAGCCTATGGAAAAGTGTGCGGTATGGGCAGCGTCCCCCATCAAGACTACAGGTACCCGCTTATTATTTAGCTGGTTCCAGTGCACCCAGTTCTTGCAGATAATGCGCGGGAACTTGATCCAGTTGGCGGAGCCGCGCAAATGCGTGGCATTCGACATCAAGGCATTGCCATCAAGGTATTTGGCGAACAGGTTTTCACAAAATGCTACGGCCTCTTCCTGGCTCATTTTATCTATGCCAGCCTTGAGCCAGGTCTCTTCCGGCGTCTCGACGATAAAGGTCGCCGTATCGCCATCGTATTGGTAGGCATGTGCCTGAAACCAGCCATGCTCGGTTTCTTCAAAGGCAAAGGTAAATGCTGAGAACAGTTTTTTGGTACCCAGCCAGACAAAGCGGCATTTGCGCGTATCGATATCAGGTTGGTAGCTTTGCTCATAGCGGGTGCGCACGCGGCTGTTTAAACCATCGCAGGCGATGACGAGGTCAGCGTCATATTCCAGCGCCAGTGCCTGGTCGTCTGTTACATCGGTTTCAAAAACCAGCTTGACATCCAGCTCCTCGCAACGTTCTTGCAGGATATTCAGCAAACGCTTGCGGCCTATTCCGCAAAAACCGTGACCACCAGAAGTGACAACCTGGCCCTTGAAATGCGTGTCAATATCATCCCAGTGATTAAAAGACTGCAAGATGGAACGGGCTGTCTGTTCATCCGCATTCACCAGGTTACCCAGGGTCTGGTCTGAAAACACCACGCCCCAACCAAAGGTATCGTAAGCGCGATTGCGTTCGATGATGGTGATATGGTGCGCCGGGTTTTGCTTTTTCATCAGCAGGCTAAAGTACAGGCCAGCCGGACCACCGCCTATGCATAGGATGTTCATTAAAATACCTTGAAAATTAATTTTTTACCTGATCAATCACTGTCTTATTGCATTTTGCAAGAGGCGACATAGGCATCAGGATGATTGGTAAATACAGCACTCAATGTTTTATTGGTCACTCTTCCCTGAGCATCCTTACTGATGAGGCGCGCATAATAATTTTGCACAGGATAATGATTGCTGTTGAACTTGAAGTCGCCACGTACAGATTTGAAGTTGGCGGCCTTGATGGCTTTACCGAGGGCATCCTTGTCTTCTATCTTGCCTTTGACACCGCGCACGGCACTATCCATCAACATGGCAGCGTCATAGCCCTGCGATGCATACAATGATGGCAGGCGGCCATATTCTTTCTGGAAATCCGTCACAAAACGCTTGTTTTGTGGATTATCCATATCATGCCCCCACTGCGCTGCATTGAACATGCCCAACATGGGTGCGCCTACTGCCTTGATGATGTCTTCATCGGCAGAGAAGCCTGGTCCAAAGAGTTGAGTACTCTTGGATAAACCGGCATCCACAAACTGCTTGATGAAATTGATGCCCATGCCACCTGGCAGGAAGATATACACGGCATCCGGTTTCAGACCACGTATCTGCGCCAGTTCAGTTGCATAATCAAGCTGTCCCAGTTTGGTATAAATTTCTTCAGCAACCTTGCCCTTGTAATAGCGCTTAAAACCCGTTAACGCGTCTTTGCCTGCCGGATAATTAGGTGCCACCAGAGCGACATTTTTAAAACCCTTGTCATTGACTTGCTTGCCCACCGCTTCATGCAAGCTATCGTTTTGCCAGGCCACATTGAAGAAGTAAGGATTACACTGCTCACCAGCATATTGAGACGGGCCAGCATTGGCACTGATGTAATGCACTTTGGCACCAAAAATCGTTGGTCCCACCGCCAGCATCAAATTGGAAAACACAATGCCTGTCATCAAATCGACCTTGTCTTTTTTGATGAGCTTATCCACCAGTTGCTTGGTGGCGTCAGGATTTTGCTGATCATCACCAGTGATAACCTCGACTGGCAAATTGCCGAATTTATTGTCCAGGTGCTTCATCGCCAGGGAAAAACCATCGCGTATATCAACACCAAGGCCAGCGCCCGCACCAGACAAGGTAGTGACCATGCCTACTTTGACTTTGTCCGCAGCGAAAGCACAATTCGTATTGGCCGCGGCAATACTGGACAACAACAAACACTGCAAGGTCTTTTTCACGGGCGTCTCCTTCGGGTTAGTGGGCATAGGCGAATCTTTTATATCTGATACTTATTATCTAACTGGCAGCAGGTGTACGCAATTTATAGCGCTGCAGTTTGCCGGTTTCAGTTCTCGGTAAACCTGTCATGAATTCTATGGCACGCGGGTACTTGTAGGGAGCAATACTATTCTTGACGAAATCCTGGATTTCCTTGCTCAACTCTACTGATGCCTGCGCATAGTCTTTCAATACTACAAAGGCCTTGACGATCTGACCGCGCTCTTCATCAGCCAGGCCGATGACTGCGCATTCAGAGACCGCGGGATGCTTCAGTAAAGCTTCTTCCACCTCTGGTCCGGCGATATTGTAGCCAGCAGAAATAATCATGTCGTCGGTGCGGGCGCGGTACCAGAAGTAACCGTCGGCATCCATTTCATAGGCATCACCTGTCAGGTTCCAGCCCTGGTGTACATAGTTTTTTTGCCTGTCATCTGCCAAGTAACGGCAACCTGTCGGTCCTTTGACTGCCAGGCGGCCAACCACACCAGGGGCAGCCATATCGCCGTGCTCATCGAAGATGCATGCCTGGTAGCCTGGTATAGGTTTGCCGGTGGCCCCTGCCCGCGCCTCATCACCTGCGGCAGAAATAAAGATATGCAACATCTCTGTCGCACCTATGCCATCTATCATGACCAGGCCAGTCGCCTGACGCCAGGCCTCACGGGTTGCAGCAGGTAGCGCCTCACCGGCAGAAACGGTTTTCTTGAGGCTGGATAAATCAAAATTCTTTGCCTGCGTGGCCATCTGGCGATAAAAGGTAGGCGCGGTAAAACAGACTGTGGCCTTGAATTCGTCTATGGCTTTCAGCAAGGATTCCGGTGTCAGTTTTTCCAGTAGTACCGCAGTTGCACCCACGCGCAAGGGAAACAGCAGCAAACCGCCCAGGCCAAATGTGAATGCCAACGGCGGTGTGCCTATGAAAATATCGCTTTGCGCAGACCGCAAGGTAGAGCGTGGGAAGCAATCGCAGATCGCCAGCACATCCCTGTGAAAATGCATGGTGCCCTTGGGCATGCCGGTCGTGCCAGAAGTAAAGCTGATGAGACAGACATCTTCGGCCAAGGTATCGACAGCGGCAAATTCAGTTGACTTGCCAGCCATGAGTGCTTCCAGGGCATCATCACCCTGATGATTGAAATAGATAACCTGCGTCAATATGGGATTGGCCTGCACCGCCAACTCCATCTCCTCGCGCAGATTTTCTGAGCAGAGTGCAGCGGCAATTTCAGCCTTGTTTGCGATTACGCCCAATTCCTTGGCGCGCAACAATGGCATCGTGGGAACAGCGATACAACCGGCCTTGATGACAGCCAGTACACTGGCAGCCATCATCGGATTATTAGCGCCACGTAACAATACCCTGTTACCAGGCTGCAAATGCATGTCTTCGAGCAAGACGTGGGATATACGATTGACGGTAGCCAGCAAATGAGAATAAGTCCAGCTTTCGGTCTGGCTGCGGATCGCAATGCTGTCTGCATGACCAGTTGCACACATCTTGTCGAGCAGGTCGGCGACACAATTCAGGCGTTCAGAGTATTGCAACTCAGGCAAAGAAAAAATCAGTTCCGGCCATTGCTCGCGTGGCGGCAAGTGATCAAAAGCAAAGGTATCCAGATGGGCAGACTCTGGTAGCACAGTTGAATTCATTTCTTCTCCGGCTTTGGTACACAATGTAGATACAGCAACCCCGAAAACACCAAACTACTTTAAACCTAAACTATTTTTAGGTAAAGTGTTTTTTTGCATCAAAACTGAGTTTTTCTCAAAGAAAATATTTTCAAACGACTCGCTTATAGTATATTTTAGGCCTAAAGTAATTTCACATCTGTACCACCATTAGCATGTAGGGATCAGGGGATGAATATCACGTTACTCTTGGAGCACGGTTTAAACGGCTTGCAATTTGGCCTTATGCTTTTCCTGCTGGCAGCTGGTCTTACGCTGATCTTTGGCATCATGGATTTCATCAACCTGGCACATGGTTCCCTGTATATGGCAGGCGCTTATTTCGCCGCCAGCTTTACGGGCATGACAGGTTCCTTCTGGCTGGGCTTGCTGGCTGCTGTGATGGCGACCGCACTGCTGGGCGTGATACTGGAAGTAGTGGTCTTACGGCATTTATACCAGCGCGATCATTTGTCCCATGTACTGGCAACTTTTGCCTTGATACTGATTTTTAACGAGGGTGCGCGCATGATCTGGGGTGCGCAACCGCTGATGCTGAATATTCCACCGCAGCTGGCGCAACCGGTGGAATTACTGCCCGGTTTCTTTTATTCATCCTTCCGTCTATTCATTATCGGCACTGGGCTGGCGGTCGCTGGCCTGCTGTATTTTGTTGTCACCAAAACTCGCATAGGCATGCTGGTACGGGCTGGTGCATCGAACCGCGAAATGGCGATCACCATGGGCATCAATATCAAGCTGGTGTTTACGCTGCTGTTTGCCTTTGGCGCAGCGCTTTGCGCCATTGCCGGTGCCTTGCTAGGCTCCATACTGGCGGTACAAGTGGGTATGGGTGAAAGCATCCTGATACTTGCGTTTGTGGTCATTGTTATTGGTGGCATAGGCTCGATACGGGGGGCTCTGGTAGGTGCCTTGCTGGTAGGTCTGGTCGATACCCTGAGCAAAACCTTGCTGCCCGGTGCGCTGAAGCTGTTAATGCCGCTGGAGATGGCAGCCAATCTTGGCCCAGCCCTGTCGTCGATACTGATTTATGTATTGATGGCAGCCGTGTTGTTTTACAAACCCCAGGGCCTGTTCCCTGCACGCGGCTAAGGGAGTAATTATGCAGAGCAGCCTACATCACAGCATATCGCGCAAGTCCAGCATAGGCACCTTGTGTCTGCTGATTGTCTTCCCTTTGCTGGCTACCTACTTCGCCCAGGAATTTTATATAGGCTTGTTAAGCCGGTTGATGATTTTTGCTTTGGTGGCCAGCAGCCTGAACCTGATACTTGGCTTTGGCGGCATGATCAGCCTGGGACATGCAGCCTTCTTTGGTTGTGGTGCCTATGTGGTTGGCATACTGATGCAGCATGGCGTAATGTCCGCATGGATCAGTTGGCCAGCGGCGATGCTGACTGGCTTTTTGCTGGCACTGGCAATAGGCAGCATCTCACTCAGAACGCGCGGCGTGTATTTCATCATGATCACGCTGGCATTCGCACAGATGCTGTACTTCCTGTTTGTATCATTGAAAAATTATGGCGGTGACGATGGATTGAGCCTGGCGCAACGTTCAGTCACTGGTCTGGATATGGCAAATGACAGCAATTTTTATTATCTGGTGCTGGCCATCTGTACTGCATTTCTTTTTGTACTTTACCGGCTGATCAACTCGCGCTTTGGACGCGTGATACAAGCCATCAAGGAAAATGAAACCCGTATGGAAGCCATAGGTTACCCGGTGTTTCGTTATAAGCTGTTGTGCTTTGCGATTGCTGGCAGCGTCGCCAGCATGGCTGGTGCTTTACTGGCAAACCAGAACATGCTGGTTAGCCCTAACCTGCTGCACTGGACGCAATCGGGCAGCCTGATGGTCATGGTGATACTCGGTGGTGTAGGCTATCTGTCAGGCGGCATCCTGGGTGCCGTGGTCATGCTGATGCTGGAAGAAATTCTGTCCGGCTACACTATACACTGGCAACTTTATCTTGGCATTATCCTGCTGCTGGTCGTCATGTTCTTACCAAATGGCCTCGCCAGCTTGCCACAAAAATTTATGTCTATCAAAAAGCCGCAAGGGGATCAGTCATGAGCGTTTTACAGTTAAAAGGTCTGGTCAAACGCTATGGCGGTCTGCTCGCAACCAACAATCTCAGCCTAAATGTATTACCTGGCGAGATTCACGCCATCATAGGCCCGAATGGCGCAGGCAAGACGACGCTGATACATCAGATATCCGGCGCCACTGCGCCAAACCAAGGGAAGATCATTTTCAATGACGTCGATGTCACCGCACTCAGCATGCATGAACGCGTCAAGCTTGGATTGGCACGTTCTTACCAGATCACAAATATCTTCCAGTCATATACTGTCATCGAAAACCTGAGCCTGGCAATACAGGTGCGCTCAGGCAGCAGTATGCGTTTCTGGCGCAAGGCCGTAGATGAACAGGCACTTTTTGAGCAAGCCCGGCAACTCGCCAGCGACATAGGATTAGCAGAGCACTGCAATAGCAAAGCCTGTGAACTTGCACATGGCGAGCAACGCCAACTGGAACTCGGATTAACGCTGGCGACGAAACCAAAACTGCTCTTGCTGGATGAACCCATGGCAGGTACGGGGCATGAAGAATCAGGCAAGATGGTGGAACTGATCGCCGCCCTGCGTGGCAAGGCCGCTGTGATCTTGATTGAACATGATATGGACGCCGTCTTCAAACTGGCTGACCGTATTTCTGTTTTGGTAGCAGGCTCCATCATCGCTACCGGCACCGCAGAGCAGATACGCCAGAACCCTGAAGTCAAGAAAGCCTATCTAGGTGATGAAATGGATATCGCACTCAAGGACGTCGCATGAAGACCATACTGGAAGTCGGGCATATCGCTACTGCCTATGGCCACAGCCAGGTCTTGTTTGGTATAGACCTGCAGATACGCCAGGGTGAAGTCGCCAGCCTGCTGGGGCGTAATGGCGCTGGCAAGACCACGACCTTGCGCTCGATACTGGGACTGACACCAGCACATAAAGGCCATATCAGCTTCATGGGCCAGCGCATAGAAAAAATGACGACGGATAAAATCGCCAGGATGGGCATAGCCCTGGTGCCGGAAGGCAGACAGATTTTCCCTAACCTCACCGTCAAGGAAAACCTCATCGCCTTTGCTGCCAATCGCAATCAAAGCAAGACACCATGGAGCCTGAAAGAGATTTACCAGCTTTTTCCGCGTCTGGAAGAACGGGCTGGCAATATGGGCAACCAGCTATCTGGCGGCGAACAGCAAATGCTGGCCATCTCACGCGCCTTGATGACCAATCCGCATTTGTTGATACTTGATGAAGCAACAGAAGGCTTGTCACCACTGGTGCGCGAAGAAATCTGGGCTTGTCTGAGAAAGCTACGTGACCAGGGGCAAACCACGCTGGTCATCGATAAATATGTAGAGAAGCTAATACCCCTTGCCGACCAGCACAGCATCATGGAGCGCGGCAAGATAGTCTGGCATGGCAATAGCGAAAGCCTGACGCAGTCACCCAAAACCTGGCAGAAATATGTAGGTGTATAAACTGCTCAGTTATTAACTAAGGCTTAGCTTGCGCGGGTAGCACTGCCCCTGTAGTTGTCGATGCAGGGGAATTGGCATCCAGAATTTGTACGAAGATTTCGTTTTTCTTGATCATGCCCAGCTCAAAGCGGGCGCGCTCTTCCACCGCGTCTGTACCATTTTTTAAATCCTGAACTTCGGATTCTAGTTTGCCATTGCGTTCTTTTAATTTTTCGTTATTTCCTTTTACCTGCGCTACCTGCCTGTCCAACTCCCAGACACGCAACCAGCCCCCCTTACCCAACCACAGCGGGTATTGGATCAACATCAGCAGGGCAACAAAGGAAAGAGCTATCAAACGCACGGATAATTAAAGCAAAAAAATAAAAATAAAACCAATCTGTTTCCAAAAGCAGAACTACAAGAAAAAGGGGAACCCCGTTCCCCTTTTTATTTGCACGATACCAGATTACTTCAGATTATAAAAGGCGTCGCGACCAGGATAGCTGGCAATTTCACCTAAATCTTCTTCAATACGCAGCAATTGGTTGTATTTTGCCATACGGTCAGAACGCGACAAAGAGCCGGTCTTGATTTGTAGGGCATTAGTACCAACCGCGATATCAGCAATAGTGCTGTCTTCTGTTTCACCAGAACGATGGGAAATCACGGCGGTATAACCTGCACGTTTTGCCATTTCTATGGCTGCAAAAGTTTCTGTCAGGGTACCGATCTGGTTGATCTTGATCAGGATGGAGTTAGCGATACCTTTTTGTATGCCTTCTTTCAGTATCTTGGTATTCGTGACGAACAAGTCATCGCCGACGATCTGGACTTTCTTGCCCAGTTTTTCAGTCAGGATAGCCCAACCGTCCCAATCGCCTTCAGCCATGCCATCTTCGATGGAGATGATAGGATATTTATCTACCCACGTTGCCAGCAGATTGGTAAAGTCAGCAGAAGATAAGGTCAGGCCTTCACCTTCGAGGTGATATTTGCCGTCTTTGTAGAATTCGCTGGCTGCGCAATCCAGGCCCAGGGCGATTTGGGTGCCTGGCTCGTAGCCAGCAGCTTCTATCGCCTGGATAATCAGTTTGATGGCAGCTTCGTGGTTATCTACGGAAGGCGCAAAACCACCCTCATCACCAACTGCTGTTGTCAAACCTTTGTCATGCAATATCTTTTTCAGGGCGTGGAATACTTCTGCACCGTAGCGGACTGCTTCACGGAATGATGGGGCACCAACCGGGATGATCATGAATTCTTGAATATCCAGATTATTGTCAGCATGTGCACCACCATTGATGACGTTCATCATAGGCACAGGCAATTGCATCGCGCCTGAGCCGCCAAAATAGCGGTACAGTGGCAAGCCTGCTTCTTCAGCAGCAGCTTTGGCAACAGCCATGGACACAGCCAGCATGGCATTTGCACCCAGGCGGCTCTTGTTTTCAGTGCCGTCCAGATCGATCAGGGTACGGTCAAGAAATGCCTGTTCATTCGCATCCAGACCCATGATGGCTTCTGCGATTTCGGTATTAATGTGTTCGCAGGCTTTCAAGACGCCCTTACCCAGATAGCGCGACTTGTCACCATCGCGCAGCTCTATCGCTTCGCGGGAACCAGTGGATGCGCCTGAAGGTACAGCAGCACGGCCCATGACACCAGATTCTAGCAAGACATCACATTCAACAGTTGGGTTACCGCGCGAATCCAGGATTTCACGACCGATAATATCAACGATGGCACTCATTCAATTCTCCTAAACAATCAAAATATCGAACAAAATAAAACGAATCTGACTTGCGTCTGCATCTGCGGGCCTCTGATATGGCTTGGTCACAGATAAATAAAGCAGTAATGAATTTGCTACTTCAAAATAATGGTGCAGATAATACTCCATTACTCTGGTTCGACGAACTGAACAAAACTTTATTCTTGCCGCTTTTTTGCGCTGGTAAGCAAAAAAACCTGTTTCACTACAGGACAAATCAAGCAAAAGCGGATTTCCGGAATCCTGCGCTTCATGTGCAATGCTTTTCATCGCTCAGCTCAAGCACAGCAACAACATTCTTTCAGGCAACTCAGTACCGTTTTGCGAAAAAGGCGAACCGCATAGTGGCTCGCCTTTTTAATTAGGATTTAGCAGGATTTATTAATAACAAGCAAACCAGCAATCAAAAATCCAGGCTGGTTCAGGCCTGCATTAAATCCGTACAATCTCATGCCTTGTTAGCTTCTTGCGCATTTTTATGCGCTATCGCCGCCCTGGCGAAAGAGATAAACAAAGGATGGCCGTCACGCGGTGTCGATTTGAACTCAGGGTGATATTGCACACCCAGATACCAAGGATGCACATCACGCGACAGCTCCATGATTTCGCACAAATCTTCTGTCGGTGTACGGGCAGACACGATCAAACCAGCTGCCTCGACACGGCCCAGATAATGGTTATTGGCTTCATAGCGATGACGATGACGCTCAGTCACGACATTGCCATAAATCTCTGACGCCAGCGTGCCAGAAATAACCGCACAAGTTTGCGCTCCCAGGCGCATGGTGCCGCCGAGGTCAGAATTTTCATCCCGAGTCTCAACTTTACCGTCATGGTTTTGCCATTCATTGATCAGGGCAACCACTGGCTGTTCTGTCTCTGCATCAAACTCTGTCGAGTTTGCCATGGTGAGGCCTGCCTTGTTACGCGCATATTCGATCAGGGCAACTTGCATACCCAGGCAAATGCCCAAGTAAGGGATTTTGTTTTCACGCGCATAACGGGCAGCGAGAATCTTGCCTTCTACGCCGCGCTTGCCGAAACCACCTGGTACCAGGATGGCATCGTATTTTTCCAGCGACTTGGTACCGTGCGCTTCAATTTCTTCAGAGTCAACGTACTCAATATTCACACGGCTCTCAGTGTGTATACCGGCATGACGCAAGGCTTCTGTCAAAGATTTATACGACTCTGTCAGATCGACATATTTACCGACCATACCGATAGTGACTTCTTCTTTCGGATTTTCGAGCGCATAGATCAATTTGTCCCACATGGCCAGATCAGCTGGTTTTGGTGACAAGCCGAGTTTATCGCAAACGATTTTATCCAAGCCCTGATCGTGCAACATCTGTGGAATCTTATAGATGGTATCGGCATCCCATACAGAGATCACTGCTTCTTCAGCCACATTGGCGAACAGGGAAATCTTGGCGCGCTCATCATCAGGGATAGGACGGTCAGCACGGCACAATAAAGCATCCGGGAAAATACCGATTTCACGCAGTTTTTGTACGCTGTGCTGGGTAGGCTTGGTCTTCAATTCGCCGGCAGCGGCAACATAAGGCACCAGCGTTAGATGTACGAAAGCAGCCGCATTGCGGCCAGCGCGCAAACTCAGTTGACGGGCAGCTTCAAGGAAAGGCAGGGATTCGATATCGCCGACCGTGCCACCGATTTCAACCAGGGCAACGTCAGCACCTGCTGCGCCACGGTGGATGAATTCCTGAATTTCATTAGTGATGTGCGGAATAACTTGCACAGTCTTGCCCAGGTATTCGCCGCGGCGTTCTTTGCGGATAACGGATTCATAGATCTGGCCAGTGGTGAAATTATTCACCTTTTTCATTTTGGCTGTGATGAAGCGCTCATAGTGACCCAGATCCAGATCAGTTTCAGCACCGTCATCGGTCACGAAAACTTCGCCATGCTGGAATGGGCTCATGGTACCTGGATCCACATTGATGTAGGGATCAAGTTTGAGCATAGTGACTTTGAGACCGCGCGATTCAAGGATCGCAGCGAGAGAGGCAGCGGCAATACCCTTGCCTAAAGAGGAGACTACGCCCCCCGTAACGAATACAAACTTAGTCATTGCAGAAGGTGCCGAACGGCACAAGCGGGAAATTCGAATTATACATCACTAAGCCATGATGTGCGAGAATTCCCGCTCGCAATTACCGTGAAATTTCAGGAACAGGCAGACTTACATTGCATAAATAAATTGCAATCTTGCAAAATTCTGCGCGCCCTGGCCATTGCTTAATTCCTTGATTTCATTGCTGCGACGTATAAAGGATGCTGATGCGCCATAGTTTTCACCGCGCCATAAATAGCCTATCTCAAACTCACCAACCAGACTTTTGGGTTTGACTGCAGTAGCCTGATCATTAAAGTAGCCGCCCTGGATACTTGCATTGTAGGCAACAGCCTTAAGCTCGGTACGCAAGAAGCCATAGCTGGCCCGTTGCTCAGGCAACGCATTCAGGCTGCCAGCACGTATCATCAACTCTGCGCTGGCATCCGTGAAGATATTGCCAAAACGTCCTTTCAGACGCGGGGCTATATCCACATTGGATATAGCCGCGATACGGCCAGGTGAATATTCACCTGACAGAACCGCACCCCATTCGTTGCGCAACTGCGTACTCCAACCTTGTGGCAAGGGCTGCTTTAATAATCTGTGCAAGTGCGTCTGCGTCCACTCGCCTCCGGCGCAAGGACCCAGGCATCCGATATCCAGACCCAGGCGCTGGCTGCTGCCATTGGCTTCATTCTTTTCACGATACACGCCCGCAAACAACCAGCCAGCATAAGGGTGGTCAATTTTGGCAATCTGATTTGGAGTCAGCTTGATATCAGATGCGGTGTACAATTCCTGTCCCCATCGCCAACCATAAGTCAGGGCCTGTGTGGCATCGGCCTTAGTAAAGCTCTGCCCTATTCTATTACCGCTGGTGTAAAAGCCATCCTCTTTCCTGAACAGCAGGCTGTCATTATCGATATCCACTTGCCAGGTCGCCTTGCCGGTCTGGCGCACCTGCGTGAACTCATTCCAGGATGGCAAGGTCTCTTGGGCAAAGACACTCACCGTGAAGAACACCGCTGCCAGTGAAGCGGAAAATTTCAATACAGGCTTGATTTGATTCATGTAGATGTCGAGATAAAGTTTATAGGAAGCTTATGTTGCACTTAGCTTCATGCGTTCCAGCATTGCCAGCACGGCAGCGGCAGTTTGCTCAGGCACTTCCATGGGAATCAGATGTCCACCTAGAATAAGCACGTAATTATCGCCCATTAATTTCTTTGTCGCTTTTGGGCCAGCTTGCCGGCATTCTATGGATTCAGTACCACCAACAAAACCAACTGGCACATTGGGCGGCCGTCTGTTCAATCTGCCCAAACCATCCGGCAGGGTACGGTAGATGGCCGTTTCCACTTCGCGGGTAAAGCGCAAGGTAACACCCTCCGGGTGCGGTTTAAGGCCGGACCTCATATAGTCACGCAAGACTTCTGGCGGCCAGATTGCAAACATCTCCTTGGAGGCAAAGTGCTGATAAGCTACTTCTTCGTTTTTCCAGAGATGCCGCCGCCTTTCTGAAAAGCGCGCAGGTGAAAATTTTTTGTCGAGGCCAAGTGCTTTAAACAGTCGTAACAACATCGCCCGCCAACCAGACACTACAGGCGAATCCAGTACCACCACCCCACGCACCAGGTCTGGCCTGGCCCTGGCAGCCATCAGGGACAAAATGCCGCCCAGTGAATGGCCGAGCAATATCACGGGTTGCTGATAACTTGCCTGCAAAGTGTCTATCAATTCTTGCACCAGATTACGCCAGCCATCTGTCACAGGATATGCCGGATTGTGGCCGACCATATCAGTGACATGGACATCATAGGAGGATCGCAAATGATCGAGAAACACGCGATATGTCCCGGACGGAAAACTATTGCCATGGACAAAATGGATGATGGGTTTTACGGTAGTCTCGTTCATAAAAAGGGCATAGCATTACCGGTCAAACCAGTAACGCGCGTTTTCCTGTCTGAATTGTGAAGTTTTCAATGATGCGCCAAATTGTATGCTGATTGCACCCGATTCATCTGTTCTTAGACGTTTTATTCCAAAATCAGCATAGCGCTGGAAAACTTCTGGCTTGGGATGATGGTAGCGGTTCAGGTAGCCTACCTGGAAAATTGCCAGCTCTGGCTTCACAACTTTCAGGAAAGGCTCGGTAGATGATGTACCGCTACCGTGATGCGGTGCCAGCAAGACATTTGCCTTGAGTTTTTGCGGTATGGCATTGACCAACTCATCTTCCTGTATGGCCTCTATGTCACCCGCCAGCAAGATGGAATGCAGTGTGGTGGAGACCTTTAATACACAGCTACGGGCATTCGGTTTCCATTTCGTACTTTCATAACTGGCTGTGCCGGGTTGCAAGACTTCAAAATGTACGCCGTCCCAATCCCAGAATTGTCCACCTACACACCGCCTGTGCTGCTGTGCAGTTTGAACGATGGGACTATCAAGACTCAGGGACGTACTTAAAAGGCCTACAGGCAAATGCTTGAGTATGCTTAAGGCCCCACCAGAATGGTCATTATCATTATGAGAAATCATCATGGCATCAAGCTCATTGATGCCCCTTGCATGCAGATACGGCAAAATCACCCGGCTGCCGCTATCTGAATCTGGCCCCAAACCGGGGCCGCTGTCATACAGTAATCTGTGATGCGAGGTCTCCAGCAATAAAGCCATACCCTGCCCCACATCCAATGCCGTCACGGCCAACTCTCCCTCTTCTGGCTTTTGCGAAGTCTGCAATAACAATGGCAAGCAACAGACCAGCCCCAGCCAGCGCAAAGGCCATGCGCTGGGGGCTAGCAGCCACAATACTCCAGCCATGGCAAGCGCAAACAGCCAGAACGAGGGGATAGGCGCAGTCCACACGGCATACGGCAAGGCGCTAAAGTAAGTCAGGAAGCGTGCCAGAAAATCCACGAAGACATGGGCAATTTGCAGCAACCATACTGACAAGGGCGCAGGCAGGATACTGCCAACCAAGGCAAGCGGCGTGACAACAAAACTGACCAGGGGAATAGCGATTGCATTCGCCAGCGGGCTGATGAGAGATATCTGGCCAAATAAAAACATGGTCAGCGGTATCATACCCAGGGTCACTGCATATTGCATCAGTGATGCCGAGCGCAAAGAAACCATTAAGCCAGCAACACGACTTTCTTGCGGCTTGACGCGCCCTTGCCCTCCGGTGGCAAAAACGATGACGCCGACAGCAGCAAAGGATAACCAAAAACCCGCAGACAAGACCGCCCACGGATCTGCCAATACAACCAAGCCCAGCGCCAGACTCAATACAGCGGAAAAACTGCTGATGCGTCCCGCCCATATCGCCACCGCCACCACACTGAGCATGATCAGCGTTCTTTGTGCAGGCAACCCAAAGCCAGCCAGGGCAACATAGACCAGCGCCATCAGCGCACCCGCCAACGCCGCCGCCTTTTGTGCAGGAAGGCGCAAGGGTAAAGAAAGATTGAGAAAGAAGGAACGCCGCCAGAAATAAAACACCATGCCAGCGAAGAGACCTGCAACCATGGTGATGTGCAAGCCTGAGATACTGATCAGATGGCCTATGCCCACCCGGTTGAATATAGTCCAGTCAGATTGAGGGATTTCGCGCTGATCGCCAACCACTAGGGCGACCAGTACACCGGCATAGGGTTGGCCAGGCAAGGCGGCGTGGATGCGGTCGCGCAATCTGGCGCGGCTGTATTCCACGACATTGTTGATACTCCAGACAAAATCAACCAGCTTGCGGTTATAGGTAACCGCATCCGGTTCAAATTTATCAAGGCGAACGGTGCCAGTGGCGCGTATGCCCTGCTCCAGCAGCCAAGCTTCATAATCAAAGCCAGCGAGCGGATTGGCATTGCCATGCGGGCGCTTCAGCCTTACCTTGAATTGCCAGCGTTCACCCGGCTGGACTGTCGCTACTTGTCGCATGTCACTACCGCGGTCAGCACCATACCAGGACAAAGCAACTTTGGATGGCCAATGCGCGATGCTGGTCAAATCACCGGCGCCATCAGCACGTACCTGCTCTACCGCGAAATTGAATCTTTGCCCTTGTTCAAATTGAAAAGGCAGGCTATCTATGGTGCCGCTTACTATCACATCCTGGTTTTCCCATTTTTTGGGCAATTCTTCGCGCATATAAAAATGTGCATAAGCGCTGGCCCAGACAAAACCCAATGTGGCCGCGACCGCAAAGCGTGTGGGCAGATGTACCCAGGGTGCAGGTTTATATTTAACGAGAAAAAGAATGATGGCTAGTGATGAAACCACCATCAGTACCAGCAAGTTGTAGCTTGACAGCTCTGCCTGTTGCTGCAAAATGGCGACGCCCAATACAAAGCCCAACATCACTGCCCGCACAGACTACCTCCGTTGCATGCGAGGCATGACGTGCATGGCATTGGCCGTGGTTGCTTGCGCCACCTCATTCAGACTCAGATGACGCAACTCTGCCAGCACGGCCCCAATTTTAGGCAGTTGGTCTGGGGTATTGGCGCCCTCAGGCAACCAGCTTGGCGGAATATCGGGCGCATCTGTTTCCAACACGATGCTAGACAAGGGCAAGTCAGTTGCCAGCCTGCGTATCTGCAAGGCACGCGTGAAAGTCATGGCGCCGCCAAAGCCCAACTTAAAACCCATATCGATGAAGGTCTGCGCCTGCTGTGCACTGCCGTTAAAAGCATGCGCAATCCCCCCCCTGACTTTGATGCGCCGCAAATGTTTGAGGATAATGTCTTGCGAACGCCTTACATGGAGCAGCACAGGCAAATCAAAATCCCTGGCCAGCTTCAGTTGTTCTGTATAGAAGTATTCCTGTTTTTCCTTCAAAGGGCTCAGGGTCAGAGCAGGTACAAAATAATCGAGGCCAATTTCGCCTATGGCTACCAGCTTTTTGTGCGTATCTGCGCCAGCCATCAACTCGCTTACTTTTTCGCGCAGGAACAGCAAGTCATCTTCTTGTGAAGTCGGCACATACATGGGATGTATGCCCAGGGCATAAAAACAATCGGGCCGCTGCTCGCCCAACTGGATGACAGTGTCAAAATTGCTTTTGTGAACGGCAGGCACGACGATTACCGACACGCCTGCCTGCGCAGCAGCTTCTGCCACAGCCAGCGATGTGCCGCCAAACTCACTTGCATCGAGATGACAGTGGCTATCTATCCACATAATATCCATACATAGCTTCAAACCCAGGCTAATTGATTAATAGCCTGATTATGAAGCAGTTTGCCTGCGGACTACAATTTTTTGAACAGGCACTCTTGTTTGTACTTCCTGTTGAGCACGCCAGCGCCAGACTATCAGGCCTGCCGCCAGGGCTGCCAGCAAGTGCTTGAGACTGTGCCCACTCATGAACTGGAGGTGCTGCAAAATCTGACCATCCAGCATTTCAGTGATTTTTGCAATCACGTATAAAAACATCGCTGCGCCAAATGCCAGGCGGTCTGCACGTTCTGCTTTCCATATCCATTGCCATAATGGGATCAATACCAGAGTTAAACCCTGTATCAGTAAATAGGGGCGCAAGTCACCTGTCTGCTGCCACCATACCACAGACATCAAAGCTCCCATCAATAACAATACCAGCTCCATGAAGGCTTTACGCGCATCCATGCTTGGCAGGATATCTGCCCTGACTGCCGCCAGCAAACTACAACAGGCGAAGGCAATGGGCAATCTATCCCAAAACAGGCGCGCATCGTCAGGTGCCAGGTGATAATAACTGGAACCCACGGTAGTGGCAGCGATGCTGAGGGCAAAGACGCAATAAGCGGGGAATGCGATACCAACATCAGCCTTGCGATATTTCTCCACCAAAAACCAGCCTCCAGCCATGGCCGCTATCGCAAAACCAAGATTGGTCAACACATCAATGGCATGAGGTATCCCTACCCAGTCCGACTGGTCGGCAAAGTCATGGTAATGCGCGAGCTGGGCAATCGGCCCGTGCAACAACAATGCAAGGGCAGCCAGCGCCGAAATCAACAAAGGCAGCGTACGCAATCCAGTTTTCATTTTCCCCACCTATGTTTTAACAGAGAGGTAATTGTGGAGACAGGAAGCAAATAATGTAACTAATACTGCTAAAGTAGCGACATACAATAATCGAAGTATCAAATCCCGCAACCTTGCGCATGCAAAACCATGACTGAAATCCGGCAATTATTGAACAACATCAAGCAGCAATTGAAGCTGCAAGGTAAAACATACAGGGACGTGGCTGTGGCCCTGGATTTGTCCGAGGCCAGTATAAAACGCCTCTTGAGTGCCGATAATGGTGCCAATATGAGCATAGAAAGACTGGCACAAATCAGCCAGTTTCTGGGCTTTAGCCTGATGGAGATCACGCAGGAGGCAAATGCCAGCAACACCCGTATCCATAACCTGAGCCCTGCGCAGGAAAAGGAATTGGTTTCTGACACAAAACTGTTACTGGTGGCAGTTTGCGCCCTGAATCACTGGAAATTTGAAGAAATCCTGCACGTCTACCAACTCAGTGAAACAGAATGTCTGAGCAAACTCTTGCGTCTGGACAAATTATGCCTGATCAGCCTGATGCCAAATAATCGCATACGCTTAAATATCGCCAGGGACTTTGACTGGCTGCCACATGGCCCCATACGCCAGTATTTCCACGACACAGGCATGGCAGATTTTCTGGATGCACCCTTTAGCCATGAATATGAATCACAACATTTCATACACGGCATGTTGACAGATGCAGCCGCTGAAAAATTTCAGGCTGAGATACGCCAGCTCAGACAAAAGCTGGCTGAGCTACATACCGAGAGTTTGAGCAGCCCGCTCAAGAAAAGGCGAGGCACCGCCGTATTGCTGGCGATGCGCGAATGGGAGCCAGCCAGTTTTACCGGTTTGCGCAAAAAACCTTAGTGTGCCCTAGTTTAGGTTTACTGCGCCTACCTTGGCCTTGGCAAAGTGACAGCACCGGGTATGACGATATCGTCGCGCAAACGCAAGAATTTAAAACCTAGCAAGCGGCGTGGCTTTGCCTGCTTGCTGGTCCTGGTTCTTTCATTGGTACGGTTGATGAAAGTATCAAAGCTCTCTTCCTTGACCTGTGGTTCACCAGAGTTCAGGAAGTTGCGCTTGCCATTCGCATCAACCACGATCAGGCCGACATGGGTGATGGATTGATATCCATCTTTGTCCGATACCACGTTCACAAAATCACCATCGCGCAATTGATCCAGTACGGCACTGACCTTGTCGGCTTTGACATAAGCTTCATGGCTGGTTTGCACTGGGATAGCAGTTTCTTTATGGTGCTGCTCGCGCAGGAATTTTGCCCTATCGACGACGATATCATAGCTCGCCACTTTGTCTGCGCTAAAACTTGCACTGACATCTTTAAGCAACCAGGCGTTATTGGTATTCCAGTCCACTTCCGTGTAATGATTGCGCGTGACCACACCGATCAAACCGTCTTTGTAGCGTATACGTTGCAGTGTCCAGAAGAATTCTTCCCAGGAACTGCTCAAGGCCATGGCATAGGTATGTTCAGCAAACACCAGGCAATCGCTATGCGTCAGGCTATACAAGGGCAAGTTGTCATGCAACTCGAAAGGAAATTCTCCCAGCAGGTTCAACTTGTAGGGCTGGCCTATATTTTTTCTGGCGATGATGGCGATGCGCTGGCGCAAATCGGGCACATTGGCATGTAAGTACGCCAGGTACTGATCCACCTCTTGCGGCGTCATCTGGAAGATTTTTTTACTCTGAAATGGCTCACTAACCGATTTGGCAGATGTTGCGCTCTGCTTATCTTGTGCTTGAGCAGGCGCAGTGATCGATAAAGTGGAAGCAAGGGCAAGAACCAATAAGCGAAGAAACATAAAATAATAGAATAAATGGCAGGGTTCAGACTTTATACCATAGCCTGCGATTCCCCTGCCCGAAAAAAAACGCATACCGCCCCACAGGCCGTATGCGTTCACACCCGTCCAGGCATTATCAATCAGACCAGCGCCTGCCTGGCTACCAGGACACCATCGGCATCGGCATAGATCCAGTCACCGGGTTTGATCGCAACACCTGCAATATTAATGCGCGCATCCCTCATGCCGCCGCCATGTTTTGCAGCACGCAAAGGCATGGGTGCCATGGCCCTTACACCGATATTGCAGGCATTAATTTCATCCACATCACGGATGCAACCATGCACGACAATACCTGCCCAGCCATTTTTTTCAGCCAGCGCCGCCAAATTACCGCCTACCAGTGCGCAACGGAAACTGCCACCACCATCTATTACCAGGACCTGGCTATTGCCTGGTGTTTCCAGCGTTTCCCTAACCAGCACATTGTCTTCAAATACTTTCAGCGTCACTGCCTGGCCGCAGAATTTGATGACCGCACCATAACGCAAGAAGATAGGTGGGATGACAGCCAGTTCATGCGTGGCAATCTTGTCTTCGTTGGCATCACAAATATCACAGGTAGCAAAGCTCATGATTTATCCTTGTTGGTCGGGAAGCCTATTCTAACCAGCTATGCTCAGGCCGCCAATGCCCTGGTCTTGCTACCGACATTGACGGCCGTCAATATTGCCAACACCTGGAAGAAGCCAACGCAAATAAATACCCAGGATGGATGATGCGCATCCATGATCGCACCAAAAATCAACGGTGCCACCGCCAGACCAGAATCAAGACCGGAATAAACTATGCCATACACACGGCCAGTCGCATTCTTGGGAGCAGCAGCACGTATCATCAAATCGCGTGAAGGACCGGCAACGCCAGAACCAAATCCTATTGCACCCATGAGCAAAATAGCGATGCCTGCATTCACAGCCCCACTGGCCAGTATTAGCGAGAAAATCCCGGCAAAGCTGAATGCCAGCGTAATTGTCCTGTCATGATGCGTAGTTTTAGCTGCCAGAAAACCACCCCACAACATGCCGCCAGCCGAAGCCAACATATACAGCGTATAGGCCGTGGTGGCAGAACCCAGCGACATGTCATACATCTGACGCAAGCTGGCGGATGAAAAACTTTGTATGCCACCCAATGCCATGGCAATCATGAAGAAAAACCCGAAGCACATCCACACTGCGGGTATGCGCATAAAATCCATCGCGCCCTCAGCAGCTTTGGCTGCATGTGCGGCACTTTGGTGTTGCACTACGTCAGTGCGCAATAAGTCCAGGTAAAAAACCAGAATTGCCAAAACGGTAAAAGGCAGGAAAGCGGCACAAAGCAAGGCCGTGCGCCAGGTTGTCAGACCGGCGATAGTCACCAGAAACACCGGCGCAGCAGCCCACCCCAGATTACCAGTGATGCCATGCACAGAGAATGCATAGCCTAGCCGCTGGCTAGATACTTTTTTATTGAGCAAGGTGTAATCAGACGGATGGAATACGCTATTCCCTACCCCGGCCATCATCGAACCCATCAAGAGCATGCTGTAATTTTGTGACAGCGACAAGACCAAGGCAGCCACTCCGAGGCAACTGATGCCAAAAAATAGTACTGCCCTGGCTCCGACTTTATCGACAATAAATCCGGACAAGGCCTGCCCTATCCCAGAAATCACAAAAAAAACTGTCATCAGCAAACCGAGCTCGGCAAAAGACAGGGTGAATGCATCCTTAATCCAGGGGAATAAGGGGGCCAGTATCATATGAAAAAAATGAGAAATGCCGTGCGCCAGGCCTACCAGGCTGATCACCATGACGTCTTTTTTAATATTTTCAGGTGCTACCTGACTGCTTGCTGCTATTGTCATTTAATTCATCTCCTGTTTTCACGCGTTATTCAGATGGCAAATACGCTTTCATGCACACACTGTATGCAAATTCGCGTAGTCTGATTTAAGATAGATAGACAATTTTTATCGAATTTCCGCCAAACAAAAAGTAACGCTGACGTTGCGCTACATAGACCAGAAAAATCATGGCAATTGACATCCTGACAGATACCCGCCCGCAGGCACCAGACAAACGCCCCACTCCCGAGCGCCCGGTGCGTCTGGCGGCAAGGAACTTGCCAACGGAAGAAATCATCAGCATGCATAGTCACACATGGGGACAGTTCACCTACACGCCGCAGGGTATGATGCAGATACTGGCGAACAACAATGCCTGGTTTGTGCCACCGCTACGGGCAATCTGGATACCGCCGAATGTGGCACATGAGGTACGCATCATAGAACCTTCCCATTTGCGGCTGCTGAATATCCATGCCGATTTTGCACCATTTCGCGGTTCGGATTGCCTGGTATTGGAAGTCTCACCATTGCTCAGGGAATTGATCGCCTGCATGGAATTGATAGAAGTCGCCAGCCCGCGTGAATATCATATTGCTGCTGTCGTTATGGATGAATTGCAAGCAGCAAAAGCATTGCCCATACGCCTGCCCATGCCCAGAGATAAGCGACTAAAAAACCTGTGTGAAATTTTGCTGGCAGACCCGGCCTCTGGCCTGACGATGGAAGACTATGCAGTACAGGTAGGCGCATCTTCACGCACGCTATCACGCCTGTTTGAGCAAGAACTTGATATGTCATTCACTGCATGGCGCCAGCAAATGCGCTTATCGAAAGCATCGCCATTGATTACCAGCGGCTTGCCTTTATCGCGAGTGGCGTCTGAACTTGGCTATGCAAGCCAGTCGGCATTTTCTGCCATGTTCAAAAAAACCTTTGGTGAATCACCTTCAAGTTTTTTTAAGCGGAAGTAGCAATGAGTCACAACGCAACCTGGACGATTTTGCGTCAAGTTCAAATAAAAAAAGGGCAGCACTTTCATGCTGCCCCAACTTGCGTTCCTACTCAGGTATAGACCAGTAATGCATACCCAAGTTCAATTTATTTTCAAGCCAGTTCGCCAGCTTTGCTAAACACGAGTTCATGATCTTTGGCATCAATCGCGATAATATCCTTGGGACCAAATTTGCCTTGCAATATCAGTTTCGACAAGACATTTTCTATCTCTTGCTGGATGGCGCGTTTCAAAGGCCTTGCCCCATACACAGGATCGAAACCTGCCTCTGCAATTTTTTGCAAAGCGTCTTCGCTGACCTGCAAACCCATGTCCATCTGCCGCAAACGCTGCTCCAGGGTTTTTAGCTGTATCTTGGCAATCGCGCCTATGTTTTTTGCATCCAACGCATGGAAAACCACGATTTCATCTATTCGGTTGATGAATTCAGGACGGAAATGGGTCTTGACTTCACCCATCACCGCCATCTTGATGACTTCCGGATCACTGCCTTCCATCGCCTGTATCTGATGCGAGCCCAGGTTGGATGTCATGACGATCACGGTATTTTTGAAGTCCACCGTGCGGCCTTGTCCATCTGTCATACGGCCATCATCCAATACCTGCAGCAACACGTTAAACACATCATGATGCGCTTTCTCGACTTCGTCCAGCAAAATGACGCTATACGGTTTACGTCTTACAGCCTCGGTCAGATAACCGCCCTCTTCATATCCCACATAGCCAGGTGGCGCGCCAATCAGACGGGCAACTGAATGTTTTTCCATGAACTCACTCATGTCGATACGGATCAAGGATTCTTCCGTATCAAACATGAAATTCGCCAGTGCCTTGCATAACTCGGTTTTACCTACGCCAGTCGGCCCAAGGAACAGGAAAGAACCGTAAGGGCGGCCAGGGTCACCAAGGCCCGAGCGCGAACGACGGATAGCATCGGACACCGCAGTAATCGCCTCATGCTGGCCAACGACACGCTGGTGCAAGGCGTCTTCCATATGCAATAATTTCTCGCGCTCACCCTGCATCATACGTGACACGGGTATACCAGTTGCACGCGACACAATCTCGGCAATTTCTTCTGCACCAACCTGGGTGCGCAAGAGTTTCATCTTGCCACCATCTTTTTGGTTTTTATCCGCCTGGATATCCGCATGCTTGAGTTGGGCTTCCAGCTCGGGCAATTGGCCGTACTGTAATTCAGACATGGTTTGCCAGTCGCCGCGGCGTTTGGCCTCATCCATTTGCAAACGGATTTTTTCTATTTCTTCCTTGATATGGGTGCTGCCCTGTACCAGCGCTTTTTCTGCTTTCCAGATTTCTTCCAGGTCAGCATATTCCAGCGACAGTTTGCCTATCTCTTCTTCAATCAAGACCATGCGCTTCTTGGAGCCCTCATCCTTTTCGCGTTTGACGGCTTCTTTTTCTATCTTCAGCTGTATCAAACGACGATCCAGCTTATCCATGACCTCTGGCTTGGAATCTATCTCTATCTTGATCTTGGCCGCGGCCTCATCGATCAGGTCAATCGCCTTGTCTGGCAAGAAGCGGTCAGTGATGTAGCGATGTGACAATTCAGCCGCCGCGACAATCGCCGGATCGGTAATATCGACACCATGATGGACTTCGTATTTCTCTTGCAAGCCACGCAAGATTGCTATGGTTGCTTCTACACTAGGTTCATCCACGATGATCTTTTGAAAACGACGCTCCAGCGCTGCATCTTTTTCTATATATTTGCGGTATTCATCAAGCGTGGTTGCACCTACGCAGTGCAATTCACCGCGTGCCAGTGCTGGCTTGAGCATATTGCCAGCGTCCATCGCACCTTCTGCCTTGCCTGCACCTACCATGGTGTGCAGCTCATCAATAAAGACGATGGTCTGGCCTTCATCCATGGCGATTTCCTTGAGCACGGCTTTGAGGCGCTCTTCAAATTCACCTCGGTATTTGGCGCCTGCCAGCAAGGCAGCCATGTCCAGCGACAAGACCCGCTTGGATTTCAGGCTGTCTGGTACTTCACCATTGACGATACGCTGCGCCAGACCTTCAACGATGGCCGTTTTACCCACGCCAGGCTCACCGATCAATACAGGGTTATTCTTGCTGCGACGCTGCAAGACCTGGATGGCGCGACGGATTTCATCATCGCGGCCGATGACAGGATCAAGCTTGCCCAGACGGGCACGCGCAGTCAGGTCCATTGTGTATTTCTTTAAAGCCTCGCGTTGCCCTTCGGCATCCTGGCTATCTACATTATTGCTGCCGCGCACTGCGGCAATGGCTGCCTCCAGTGCCTTGCGGGTCAGGCCATTTTCGCGTGCCAGTTTGCCTGCTTCAGACCTGTCATCGGTCAAGGCCAGCAAGATCATTTCACTGGCAAGGAACTGGTCGCCACGCTTTTGCGACTCTTTGTCGGCCAGATTCAGCAAACCCACGAGTTCGCGCCCGGCCTGGACCTGACCATCAGTGCCGCTGACCTTGGGCAAGCGCTCCAGAGCCGCTTTCAAGGCATTGCTCAGGGCTGCCACATTCACCCCAGCCCTTTGCAGTAAGGAATGGCTGCTACCATCATCCTGGTTGATTAATGCCAACAAGACGTGCACAGGTTCTATGTATTGGTTATCATTGCCGACTGCCTGACTTTGCGCATCGGCGAGCGCTTCTTGTAGCTTGGTCGTTAATTTGTCGAGCCGCATGACTCTCTCCTGAAGAATTAGTTAGCATACAATTTGGGGCAGGCCAGCCAATTTCAAGAATAGGCAAAGCTAAACTCGCAGTGCATTTCACGATGTTTGTTTTATATCAAAGACCACATGGATTTACATCAGATACAAATTACTTATCTTCCTGATCAGGATAGACTGCTGCTCAAATTGTCGTTCGCAGAAAAGGACAAGCCCTCAAGACAAGAAATAGACCTCTTGTTTACACGCAGCACGACCATGAAGTTTTGGCCAGGCTTGCTGGAAGCCATGGGCAAGCAAGTCAAGATGAGCAAACCCAGCGCCGCCCATGCCAGTTCAGAACTGGTACAAATGGAACATGAAGCCTCAGTGGCTGAAATGAAGGACAGCGGCCACTTCAATGCACCACTGGAAGATGATGTTGAAAGCTGGCCGCTGGGCAAAGAAGCGATGTTGCCGGAGAACATACAATTCCACGTTCACGCGAAACTGCCATTCAGGATGGAATTTACAGTCGCCGGCGGGAAGAATTTTGAAATTGCCATGGGCAAGCGTTTGCTGCATGGCTTTTGCAAATTATTCCAGGATGCTGTTGAAAAAGCAGATTGGGGTTTCACCCTGGAAATGATGGGCAGTGCGCCAGAGGTACCTCCGGCGGGTATGTTGAATTAAGCCAAATCAAAATAAATCTAAATAAATCTAAAGACGGCAAAATCCTAAACGAACTTGCCAGATTTTTTAAATTGATTGGTTGCCTCTACCAGAGCAGCAGCAATGCCAGGCTCACCGCCAGAATGTCCAGCGTCAGCAATCATATGCATGCTTGCTTCTGGCCAGGCCTGATGCAGCCTCTGCGCAGTCACTGGAGGGCAAACAACATCATAGCGGCCTTGCACGATGACGGCTGGCAAATGGCGAATGCGACTGATATCCTCAATCAACTGGTCTTCGCGCATGAAGGCAGCATTGATCATATAATGCGCTTCCAGCCTGCCCAAACCTATGGCGACGGCATCTGACTCAAAGTCGGCGATGGTATCTGCCTGCGGCAAAAGGAAGATGCAAGAACCTTCGTAACGGCTCCAGTTACGTGCGGCTTCGGTATAAATAGCAGGGTCTTCGCTAAACAAGCGTTTGGCATAGGCTTGCAGCAAATCGTGGCGTTCTTCTGCTGGCACGCCCTCGGCAAACCGTTGGTGCACCTCAGGAAAGAACCATTTCATGCCGTTTACAAACCATTCCACCTCGGCCTTGGTGCACAGGAAAATACCCCTGAGGACAAATCCCAGGCAACGCTCGGGATGCGCTTCGCCATAAGCTAGCGCCAGAGTCGAACCCCAGGAGCCACCAAAGACCAGCCATTGCTCTATGCCAAGCATGATGCGGATTTTTTCTATATCCTCCACCAGCAAAGCCGTGGTGTTATTACGATATTCACCCAGCGGCAAGGATTTACCTGCCCCACGCTGATCAAACAACACGATGCGGTAATGTTCAGGATCAAAGAAGCGCCGGTGATTTGGCGCTGTGCCTCCACCCGGTCCACCATGCAGGAAAATTACGGGCTGGCCGTTGGGATTGCCACTCTCTTCCCAGTACAGGGTATGAATATCATCGACTTTCAACATACCAGTACGATGTGGTTCTATGACAGGAAACAAAGAAGTAGTGTCAGCACTCATGATAGTCGAGGAGGATGTGGTTTAGATAATTAACAAGGATTATACCCATGTGTTTTAAGAAGCAATAGGTAATATTGCAATACCTACATGTGTATTGCGGTATAGACTTTTATTTCCTATGATGCTGTTTTTGCATTCCAGACTGCTGCCATGCCACTATCAGATTCTCAAGAAAAATCAAACGGACATGAACAGCCGGAGGTACCGGGTCTACATCACTACTGGTCGCGCATGATGGCAGCACTGAATGGCAAGAACCAGGGGCACAATCCCGAGTTCCACAGAGACCGCCTGCTCCTGCATGTGCTGGGACTGGGGCTGGAACAAACCACGCAGTATCTTCTGCAAAACCGCCCTGGCTTTACCGATTTTCAGACATGGGCCTTTGCTACGGCAGGCACGCCATCTGGCAGCGCCATAGCGCGCTTGCACAATCTGTATGAAGATGCGCCACTCCCGGAGGAGATTCTGAACCTGTTCGACCAAGTCAACAATATGCCGGATGTATTCGGTGCAGAAGACCTGCAGCATTGGTCTGAATATGGTTTTGTGGTCTTGTCCAACGCTGTGCCAATTGCAGATTGTGCTGAGGCTGAACAAGTGATCTGGGAGACTCTGGGTGCAAGGGCAGACGATGACGCAAGCTGGTACCACAAGGGGCATGCAAACATCATGGTGCAGTTATTCCAGTCAGGCGCTTTCGAAAAAAACCGCCGCTCATTACGCATGCACAAGGCATTTGCGCAATTGTGGGGAACGGCAGATTTATGGGCGACCACTGACCGCTGCAGCTTTAACGTCCCTGAAAAAGAGGGACATGTTTTCCAAGGGCCTGATCTGCATTGGGATGTGAGTTTGCATCAGCCCGTACCATTCGCAACCCAGGGCTTACTCTATCTGACCGATACGCCGCCAGAACAAGGAGCATTGACCCTGGTGCCCGGATTTCACCGCAGACTGGCCACATGGCTGGGTGATTTGCCAGACAATACCAACCCAAGGGAACAGGATTTACATACGCTGGGTGCAATACCTGTGGGTGGCAAAGCGGGTGACCTGGTGATCTGGCACCAGGCTCTGCCCCATGGTAGCCGCGCCAATCATGGCAAGCTACCACGCATAGTGCAATACATTAATATGCTTCCCAGTCAATTGCAGATACATGACACCTGGCTGTGAATATGCCGGGCTTTATTCAAGCAACTAATGAAGCAACTAATGAAGCAACTAATGAAGCAATATTACTGAAAAAATGCCTTATAAGTGGCAAAGCCGGCAAAACAACAAATGATGGAACCGATCAAGTGAGCGCCGCTATGCAATAGGGCCCAGCCGTAGTCACCACGATGCAGGAGGCTCATCGCCTCTGCTGAAAATGTAGAAAAAGTCGTCAATCCGCCGAGGAAACCGGTAATCAGAAACAAGCGCCATTCGGGTGAGAGCTGAGGATATGCTGCAAAAAAGGCGACAGAAAATCCGATGACATAACCCCCGCCCAGATTGGCAATCAGTGTGCCTATCGGTAATAGCGGCATTGTGCCATTAAACCATAATCCCAAAGCCCAGCGCAGCCACGCACCGAACGCCGCACCTATGCCAACTGCCAGTGCACCCAGCCAGCTCATCTACCACCCCCGGTTGGTGGTGGCATCCATTTTTGCAAAGCAAGATCATCGGTTTCACGCGCATCCACCCAGCGTGCGCCTTCTGGCGTCTGCTCCTTTTTCCAGAAAGGTGCCTGTGTTTTAAGATAGTCCATGATGAATTCGCAAGCAGCAAAAGCATCGCCACGGTGGCGCGTTGCCACGGCAACAAGGACTATCTGGTCGAGCGGCTGCAAAATTCCCACCCTGTGTATGATAATAGTATTGATGAGGTTCCAGCGCGCCTCTGCCTGCGCGACTATGTGTTCCAGCGCTTTTTCTGTCATGCCAGGATAATGTTCCAGCTCCATGGCACTGACTTCCCCACCATCATTGATATCGCGCACCAGACCAACAAAACTGACTACAGCTCCTATGCCAGGGTTAGCCTGACGCAGTTGCGCCAGCTCGGCATTTAAATCAAAGTCAGCGGTTTGTACACGGATAGCCATGTATCACCCGCCGGTCACTGGTGGGAAGAAAGCCACTTCAGCCCCTTCGCTGATGGCGGTATCCGGCTCGCACATCTGCTGGTTATAAGCCATGCGCAAAGCATGCCCGGATGCCAGCACCTCAGCCCAGACATCGCCACGCGTTGCCAGCCAGGCCCTGACCTCTCCTACTGTTCTGACATCTGCTGGCAAAACTACCTTTTGTTCGGACATGCCCAGTTTTTCGCGGACACTGGCAAAGAAACGTAACTGTATATTCATTATCTAAAACACTGGAAATTGCGGTAAATTCAAGCGAGCAGCAGCTTACATCAAACTGCTGAAAGGGATATATCGTACCAATTCGCCTTTGCGTACGCTCTGACCTGGCGCAAGATCGATCAGGCCATCGCCCCAGACGGTAGAGGTCAGAACACCAGAACTCTGGTTGGCAAACAGATCCAGACCACCCTCTGTATTCAGGCGGGCACGCAAGAACTCATTGCGCCTGTCCGGCTTTAACCATTCAAAATCGGCACGCACCTGGTAAGCAGCAGGTTCCACTTTTTCTACACCTTGCATGCGCAGGATAAATGGGCGTACGAATAACAGGAAAGTGACGAAGCTTGATACCGGATTACCCGGCAAGCCCATAAAAAATGCCTTGCCAACCTCACCAAAAGCGAGGGGCTTGCCTGGTTTCATGGCGATCTGCCACATATTCAAACTACCTTCAGCTTCAACCGCTGGACGTATATGATCTTCTTCACCGACAGAAACCCCGCCTGAGGTAATGATGAGATCATGATCCTGGCTGGCGCGACGCAAAGTGTCCCGTGTTGCGTCCAGCTTGTCTGGCACGATGCCATAGTCAGTGATGATGCAACCCAGGTCTTCCAATAAGCCATTCAGTGTAAAGCGATTGGAATTGTAAATCGCGCCGGGCTTCAAGACTTCACCAGGCATGGTCAGTTCATCGCCGGTAAAAAATACCGCGACCCTGGGCTGGCGCAATACGGGCAATTGCGCCAAACCTACTGAGGCTGCCAATCCCAATTCCTGCGCCCGCAGGCGCGTGCCAGCTTTTAATATAGGGGAGCCAGCCTGGATATCCTCGCCCTGGCGACGTACCCATTCACCAGCATGTGGCTGGTGTTTGATGACGACAAATTCACCGTCTGCCTGACACTGTTCTTGCATGATGACCGCGTCTGCGCCTGCGGGTATCATGGCGCCGGTGAAGATACGGGCAGCAGTGCCGGGCTCCAGCGCCTGTGGCACATGACCAGCCGGTATTCTTTGCGAGATACGCAGGCGTGTCTCGCCGCTGACGCAATCACTGGCGCGCACGGCGTAGCCATCCATCTGGGTATTATCTGCCGGAGGCACGTCCAGCAAAGACGACTGGTCTTCAGCGAGTATGCGGCCATTGGCAGCAATCGTAGCGAGTATTTCAATATTTCCCGCAGCACCGACAGATCTCACTGCGGATAATAAAAAATCCAGCGCTTCTTTGGTACTCAGCATGGGTTTCGGCATAGTTCTGATTTCGCTTCAGCTCGTAGATGATCAAGCTATATTGTAGCCTGAGTCCCTGCGCTTTACTGTATGAGGCCGACACTTAACACTATATGGAATCTGAAAACAAAAAATCCACACGCATTGAAACATGTGGATTTCTTTATTTAACACGGGTTTAGCCCGTATCTCCAAGAGCAATCAGGGTGCCAAAACCATCTGCCCGTTCTGGTAAGTCACTCTGAGCCTGTCGCCAACACGATAATAATTAGTCGGCTCCACCAGCAGTGCACGCTGATCTCCATTAGGCAAGCGCAAAGTCAATTCCAGTTTTCGTCTTGGAGTCGAATTGCGTTCCATTTCATTCCCGATCACACCACCAGCAATTGCGCCACCTACAGTAGCCAGGTCACGCCCTGTGCCTTTACCAACCTGATGGCCCAACACACCGCCAAGCAATGCCCCCACCACAGCGCCACCACCAGAAGATCCGCCGCTGCCAACATTCACATCACGCATACCCACAATGACAGCGGTATCCACATACGTGTTCTGATATTGCTGGGCAGGGTAATTCTGAGGATTCTGTCCATAAGCCGGATACTGAGGCTGGGTCTGGTATTGCTGGGGATACTGATTTTGCGAGTGAGCAGGATAACGCTGGACCGCACATCCTGCCAGTGAAACAACTGCAATAGTGGTCAGGATAATAAGCTTGCGCATGGTGAACTCCGAAAATTAAGTAATGTAGTCAATTAACGCAACAGCAAGCTTATTGTTGACTGCCGATCATTAAATATCTATCCAAGTAACAAACACTTGCAATTTATTGGCAATAAAAGATTTAAAAAGAAACAACAAATTGCATGAACGCAGCTGAATCTCGCTAAGGCAGCAGACAATTTTATGAAAGCTACACCTTCTTTGATCAATATCAGATACTAATAAGAACGATTATCATTTACTTTCACATTTCATTTCGTTACAATTGCGCTCTGATTTTTTTACATTTCTACCTCAGCCATTCTTGAAGAAAAGCCAGCGGTATTTTATTTTCATTATCATCCAGGAAATATCATGGTTCACATCAAGAGTCGCAAGCACTCCAATTTCAATACGCGCATTAACCACACAATGACGGTCGCAGCAGCCGCGTTTTTGCTGCCTATCGTGGCCCATGCCGCTGACCCGGCCCTGCCTGAGGTTAAAGTCACTGCAAAAACCGAGAATGATTTCAAGGCAGACAAAGCATCTTCCCCTAAATATACTCAACCGCTGGTCGATACGACACAAACCATTACGGTTATCAAACGCGAGCTGATTGATCAGCAAGGTGCTTTGACACTGACTGAAGCGCTGCGCAACACACCTGGTGTGGGCGCATTCTTCCTCGGTGAAAATGGCAGCACCAGCACTGGTGACAGCATCTACATGCGTGGTTTTGATGCGTCCAGCAGCATTTATGTAGATGGCGTACGTGACCTGGGTTCCATCTCCCGCGATTTGTTCAATATTGAACAAATCGACGTATTGAAAGGTCCGGCTGGCACAGATAATGGCCGTGGTGCCCCTACAGGCTCAGTCAATCTGGTCAGCAAACAGGCAACTCTTGATGATGCCATCCTGGGCAATGTGACTGTCGGTAGTGGCAGCCAAAAACGTGTGGCACTGGACTGGAACAAGGCCATCAGTGCTGAACAGGGCTCTGCATTCCGTTTGAACGTGGTCGATCAGGACAGTGGCGTGGTTGGCCGCAATGAACTTAAGAACAAACGCTGGGGTGTAGCCCCCTCCTTTGCCTTTGGACTGAAGTCTGCTACCCGCATCTATGTGAATTACCTGCATGTGCAACAAGACAATGTGCCGGACGGTGGCGTGCCTACAGTTGGCCTGCCTGGTTATACCAGCCCTGACCCAAAACGCCCTTTCATTGGCACGGCACCTAAAGTCAACCCAGAGAATTTCTACGGCTCTGTGAATGACTTTGACAAAGTCACAGCGGACATGTTGACTGGTCGTATCGAACATGACTTCAGCGACAAGGTCAAACTGATCAACACAGCACGCTACGGCAAAACCAGCCAACATTACCTGCTGACCTCGTTCATGGGTTCGACCGCCAATCTGCTGACACCATCAGTAACTGACCTCTCGACATGGACGCTGGCACGCGGCACGCGCACTTTGAAAGACCAGGAAAATGAAATCCTGACCAACCAGACTAACCTGGTGGCAGACCTGGACCTGGGTGGTTTGAAACACAGCCTGGTCGGCGGTGTTGAAATTACCAGCGAAAAACAAAATACCTGGGGCAATGATGGCCTGGGTACTTTGCCAGCAGCTAATTTCTACAACCCCAATCCCCGTGACCCTGTGACTGGCCTGAACCCGGTACGCAATGCCGTCTTTACCCGTGGTGCAACCAATACAGCCAGTGCCTATGTATTTGACACAATCAAGTTCAGCCCTGAATGGCAAGCCAATGCAGGCGTGCGTATTGACCATTACACGACAGATTATTCTGCCGTGAGCCTGTCCACAGCTACGGCCAATCCTACCTTACCAGTGGGCACGCCAGTTCCTACCAACCTGAACATGGCCGGCAACCTGGTCAACTTCAAACTGGGTGCATTGTACAAACCAAGCAAGGACAGCAGCGTCTATGCATCGTATTCCACATCCAAGCAGCCGCCTGGTGGTTCCAACTTTGCCCTGAGCGCATCTGCCAGTAGCGCTGCCAATCCAAAGTTTGATCCGCAAGAAACCAAGAATATGGAGATTGGTACCAAGTGGGATTTGCTGGACCAGAAACTGTCTTTCACAGCAGCGATTTACCGCACTGAAGTATCCAATGAAGTCGTACAAAACCTGACTGACTTGCTGTACTACCAAACTGGTAAAAAACGAGTACAAGGTGTAGAACTGGGCGTGACAGGTGCGGTCAACCGCAACTGGCTGGTCAGCGCAGGGTATACCCGCATGGATACCAGTGTTGAAAGCGGCCCACTGGTAACTGCCAGCGGCATCAACAACCTGAGCTACACACCCAAGCAAAGCTTCACAGCCTGGACTTCTTACCAATTACCTATGGGCATCAAGATCGGCGGCGGCGCACGTTTTGTCGATGCACTGTTGCGTGGCACGGATGGCGCGGTAGGTACACCGGCAAAAACAGAAGCGTATTGGGTATTTGATTCCATGGCCAGCTATGCCATCAACAAAAACATAGACCTGCAACTGAACATCAACAACATCGCTGACAAAGTCTATGTTGCTGCCATCAACAAAAGTGGTTACCGTTATACTCCAGGTACACTAAGGGCAGTCAGCCTGACAGCAAATGTAAAATTCTAAGGTAAGCAAACTGGCCCCTCGACCTGAGGGGCTTTTTTCTGGAGCATTCGTAATGATGTTACATATACCTGGCGTGCTCAGCCGTGAGCAAGTCAGCGCAATAAGACTAAGGCTGGACGCAGCAAACTGGGTTGATGGCAAACAAACAGTGGGGACACAAGGTGCCCAGGTAAAACGCAACCGCCAACTGCCTGAACATTCTGCACTGGCACAAGAACTGGGCCACATCGTCCTTGCAGCATTAAAAAACAATCCCCTGTTCTTTGCTGCTGCGCTACCCTTGCGCATCGTGCCACCGTTATTCAATTCTTATGCCGGTGGCGAACACTATGGCCTGCATGTAGACGGCGCTGTGCGCAATGTCGCCACTGCCGCCAATGTCAACTACAGCCTGCGTACTGACGTATCTTCCACTTTATTCCTTTGTGATCCGGAAGAATATGATGGCGGCGAGCTTGAGGTAGTCGACACCTACGGTACCCATGAAGTCAAATTGCCAGCAGGAGACCTGATACTCTACCCCTCCACCAGCCTGCACCAGGTCTTGCCAGTTACCCGTGGTGAACGTGTATGTTCATTCTTGTGGACGCAAAGCATGATACGCGACGACGCACGCCGCACGATGTTGTTTGAAATGGACCAGAACATCACCCGCCTGCGCAGCTTGCTAGGTGATAGTGCAGAAGTTTTGAGCCTGACAGGCCAGTACCACAATCTCTTGCGTATGTGGGCAGAAACCTGAACTTGCACATTCACCACAATTTCATCAGCAAAGCCCGCAAAGATAAATTTCCGTGCGGGCTTTCTTACTTAAAGGTAAACTTGCCTTAACCGAAGACTATTCATCCCAGCAAACGCACTCAGACCAGACAAACATGAAACTTGACAAGCACACCAGTCAGTCTGCCAGGAGCGTGGATGTTTAAGCCGTTTGCCGATTATCTGTCGAATAATAGATTTGCATCCCTGGATGGCTTGCGCGCCATCAGCATCATCGCCGTCATCTGGCATCACACTGCGCCTACGGGCATCAATGAAGTACTGGCCGGCATAGGCGCACAAGGTGTGCAATTGTTCTTTGCCATCAGTGGCTTCCTGATCACGACCCTGCTGCTAAGAGAACGTGAGCGCAATGGCAAGATAGATCTCAAGGCATTTTACCTGCGCCGTTCACTGCGGATCTTTCCGCTGTATTACGGCACACTGGCGCTGTATATCGTACTGGTATATGTACTGGAAAGTCATTCTGAACCAGGCCAGGCTTTTTTTCACAATCTCATCTACTTTGCGACTTACACCTCGAATATCTTTGTCACCCTGGATGGACGGGTCATCTTTTATTTTGCCTGGTCACTGGCAGCGGAAGAGCAGTTCTATCTGGTGTGGCCACCACTGTTATTACTAGCTGGTTCAGTCAAAAGAGCCAGCATCATCCTGATCAGTGTCATTGCAGTTTGCATCACAAGCCAAATCGCAGGGCTGCACGCATTCGATATCATACAATTACCCATCGTCATCGGTGCCTTGCTGGCGATGGGTTTGAACGATGAGAGGCACTTCACCTGGCTTTACCGCATCCTTGGTCAGGCATGGTCAGTACCTGTGTTCTTCATCGCACTGCTGCTAGTCTTGCTTAGCAATGTATTGCCAGGCTTTGTTGCCTCGATATTGTTTGCGGGTCTGGTCGGCGCCTGCGTCATTCAGGAACGCCATCCCCTGGCCCCGATACTCTCATTGAAGCCTATCGCCTATCTGGGGTCGATCAGCTATGGCATGTATATGCTACACATGTTGTGCAAAAACTTTGTCACCAAACTTTTTGCTGTCTTGCAGATTCATGAACCAGGTATTGCGGTTTTCTTGCTGACATTGATTGTAGCTACCGTCACCGCCAGTATCAGCTTCCGTTATTACGAATCCTGGTTCCTGAACTTGAAAACCCGGTTTGAGCGTTAAAACAAAAATCAGGCACGCTGCCATGCAAATTGCTCAAGTCTGGTAGCCGATCTCCGGCGCCCCCTGTGATCAACACCGACATCAAACAGAGGTATCAGTCCGGCAAACCGGGCTGTCCAGGAATTATCTGCCCTGAACTTGCTCAGGCCATCTGCACTGCTGCGATGCCGCAGGCAAGTCATGAGCAGAGCCGTGAAATCACTATCCCCATTGTATAAAAACACGCCATCTTCATCTGCCCGCAAAGACATCTCACCAAAGTCAGATGACAATACCGGTATCCCCAGCGATCGGTATTCATAGTACTTGATAGGATCAACCGAGGCCGTCAGCAATTTGCGCTTGAACGGTATCAAGCCTACAGAAAATTTCTGCATGGCCTGCATGGCACGCGCATGGCTGCATGCTGGCAAGAGTTGCACATTCTTTGGCAATGCGCAAGGTGGCGGCGTGAACACTGGCCCTATCAGGCGCACAAGTGCACGCGGCTCAGTGCTGATCAGAGAAGATGCCAACTTGATGACTGCATCCCAGTCGAACCAGTGCCCTATCGTCCCCACATAACCATAGACGGGTGACTGCTCTGATCTTGGCAATGCAGGTGGCAAATTATCACTGTCACAGGCGTTCAGGATCAGACTCAGTTTGTCAGCCTGTGCCGAAAATCGTGAAACGGCGCTGGAAGAAACCACGATCTTATTCACCTTGGCTGCCAGCTTGCCCTCTGTATGCTCCATGGCCTTACTGGACAAGCCTTCATAGAAAGCCGGAAAATCATCCATGGCATCATACATGGATGTCATCTCAGGGTAACGCGCCAGCACCTGCAAAGCCAACTTGGAAGGCTTGCCAACAACGATCTGTGCCTTGGAATTATCAACAAATGCATCTATCTCTGCCATCGCCTTGCGCCAAAACCATTGCTGTAAAAACCCGGAAGCAGGCAAAGGTTCTATCGGCAAGGAAGGAACCTTGACCAGTGTCAGCCAGTCTGCTTTTTCTGGATTTTCTTTATCCTTGACAGTGTCAGCGACAGTGGATGTCTGCGCAAACTTTGCAGCCAGCACGCGTTGCACATCGTTGATGTTTGGCAAACGTGTGGGATAGGGATCCACCCACAATACCCTCGCATTGAATTGTTGGTGAAACCAGCGCACAAACTGATGTGGCCTTTGGGCAAAGCTGTTCCAGGGAACAGGCGAGAGATAGACGAGGCGCATCATGCAGGCTCGGTTTCAACTGCTGCTTCACTGTCGCTATCAGCAGATTTATCCTGGGCTGCGTAATATTGCTGGAGTACCCGCACTATCCGCCCAGCTGCCAGGCCATCACCATAAGGTGATACGCCCCTTGCCATCTCTTTGTAGGCAAGCTCGTCATCCAGCAGTTTTTGTGTCTCTGTGACGATATTGTCGTAATTTGCACCAACCAGTTTGACTACGCCCTGCTCTACTGCTTCTGGTCGTTCAGTTTCTTCACGCAAGACCAGCACAGGTTTGGCCAGCGCTGGCGCTTCTTCCTGTACGCCACCAGAATCACTGATGATCAGATAGGCACGCTTCATCGCAGCCACGAAGGGGGCATAGTCCAGCGGTGCGCACAAATGAATATTCGCGCAAGCCCCCAGCGTTGCATGGGCAACTTCCTTGACATTCGGATTTGGATGCACAGGGTAAAGGAATTGCACATCCGGGTTATCCTGCGCCAGCTTGAGTATCGCACGGCAGATATGGGCAAATGGTTCACCAAAATTCTCACGCCTGTGTGAAGTGATGAGTACCATGCGCTTGCTGGCATCCAGCTCTATGCCCAGGTTCAATTCACATTCCGCCGTCATCAGCAAGGCATCAATCACAGTATTGCCTGTGACGATGATGTCGCTATCGGCCACACCTTCGCGCAAGAGATTCTGGCGTGAACTTTCTGTCGGGGCAAAATGCCATTGAGCGAGGCGACCGGTCAATACACGGTTTGCCTCTTCTGGAAATGGATTTTGTTTATCCCAGGTACGCAAGCCCGCTTCAACATGGCCTATGGGTATGCGGTGGTAAAAGCAGGCCAGCGATACTGTCATGACAGTTGTTGTATCGCCCTGCACCAAGACCACATCCGGTTTCTCTTCCAGCAAGACTGCATCAAGGTCCAGCAACATACGGCCAGTGAGCGTTGTCAATGACTGGTTAGGACGCATTATATTCAAATCAATATCGGCTTCGATATCAAAAAATGACAACACCTGATCCAGCATCTGGCGATGTTGTGCCGTTGCCAGCACCCTGACCTGCGCCCAGGGTTCTTGCTTCAAGGCCAGAATAATGGGGGCCATCTTGATGGCTTCAGGACGGGTACCAACGACACACAATATTTTTTTCATGATGATTTACTTTCAGATTCAGAAATTACTGCACAAGCATTTCAATGCCATCAAGGTTTTTGAAATGCTTTTTCCATTGCCCTGGCACGACAGTCCCAGTCATTGGCATCTGCCAGATCAGCCAGGCGCCGGGTAAATTCAGGGTCATCTTTCACCTCAAAGGCGGCATCCAGCGCAGTACTTAGCGATTCCACGCTGTTGCCAGAAAATACATCTTCGAACGCGACGCACTCCGCCATATCCCTGGTCACGACCACAGGTTTTTCCAGTGCAAAGTATTCAAATAATTTGAGGGGTGAAGTGGTACGAGCGATTTCACCGGGGGCGAATGGAATAAAACAAACATCAAACTGACCCGCATAGGCTGGCAGGATTTGATAATCCACCGTGCCCATATACAAAAGATTGTCTGCCTTCACCAGTTTGTCTGCACCACCGTAGTAATCAGGCCCGATAAATACAAAACCAAGATCAGGGCGACTGTGAACCAGATCAGCTACGGCCTCATACCATAGCCAGGGCGCAAGTGCACCAAAATAGCCAACTACCTTGCCATATTTAGCGCGGAAGTTTTGCAGGTTATGCGGCAGCGGCGTACTCAGGTGTTTGGGGTGACGATAATGAGTAGTATCGACCCCGTTTTGTGCAAGGATGACCTTATCCGCACCTACTGCAGCGATGGCTTCTTCATACAATTTTTTGGCAGATGCCACTACATAATCTGCGCCACCATTGAAAGCAAAATCCTTCAGAGCCAGCAAACGGCGCACGTTTTCCGCATCTCCACTGATTTGCGGGTCGATATGGTCTATGTACTCATACACCAGCGTGCCGCGCTTGCCATTTTCCAACAACAGCTCAGGCGTATTGGCATAAGCAGTTGAATACAGTGAACGCACAACACCCTGCAACTGATTGACTTCATGGCGGTTCGTGATCCATACGTTCCTGGCCACTTCCCTGCAACCCTGCACATCATCACCCGCCCAATTGTCAGTGCGGTAAATCACCAGATAACCGAGGCGGCCAAAGGCAGCAGCGATATGCTGGGGGCGCTGGTACAAAGGCACATTCCAGTCAATCACCAGTTCCTGTACAAAGATGCCCTTGTAATCTGCGCGGCACGACAATACCTGTTGCTGGAATTCAGGCCAGCTTAAATCTGAATTTTTCACGGCTTTTACAGCAACTGGCGCACTTGAGTTGTCAGTGCTAACGGAAACTCCGGCAGGCACGAACTGTATTGTATTAAGGGGTGAAGTTGACGCTCTCACCCACCGCACGAAATCATGCCTGGGGCCATGCAATGCCCAGCGCATTTTTGCTGGCAAACGCCAGAAGGTAAATTTGGCCAGGTCATAACAGGCGCGCCCTGGGCTTTGAAAGAATAGCCGGGTAAAACGCAAGGGCCGAGTCAATATCCAGGAATAAGACTGCTTCATCTCTCTGATAGCTTGCTCCTTGTAATGCACATCCAGATTGATCCTGCTGATTTGCGCATCACGAAGGTCCAGTTGCTGAACCAGCTTGTCGTAGTCATCTGCTTTCTTTTGCAGACTGTCTGTCAAACTCTGCAACTCAGATTGGGCTTTGCCTTGCACTTTCAAGGCGTGTTCGCTGCCCACCAATTGATCTTTCAGGCCATGTATCTGCTGTACCTTTTCGTCTATGCCTTGCTGTAGTTTTTCACACTTCAACAGCAATTCAGCGATATCGAGTTGCTGTTGCTGATAAGCCTTTTCCTGTTGTAGCAACAAGCGCTCTTGATGCACACTTTCCAGCTCAAGAGATTTTTGAGTTTGCTGTGCATGCTGCAATTGCAGTTGGCATTCGCTCAGTGAAGTTTGCAATTGAATCTGTTCGGATTGCACATCTGTTTGCACCATATGCACATGACTCAAACGCAAGCCCAGTTTTTTAAGCCAGCCCATATCTGCATACATCAAGATGATTTGCTCACCCTGCCATAGGCTATTTGGCAAAAGGCGGCAATCCAGTACCTTGGCCCAAACGAGGCTGAAGCCATTTTCCAGTTGCAACGGGATATTCTCAGGTAAGAAAGAATAGAAATGCTCGCTCTCTCGCTCCAGCTCGCGGTAAGGCAAGGCCAACACCAGTGCCTTGCTTGCCCGCTGACTTAACGTTTGCAAAACCTGGTAGGGTTGATGAAAATGTTCCAGCGTATTCGAAGAAAACACGACATCAAATACATCCTGATTTAATGGTGATGACGTCAGCCAGTCGGTATTTGCAAACGCCAAGGCGGGATAACGCACATGCGCCTGCTGTATCGCCGCAGCAGAAAAATCCACACCCTTAATCTGCTCAGCCGGTACATAACTGGCCCAAACATCAGTACCATCCCCCTGTGCACAACCCCAGTCCGCCACCCTCAACTTCTCTTGCCGAATTTGATCCAGCAGCCAACCTGGCAATTGTTGAATGGCGATGCTGGCAAAGAAACGCGATTGTTTGTCGCCTTGGCAAGCGACCCAATCATTTTCAAATCGCGCATCCCAATAAGCGCGGGAATTAATTTCTATTTGCATGTTCGTGTTATCTATCACTGATTAATTTTGATGAAGAGTGCGTCATTGCCTTCAGGCAGCCAGTTTCTTTAGCTTCAGGTCGAGTGCAGGCGCAACAATCTCTTGCGAGATCGGCGGTTGAAACAAACCAAAGAAGCGCTGATCCGCGAGTGAAGAAAAGTAATGCGCACCCTCTATGTATTCGTAATAGTGGATGTCGCGGTGCAGGCGGTTCTCTACCGCAGCAACCAGCAGATATTTGCCCGTGACCAGCGAATTGGTGAGTGTGAAGCTGATTTCAAATTCTTCATCGTCTGGCAAGCGCCTGGTTTCAAAATCATGGGTAGTCGAAACGATGAGGTCGCTGCCTTTTAAATCTTTGATCGAGACAGCAACGCTTAAATGTTCTCTGTCTATATCTTGCGGTATGCGCAATCTGATCCTGATCTCCATGCTTTTGCCCCACTCATGGACATCGCGGCGTGCACCACTCGCATCCAGCACAGCAGCAGAAAGTATCAAACCCTTGTGCGAGCCCCAATGAGTAACTGGCCGGCTGTCAAGTGCAATGTCTTCCACCGCCACTTCAGCCAGCACATTCCCCAGCACCGGAACATTGGCTGCATGCATGGCTTCATGTTCACCTTCATCGCTGGCATCATCATCCTGAAACATCATTTCCATATAGCGACCAGTCACCGGAAATACGTCCCCCTGCTCCAGCATGCGCCCTTTATCGAGCCAGATGGCGCGGTCACACAGAGTGCGCACTGAGCTGACATCATGGCTCACAAACAAAATACTGGCACCGGTTTTCTGTATATCCTTGATACGGCGCATGCATTTGGCGACAAAGCGGGCATCGCCCACAGCCAGTGCCTCATCCACGATCAAAATCTCAGGATTAACATGAATCGCAATCGAAAACGCCAGGCGTGCGTACATGCCACTGGAATAAGTTTTGACGGGCTGATCCAGAAAATCACCGAGCTCAGAGAAAGCTAGTATCTCGCCCATACGCTCCAGCATCTGCTCTTGCGGAAAGCCCAGGATCGCCGCATTCAGTAAAACGTTTTCACGCCCGGTAAACTCAGTATTAAAACCCGCGCCCAATTCCAGCAACGCAGCCAGCCTGCCATGCGTCGTCACCGTACCCGATGTTGGCGACAGCGTGCCACATATCATTTGCAAGAGGCTGGACTTGCCACTGCCATTGCGGCCTATGATGCCCACGGTCTCACCCGGCGCAATCTCAAAGGATACGTCCCGCAATGCCCAAAATTCACGATAATAAGTTTTGGAGCGCGATAAAAGCATTTGCTTCAACCTGTCCTGCGGCTTGTCGTAGAGCTGGTAACACTTGCTCAATTGCTCTACCTTGATGGAAAACTTAGAGGACATCAGCAAACCCCTTGCGCGTCTTTTGAAACCAGGCAAAACCCAGCCAAGCCACAACACCACACAATAAAAAGTAAATCAACCAGCTTTGCCAATCCAGCGGCTTACCCCAGATCATGGCATCACGGCTCTGCTCTATCACCTGCGTCAAAGGGCTGACTTGGACGACAGCACGAAAACCATCCGGCAAAGCCGCTATCGGATAAAAAACCGGCGACAAGAATGTCAGCACTGATACTGCAACACCCACCACCTGATGTATGTCACGAATAAAAACACCCAGCGAAGCCAACAACCAGCTCACACCCAGGCTCAACAAAACCAGGGGCAACAAAACCAGAGGCAACATGAAAATCGTCGCAGGCGGCACACCAAAAAATATCGAATAAAAAATCAACCAGACTGCGAAGCTGACCATCAAATGAAAACAAGCTGCCCCCATCGCCACGACAGGTAAAATCTCAAGTGGAAAGATAACCTTCTTAACGTAGTTCACATTACTGACCACCAGGCCAGGCGCACGGCTTACGCATTCAGAAAACAATCCAAACACCATCAAGCCCGCGAACAATACAAGTGCAAATTCCGTCTTCGATTCAGACCCGCCAACCCAGCGTGCCTTGAACACCACACTAAACACAAAGGTATACACCGCCAGCATCAAGACAGGATTAAAAAAGGACCACAACAAACCCAGCAACGACCCTTGATAGCGCATCAGCACTTCACGCTGTATCAAACTCGTGATGAGCCTGCGATGCTGCCGTAGAGAAGCCAGCAAGCTCAAGGGCGTAATGGAAGGTACTGCGTGTGGATTCATTCAATTCATTTCAAAAACTTGCGATATATTCAGAGTCACCAACTACCAGCGCACAGCCACAAAAAGTACAGACGAAACTCATCCTCCCATAGAGATACAGAATGTCCAAAGCCTGAACAAGTGAAGGTAATTATTTGAGCAGCACAAAAATGCGCACTACGTCCCTGTCCGGCAACAGGTGCCGGGCCACGCACAAGAGCCTGTACAAGCTCACATCGTGCAAGCGCTGAACTACTGCATATCACAGACATGCTGCTGACGCGCTCTTTCAGTTGGGGATTATAGGGAGGAGACAGGAAGAGTATTTCTAACAAGTGTCGTGCAATTGTATGCAATTTGTACACATGTAGAACGATAGGTTTTTTTGATATGCGAATACTCCCACCGGCGAAGCAGTTTTATGCAAAGCCCAAAAGAAGACGGACTGGCAGGCCTAAGTCACGCTGGGTTTTGCAATTGGTACTGGAGAGTTTTACAGAAGGTAAAAGCTATCGGCAGATCATGATGGCGTTTATACACCTGCTGAGGTGTGGACCGGTGTAAATCCTTGCACGTCAGCACCGAAATCTGTTCGGTATGTTAGTGCCTGGGATGGTCTGCTGACTGGCTATTATTTGCAGCGTTAGCCACACCCTCATAAAACAACATAGCTGTCCATCTTGAACATTTTTAGATGTTCAGGGTGGTGCTCGCCTCCAGAAAATAATTTGCCTGTATTTTAATTAGGCGAACAATTTTTATTGCTAGCGACGATTGAAAAATAATCAGTTAACTGCTCAGTTGAACCAAAGCCTTTGCCAGATTTTGTAAAAACCACTGATCTGGCGAAAGGACTTAGTTTAACTGAACACTGAACAGGGCAGCACGGAGGGATTTGGTTTAAATGAACACTGAACAGGCCAGCAGCAACAGCCTAATTTTTTTTACGTGCAGATGCGAGTATCTCGGAAATCTGCGCGTCGATTCCCATAATCGCGATCTTTAATTGCATCGCATTACTCTGATCGCCAATTCTTTCGAAATTTTCCAATTTTTCCTTCATAGCATGTCGATTATTAAAGAGCACCGACAATTCTGAATTCTCACCACCGAATCGCTGCACTAGCCGCCACTCCATCCATTGCTCCGAAGTCAGAACATTAGGTGGGGGGTCCGCGTCAATTAATTCTGAATTGATTTGCCGCAGCCGCGAAACCACTTCCGAGTATGTTCTATCGTTAAGTTCAAATGGTTCCCAAGTCAAAGACCCACTCATTCCTCGGTCGATTCCACCCCGAATTAGCATGTCGTTCACTACGCGTAATGGAGGAATCGGGCCACTTTTAATCGAGTACGGAATTCGTATCAGCAGATTAGTAATTTCTTCAATTTCCATCAAACATACCTTTTATTTAAACGACATAATATTTTCACCTGCATACACAGCACGTACCGGAACACAAGTTCCCGGAAACCTGATCTTGAACATTTTTTGGCGTTCAGGGTGGTACTCGTCTCCAGCAAATAATTTGCCTGTATTTTAATAAGGCGGACGATATTTTTTTACTCGCCTGATTAAAAAATGATCCGTTCAGTGTCAACTTAACCAAAGTCTTTGCCAGTTTTTGCAAAAAATGCTGATCTGGCAGAGGAATTTGGTTTAACTGAACACTGAACCGGGCATAATTTGCTCAAATTTTAATCAGACGAACAATTTTATTTCTCGTGGTGATTGAAAAATGATCAGTTCAGTGTTCGATTGAACCAAAACCTTTACCAGATTTTGCAAAAAATGCTGATCTGGCGTAAGGGTTTGGTTTAACTGAACACTGAACAGGGCAACCGCTCGGTTATCATGCATTTCGGGTCTTCCACGACCATCACTACGCCTGGTCGATTCTGGAATTAAGGGAGCCAATATGCTCCATTGATCTTCGGTTGATTCTTCTCTTCGTGTCATGCTCCAAAGTTAACATAATCCGAAAAAAGTTAACAGACCCTATTTATGAAATGAGTCTACATATCATGTCGTAGTGGCATACGCAAGTAATTACAAGCACCACATTTATCGCACCAAATTTTACTCTCAACAATGCCATAGTTAGGTATTCTTATATCATCCATTTTTAAAGTGCCTTTTTTGCAAACGGGGCAAATCACCTTAACTAAGGGGTGTACTGATAGCGCTTTAACCGCCTCTATCCAATCTTTAGTAACTTGCTTCATACTTTCAAATTCCATCTCACAAATTTCTGAACAATGCATATGCTCTTTCTGCAAAGCCGAATGCCGCTTCGGTAGCTGCAGTGGAAACTCCTGCTGCTCCAGCCTCAATAGCAGCTTCAAATTCCAATCTATATATTTCATGAAGGAAAGTTTTTATCAACTCCTCTTGCGAAGAACCAGCAAACTTCCCAATTAAAAAACCACCTTCCTCTCGCAGAGTCATGCCCGATGAATATGTCCAACCTGGCTGCACCAAAACTAGTCGATTATTTCCAACAACAATCAACACCTTGACACTGCCCAAAGCATCCGCATGGTAGTAACTCAGCTGTCCCGCCCTACTCTGCCGAATCAGTCCATTACCCCACACATAGCTAGTGCTTTCTGTAGCACCACCTTGAATCGTGCTTTCCTGTACTGTCTGTGCATAATCGAAGGTATCATCCACGAGGTAATTGGTGATCTTGTCAGGACTGGTGTTTTGCCCAGGCTCGCTTTTCTGCACCCGGTTGCCATTAACATCGTAACTGTAGCGCGCAACCGTAATCACTGTAGTCTGACTACTAACCTGCTTCACTTCCACCAAACTGTTATCTGCATTCCAACTGTAAACGGTAACTTGTCCGCCTGCTGTCTTGGTACTCAGATTACCCCTATTATCCCAGGTGCAAGCTGTAACAGTGCTGGTTGCCCCTGCTACTTTAGTTTCCTGCGTGAGCCTGTCATTGGCGTAATAAGTATAGGTAGTCGTCGTTGTACCACTTGCCGTGGTCTCCGTCTTCTGATTTCGATTACCCACCTTATCGTACTGATAGTCAGTAGTGCGAAGATGTTCGTCTTTAACAAACGATTTGCGCGAAGTTCAAGCAAACGAGCCAATAGATTTGACTTTACTGATTAAAAATTAGTCAAATCGGTGTTCAACTAAACCAGAACATCTGCCATTTTCTGCAAAAAATGCAGGTCAGACGGAATGATTCTGGTTAATCGAACGCCGAACAGGGCAAGGCAGCGAAGAAATGGACCATGCCTATACAACACTGGCGACAGGCACTCAACCGCTTTGATATAGAATTTGGTGAACGTATCCGCGCTCACCAATAGCTCCAGGAGAACTTACACAGTTATTTTTACAGGCTCTTTTTTAGCACGGCAGCTCGTTTAAGGGCCGCTTCCAAACGCCCCTGTCCTGCTTCCGCACTTGCCAAGCGAAAAATGATTTCACGTTCAGATATAGACGTTTTAAACCATGATTTCCAAGTAGCAAGAAATCGCATGATCCGTTCAAGCTCCCCCCAACGCCGCCAAAAGCTAGCATCAAGCGCTAGGTCATATAGCGTCATTGGCACCATGGCCCAGACAAACCACAGTATATGAGCTATCAACAATCCAGCTAATACTAAAGCTATTGCACTATGCAAACCATACAACAATATAGAGACCAGCAACCATACTAGCAGCCCTCCCAAAATCTTGACATCTCTGGCATACAACATCATAAGTTTGATTATCAGGCTGGATTGCTTTTGCAGATCCAGTTCCTGACGAGCACTAGACACCAATCGTCGTCGAGAAGCAACGTCGTTGAGATCAATAGCTGTCTTTTTACTATCTATGACCCTGATATCACTAAAGCCGCGCTTTGCTAATCTATCGTATGCGTCCTCAACCGAACTGGCTTCCACTCTATCGACAATAGTATGATTCTGACGATCTATAGCTTTAAACTTAAATGCAAACATCAATTACTTCTTTCATAAAAATTGATATTTATCGTAATAGCTGACCATTTGACCAAGCGAGAGATGTCAATTTGTGGCGAGAAAGTTGCGTAGTATACGCAAGTACAATGATCGGTTGATTATTGGGTATGTATGGCAACAGCTAATATTCTAAGAAATTCAACATAACAAGTTTTTTACTCTTCAATCTCATCTGGTAAATTGTCAGCACATAAACGAAGGAACTCCAAATAATTCTTAGCAATCACTTTAATGGAATTACCTTCCCAATTGACAGAAATAACCTGCCCCATTTCTCCGCCAATGTCGGGGTCAAAGTCAAAGCAAGTTTGTGACCAATCAGTAACATGGAACGGAATCCAATAGTCAGACCACAAATTATTTTTTACAGGGCCAAAGCAAATTAGTGAATCCATGGAGTTATCGCCATCTCGAAGATTTGCATCATGAAGGTCTTTTGCAACACCCCTTACTTCATCCAACTCAAGTAGAATCGATTTAGCGTCAAGCAGAGTTCCCTCATAAAATTTAACAGTCCAGCTAACAGTTCCGTTATGTCGCCGCAAACTGTCCAAAAAATCGTCAGGTAGCTTATTTTCCAAGCGATTATTTAAATCATTTATAACATCAACTGTCGCAGGATCATTGAGGTATGACCCACACGACTCATCCAAATGAGTCAAATTCCAAAATTCAATTTCTTCCCATATTTTTTCTAGCTGCTTATTCATACTATCGCCTACCAAATTTTAACTTTTCTCTCGCGATTTATAGCAAACGATCTTACCCCTGGAACACCAAGAGCGATAAACAGAGACTGTTTGCTATAGCCATCCCTTGCAATTCTAGCAAATTCATTGTAGAAATGTCTCAACTGTCCACCTTGAATTTTTTGCTCAATTGACGGAACCATTCTCATTGAAACATTATTATATTTCTCGAAATTATCTTCGCCGCCTTGTCTAGTAGAAGAAAACGGGTATTCATCACATACACCTCGCTTACCACTACTCACTTCAAAGGCAGTTCTAACGTCATCAGTACAAACTTTACTTAAGAACCCTCGGCCCTGCTCTTTATAACCGTTTAACGCTGGAGAAATTGGTTTATCATTACTGCCGAATCCCATTTGAGCTGAAATTACATGCCACGCTGTTTCTGGCATTTGTGCACCACCAAGCGCATAGACCGGCACATCCAACCAGCAATTTTGCGGATTTCTTTTACACATATCAGCCAAAATAGTCAGAGTTCCCACATTCGTCAAAGTGCTGTTAGAGCTTGAAACAGCTCTACTAAGTTGAGTTGCGGCCATTTGATTGATATTCAATGCTGGCCTAGAAATGACACTAATTTCTCCTCGCTCGGCAAGCACTTCCTCTTGTTCACTCATGTTTGCAAAGGCACCACTTGGGTCATTTGCAATAGTTGGTTGATCGTCAGCATAAACATATTTGTTTATTGATACAGGTTTATGCTCAAAGCCACCAAATAAATCCATGCTAATAAACCTGCCGCTCGTAGCGTCATACCACCTAGCCCGGTTATATTGAAGACTAATCGCGTCATCGAAATACTCTCCGGTATAACGATAGTTGTTCGCGGTCGTCCCCGTCCTGTTCAGCACCGTCCCAAACGCATCATACTGATAAGCATCGGTCACATTACCGCTTGAATCCGTCAATACCTTGGTACTACCCAATGCATCCGCATGATAGTAACTGAGTTGCCCCGCCCTACTCTGCTGGATCAGTCCATTACCCCATACATAGCTGGTGCTTTCACTTGCTGCACCTTGTGTCACTACTTCTTGCACAATCTGTGCATAAACAAAGGTGTCATCGACCAGATAGTTGGTTATTTTATCCGGGCTGGTGTTCTGCCCCTGTTCTGTTTTCTGTACCCGGTTACAATTGGCATCATAACTGTAACGTGCGGCCATAATTGCCGTCGCCTGACTGCTACCCTGCTTCACTTCGACAAGACGATTGTCTGCATTCCAGCCATACACCGTCACCTGACCGTTTGTGGTCTTGGTGCTCAGGTTACCTTTGTCGTCCCAGGTGTAGATCGTGACGACATTGATAGCACCTGTTGTTTTCGTTTCCCGCGTCAGCCTGTCATTGGCGTCATAGGTGTATGCAGTAGTCGTTGTCCCACTCGCTGTCGCCTCTGTCTTCTGACTACGGTTACCCACTTTGTCATAGACATAGTCAACCGTACGTACTGTCGTGCTGCTCCGGTCCTTTACCAGTTCCTGCGTCAACCGGTTGACACCATCATACAAGTAAGCTGTCGTGCGGACCGGATTCGCTGCCACCAGATTGACTTGTGTGCTCAGTGCATCAAACTCTTCCACCTTGCTACGCTGTCCATTAGCTGCCAGGGTATAACGGCTACCGGCAACCACATTACTGCCTTTGGTATGCAACAATTGTAGCAAGCGACCATTCTGATCATAGCTATAGCTGGTCGTGACGCCATCGGCAACAGTTGTGCTGCCCAGTCGTCCGGCATCATCATAGACATAGCTGGTGGTTTTACTGGCGTTGTCGGTGATACTTATCAGGTTCTGGTTAGCATCGTAGCCATAGCTGATGGTGCCAGTTGCCGTACTGCGCTGACTGATATTACCGTTGACGTCATAAGCGTAAGACAGGAAACTACCATCGGGATTGACCTGCTTGCTCAACCTGTCATTGGCGTCATAGGTATAACTTGTCTGACCGTTCTGAGCGCCATTGAGGTTATTACCGCCTGCAATGATACTGCTGGCGACCCGACCTGCTGCTGTATAAGTGTTGGTGATACTGCTGCCATCCGGTTTGCTTATCTGTGTTACCTGACCCAGTTCGTCATAGACATAGCTGCTCACCTTGCCAGCAAAGTCGGTCTTCTGGATCAGGTTGCCTGCCACGTCATAACTAAAACTCTCTGTCTGCCCCGCAGGTAAAGTACGGCTAACCATTCGATTATTGGTATCATAAGCCCAACTTGTCGTATGCCCCTGGGCATCGGTCTGGCTGGTCTTGTTGCCATTACTATCATAAACATAGGTCGTTTGCTGCTGCGTCGCCGCATTGGTCTGCGTTACCAGATTCAAACGGCCCAACGGGTCATAACCGTAAGTCGTGGTATTGCTGGCCTGATCGGTTTCTGACTGTTTGGTACCATTGATATTCCAGACGATGCTGCTGGTGTTGTTGTCTGGATAGGTCGTCATGACCAGCCTGTTCAGCGCATCATACTTGAACTTGGTGACTCTGCCTGTGGCGTCGGTAACCTGGGTACGGTTACCAACATTGTCGTACTCGTAGCTGGTCTTTTTGTTTTTACTGTCCGTTACAGTGGTCAGACGGCCAGCAGCATCATAACCATTGGTGGTCGTGTCGTTCATTGAATCAGTGGTGGTCGCAATACGGCCAGCATCATCGTAAGTTGCAGTGATGCTGCTGCCATCCGGTGCTGTCGTCTTCGTCAGACGGTTCAGGGCATCATATTCATAGCGCGTCGTCCTGCCCTGACGGTCAGTCTCGCTGATCTTGTTGCCGCCAGCATCATAAACAGTCGCCGTAGTCTTGCCATCCGGATACGTGGTGGAGGCCAATCTGCCAGTATCATCATAGTTATAGGTGGTGCGTCGTCCTTGCTGGTCAACAGTTGCACTAATTTGTCCGCCAGTTGTATATTCAAACTTGCGGGTCGCACCAAGGGCATCGGTCTCGCTCAATGCCCTTCCTTCTGCATCCAGCACACGCGTGATGCTGACCGTCTTTTGTGTTGGCACGCCATTTACATTCACCGTCGCTATCCAGCTCCGGCTCACTTCCTTACCGTTGTCGTCATTAACATAGGTTATTACTTTACCTACTGCGTCAGTCTCGCTAATCCTATTTCCTTTTGCATCGTTTTGAAAACGCGAAAGTTGGTCGGCAAAAGTTAATGAGGTAACGTTTCCTGAATCATCATTACCAATATGAATGTATCTACCTAACGGCTGATCAATACGTATCCCTTTCGCAAAGTAACTGTAAAAGATTTTGTTTCCATTAGCGTCTGTAAGATTTTCAAGCTGAGTCCCTGTATTAATATCATAGTTCCAAGTACTACTGTGATTCAACGCATCCGTCTCACTAGTCTGCTTATAACTCTTAGGATCAAACGTACTGAGCGTGGCCTCATTCGCCGCATTCGTCACACTGGCCTGATTCCCGTTGGCATCATAGGTATAAGTCGTGACTTGGTTCAGTGCATTGACAACCTTGGTGACGTTACCATTGCTGTCATACGTATAGGTGGTCTTGTTCCCTCGTCTATCTGTGACAGTCTGCTGATTGTTGTCCA